>CAZIDN010000052.1:0-25633 GCA_964537875.1 uncultured Eubacteriales bacterium
GATAGTTTTGTTGAAAATAAAAGAGTTAACCATGCCAACTGTCGAACTTGGGTTAGATTTCAGCCTCTAGAGACAATCCTAGAAGCGGCTTCGGCGATTTGGCCTGTTGAGGGATTGATTTTAAAATAAAGCGGAGACGGCTTGCCTGATGACGACGAGGACGTTGCCGGGGAATATGCCCAACTGAAGCACGCCGTACAAACAAAGGAAAAGGACGAGAAAGAGAGCGGGATTTTCCATGACGATGTCGATTTCGCGCTCCGGCTGCCTCATATACATATAAACGATGACCCTCAGGTAGTAAAACACGGAAATCAGGCTGGCCAGGACGCCGATGATGACCAGGGGAACGAGACCCTGCCTGACGGCCGTGCTGAACACATAGAATTTGGCCAGGAAACCTGCCGTGGGGGGAAAACCGGCCAGCGAGAAAAGGAACACGGCAAAAGTCGCCCCGATCCAGGGATATTGGAAACCGATCCCGGAAAAATCATCAAGCTCCAGATATTCTTTGTCTTTTTTGCTCAAGGCCATCAGGGCGCTGAAGGCGCCGATATTCATGAACAGATAAGACGCCAGATAAAAGACCAGGCCGGCGCTCTCTCGGGCCAGGATCGCGACCAGGATGTATCCGGCATGGGCGATGCTGGAATAGGCAAGCATCCTTTTGACGTTTTTTTGTCTCAGGGCGATCAGGTTCCCCAACAGCATCGTTAAAACGGCAATCGCCCAGAGCAGCCCGTGGATCATGTCGGACCGAAATCCGCCGTTCCAATAGGTGGCAAAAAGTCTCAGGAGAACGGCAAATCCGACCGACTTCGGCCCCACCGAGAAAAAGGCAGTGACGGGCGTGGGCGCGCCTTCGTAGACATCCGGCGTCCACATGTGGAAGGGAACGAGGGCGATTTTGAAGGCGAATCCGATGATGACCAAACCCAGACCGACGAGGGCGATGACTTGGCCCTCGGCGTCTGAAGAAAAATAACCGACGATTTCCGGGATGGCGATTTCATGGGCCGCGCCGTAGAGGAGCGCCAGGCCGAAGACCAGGAAGGCGCTGGCAAAGCTTCCCATCAAGAAATATTTTATCGCGGCTTCCGACGATTTTTCGTCTTTTCGCTTGAGCCCTGCCAGTGCATAGCTGGAAACGGACAGGACCTCCAACCCCAAGAAGATGACCAGGAAGTTGACCGTGGAGACCATGATCATCATGCCCGAAAGGGCCAGGAGCAAAAGAGCATAGAATTCGCCGAAATTGGCATTCTGGAGAGAGATGTACATCATGCCGGTCAACATGACAAAGGCCGTCGCGATCAGAAAGAGAAGGGTCAGTAAAAGGGCCAGCTTATCGAGGTGGAGGACCCCATCAAAATAGGAATAATTGGCATTCCAGGACCGGACGCAAAAAACGGAGCAGGCGCCGAGGAACATAAGGGAGATATAGCCTAGGTAATTCTTATTTTCCTTTTGAATGAAAGCTTCCAGAATGAGGACCAGGAGGGCGCCGAAAACGATGGTCAGCAGGGGAGCCAGAGCTAAGAAACTGTTCATCGGGGCTTTGTTTCCTTTTCCTTGAGGGATTTGTCCGCCGGGCTTTTGGGCTGGAGGACAAAAACTTTTTCCCGGCTCTTGATCCGATTGATGTAGTGCGTCACGGAGGCATCCATTTTTCTTAAAAATGTCTGGGGATAGATGCCCATCCAGAACATCATGATCACGATCGGCACAAGATAGCCGATCTCCCGCTTGTTAATGTCTCGATAAGAGAGGATCTTTTCGTTGGTGATCGGTCCCTGCATGACCCTCTGAAACATCCAGAGGAGATACGCCGCGGCCAGGATGACCGTAGAGATGCTGAGAATGGCGAACAGACGGCTTGAGGAGAAAATGCCAAAGAAGCAAAGGATCTCTCCGATGAATCCGTTCAGCCCCGGCAGCCCTACGGAGGAGAGCATGGCGACCAGGAAAAACGCCGAAAAGACGGGCATTTGCTTGCTCACTCCGCCGAAATCCTTGATCAGCCTGGTGTGGGCGCGCTCATACAATATGCCGACGATCAAGAACAGCATGCCGGTGCTAAGGCCGTGGTTGAGCATCTGGTAAATCGCACCCTCGGTCGCTTCGATATTTAGAGAAAAGACGGCCAGCATGACCAATCCCATATGGCTGACGCTCGAATAGGCCACCAGGGACTTAATGTCTTTTTGAATGAGGGCCATGAGCCCGCCGTAGATGATCCCGATGAGGCTGAGGATCACGAGCACCGGGAGAAATTTTGTCACGGCATCGGGGAAGAGCGGGATGGCAAACCTCAGGAAGCCGTAGGCGCCCATTTTCAGGAGCACGGCGGCCAGGATGACCGATCCGGCCGTGGGCGCCTCGACATGGGCATCGGGAAGCCAGGTATGGAACGGAAACATCGGGACCTTGATGGCAAACGCTAGGCTGAAGGCCAAAAACAACCATATCTGAAGTCCCGGGTTGAGCCCCATTTGGTAATAATCGAAAAGGTCCAGGGAATACGTCCCCGTGGCCTTGAAATACGTGGAATAAAGGACAAAAATGGCGACGAGCATCAGGAGGCTTCCCAGCATGGTGAACAGGACGAATTTGAACGTGGCGTAGATGCGGCGCTTGCCGCCCCAGATGCCGATGAGGAAATACATCGGGATGAGCATGGCTTCCCAGAAGACGTAGAACAAAAAGAGGTTGAGGGCGACGAAGACGCCGATGATGCCGGTCTCCAAAACGAGCATGAAGATCAGATATTCCTTGACCCTCTCCTGGATATAGGACCACGAGGAAAGCAGGGCGATGGGCATGAGAAACGTCGTCAGCAACACGAGGAACAGGCTGATACCGTCGATCCCCAGATGATAGTTGATGCCGTAGCCCAGCCAGGCGCCCTTTTCGACGAACTGCAGGTCGGCGGTCTTGGCGTCAAAATGAAAGTAGAGGAGAAGGGAGACGGCGAAGGTGATAAAGGCTACGGCCAGGGATATTGTATAGAGCGCACCTTTTTTGTCTTTGGGAATGAACATGAGCAGGATGGCCCCTAGGAGCGGGAAGAACGTGACAAAGCTCAGTATTGGAAAGCTCATGTTCTAAAACAATAAGATTCCTACGATAATGACCGCCCCCAGAAGAAAGACAAGGACATAATCCTTGACATATCCCGTCTGCAGGGCGCTCAGCACCCGGCCGAAAAAGCCCGTAGCCGAAGCCGACCCGTTAAGGGCGCCGTCGATGACGGCCAAATCGAAATTCTCATAGATGATTTCCGAGCCCTTGATGAGCGGGTTGACGATGACGGCGTTGTAGGCTTCGTCCACATAATATTTGTTATAGAGAAGCTTATAGACTCCGGGAATCCGGCGGACAATGTTGTGAGGGATGGCCGGCCGCTTGAGATAAAACACGTAAGCGATGTAAATTCCCAAAAGGGCTACGACGACCGATATCAAAATCAAGGTCCATTCCATGCCCATGCTCAGGTGACCTTCGGAAGCGGGCGGGATGACCGGCTCCAGGAAATTCTGAAAAAGGTTTGCTTTTTTGCCGAGGACGACCGGGAGCCCGATATAGCCGGCCACGATCGAAAAGAAAGCCAGAATCGCCAGCGGAATCGTCATGACCTTAGGCGATTCATGGAGGTGTTTTTTCGCTTCAGGTTCCAGCCGTTCCTTGCCGTGGAATGTGAGAAAGATCAGCCGGAACATGTAAAAGGCCGTGAGGATGGCCCCCATGAGCCCGAGCGCCCAGACGAAATATTGGCCTTGAGCGTAAGCCTGAGTCAGGATGGCGTCCTTGGAGAAGAAGCCGCTCAGGAAGGGAACACCGGCAATGGCAATCGCTCCGATCAGAAAAGTGGGATATGTCCAAGGCAGGTATTTCCGCAAGCCGCCCATTTTGCGCATGTCCAGCTCACCGGACAGGGCGTGCATGACGCTGCCGGCGGCGAGGAACAGCAGGCTTTTGAAGAAAGCATGGGTATAGAGATGGAAGATCCCGGCGGCGTAGGCGCCGACACCGCAGCCGATGAACATATAGCCCAGTTGGGAGATGGTCGAGTAAGCCAGGACCCTTTTGATATCGTTTTGAGTCAGGGCCATCGTCGCCGCGAAGACGGCGGTCAGGACGCCCACCAGCGCCACGATGTTGCCCGCCGTTCCGGAATACGTAAAGAGCAGGTTCATCCGGGCGACCATGTAAACGCCGGCGGTGACCATCGTCGCCGCGTGGATCAGGGCGCTAACAGGCGTGGGGCCTTCCATGGCGTCCGGAAGCCAGATGTAAAGCGGTAGCTGGGCCGATTTTCCGGTGGCCCCAATGAACAAAAGGATGGCCATCAGGGTGGCGGCACCCGGCGCGATCAAGCCTCCCGCAATAGCCTGATTGACGGCCGTGAATTCCGAGCTTCCAACAGCCAGAAAGATGAACAGGATGCCCAGGATAAATCCGGCGTCGCCGATGCGGTTCACGATAAACGCTTTTTTCCCGGCATTGGCGGCCGAGTGTTTCTCGAACCAGAACCCGATCAGAAGATAGGAGCACAAACCGACGCCTTCCCATCCCACAAACATCAGGATCATATTGGAGGCCAGGACCAGGATCAGCATGGCAAAGGTAAAAAGGTTAAGGTAGGTGAAATAGCGTGCATAGCCTTTGTCGTGGGCCATGTAACCCACGGAATAGACATGGATTAGGAAGCCGACGCCCGTCACGACCAGGGCCATGACGGCGGAAAGCGGATCGAACTGGAAGGAAAAGTTGGCGCTGAATGAGCCGGCGCTGATCCAAGTGAAAAGGTTTTTGACGATCGGATAGCTTTCCGGAGGCGTCTTCAGCAGGCTGAAAAATGAGATCAGGGCGATGATAAAGGAAATGAAGACGGACAGGCAGGCCTGCCAGGAAACCACCTTTTTGGGGAGCTTTCTTCCGAAGAGGACAAGGACGAGGGTGCTGAACGCGGGAACGAACGGGATCAACCAGAAAATGTCCTTCATGCTATCCTTTCATGGAGCTTATCTCTTCGGTTTTTATGGATTTCTTCTGCCTGAAGATGAGAAGGATGATGGCCAGGCCGATGGCCGCCTCGGCAGCGGCGACCGTGATGATGAAAAAGACGATGACTTGGGCGTCCACGAAATGATGGGATTTGGCCAGGGCGATGAAGGCCAGGTTGGCGGCATTGAGCATGATCTCGACGGCCATGAACTGGGTGATCAGGTCCCGCTTGACGAAGAAGGCGATGATTCCCAGGACGAAGAGAATGATGCTGAGGAGGAAGAAATAGCCGGCCGGGATCATTCTTTTTCCCTTTTCTTGACGAGGACGACGGCGCCGACCAAGGCGGCGATGATGAGAACGGAGGTGATTTCAAAAGGATAGAGATATTTTGTGAACAGGAGTTGGCCGATTTCCTTGGGGCTGACGCTTCCCTCCGGCGCCTGGCCAAGGGATGTCCCTTTTGCGGCGAGAACAAGCTCCAGGAGAAGGACCAGGGCCAGAACGACGGAGAGAGCGATGGTCCATTTTTTCTTCTCCGGCGAGAGGCCTTGGCGGAGGTTGATCATCATGATGACGAAGATGAACAGGACCATGATCGCCCCGGCATAGATGATGATTTGGACGACGGCCATGAACGGGGCGCCGAGAAGGCCGAACAGGCCGCCCAAGCAGACGAAGGCGAGGACCAAAAAAAGGGCGCTGTAAGCTTGGTTCTTGGAGAGGATCATCCCTAGGACGGCCCCGACACAAACGGTGGATAAGAGGAAAAAGAGGAAAATAGCCATTTTTCAGGTTTCTCATTATATTTTTTGTCTTTCGGCAATGTCAAGGAAAAGGAAGCGGCGAGGAAGCATCTAAATATGTGATTTCAAAGAGGTGCCGGAATCGCCCCCGAGGCCCATCCGCGAATTGTTTTTGACAAAATGGTTTTTTTTGGTATAATGGCTCTTGAAAACTGCGGGGTAGAGCAGCCTGGTAGCTCGTCGGGCTCATAACCCGGAGGTCGTTGGTTCAAATCCAACCCCCGCTACCACCTTTTTTCCCCATATTCAATTAACCGAAAAGCCAGGCCTCCGGGCCGCTGGCTTCCCCTGCGCCTCAATCAAATGCCCTTCTTCAGTTCAAGGTTTCGCTTTCCTGCGGTTTGCCGCGGCCGGAAACTCATAGATAATTCTCAAAAGCATCACACTGAATTTTATGAGTTCCTCTGCAGTATCTCTGTCCATAATCACAATTTCATAGTTTGCAGCATTTCCTTTGTCGCGGATGTGATCGACCTAGTCTTTGGCGCCAGGAGAGCACATCTTCCCGTCGTGAGCGATAGACGTTCGCGCTTTTCCGCCTTTCGCCCTAGCCGATGATCTTGCACTTTGCTATCGAGATGGTTTCGTCGGCGTTATTCTCGGAGACGAAGATCGTATCCGGATCGACCTTCAGGAGACGCCGCCCCGGCCCAAGATAAAGACTGTCGAGAAAATTGCCGTCCATAGAGAAGACGTCCCAGAGATCTCCCTTTTTCGGATCCGTGGTCGAGCTGCCGACCCAGATTCGGTCTGCGCTCAATCGCATTCCGCGGACATCGGGTTCGTATTCCATCTTGGGAGCGTTGAATTTCTTGTTGAATTCTCTTTCAAAATCGTTTTCAAGGTGTTTGACCCGCGGATATTTTCTAGTGAACGTTCGAATAGCCTTGCCCTGCTCGATATCGACAATCCGGATTGTATACTCGGAGCTATGGGAGCCGACGAGATATTTCCCATCAGGGCTCAGGAGAGCAATGGGAGGTGTCCAGCTTCGCGACGCCTTCGAGGACGAGAAGGTCATGAATTTGAACGTATAGATTTGCCGTTCGCTTTTCCCGTCCATAGACGTCAGGTATACAATTCGCGGAATCTCGATCAGCCCTGTCCGTTCTGCTATGGGCGGGTTGACCGTTTTGGTGAAAACGAAATCATCCTTGCGGATGCCGAGAAAACCGGTGTAACCCGTATTCGGGATCTCGAATTCTCTCAACAGATTCCCGTCATAATCCGTGCTCCATACTTTCCTTTTGTTTGAATCCCAGATGATAAGCTCTTGTCCAAGGATAAAGTAAGTCAGCCCCCTGCTGATTTCTCCCGGTCCCTCGCCCTTTTTATACAGATTTTTAATGAACTTGCCGTCCGAGGTGAAATGGAGGAACTCTTCTTCATCGACAAGGAAGATCGAACCGTCGGCTGCGATCTGGAGGTCAAGCGGGTATTTGAAGTAGAATGGGGCGCTCTCGTCCGAGATCCTCCAGATTTGTTTGAGTTCGAGAACCCGCCCCGCGTTCTTTGCCAGAGGTTTCTCGGGATTTTCGATGACCTGCTGCCCCGAAAGGTGGGCTGCTGACGCCAACATCACTAGCGCCACGACCCAAAGGATTTCGCCCCAAACGATGCGCGGATATTTCGGTTTCATCGTCCCCTCCAAGATGTCAAGATAATAGCCCACTGATGCTCGGGACAAGTTATAGCGCGCCTTCCATTGTGGGCTGATTGTCAAAAGGATAGCATTGATGAAAACGCGAGTCAAATACGAAGAACAAACGTCTCTCTGCATGCTGCCCGTGGGGACAGGGCGGTGACAAAATCACCAACAAGTGTTTCCGTCTAGTTGAGAAATTTAAGGGCTCCGGTCGTCTATCCTATCGAGGCGATTATCCGCGCAAGCTTCATTTTCGATCTGGGGAAGCTATGCCCCGGGCTTCAGGCTTCCGATTACTTCGTCTGGATTTAAAGTCGATGACTTGCATCAACGTAGCAAAGCGATCAATAATATGTAGAGTTGATCGGCAAACATATTATAACACCCTCGACATGATTAATATTTGATGCCCGCTCATGACGAGAAATCGAATCGGTCGTAATGATCCCTGTCCCTGCGGAAGTGGAAAGAAGTATAAAAAGTGCTGTTTGCTCCAATTCGAGAGCTTAGGTCACACCATCCTAGCCCCGCAACCCTTTTTTGTTAGACCGCCTGGGCCAAGCCCAGCGGAACCATATCTTGATCTGGTACAAAGCGTTATCTGGAAGGGAAAAAGATGGCGCGCCATTTTCAATAAGCTTTACTACCGCCCACAGGAAGAAACATTCCACGAATTTTTGATTAACGTCATCAAGTGGACTTTTGGGGAAACCTGGTGGAAACAGCAGATTGGTATGCAAGAAAAAGATAGGCATATAGTTATCAAGTGGACATACCTTTTTGCGGATATTACGAAGGTCCTTCCAAAAGACGCAGCCGGACCTCCGTATACATCCTTGGCTAACGGCCCAGTCTGGGCTCTCTTGTCCCTTGGGTATGACCTTTTTTGTCTTCAAGCTAAAAACAGGCTTCCTGAATTTATCGTTGAACGCCTAAGAAGGCATCAATCATTTCAGGGGGCACGCTACGAAGCGGCCGTCGCAGCGATCATGATGCGTTCCGGCTTCGATGTACAATTTCTAGATGAAGCTGGCATATCTAAAAAGCACTGTGAGTTTATTGCAGCGCATAAAACGCAACCAATCCAAATAGGAGTCGAAGCAAAGAGCCGTAGACGGCCGGGCTCAGTTCATGAACAGGGGAGCTTCTCCCAATCTGAGGATGCCCGTGGACTCGAAAATCTAATTCGACAAGCTAAGAAGCAGAGACCGAGCGGGATGCCCTTTCTAATATTTGTTGACCTCAATTTGCCGTCTTCCATCGGATTGAAGATCGACGAACGGCCTTGGTTGCGAGATGCAAAACTCGTTATAGACCGGATTGGCCCCGCCTCAATCGAGTCTCCTGATCCATTTAGTGCCCTCATTCTTACTAATTTTTCTTTCCATTACGGATCGGCAGAGGAGGCCGTGCCTATACCTGAATGGGGCTGCGTGGTCCCAAATTTTCCTTGCAGTCCGCTTGATCAGAACGTCATTAATACGATTATGGAAACGCTAGGGCGCTACGGCCATATTCCAGCCGAAGTTTGAACAGGTGGGGATAGCGTAATTTTCTTGCTTCAAAAGCGGGCGGGGACAAAGACAGACCTCTCCGCCCTTGTCACCCATTTGTCACAAAGAAACGTCTAAAGTCGCCTAATTCCAGCTGAGGGAGCTAAAAGTCAAAGAGGCAATTTCTCGGGGGAATACGGGTCACTGCGGGGTAGAGCAGCCTGGTAGCTCGTCGGGCTCATAACCCGGAGGTCGTTGGTTCAAATCCAACCCCCGCTATTCCCTTTTTCTCAAGAAATTCCCTGGAAAAGACAAAATCTTTGCTTCTTTTCTTTTAGGCTCCCTTAGCTGGATTCGGCTCCCTTAGGCATTTTTTAGTGACAATTTAGTGACAAAATTTTGGAGAGGTCTAGTTTTGTTTTTAGGTGAGCCATGAAACCTAGCTAAATAATGACATGGGGAGGGGTCTATCTCTGTATACAGAGCGGCTGACTACGAATCAGAAGGTCGGAGGTTCGAGTCCTCTCTGGCGCGCTCAGAAATCTTGTATATGGCTCATGCCCGCCATCAACCGTCTGCTCGTTTTCTTAACTGCCTTGCCCATAGCGTCAACCAAAGAGTCACCAATGCTAAGGGCCAAATGCAAAACTTCATAATAGCTATGCCCCAGAACCACACAGTCTGGACGAACGACCAGGTTGTGTCCGGGCCATACCACAACGACAACAGCCATGCTGGATGTACGGACATGGCCAGCCGATACAAAATCCACTGAATCAGAAGAAACCCGACGTCGACCAGCAGGGTCCACCATCCCGCGACTGCCGCCGCCCTCACGCGCTTTTCGAAAACATCGTTCATAGATAGTCTCCTATTCGGCAGATTAAATCTTTATTTTGATAGAAATTTTCTTTTTTGCAGCGCGTGCGAACCCAACCCAGCCTCATTTTGACCGATAGGGGCCCTGCCTGTCAAGGCCTCTGGCCCTCGGCGCCTCATCTACAGCTGACCTGCCTCTGGTCAATATATCACGCCTAAAAAGATTTTCAAGACTTCGAACTTGCCCCCGCTTTTTCCGAAGTCGAGGATGCCAGGAAGAGGCTGGCGGGGCTGAAGTAGTCTAGTCACAACACAGACCTCATAACCCGGAGGTCGTTGGTTCAAATCCAACCCCCGCTACCACCTTCTTTTCCTATTTCCCCTGATTTTTAGCCTTTTTCCTGATTTCCTATTTTTAGCCTGAGTCATTTAAACTGAGCCATTTTTAACGATTTTGTCCACACCGTGTCCACACGGGATTGTAAAGGTCTGGCAAAAACTGGGCAGGAACGCTGGCCTGTCACGCCAGAGGTCGCGAGTTCAAGTCTCGTCGGCCCCACCACCTTATCCCTTTGATCTCAACGATTTTCGTGCTTTGTCTCCTTTAAGTCCCGTGACGTAATTTACAACGCTTTTAAGCGAATTTTGGCACATTTTGGTCACACGGGGATAGGTCTGCCTCCCTCGAATTGACTTCTCCTTTTCGCTTTGATATAGGTTGAACTAATGAACCCCAAAAAGGGTGGCCTGAAGGATTTCTTGCCCGGACTCGCCGGTCGTGATTTCCGGTGGCTCCCGCGCATTTTGGGAACCCTTATCGGGCTCTTGGCGCTCGGAGAGTTCATAGAAGGGCTCGGGTATCTTGGACAGCTCGATACGTGCGACATGATGCTCAGAGCCGGATTCTTCGTGGTCTTTGCCGGCTGTGTGGTCGGCTGGTTCAAGGAGCTCGCGGCGTCGCTCATTATCCTCGGCGGGACGGCGACCATTGTGATTTCCGGCGGCCCTCCCTTAGGCGTTATCATGTTCCCGGCTCTGGTTGGCCTTCTTTATCTCCTCGTCCACGTCGGAACAAAGAAAGAATAGCGTCTCTGCTGGCTGCGTCGTTTTGCCCGTGAAGACCTGCGGCCAAGCAGCCCGGCCTTCGCCTTCCGTGCGCCGTGTCAAACATAATTCAGTGTGCCCCCCGCCAGCAGCTCCTGCCGCTCCCGGGGATTTTGCTCTTCGTGCCACGCAAAGAGGCTTACGGGATTCAATGACACATGGCAGGGCAGCGCATCGGCTCATAACCCGGAGGTCGTTGGTTCAAATCCAACCCCCGCTATTCCCTTTTTTCTTATGTTTTATTGGCCGAAAAGCCATGGTTCACAAGTAGCCCGTTTGGTTTTGTCACCAAATCGTCTTAGATATCATAAATATGGATCTCTTTCTTCATAATAAAAAATAGGGTTCAAAGCAAGGTATTTGATTTTCGTCGTCGTCTCGGCTACCCAATATAGCGAGCCGGCTCGCCGGTCTCTATCCCTGTTTCCTTCTATTCCCAATTCATTTTGTAAACTATCAGTTCCTTATAACCGGAATCCTTCTCTCTCAAACAGTACAATTTTTGGCCCTTCATGCATGCCCAGATGTGATTTTCCCAAACATACACGTTTAAGCTTTTTCTTCCAACAAAAACGCCCTCTTCGTTGAAAATATCGAACATGAATTCTCCCTGGCTTTGTCCTGGTCCAAACGTCTGTACTAAAAGCGTTCCATCTTGGCCGGCAACCAGGGATTGAAAAGGCGGATGGAATTCGGGGAAATAGGCGATCTTTCTCATGGCTTCCGGAAGAGGTTTCAATATTTTCTCTTTATCGCTCTCAGAAAAACGTATTTTCCTATAATCTTTTCGGATTTTGCGAATCAATTTCCCTTCGAAATCGTAAACCCATATTTCGTTTCCTTTGTCTTCATTAGCCACAAAGATGTTATTCCTCGAAGCGCTCCAACAAAATAGCGGCTCCGTCGCCCTGAATTTGTCTCGCCTCATCTCAAAGCCATATTGATCGATGAATTTTCGCTCTTCTAAATCAAGGTTAGCCACTTTCAAGAAAAACAGTCGCTTGTTGTTTACACCGTCAAAGGAATTTTCCAAGACGATGAGTTTCTCTCTGGGGCCGGACGTGATTATGAGTTCTCCTCTCGCTAGCGGATAAGATTTTATGAAATCGCCATTCTTATCGTATTTGACGACCATCATTCTACCCGCATCGGATATTAGGACGTGGTCTTCAATGTCGAGGGCAATATGATACGGGAGTTCCAGCTCGCCCGGGCCTTGGCCTTTGGGCCCAAACGAATTGACGAATCGTCCGTCTCGGTCGAATTTATATACAAAATCACCCTTTCCCTTTTCCGTCTTAAGAACAAATATTTCCCCTCCGGAATTGACGTCAAAGCCTCGAATGTCGATCAGTCCAAGCTTTCCTATCTCATTATTTTCTGTATCGATATGGAATATTTCTTCCAGAGCCAGATTGACCGCCCCGCCGACACGGTAGGGTTCCAGATGGTTAATGATTACGTCCACGCCATTCTCGGTCTTTTTCTCCACTTTGTCCTGTTTTGGGCTGCAATAAGCCATTAGCAAAAGGCAGAATACGATCGAAAGCTTATTTCTCATACTGATTCTTGAAAACGATCCTAGATTTTTACTTAAATGAGACAAACTTCCAGCTTCCGTCCTTTTGTTTTTTCAAAACGTCTAAACCGTAACCTTTGGTTGTTTTTGCCTCGCCTTTTGTCACAACTGTAAAATCATAACCGTTAATTGCATATGCCAGGTCACCCGAAGCTGAAACGTCAACTCTATCGGGTAAATAGATTTTCCATCCCCCACCTTCGGAAAACCTATTAATGTAAAACTCGCGAAGCCATTTTTTATCACGAAGACTGTCGCCATATCCAATAACGAAATCATCTGTGAAAAATGAACAAATGCGGTCTGCATCTTTTGCTTCAAGGGCGTCCGCCCAGGCCATAAGCAGTTCATAAACGGCATTAATTTCAGGTTTAGTGTTTACAGGAAGCTTTGGTTTCTCCTTCAGCAAGACCTGGCCGTAGACAACCAGGCAAAACAGAAGGACCAAAGAGACGACAAAAAGTAGCTTTTTCATTTTCCCCTCCATTGATTTTGATGAGATTATTAAAGCTCGCTCGACAATGGATGTCAAGCCAAATGTTCGTCAAACCATCTAAGGAGTGGAAGCTTGGGTTGTCAAGGATTACTTAGGTCTTTGTATGCAGCTCGGCATGGAGCTGAAGTCGAAGGAAGCCAAGAAATAAGGGCTTTCATCGAACGAAAATAATTTGCTTTTTCGCAGCGGTTTTTATGGCTTCTTTCCAATTGTGGATAGAAACTTTTTGGCAAAAGAGGCCGTTTTTTCAAGTTCGTTATCCGCTAGAGGCCCTTTCATTCCTTGCACTTCGCAACGAAGAGTCTCTAAGTACACATTCAAGCCTAGGGTTTTCGCCACCTTTTGCATAATGCCGGCAGCTCCAGGGTATAGCCATTTTTTTGCCTTTTCCATTTCTTCAGGCTTTGTCGGAACAGGCCCATAGGTGTCAAATATCGCTACCGGTTTTTCTGTAAAACCTTTTTTTCGCAAGCGCTTCAGCACGCGCAAAGCTTTTCGATTGACCCTTGCCATTCTCGTCGGCGAACCAATCAGGATGAAGTTGAAGTCACTCAAGTCCGGGAGCTTCCGACGAAGATCCTGAACGATGGTTTCGATACCTTGTGTGCCAAGTTCTTCCGCTATGCCCTCTGCGATTTGTTTCGTGTTGCCATGGTAGCTTCTGAAAAGAACGAGTGCTTTCATTTTTCAGTCTCCTCTATGCTTAATGGCGATCATGTTTATTTCTTCTTTAAATTTAGGTTTATCATAAACTTCCTTCTTCACTACAGGCAACCTCTTTTCTTCCACCTTGACGGCTTTGACATGGCCCCAGTTCATTGCCAGGTAGCTCATTGGATGGCCGAAGTTTCCAAAAAGCCTCCTAAAAATTGACGATGCACTGTAAAACTTTTTCCTTGATCTTATTTTTCCGACCATTAACTCATAAGGAGACATGTTTTTGGGTTGATAAACCACGGTGCTGTGGTCGTAGTATTTCCAGTCATTGGTTAGCAACCTGCCCTCCTCCTTCATTTTCTGGAAAGTTTTTGTCCCCGGGTACGGCGTAAGAACATTAAAGGCAACAGAGTGGACCTTGTTCTTTATAAGAAACTTTACAGTATCATCAAATACTTCTTTTGTGTCTTCGTCAAAACCGAAGATCATTGAAGCATGAGCAAATATTCCGGCTTTACGCATTTTTATCAGGGCATTTTCCAATCCTTCCAGAGATTTGAATGACTTCGGCAAGGAGTTCATCTGAGCCTCCTTGACACTCTCGAGGCCAAGGAAAAGGCCTTTACAGCCGCTTTCGGCTGCTAGCTTCAAAAGCTCATCGTCGTTGACAAGAATGGAAATTGATGCCTGTCCGACCCACGAAATCTTGAGCGGTTTTAAAGCGGCGAAGAGCTCCTTGGCATACCTGGGATGCCCGATAATATTGTCGTCAAGAAACATGTAGTTTTTTCTGCCTGACTCTTTTATATCCCTCACAATATTTTCGACAGGTACATGGCGAATCTCTTTGCCGAAAAGATCAGTAACACAGCAGAAATCACAATGATAGGGACAACCACGGGAAGTCATGATCGGCACCAGGTCGAAAAGCCTGCGTTTTGTAATCTTGCTGAAATCCTTGGGTACATATTTCGATAGGTCAGGCCGTGGATTATGATATGTTTTCTTTAAGCGGCCGTTTTGATAATCTTCGAGCAACTCGGCCCAAACTCCTTCTGCCTCGCCGATCACGACAGAATCGCCATATGGCAACGCCTCATCAGGAAGTAGAGTGGGATGGACACCACCCAAAACAACCGTTTTTCCTCTTTTCTTAAACTCCTGTGCAAGCCAATACGCCCGGGGTGCATTGGCGGTCATGAAACTGATTCCGACCAGATTGCATTCATGCTCGAGATCGATATCTTCAGCTTCTTCATCGACCGTAGTAACCTGGTGCTCTTTTGGTGTCAGGCCCTGCAGGATGAACAATGCCAGCTGCGGCATCATCATTTGCTTGTTGGTCTTTTCTGTTGGCTTAACCGATGGGGATATAAGTAAAATCTTCATTTTCTTAAAAAATGTCGGATATCAATATTTCCACCGGCGAAAAGAAAAATACCCACATCATTTTCAGAAACACAAAGTTAATCCAAAAACCTGATGGATCAAATTTTCATTGGGTTACTCATTTTCAGATCTGTGACCCTCTCCCCATTCTTTGGACAGGTCAGGAGCTTTCTAAAAATGATTAAGAGCCTGCCTGCCATTGCCATTTTATCCCTTTTTGAGCGGGAAAGCCATTTTATCCAAAGTGCCCGAAAAAACGGCTTCACTGTTTGACCTACGAACGACGATCTCGAGCCGGTTCATATAAATCCACAGCCATCCTCTCGTGTTTTGACGATCAGCATCCCGGACAAGTCGGAGAGGGGAAAAAGGAGAGGGGAGGAGGGCGGCTGATTATTGATTTCTGGATATAATTTCAGAACATCTTAATAAATTGCTATTCGAAGTCATCTTCTGTACTTTATAATCATACCCGCGGTTTTGCAGGAAAATTATGGCAGGATTAGTAGAGGTGTAAAAATGGCCCCTAAAACCAGGAATAGAGAAATAAAAACGATTCTATCGGACGATGAGCTTTGTGATGCTGCAAGGCGGAAACCTGGCGTTAAAGATGTCCGGATAATTTCTCCTTCAGACGTGGTAACTGCTGCCTGGGTTAAATTGAAGTGTCAGTTCGGCTGCGACGGATATGGCCAGTGTTTGGTTTGCCCTCCTTTTACGCCGCCGCCGGAACAGATGCGTGTCGTCTTGGATTGTTACCATCGAGCGATATTGATACACTTTGGACTGCGGGCGGCACTAAAGACAGTAGTCGCCGACCTTGAGCGGGATATTTTCCTAAGTGGTGCCTGGAAGGCTTTTGGCCTTGGCGATGGCCCGTGCTATTTCTGCAAGAAGTGTCCTGTGGAAGAAGGACAGTGCCGGCACACTGAGCGGGCTCGGCCATCGATGGAAGCGTGCGGAATCGATGTTTTTTCTACCGCGAAGAAAGCGGGCTTTCCGATAGAGGTTGTTCGAACGAGACGCCAATGCCCCAACTATTACGGATTGATATTGGTGGATTAACCATTACGCAACAAACGGTTATCGCCCCAAGCTATCCACTTGCATTTACAAGACGATCAACATCCCGGGCAAGTCGGAGAAGGGGGAATAAAAGGGAAAGAGAGCGGAGGGAAAGGCGAGGGGCGATAAATACAAACGGGGGATGTATGCTAATAGCCGAAAGAAGGGATCGTTGCAGCTGCCGGGGAGGGGAGTAATAGAGTCCCTAATTTTGCCCGATAAATGAGGCTCATGCCTCTAATCGCTAGATAATAATATACTTATGTTCTATTTGCCCAATCGACTTGGGAAGCTAAAACCCGCATTTTTTGCCAAGAAATCAATTTCTCCGCGCGGCCTTCGACTAAAAGGGTGTGAGAAAAGAGATGAAGGATTCCTTATCGAATGCGAGGTCGGCCGTGAGAATCTTGATCGTCGAGGATGAAGCGATCATCGCCCGGGATATCCAGAATATCCTGAGCCGGTTCGGCTATCAAGTGAGCGGTATGGCCTCCTCCGGCGAAGAATCCATCCGAAAAGCCCGAGACCTGAATCCGGACTTGGTCCTGATGGATGTCAAGCTCAAAGGCTCGATGGACGGGATCGAAGCCGGCCATGAGATCCATGATCATCTCCATATTCCCGTTGTTTATCTGACGGCATTCGGCGAGGAAAAGACTCTGGAAGGCGCACAACCGAATAACGGTTTCATGAAAATCCTGAAACCGTTCGAGGAGAAAGACATCCAGTGCGTGATCCAGATGATTCTTCCTCGTAACAATAATTAATCCCTTCCCTAGAAGGCCTGCTGAGAGACCAACTCCCTGGCTCTTAAAAGACCCGGCAGGCCTTTTTTTTGCCCATTTTTGACAAGTGTCCGGCTATTTGTTAATCTTGTCCTTCGTTGATGGACGATATTTCGAACCCGAGTCCAACAAAAAGGAGAACCCATGTTTGACGCAAAAACTTATGTCAAAAGACGCGAGCTTCTGAAAAAGCAGGTCCCCTCCGGGCTGATTCTGTTCCTGGGGAATGAGGACAGCCCGATGAACTACGCGGCCAATACCTATCATTTCCGGCAGGACAGCTCTTTTCTCTATTTCTACGGATTGGATTCCCCCGGCCTGGCGGCGGTCATCGATGTCGAAGAGAAAAAGGATATGGTGTTCGGGAACGATATCGGCATCGAAGACATCATCTGGATGGGGTACCTTCCCACCTTGAAAGAGCGGGCGGCCAGGATCGGAGTGAAGCAGACAGCCCCTCTCAAAGATTTGGAAGGGATGCTGAAAGAGGCCGCCGAAAAGGGAAGGCCGATCCATTTTCTGCCTCCCTATCGGACCGAAAGTCAGTTGAAGCTCCAGGCTTGGCTGGGGATTCCGCCGCAGGAGTCCAAGAGCAAATCCTCTCCCGAATTTATCAAGGCCGTCGTGGCCCAGAGGTCCGTGAAATCGGAGGGAGAGATCGCCCAGATCGAGATCGCGCTCAAGACAAGCTATAAGATGTATATCACGGCGATGCATATGGCTCAGCCCGGGATTTATGAAAAAGATATTGCCGGACGGATTGATGGGATCGCCATGGCCGACGGCGGGGCAACCGCTTTTCCCACGATCCTCACCATCAACGGCCAGATCCTCCACAATCATGACCACGGCAACCTGCTGAAGAAGGGTCGGCTGCTTGTCGTGGACGCGGGCGCCGAATCGCCCCTCCATTATGCGTCGGACATCACCCGGACCATCCCGGTCGGCGGGAAATTTTCGGCCAAGCAAAAGGAAATCTATGAGATCGTCTTGGCTGGCCAGGAAAGCGCCATCAAGGGCATCAAGCCCGGCATCATGTACAAGGATGTCCACCTCCAGACGGCAAAGGTCATCGCCTCCGGCTTGAAATCCGCCGGCCTGATGAAGGGCGATGTGGAGGAGGCCGTCAGCCAGGGTGCCCATGCTTTGTTCTTCCCCCACGGCTTGGGTCACATGCTCGGCCTGGACGTGCATGATATGGAGAATCTCGGCGAGAGCTACGTCGGGTATGACCACACGGTTAAGAGAAGCGACCAGTTCGGCCTGGCCTATTTGCGCCTGGCTAAGGAGCTCCGGCCCAACTATGTCTTGACCGTGGAGCCTGGCATCTATTTCATTCCGGCCCTGATCGACAAGTGGAAAAAGGAAAAGAAAGGCCTGTCGTTTATCGCCTATGACAAGCTCGAGGCCTACAGGGATTTCGGCGGCATCCGGATCGAGGACAACATCCTGGTGACAAAGGACGGCAGCCGCGTTCTTGGCCGGCCCATCCCCAAAAAAGCGGCCAAGGTCGAACAGGCCGCAACGCTCTAATATCAACGCAATAATTAAAATGACATCTCCGTTCGGGCGGCGCTTAGCACCGCCCATACATTGTCACTTTATTTATTATGTTTGTATTAGTTTGCACGAAGCGAGAAATTCGTTTAAAATATTGGCTCATCGAATTCTCCGATCTTCCGAGTGAATCTAAGAAAGAACTGAAATCATGAAAATTGCCCTCGTCCAGCAGCAGGCCGCTCATGATCCCGCTGAGAACCTCCGCCCGGATCGGCGTCCGGGCCTTTACAAGAATTTCAAGCTGACGGATGAGAAATAAAAATGGAAAGCTGGTACGTCATCAACACCAAGCCGAAAAGGGAATTCCAGGTCGAACGGCTATTCCAGGAAGGCGGAATCAAGATCTATAACCCCAGGTATCGCGAGGGATTAAAAACGAAGCCGTTCTTCCCCGGCTATCAATTCGTCTTGTTCGACTATCCAGGCCAGTACAAGCTGGTCAAATACACCCGGGGCGTCAAACGGATCGTCGGCAATGAGGAAGGCCCGATTCCGATTGAGGAGAGGATCCTCCAGGAAATCCAAGCTAGGGAAGTTGACGGCTTTATCGAGTTCTTCAAGTACGGACCCGAGCCTCAAGTCGGGGACGAGATCGAAGTCGCCGAAGGCCCGCTCAAGGGCTTGAGAGGGGTTTTCAAGAAAGACCTCTCCGACCAGGACCGGGTGATGATCCTTCTGGATTATGTTTCTTATCAGGGCCAGCTTCTCATCGAGAAGAAAAAGCTCAAGAAGGTCATCTATTGAGCCGTCGGCGCCCGGCCGGACCTCAGGCTCTGTAAAAAACTCTCCGTCAGGCTGTAGCTCGAGAAAAATATCACGCCGTTCCCGCCCAGGCGACGGATTATGGACTATTTCTGCTTCAGGTTCAACCGGCCGTAGCCGAACTTGTTGTCTTTGCCCGATTCGCCCAGGTCGATCGCTCTTTTCTCGAGGATTTTCCGGACTTGGGACATCGAGTAGGGCGAATTTCCCTTGATCAGGCCGCAGGCGCCGGCGACATGGGGGACGGAGGCGGATGTTCCCCAGAACCCGAATTGGCCGTACGTGGAGGTGGATACTCCGGAGGGGGCTGTCAGGTCGGGCTTGATCCGGCCGTCGTGAGTTGGCCCCCAGGCGCTGTAATAATGAAGCGAGTCATCCACCCAGCTCGTCGCGCCCACGGTCAGGGCGGAGGCGGCATCGGCCGGTATCGTGATGCTCCCGGAAGAGACAAAATATTCAATGGCTTCGTCATTGTTGTAAGTGAATAGCTCAAGCCTGATGGGTTTTGTGGCGCTCGTTTTTCGGATGGACACGGCCCACTTTCCCGCCGTTTTCGAATACCACCCGCCGATTTCCTCGACCGGCCACTGGCTGCCGTTTTGCTGGTTCGAGGATTTATCGACAAAATCCCAGCTCGTGCCGGACCAGAAATAGAGATAGAGGTCGAAGTCCTGACTCGATCCGCTGTAGTCGTAGCCATTCCAAGTTCCCCAGTCGTTCCAGTTCAAGTAAGCGGCGATCGGCATATTGGCCGGCGCGTGAAATTCCAGATATCGATCAGTCCCTGAAAAGTTATGCCAGCCGTCTCCGTCGGGATCGTTGAAATTCCCTTCCCAGTGGTCCTCGGCCGCATTTCCCGCCGAAGAGGCCCAGATGATGTCATGACTGGCCGCGGCTTCCACGTCGTCGCAGATCGGACCAGTTCCATCTCCCGCGCCGGCGTTGAACCAGCCCAGCGAGTAAGAGATCACCTGGACTTTCTGACTGATGATCCAGTCCACGGCGTTATGATGCTCGACGTCCGTTTCGAAGTTGACCAGCCAGAGCTTGGCGTTGGGCGCCATGTCGTGGACGATTTCGGCATTGGCCGCGCCGTGAACCTCATCGGCGAAGATATCTTGATCAGCCCGAAAAGAGCGCGTTTCGACGGACGTCGGGAGCTCGCTGCCCAACAGGCTCGTGTAGCCCTTAAAGCCGATATCGAGAATGCAGATTTTCGCCTCGGTCTGGGCCCGGTAAGGAATGATGTCTTTCCATTGGCCGGCCCCGGTTTTGGAGACTCCTTCGCTGACGACTTCCAAAGGGACCGGTTTCAAAGGGAGGCGGACATATTTGACCAAGGGATCAGCGGCGAGAGTCTCCAAGGCCTGGATGGGAACGTAATTCTGGATGAGCTGGCGGTAGGTCAGTTCGATTTTCCCGCCCAGGGCTTCGATCTTCTGTTTCATCGCCGAGACGACCATTCTGGTTTGGACCTGATTGGGCATCGTATTCGTCACCGTGACGACGCGGACGCTGTCCTCGATCATGTCCATTTTTCTCAGGCCGGCGAATTCCCTGGCCCTTTCCGAGCCTGATGACATGTAAATCTCCTCGAGCCTGGCCAGCGCCGACTGCAATTTAGGATGGCCTTGGCCGGGCGCGTTTTCGGCCGGGCTTAAGGCTGAAAAGTTAAGCGGCGGCCGCTCGACGATGGCCCCGGTCGGCAGCAAGAAGGCTACGAGCAGTAGGCAAAAGAAAACGATCCATCCGGCGGGATTGAGTTTCATGGTTCTCTTCATAGGTCTCCTCGTCGATTCATCTGAGCGAAAACTTCAGCCCAATTCCGAGCACGATCGATCCCTGGTCGAGCTTTTCGAGGTCGCCCGAGATCTCCTCTTTTCCGGTCTGGTCGGTCATCGTCCAGGCCGCGTTGCCTTCGGCGAAGCGGAACCTGGCATCAAACACCAGGGCCAGGCTCCGGTTCAAAGCGACTTCCAGGCCGGCGCCAATATGAAAGCCAATTGAATTGTCCAATTTTTCCGTGATCCGGAATCCGACCTTTTCCCAATCGGCTGCGATTTGTGGGTCGATGGTGAATTGATAGATGGAATATCCTACGCCGACCGCGAAATAGGGCGTGAATTTTCCCCCGGAAAGCGGTAGCTGTCCCTTGAGGCTGACTTCCAAGGGCAAAACGGCGAGCGTCCCCTTGCTCAAGCCGTCTGCAGAGCCCGCCACGGAGGACTCATACCGAATACCGCTCAGCTCGATGGCAAAGTATTTATGAAGGTCAAAGGACAGTCCGGCTCCATAGGCAAAGGCCTGGGCATAGTTCTTTTCCGTAGGAAGAGCGTAGCCTCCAAGGATGTGGATATGAATGGCTGCCTGAGACGATCCCAAAGCGATGATCAGGAGAAGAATGGCCGACAGCGCGGCTCTTTTCATTTTTCCTCCTCTCGGTTATTACGATTGATTGAATTACCCCGTGGCTTGCCACGGGGAATGGCGACGCGGATTCCCCCTACCTGTTGCTTTCCATAGCCGCCTCCGCCGGGAGTTTCGATCCGCAGGACGTCTCCGGCTTTCACCTGAAGGTTGACTTTAGAATTCAGGGTGATTCTTTTCCCGCCCGACAATAGGACATTCTTTCCCGGTGCGCCCGGCTGCCCTCCTTCGAGGCCGTAAGGAGCGAATTTCCTTCGCTCAGACATGATGGTAACCTGGGTGGGGATGGCGAATTCATATTCACGGACGATCCCGTCACCCCCCCGGTTCGCGCCGCGGCCGCCCGAGCCGTTTCGGAGGGAATATCTCCGAATGCGAATCGGCAGGTACTTCTCCAAGGCCTCAAGAGGAGTGTTCCGCGAGTTTGTCATGTGGGTGTGGACTCCGCTCACGCCGGGATTCTCCCGGCTGGCGCCCATGCCGCCGCCGATGGTCTCATAATAAGCGAACGGCTTCCTTTTCCCGGGATCATAGCCGCCGAACGCCACGTTGTTCATGGTTCCGGAGCTGGCCGCGGGAATTTTTCCCGGCACGGCCTTGGCCAGGGCGCCGAGGAGGACGTCCACGATCCGCTGAGAGGTCTCGACATTTCCGGCCGCCGTCGCGGCGGGATATTGGGCGCTGACGACCAGGCCGGGGGGCGCAATGATCCTCAGCGGACGCATCAAGCCCGTGTTGAAAGGAATATCCTCTTCGATCAAGGAGCGGAAGACATAAAGGACGGCCGACAAGGTCACTGCGGAGTTGGCATTGACGCTTCCTTTGACCTGGGGTGAAGAAGCGCTGAAATCAATGACGGCCCGGCTCCCCCGGATGAGAATTTGAACGGCGATCCTGACGGGGTCCCCGGAAATGCCGTCGTCATCCAGATAATCGGTGAACTCATAGGTTCCATCCGGAATTCTCCGGATGGTTTGTCGCAAGAATTTTTCCGTGTAATCCTGGATCAAGGCCGCGTAGCGCAGGATCTTGCCCAGCCCGTACTTGCGGACCGCTTCCCGGGTTCGTTGTTTTCCTTTTTCGCAGGCGGCGATTTGGGCGAGAAGGTCGCCCTTGCGCTCTTCGGGCGTGCGGACGTTGGCCAGGATCAAGCCAAGAAGGTCTTCGTCCAGGCGGCCTTTTCGAATCAGCTTCAGGGGAGGCAGGATCAGCCCTTCCTGGAATATCTCGGTGGCCAGCGGCATGGAACCCGGCGTCATCCCTCCCACATCCGAATGATGGGCCCGGTTGGCGGCAAAAAAAGCAAGTCTCTTCCTAATAAAGACGGGCGCGATGCAGGTGATATCCGGGAGATGGGTGCCGCCCCGGTAGGGGTCATTAAGGATGACAAGGTCTCCCTCTTCGAACGTCGTAGCCTTCATGGCCGCTTGGACGGAGAGGGGCATAGCCCCCAGGTGAACCGGAATATGGGAGCCCTGGGCGAGAGTTTCTCCCCGATCATTGAAGAGGGCGCAGGAGAAATCTTTTCGTTCTTTGATATTGGGGGAGAGGGCCGTCCGGCCGAGCACGGCGGCCATTTCCTCGGAAATGGAGACAAAGATATTCTTGAAAATCTCAAGTTCGATCGAGTCGAATGTCTTCATGGATCCCTATTCTTTATGAATAACCAGGTTCAAATATCCGTCCACTTTGAGCTTGAATCCCGGGGGCAGAAATGTCGTGGAGCCGAAATCGACGAGAAGGGCCGGCCCCCGGAGACTGGTCCCCGGAGAAAGCAGAGACCGGTCATAGACCGAGCCCACATATTTTTTCTTTTCAAAATAGAGGACCTGCTTTCTAAGAAGGGCGGCGGCCAAGGGCGCCTTGAATTCAGGCGCTTTTTGCAGCTTGATTTTCCGGCTCAGGCCCCTGGCGTTGAGACGGATATTGACGATCTCCACCTGCCCTTGAGGGTGATGATAGGAATAGAGCCTTTTATGCTCGCGGTGGAAATCGGCCAGCTGGCGGCTGGGAGATGTCTTCTGATAGGGCATGGTGATCTCGTAGGACTGTCCTAGATAACGAAGATCAAGATAACGCTCAAGGACGATCGACGGCCGGGCAAAGCCGTCTTGCTGGAGATCTTCGAGGCCCCGCTGTTCCAGCTTGGAGAAGAGGCGTTCAAGCTCCTGCCGATCGATCTGGTCGATGAGCTTGAGTATCGACCAGGAATAATCTTTGACCGAATCGGCCAGAAGAAGCCCGAAGGCCGAAAGAACGCCGGCGTTTTTGGGGACGATCACGCTATTCATCCGGAGGTGGCAGGCCATGTCTGCGGCATGCATGCCGCCGGCGCCGCCAAAGGAAAAGAGAGCGAAGTCTCTGGGATCAAAACCGCGCTCGATGGAGATGACCCGGATCGCTTTTTCCATGTTGGCGTTGGCGATATCGATGATGCCCTGGGCCGTTTCCAGCAGCGATTTCCCGATCTTGGCCGCGATTGTTTTCACGGCCCGGCGGCTTCTTTCGGGATAGATTTTCATCGTCCCGCCGAGAAAGAAATCGGGGTCGATCCGGCCCAAGACGAGGTTGGCGTCCGTGACGGTCGGCCGCTCGCCCTTTCCATAACAGGCGGGACCGGGGTCCGCTCCGGCGCTCTGGGGCCCGACCCGGAGAGAGCCGCCTTTGTCGATATGGGCGATCGAGCCGCCCCCCGCGCCCACAGAGTGGATATCGATGATCGGAATGCGGACAGGAAATTCGCCGATGGCATTCTCGCTCGTCCTGCGAATCCGCCCTTCTATCAATGAGACATCCGTGGATGTGCCGCCCATATCAAAGCTCACGATCTTTGGAAAGCCGGCGGCCTTGGCCAGATACAGAGATCCCACGACGCCTCCGGCCGGTCCGGACAGGGCCGTCCGGATCGGCTCCTTCTTGGCTTTCTCCGCGGAAATATAGCCTTCGTTCGACTGCATGATCCTGAGATCGGCCTTCCGGAGTTTTTTCTCGAGAAGGCCGAGGTAATGATGGAGAATCGGCATCAAATAAGCATTGACGGCCGTCGTCGATGTCCTCTCATACTCTCGGTATTCGGGGAGGATTTGGCTGGAGACGGAGGCCAGGATTCCGCGTTTTTCGAGCTCATGGAATACCGCGTCTTCATGGACCGGATTGGCGTAGGAATTGATGAGGGAGACGGCGACGGCTCGAACGCCCGAGGCTCTGATTTTTTCGGCGATGGCCCGGATGTCTCGGGAGGCGGCGGTTTTTTCGACGAGACCGGCCGCCGTGACACGCTCATCGAGTCCGAAACAGAGCCGGCGGTCGACAATGGGGTTCCTTCGTTCGCCTTTGAGGCTGTAGAGGTTGCGCCGGGTTTGCCTGCCGATCAAAAGAATATCCTCAAATCCTTTTGTCGTGATGAGAGCGATCTTGGCCCCTTTCCGTTCAAGCAGGGCATTCGTGGCGACGGTGGTTCCATGAATGACGATGAGCCGCTCTTCCTGCTCGAGAAATTCTTTGATCCCTTCGATGATGGCCAGCGAGGGGTTCGAAGGTGTCGAAGGGACCTTCTTAGTGGATATCTTACCGCGTTCGAAAATGACGAAGTCGGTGAAGGTCCCTCCCGTATCGACGCCGATCCGAACTTCGCGCATGATTTAAAAATATATTCTTACCTCTTGCTCCCTAAAAATCAAGGAATTAATGGAGGGGATGATTTACTTGCAGGTGGCGCAGGACTTGCTCGAGCAGGACGAGCAGCTTGCCGAGGACGTTTTGACGCGGCTGGCCCCTCCGCCGATTCCGAATGCGGAAAAAAGCTTCTCGAGGTCCTGGCTGCCGCAGGCTTCGCAGCAGACGGACTTCTCCTGGCCCAGGCGGACCAGCGCCTCGAAACGCCTTCTGCAGGCTTTGCAGTTGAATTCGTAGAGTGGCATGAATTGATATTTTAGCCTTGCCTGGCTTCCAAGTCCAGCCCGGCATCCTGTATGGAGGCGGAGATCTAATAACCCGAAGGGCAGAGTTCCAAGGGCTTGCCCGTGGGTGAATGAGTAGG
>CAZIDN010000053.1:0-25199 GCA_964537875.1 uncultured Eubacteriales bacterium
AAAAACGAATTTTGGCCTCGGACAAACCTCCTTTAATTAAGCCTAATAAATATTCATTATATCGAAATGAAGGAAAATAGAAATGAATTTTGCCGGGGCGCGCATCAAAAATTCTCGCCGCGGCCGAGCGTTCGTGACAATTCCAGGCACTTCAGGAGGTGCCTTTATTGATCGATGAAAATGAATATGCAATAATACCTCCTTCCAATGGCCGAAAGGGAGGAGGAACGATGAAATTATCCAAAGCAGGCCTTCAAGGGATCCTTTTGGTGAGCCTTCTGGCGCTTGTCACTTGCGCACCGAACCTAGTCCCGAAAGGCTGGGAGTTTCTATTAAAGCGAGAAGTGAGCTTCGCCAACAGCCGCGAGACCATCGAGCTGCCGACGGCCGCAAAACCGCTGAGGAGCCTTTTGATCGTGGCCCGCATGAATGACATCGAGATATTTGGCATCAGGATTATATTTGACAACGGAGAAGACTTTTCGCCCGACCTCAGGCTGAAAATGAAGGCCGACGTCGACAGTCAGGCCATCGACCTCCCGGGTGACGCTAGACGGATCAGAAGAATTGAATTCCGGTACAGGGAATTGATCAGAAAAACAAGGCGCGCCGCCATCGAGCTCTGGGGTAAATAAAAAAGGAGGCGAACGAGAATTTAACTCTTTCGCCTCCCCACTGAAAGGAAGAGAGTTGAAAGATTTATGGATAGGCACCTCTTAGAGTGCCTTTTTTTCTCTCCTTAATCCAAATATGCATATTTTGTGCCAGCCGAAATAAGGGTTAGAGAAGATTTTTCTGTAATAAATTTTTACGCTCGTGTCCAATTTATTTATATAGTTCTCTTCCATTTCGCGTGGGTTGAAAAGGGAAATGATCCGGAGACGGCTGAAGCGACCATGGAGGGCTCGGGAACGGCGTGAAAAACCCGGATGGGGAGCTAGGCCGTCTCCGGATCGTTTCCCAGACAACTTTCCCCACAGGAAATGGAAGAAAGACAGATTCTCGCCCGATCAAGCTTTATGCCGGACGAGCTGATTCACGCCCTCCAGGAACATGTCGATTTCCTTAAAAGAGATATAAATGGGCGTAGAGACCCTTACGGCCGCCATTTCTTTGCCGCCGATCGTCCGCACGACCAGGTTGTACTTGTCCCGGACATAATCCACGATCTTCGAGTTCTCGACGCCCTCCACGGAAAACGCGGTCAACCCCGCACTCAGGTAGGGGTCGAGAGGCGTGTTGATCTTTGCGCCGGGGATCTTGCTCAGGCCCTGCTTGAGATACGCGGCCAGGGTCTTGATTCTTTTCTCGACTTTCACCCTGCCGATGTGATTGATAAAATCGATGGCCTCGCCCAAGGCATAGACCATGGCGTCCGCTCGCTGGCCCTGCGGGTCATACTTGCGGGCGCTCGCCGTCGTGTCCCAGCCTGAAGAGACGACGGTCGGCCAGAGCTTGTCCTGAACTTCTTTGCTCACGTAGAGCAGCCCGATGCCCGTCGGCGCTCCCAGCCACTTGTAGGGGCTGGAGGCGAAGAAATCACAGCCCAGCTCCTTCATGTTGAGGCTGATCATGCCGAGCCCGTGGGCGCTATCGGCCAGGACAAGGACGCCCTTTTCATGGGCCATCTTGCTCAGCTCCTTGATGGGCGTGATGAGGCCCGAGATATAAACGGTATGGCCGACGCTGATGATCTTTGTCCGGGGTGTGATGGCCGCGGCAAAGGTTTTGACGATTTCCTCCGTGCTTTTCGGGGGAAGGCCGATCGGGAGTTCCTTGATGACCACGCCGTAGCGCTTGGCCTTGAGCCTCCAGGGGCTAATCGCTCCGGGATGCTCCATGTTAGAGACCAGGACCTCATCCCCCGCCTTGAGATCCAGGCCATTGATGACGAAATTCAGGCCTTCGGTGGTATTGCTGGTCAGAGAGACCTCGTCGGGTGAGGCATGGATGAAATCGGCCAGCTTCGTCCGAACCTCCTCCTTCTTGGCCGGGAGAAAGTTATAGACATCGAAGGGGTTGCTGACCTGTGTCCGGAAATATTTCATCAAGGTGTTGAAGACAGGCTTGGGCATCGGCCCGACCGTGCCGTTGTTCATCATGATCAGCTTGTTCTCAAACAGATAATATTGGCGCAGGACGTCCCAATAGGCGCCGTCCGGGGAGTTGTCCTCGACATATTTCTGGTTCAAGGACGCGATGCTTTGATAGATCCCGGCGTTCAATTCATGGAGCGCCGTCGCCGAGAGCGCCGAGCCCGCCAGCAGATATTTCATAAAATGTCTGCGAGAAAGACCGTCCGGCACAGGCTCGCCAAGAGCGTTGTTGCGGAAATTGTTCATGATTATGGACCCTCCTATTCGTCCTATTTTACAATTTGCAGCATCAAGTCTCAATCATTTTCGACGATTTTCGAGAATCCGGGAAAAACACACCCCCCTCGGGTGTTAAGTTGGGGATTCGGCAAAAGCTGTCTTGCGGGCGAGAGCCCCTCGGCCTTCAAAGGCTCCCTGATATTAATACAGACCCAAAAATTGAGATTTTTGTCCCACTTTTTTCAAAAAAACCTTTAAATAGCGGGAAAAAAACATGCCTCTTGAAAAAATCGTGGCTTTTTTTTAAAATTCTTGGTACTTTAAGCAGGGAGTTTTAGCGCCTATGGAGCTGGACGAACTGGTCAAAACCAAGCAATTTCTCGAAGAAGTCACCAGTTCCGTCCATTCGATCGTCCACAAAAAATTCCCCGATCTGGACGGAGGAGACCGCGAGGACATCGAACAGGAAGTGAAGCTGAAGATCTGGAGAATGGTCTCCAATGGGAAGAAAATCGACAATGTCAAGTCTTATCTATGGAAGGTCGTTTACACGACCGCCCTGGACATCATGGAAACCCGGCTCGAAAAGCTCTCCCTGAAAGATTATTTCGAATCGGCAGAGTCCGGCCATTCCGCGTCCGGGGACATCGGCGGACATGAATTAGGCATCAACAAGGATGATTTAAAGATGGTCCTGGAGAAAATCGTCGATTCCCTGCCGCCGAAACGCCGGACCATTCTCAAGCTGCACCTGGCCGGCATGGATTTCGACGAGATGGCCGATTTTCTCAACTGGACGCATCATAAAGTCCGGCACTTGTTCTACAGAGGTCTCCAGGACCTCAAAGAAAAACTGAAGGCGGGGGAACATCCTTCGGGAAGCCTTTTGAAAGAGGGAACCAATGAAAAACTCATCAAAAACGCCATGTCCTGACCGGGACATGTTCGCCAGGGTTTTTATGGATGAAGCCGGGGCCGATGAGCGCGAAGCGTTCATCGATCATATTCTTGACTGCCGCGCCTGCGGGGCGCAATTCGATCTCCTGAAGCAGGTCGGCAAAGAATTCCGAAACCAGGAAGCCGAATTTTCCCGACTGGCCAGGCAGAGCTTGAGGGAACTCAAGACGCAAGAAAAAGCGGCGCGGCCGGGACGGGCATGGGCCCGGATGGCGGCAGGACTCCTCGTCGTCGCAGGCCTTCTAGCCGCCGCCTATTTTGTCCTTTTCCGGCCGGCTCAAACGGAAGTCCTTAGGAGCGGGGAGATGCCCAAGCTCCGCTTGATCGAGCCGGAAGGACGGATCTCCGAAGCTCCGTCCGTCTTCAAATGGACGCCGGTTCGAAAGGCCGACTTCTATACATTGGCCTTGACCGATGATGACCTCCAGACGATTGTTCGTCGAGACGACATTAGACAGAACTCCTTTGATATCCCCTCCGACCTCCGGCAAAAAATGGTCAGGGGCAAGCCCTACGTCTGGTCAGTCACGGCCTATGACGACCTGAACCTCAAGATCGATTCCGGCCAGCAATATTTCGAGATCGAATAGCCCGGTTCAACGGCCGTTCAAGACAAATGCCGCCCAATAGAACGGGTGGGCATACCGGGACCTCAACATCTGCATCTTGGCCAGCCTTAAGGCCTCAGCGGCGGGCTTTCCTCCCGTCAGACGACGGTAGAAATATTCCATGAACATGGCCGTCGCTTTGTCATTGATGCTCCAGAGGCTGAGCAGAATCGACCGGGCTCCGGCGTAGAAAAACGCCGAGGACATGCCGTTGATCCCTTCCCCCTTCTCCAGCGTTCCGATACCCGTTTGACAGCCCGACAGGACCAGAAGATCCGGGCTGAAGTGCAGGAGATAGATTTCCGTGGACTGGAGGAACCCGTCTTCCACGTTCCCGGGATCCTTGAGGAGAAGCATGGCCGACCGCCACCAGTTCCGGTCGTCGATGACGCCGTGGGCGGCCAGATGGATGATGCGATAATCGGCCAGCCGAAGCTCCTTAAATTTCTTTTCTTCGGCCGCTCTGCCCATGAGAAGCGAGGTCCGCTCCGGCTTGAAGAAATTCTTGATGGTCCGGATTTCCCGGCGGGCATACCGGAGCCGAGGAAACCGATACTCCTGGTCAAGGGACAAGCCGTAAGCGCTCGCCGGATAGGGATTGGCCACGCCCAGGAAATCCATGGGAGCTTCGGATTTCCTAAGCCGCTCTCCCAAATTGATCAGACAGGAGGAGGAGGCTCCGTACACGATTTCATATCTTTCGATCAAAAACCGGGAGGTTTCATGATCTTCAATAAGGGCTTCGAAAGGCAGATAATCAAGCGGCCCATCGGGGACGATCATCACCGTCTTGATGGTCGTTCCCAAGTGTTTTTGGAAAGGAGCGATCAACAGGCCGAAGAGCTTCTGCCCGCCCTTTTTTCCTCGGAACGGCCCTGATTTTTTCAAGGTCAGGAATTCCAAATAGTTGTTGATCAGCGGCGTCAACTCCTTTTCCGGGGGAAGCCCGGCCACGACGAATTCGTCCCGTGTCACAAGAAAGGCAAAAGACCGCTGTTCGCCGATCACGAATTCAAGCAAGGCCGTGTCGGCCTTCACGAGTTTTTGTCTGACGCTCTCGAAGCTCGAAGGCTGGGCATAATCGATTTCGGAATATTTGGGATTTTTCCGGCGGGTCTGGAATAAAAAGTTCCTCACCTCATCGTCCCCCTTGTCGAGCGCCTGGAGGAGCGCCATCCGACGCTCTTTGGGAAGGTCCGGACTTTGAAGCTCGATTTGGATCCGGGTGATGTTCTGGCCGATCCTTTGGTATTGTTCGCGGAGAGCCCTGTCTTTTTGCTCTTCCGCATCGAGCTCGGACTCCTGGAGAAAGGTGTGGAGACCCATGGCCTTGGATTTCTCCGCATAGAGGAACGCCTCCCGATCGTAGCCCCTGGACGGCTCTTTCTGATGCATCTGGAGAAGCCATTGAATCAGGGTTTCATAGATACCGATCTTGTCCCTCCGGAATCCTGAGCGGAAGATGTGGAGAGGGAGCCTGAAGCTGATTTTTTCGATGACCTCGATGGTTTTCTTGTAGTAATCCATGGACTGAGGAAGGTTCGCTTGGAGTTCCGAAGTCCGGGCCAGCCCATAATAGGCGCGCCAAACCAGTTCCTCAGAATTGATCGGCCCTGCCAAGCGGAGGGTTTCTTGATAATAGACGGCGGCGCGGGCCGCATCACCGCTCTTCATGAAAAGATGGCCCAGAAGGTTCTTCAGAAGCGCCAGTCTTGACTGTTGTGCCCTGGCTTTTTCGAGGCCGGCGGATTCGGAAGCTAAAAACAGACGGCCTATCATTTCTTCGATCGTTTTGATATCCGACGTTAAGCGCCCCTTATCAAAGCTGAAGACATTTTTGCCGAAGCTGATTTTGTTCGTCGCCGGCGGATTTAGGGCGACATCGGTTTTAATGACCAGGGTCCCGCAGTTCAAAGCCAGGAGATCTTCGACGCGAAAATGCAGGTGATCGAACCCAACCAAGGCCGTCCGTGCGCCGGCAATCAGGCTGTTTCTGACGTCCAGTCCATGGGCATCGTTTGTGTTGAAGGCAACCCCGCAATGATCCGCGATGATATTGAAGAGAACCGCCTCGCCGACGTTCTTTTCCCGGTCATTGACCGAAACGCCGACGGCCAGGTTGACCAGGGCCAAATCATGCCCCTGCCAGGCGACCTCGGGGCTGTCGCGCTGAAGGATTCCATAATAGGAATTCTTGAGGATAAATCCCTCGACCACGGCCGCGCTCCGGACGATGAAGACCGCATCGTCGGGCTCGGACGAGCCGTAAATCACAGCCCCGAACAGATTCTTAGCGCGGACAACAACGGCCTTGGCGAGGATGATATTTTTTTCAAAATAAAATCCGTCTTCGACCTCAATCACGTCACCGTCCCGCGCCGCATCGACGGCGAGCCTGATCGATAGGAAATCGTTCGGGACGTTGATCGTCCGGGCGTTGACCTGGTCGAAGGCGAAGAAGAGAAAGAGGACAAAGAAAATCCAAGACTTGTCTTTTCCGATCATCCTGGTATGGGGGGGCTTTTCGTCTTGGACGACATCAAGATGATGTCGTCCTTGCTCAGTCCGAGATGGCGGGCGACGACATCGCATTTGATTTTCAAAAGGAAAAAGATGGGGCGATCCTCGTCGGACAGCGCTTCGAAATTCCCCTGGCCCTTGCTGATGATCAAGTCCGCAGACCGGTAGGTCTCCAGAAATTCATCCGAGCAAAAGGCCAAGACCGTCCCGGGCGTCCCCACCCCCGAAGAGATGATTCGAGCGGCCTCGCCGATGCCGGATTGCACGGCATCGGCATAGAGGGCATCGTTGATGATCGGGCTTTGCCGGACGGCGTAGACGACGGGCTTTTGGAGCTCTTCGATCAAAAGCCGGTCGAAGACGGTTTCGCCGGCGTTGTCGGCCAGATAGAGAATTCTCCCGGCTTTGTCGAGCATCTTGCGAAATTCCGGAAAATGGTTGACGGCCGGATTCTGGGCCAGGATCTGATCGACATCTCTCTTGAGGTCGAAATCCGCGTTGGCCCCGAAATCGATGACGTTCCCGGCGATGGCCAGCTTCACGGCTGTCCAAAGCCGGTCCGGCGATTCTGCAATAAGCCGTTTCAAACGGGGATAGAGAGATAGCGCCTGACCGATGCAGGCCTTCTTGATCTCCCGGTAAGGATCCTGTACTCCCAGCCGGGCGGCGATGATCCTGTAAACCGCCTGCGAAATAACCGGAGGAGGCGCATCGAACGAGCGGCCGGCCAGGGCCAGGCCGACTTCATCCAGGATTTGGCGGATGGTTTTTTCGTCCGACGTCACAAAACGTGCCGTCTTCAGAGTCTGGGCGAGAAAACAAGGGTAACAATCCAGGTAAGCCTTCATGCCGGGGGAATTTTAGCATAAAAAAGGTATCAGGCCTACCCTGCTCAAAAAATGGAGACGGGACTTTTCCTATCGCCTGAATGCCGATGTCTTGTCCGGAGCGAAAATGATCCGGCGGCCCTCAAGAGGACAGCGGATAAACCACCAGCCGTTTTTGGAAGCGGATACCGTACTTTTTGATTTTTTCATTCAGGGTCGTGTATTTGATCCCCAAGATGCGGGCCGCATCCCGCTGGTTCCCCTGGGCTTTCTCCAGGACATTGAGGATGATCTTCTTTTCGAGGTCTTCCATCTTTTCTTTGAGCATGATCGGCCTGCCTTCGCAGAAGAATTCGACAAAAAGATCGTAAAAGCTGGCGCCGGAAGGCACAGTCGGTAAAAACGGCGACAGCGCATCCGGATTCTCCGTCGCTATTCTCTCCTCTCTCATGGTTCGACTCCTTCAAAAAACACGGACGGGCTTCCTATGATTCGTCCTCAAAAAACCGGATTTTCTTCGTCACTTCCTCGGCCGGCATCGGAAGCCCGTCCTGGATCTTCAATTGCTCGATTTCCCCGAACCGGATGTTCTGGCAAACCTTGATGAACGCGTGCCAAGCCGGGTGGACGTAGACCAGGCGGCCCTTGACCTCGGTGCGGGGAAGAATAGGCCAATCCGTTGGGCATGTGTCAGGTCCTGTATTCCTTTTCCGCCAGGTCCTGGAGGTTGATCAGATAATCGATCGATCGGCTCAGGGCATTGAGATCAAGGGGCTTGACAAAGAAGTGGCTGATCGCGAGGCGGCTGAGTTCATCAGGGTTGATCTGGTCGGGATGGGCGGAGATCAGGATCGCTTCTCCCCTGTACCCGAATTTCCTCAACTCGGCGATGAGTTCGATGCCGCTCATGGTGGGCAGCTTCAGGTCGGCGATAATGAGGTCGATCTTGGCGTTCTTGAAACGATCAAGGGCCTCCTGGGAATCTTTGGCCAGATAGACCCGGTATTTCTTGTTGAGAATCAAGAAAAACGTCTTTCGAATGGACTCATCATCATCAACGACGACGATCTTTTTTCCTAGCATTGGCGTTTGTCCTTTCATCCTACCGCTTGAAACATAAGCATATTTTGTGCCAAGTCCGTAAAAGGCGGATTCCAGGGGAAAACCGTCAAAAAAAGGGGATTATTTTGGGCGAAAGCTTAAAGATGTTTACACAAAAATTATTAAGATTTTACGAGGGGTCCCGGTCGCTTGCCCCGAATTCGCAGAAATTCGGTGACATCCACCGAACGAGGAAATTTGGTGGGCAAAATTCGGTGTGTGTCCCCGAATGATTAGACGGTGAGTTCGTATTCCCTGATCTTTTTGTCTAAGGTCGGCCGGCTGATTTTCAGGATCTGACTGGCTTTTGTTTTGCTCCCTTTCGTCGCCGTCAGGACATATTGGATGTAGTCCTTTTCGACCTCCTCCAGTGAGACAAGCTGCCGGACGAAGGGCTTTTTCTCATCGGACTCGACGGGCAGATTCTCCTTCAGCACGACATCCCCCTTGGCCAGGATGACGGCCCGGGTTAGGGCATTCTCGAGTTCTCGGACGTTCCCTTTCCAAGCAAGCTCGGTCAGCGATTTCATGACATCGGGCGGGACCTTCCGGACATTTTTGCGCAGTTCCCGGTTGATCTTTTCGAGGAGGTAGGCGACAAGCTCAGGCACATCGTCTTTTCTCTCCCGGAGGGACGGCAAATGGATCTCCACGACTTTCAGCCTGTAATAAAGGTCCTCACGGAACTTGCCGGCCTCGATCAGCGCCTTGAGATTCTGGTTCGTGGCGGCGATGATGCGGGCCTCGGTCTTCAAGACCTTTTCCCCGCCAACCTTCATGAAATCCCGCGACTCGATGACCCGGAGGAGCTTGGACTGGAGGTTGGGCGATACATCGCCGATCTCATCCAGAAAAAGGGTGCCTTTCCCGGCGATCTCAAACTTGCCTTTGGTCTCACAGACAGCATCGGTGAAGGCTCCCTTGGCGTGGCCGAAGAGCTCGCTTTCAAGCAGGGTGTCCGTGATGGCCGAGCAGTTGATCACGATGAACGGCTCGTCCTTGTAAGGGCTGTTGTAATGGATCGCTTTAGCCACCAGCTCTTTTCCCGTCCCGCTCTCCCCCTGAATCAGGACGTTGGCCCGCGTGTTGGCCACGGAGCCGATCAGTTTGAACACGTCCCGCATCGGGGCCGAGCGCCCGATGATATTATCGATCGTGTAGGCTTTCTGTTTCTCAGCCACCAGGTAGCTGACCTTTTCTTCCAGGGCCTTGACCTGGAAAGCTTTTTCCACGGTGAGGTCCAGGGCCACGTAATCGAGCGGCTTGACCAGGTACTCAAAGGCACCCAGTTTGACCGCTTCGACCGTCGTTTTCATATCGTCGTAGGCGGTCATGATGATAATGGCCGCCCGGTTCTGCTTCTCCCGGGTCCGGCGCAACACCTCCAGTCCGTCGATATCCGGGAGCCGGATATCCAAGAGGACGAGATCGGGGCACATTTCCGTATATTTTTCCAAGCCCGTCTCTCCGTCCTCGGCGGATTGGACCTCGAATCCATGCTTGGTCAGATGAGAGGACAGGGTTTTTCGGATCAAAGGGTCGTCGTCAATGATCAATATAGATTTCATGATTCTCCCTCGCACGGTATCAGGACTTCAAAAGACGTGCCTTTACCCCGTTTTTTTACGACTTTGATCGAGCCTCTGTGCTGCTCGAGGATTTTTCGGGCATTGGCCAGGCCCAGGCCAATGCCCGAGGGCTTCGTCGTGAAAAACGGCTCAAAAATATTTTCCCAGTCCTTTTCGGGAATTCCGCAGCCGTTGTCCGATATCCTCACCCGGATTTTTTTGGCCGTATCGTCGTCGACCAGGGACAGAGACAAGCTGATTCGCCCGCCCTCCCCGACGGCCTCATAGGCATTGCGTAAGACGTTGCAGAAGACCTGCCTCAGCCGGTCGCCATCCACGACCACCTCGGGCAGTCCGTCATCCAGCTTTTTTTCGATGAGGATCTTCTTCTCCTGGAAGCCGGCCTTCATCATCTTCAAAGACTCGTCGAGAACCTGCTCGATGGCAAAACGAGCCCGCTGAAGTTCCGAGACGCGGGTGAAATTCAGGAGATCTTTGACGAATTTTTCGATCTGGACGATCCCCTCCTGGGACAGGGCAAGATGTTCCCGCTCCGTCGCATCTAGCTCCTTGTCCTCCAAGACCTTTTGAATGTTGAGTTTGACCGATGTCAGCGGATTCCGGATCTCGTGGGCGATGGTCGCCGAGAGCCGTCCGATCGAGGCCAGTTTCTCGGCGTGGATCAGCTTCTTATGGGCCTCCTCCATCCTTTCTCTCATGAGCTGGAGTTGATCGCTCATGGCGTTGAAGCTCCGGGCGAGCTCGCCGATCTCGTCCTGGGAAAGGATGGCGATCTTGTGGGTAAAGTCGCCCTTGGCAATCCGGACCGTCCCCTCGGCCAATTTCTTGATCGGCCGCGAGATTCTCCGGGCGAGCAGCGTCGCCCCGGCCATGCCCAACAGGAATCCGGTCAGGCCGATGAGGATCAGGATCAGGCGCGTTTTGCGGACCTCGGTCCGCATATCCTCTAAAGACAGGCCGATCTTGACCGACCCCCATTTGACGTCCGGGCCTTCAGGAAAAATCGGGATCTCGACTTCCAGGATCCGCTGCAACTTCTTGGCGAAGTAGATGTCCCGGGCTTGGGAAAACGAGCTGCCTTTGAGGATATTGCCCTGAAGATTGCTGCAGCAAAAAATGTCCTTCCGGTCGGCGATCAGCTTGGTATAGACCACGGGCGTGGCAAAGCGGTCATAAAAGACGACGTACAGGAGCTTATCGTCAACCCGGCCTTCGATATTCTCCTGGATGTCTTCGATCCCCAGGTAGAGAAGGGATTGCAAATTCCGGTCGGCCATGTTCTTGGCGATCAGGAGGCCTTTGTTCTTGGATTCCTCAAAAATCGTGTTGACCTCTCTTTTTTCGATGATCAACAGGATGGACACGACCAAAAAAACCAGAAGAAGGGTGATCCAGGCCATGAATCTTGTGTGGAGAGAGATCCGAAATGTCACGGCCATGGCTCTTTTTTTACCAGCCAAATGTCTTTCGCATCCATGTATTGAAAGCCGAGCGCGGGGATCTTGACCCCACGGACATAGGGTTGGACGGCCATTCGCTCCTCATCGGAATAGAGGGGGATCGAGGGAAGATCCTCTCCCAACATCTTCTCGATTTTGCGAAAAAGATCGATCCTCCGGACCCGGCTGCGCTCCACGTCCGAGGCCGCCAGCAGCGCGTCCAGGCCGGGATTATCATACCCCAGGCAAATCCTGTTGACCGTCGACGAGGAGGAAAACACGCCGCGGATGACATTCTCGGCGTCCGGAAAGTCCATAGCCCAGGTCAGCTGGACCAAAAAAGGCCGCTGGAAATCTTTGATTTCCTCCAGCGACCTATAATATCTCACGTCCAGGGAAATTCCCAATGGTTCCAGCTGATTTTCCAGCTCGCGGGCGAATTTCAGATGGGGGTCGTTCCTCGGGGAGGGCAGAAAGAGGGTCAGCTCGGGAAATTTTCGTTCAGGAGAAAAGCCCTGTTCTTCAAGGATCCGACGGGCTTTATCGAGGTCATAGCTCTGGGCCTCATCGAGAGGAAAAAATCCGGGCAGGCGGGGAGGAATATAATTGTTCGTTACCCGCCGGACGATCTCGTTTTCCGAAATGACTTTGGCCAGCTTTTCTTTGTCGATTCCGAAAGCCAACGCTTTCCGCACCGGAAGCCTGTCCAAGGGAGGGATCCGGCAATTCATCATGAGATAGGAGATATTGAAGGGACTGCCTTCGAGCACCTGGCATCCCGACGCGGCCAGCCTGATGGAGCTGAAGGGGATGATATCAAGCTCGTTGGCCATGAAATGGTCCACCGTGAAAAGCGGGCTGAACTCGAGAAAATCCAGATACGCCTTTTTGCTGAAATAGTCGCTATTGCGCTCCATGCGCACGCCCACGATCTCAAGCCTCGGACTCCTCAGCCAGGATTCGAACCTGAAAGCACCGCTGCCGATGGGCTTCCAGAAAAAATTGCGGCCTTGCGCCTTGACCAGATCCTCGGGGAGGACCTTGCAAAAGCCCATGCTTAACAGATAGAGGGGGTAGAGGGCGGACAGATAAGGATTTTTCCATTGAATCTCGAAGATGAAATTCCCGGGAACCTTGAAACCGGAAACCTCGTCGGCCTTCCCTTCGCGGAACTCATCGGCGCCGACGACCTTGGACGTCAACAAATCGGAGTAGGGAGAATTCGTCTCCTTCCGGATCAGCCTTTCCAAAGAAAACTTAACATCTTGAGAGGTCAATTCCCGGCCGTGATGAAACCTGACGCCCCGTCTCAAATAAAAAGTATATTTTTCCCCGTCTTCCGAAGACTTCCAGTATTCAGCCAGCCAGGGCACGATATCCAGGTTGTAGTCCAGCTTGACCAGGCCGTCGAAAATCTGTTCCGTGATGAAAACCCAGGCCCCTGAGGCAGGATCCAGGTCCGGCGTAAAAGTATTCTCAAAAGCCTTGATGCGGAGCGTGCCTCCGCTCCTGGGCATCTCTTGGGGATTCTTCAGGCCGAAATTGGGCTGGGCCGCAAAAAGGATCAGGTTCACGATGATGAACAGGAATTGGAGAATCTTCTTTTTGAATGGCATGCTCGGTTTCCTCAATTATAAATCAATTTCAACTCTCTTGGGAATCGGTTTAGTCGGATTCCGTGAGCGCTACGAGCTGAATTTATGAGCAACCTTTATGCCAACTAAAGAGATGGATGTAATATATTGATTATCAGAAATTTAGATAAATTTTTGGATTAAGGTGCTTATTATTTGTAAATTAATTTTACAACTTCGGCCTTATTCGAGACATCAATGACTTCCTGCAAAGCCCTCATGATATTGCCGCCCCAGATTTTTCGGATCTCTTTCTCTGAATAGCCGCGGCGCAGCAACTCCATGGTCAGATGAAACATCTCGCTGACGTCATCGCAGCCGTTGACGCCGCCGCCGCCGTCAAAATCCGTCCCGATGCCGACATCGTCGATGCCCACGACCTTCACGACATGGTCGATATGATCGACGACGTCCTTCACCGTCGCCCGATCTTGGGGATCTTGAGGAAACTTCTGGATGAGTTCCTGGTACTCCTGCATCGCTTTTTTCCGCAGAGCCTCGTCCTGCACATTCTGAAGATTGCGCCGTGGACCGTATTTTGCCTCGAGCTCTTTCAGGGCTTTCTCGCGTTCCGGGTTCGGCTTGGGGGCCTTGAGATAGCTTGAAAGAATACACATCTGAAGGACGCCGCCGTTCTTGGCCAGGGCCCGAAGCATGTCGTCCGTAAGATTGCGCGGGCTGTCGCATAGGGCCCGGCAGCAGGAATGGGAGGCGAAGATCGGCGCTTTTGTCGCCCGGATCACATCGGCGAACGATTTATCCGACATGTGAGAGACGTCCACCATGATGCCCAGGCGGTTGCACTCGGCGACGACCTCCCGGCCGAAGTCGCTCAGCCCTCGGTCTTCGGGATTTCGCCTGTCTGTCGAGGAATCGCAGATATCGTTGTCTGCCGAGTGGCAAAGCGTCACATAGCGGACTCCCCTCTCATAGAATGCCCCGAGCAGGGAGAGGTCTTTGCCGATGGGGTATCCGTTTTCCATGCCGATAAAGGCTATCCGCTTGCCCGCTTTTTTCAGGCGATAGGCATCGGCGGGCGTTGTGGCCGGGCCGATAAGGTTCGGATATTTCTGGCACATCTTATCTATAGCATCCAGTTCCTGGAGGGCCCGCTCTTTGGCCTTCTGATATCCCTCGGGCGTCAGAGCTCCTTGCCCGACAAAAACGCCAAAAAACAGGGCATCCAGTCTTCCTTCGACCATCCGCGGCAGGTCGATCTTGCCGCTTCCCTGTTTTCCGGGCTCATGCCGCTCCCCGATGTCCCAATTGCTCCTGGTCATCAAGGAGGGTGTGTCGCAATGGGTATCGACGGACAAGATCCGGCTGTGGATTGTTTTGGCCTTGGCCTCCAGGCTTTTTTCATCGAGCTGGACCTTCGAGGCTGAGCAGGATGTCGTCATGATGGCCATAGACACGAGCAATCCAAAAACACCTAGCAGCGAAATTCTTCTTTTCATGGAGAGTCTCCTTATCTCGATTTTAATCATGGCGGAGGGCGATGACAGGATCAACCCGGGCGGCCCGATAGGCCGGATAGATCCCGGACACCAAGCTGACCAAGACCGCGAAGGCGACCGCCCCCAGGCAGAGCCACAGGGGAAAGCTGAAATATTCAAAAAAAGGCAATCCCTGCTTGGCCAGGAAAAAATTGATGACGCGATTGATAAACCGGCTGACCGCCCAGCCCAGGGCTAGGCCGCACACTCCGCCCAGGAATCCGATCGAGCTCGACTCGAAGAAAAAGATTTTTTGAATGTCCCTGTCGCTTGCACCCACGGCTTTCATGATCCCGATCTCCGAATAACGCTCCAGGATCGACATGACCATGGTGTTGATGATTCCCAGAGAAGCGACAAAGATGGCGATCATGGCCACGGCCGCCAGCATCACATCCATATAGACGAAGCTCGTCCTGATCTGGTTGAATTGGTCGACCAGGGCGAACGTGGAAAAGCCCATGTCCTGGATCTCCCGCTTGACCGGATCCACGCTGCGGGGAGAAGACAAACGGATGTTCACGGCCGAATAGCCCAGCCTTCCCTCCCTAGCCCGGAAAAGGTCCCAGATGTTGGCGAACGGCAGCTTCTCGATCCGCTCGGCCGAACCGGGGGGGATGAGCACATCGCTCTGGAGCGGCGACGGCCCCCCGAAGCTCATCGCGCTGGTCACTCCGATGACCGTAAATTCGTAGGCCGTCTTCTTAAAGGGAAGCTGCCGCTCCTGCAAAAAGGAGGCGATATTCATCGGGTTGAAACGGCTGAAATCAAAGGCGATGGATGCCACTTCGATTTTTTGTCCCAGCACGGAGGCAGGGTCCTGGATTTTGAGAGGACGGAGCAGGGACGTGCCGAGGATGACGGAATTTTCATCGTCCCTGGCAAAGGGCTTGCCGTGGCTCAATTTGATCATTTTTGAAGAGGTGATTTTTGCCGGGATGACCTGGACCAGCCTCAATTCCTCGGCATCCTTGAATTTGATAAGGGCGGGAAACCGGATCTCGGGAAAGACGCTCTGGACGCCCTCAAGCTTTTCAAGCTTCTTGATGGCCTCGTCATCCAGAATGGGACCGACGCCTTGGGGATTATTCTCGACGGGGGCTTGGTTATCTGGGTCGAACCCGAACCTCTGGGTCGCCGGGCCGGCCGGAAAGACCGTCAATGAATTGAAGAGATCGAGCGACTCGAAGCTTTCGGTCATGTTCTTCTGCATCCCCTTGCCGAACCCGACCATGGCCACCAGCGCTCCGATCCCGACCGTCACGCCGAAAGCCGTCAAAAAAGTCCTGAGCTTCCGTTTCCACAGGTTGGAAAAGGAAAGCCCGATATAATCAGAGATTTTCATCGGACCCTTTCCCGGGACTCCACACGGCCGTCCCGCAGCTCGATGGTTTCCCCGGCAAACTCACGGGCAAGGGCGACTTCATGGGACACCAGGACAACGGTCAGCCCCTGGGCTCGGTTGAGGGCGGCCAGGAGCTGCAGGATTTCCCGGGACGTGCGGCTGTCCAAGTTTCCGGTAGGCTCATCCGCCAGAAGAATTTTAGGCTCATTGATGAGGGCGCGGGCGATCGCCACACGCTGTTGTTCTCCGCCGGAGAGCTCGGAGGGCCGATGGCGGCGGCGGGGCAGGAGACCTACCCGGTCCAGCATTTTCTCAGCCCTCTGCCTCCTGTCCCTTTTTGAGACATTGGCAAAAACCAAGGGAAGCTCGACATTTTCGACAGCCGTGCGCGAGGAAATGAGGTTGAACGACTGGAAAATCATGCCGACGCCGAAGCGGCGGTAGAGGGCCAGCTCCTCCCTGGTCATCTCCGAGATTTTCTTTCCTTCGACTTCGATGACCCCGGAGGTCGGCCGGTCCAGTCCGCCCAGCAGGTTCAGCAGCGTTGATTTTCCAGATCCTGACGCACCCGCCACGGCGACAAACGTGCCTTGATCGATATCGAGGTTGATGTCCTTGAGGGCCTCGACCTGGACCCTGCCGGTGGAATAGGCTTTGCAGAGCTGGTTGGTCGCTATGATCTTTTTAGAATCCATATTGCATAATTGAGCGTTTTTGCGAGTCAAGCGCAGCGCGGGTGGCGCGGCTCCTGGGCGCCCCATCGGATACACATAGAAGGGAACCATTGATGGGATCCCCGCGCCAAGGAGCATCCGCTGATGAATCCATCGCCAAATGCTCCGAGGAAAGGAGGCAGAGAGCGAAGCGATCGTTGGAGGGAAACCCGGACAAAGGGTTTCCCTCCAAGAGTGTCCGACAGGCCCCGCGCCGTGTTGCGCTCGCAATAAAAACCATGATCAATATTTTCCGTCCATCTGGAACTCGGAGCTGTCGAGCCAGAATCCGGAGCCCGTCAGGGAATCATACTGCGCCTGGAGAAGGTCGTAGTGAAAGTGTTCCTCTTCCGATATCTTGATGAAGATCTCTTTGGCCACAGGGTCATCGCCCTTTTCGGCCGCGGATTTGAAAAAGTCGATCGCTTTGAGCTCCAGCTCCATCCCGATCCGGATCGCTTCGATATCGCTTTTGTCTTTAGCCTGCTGGAGACGCGACACCAGCTCTTCGATCACGTCCGACCTTCCCTTGAGCGACTCATCTTTGACGTATTGTTTCCACTCCTGAGACTTGATCACTGCGCTAAAGAGCTTGCTGAAGGCTTCGAGATGCTTGACCTCTTCATCGGCCAGCCGTTTGAACATCTTTTTCCCCAGAGAATTGGGAGTCATGTCCGCGGCTTGGTTGAAGAATTCCTTGCCGCGGATCTCGAGCTTGATGGCTTCCCTGATAAACTCCTTGACCTGCTCGCTGATCGCTTTCATCTTGAAACTCCTTTCTCCTATTCAGAAGATCGCTTTAAAACATAAAAATTTCTCGGCCGGGGGCCGTCGACTTTTTGAAAATCGATCACTTTGTAGCCCTTGGCAAAAAGGCCTTGATAGGCCATCCGCGTGCTCATCCGCCATTCTATAGGAATGCGGCGGATGGCCGGATCGGCCACCTCCGTCTCCCTCAGCATGAGATAGTAATCCAAAGGAATCCGGACAAGCAAGACCTCAGACGACATTTCGAGGTTGACGTTTTTGACGACTTCGAGCTCGACCGTCCCTGTTTTCCCGGGGAGTCTCGAATATTCCGCCTGGATCGCCTGATGGCCGGCGTCGAGCAGCGCTCCGAGCCGATAGGCCGGCCGCTCCGCCCGCTTTCTGAGATCCCAGGACATAAAGAACCTGTCGGTGGGGACATCCATCCGGTTGAGAAGGCCGCCATATTCACCATAGACCGCCGCTCTGTATTCCAGAACCTCCATGCCAAAGTGGTGGACATTCCTGTACGCATTCACGCCGGTCAGGGGGTCGTAGGTGCATGTGACCGTGTACACGCCGAAGACGTCGCGAAGAATCTCGCGCTGATATTCCTTGATCATGATGCCCAGGCCGTGGCCCTGAAAACCGGGCTGAACACCCGTATATTGGGAGTAAAACCAGAGATTACCGAGAGATTTAAAGGCCACGGATTTGTCTTTGACGCCGACAAATCCGTAGGAGAAACCGGCAAGATGCTCTGGATCCGCCTGGAAGCTCCCGTCCATCGCTTCCGCATAGACGGCGATGAACAAGCTGCTGCCCTCATGGAGATAGTTTTCGCACATCATGTTCCGGGTGCCGGGCAGGTTGTCTTCCGGGAATCCCCAAATCTCGTTCCGGAGTTCCTCGTATTTGGCATAATCGGAGGATCTGGAGGATGTCTCAACCCGGAACAGAAACTTTTTTCCTTTCAAAAAAAGGATTTTTTCCAGGTCGTTCATGGATGTGAAAAATGTCTGTCGGCGTTAAGTACCGATTTTAGCCGAAGAATCCGGCCATTGCAAATGGAAGATTTTTGGTATATGTTGAAGGATTCTGAAAGCGTGTCCATCTTCTTCTTTTTCAGGAGTCTCACCATGAAGAAATTTTCAAAAAAGGGCTTGTCTCTACTCATGCTCGGCCTGGTCCTGCCCTTGGCCCTCCACGCCGACATTGAGATCAAGGTCATCAAAAGCGAGCAGGATCTACCCGAACGGTTCTGCAGCATCTGGCAGAAAGGCGATTTTGTCGTCACGGACGGTCGAACCCTCATTCTGATCGGGGGCATCCCCCGGCCTCTTAAATCCACCGGCGGCAATTATCCGGCGCCAAATGCCATGGGCAGCATCCTCAGCATTGTCCCGGCAGGGAAAAATTTGCAGAGCGCCATGAACATCGGGGCCGGCCAGGTCCGGATCAAGGATAAGACGGAATACGCGACCTATACGGCCGTCATCCCCGGCCCGAAAAACCCTTCCGACGGGAGCCTGTCTTTTGAATGCACGGGGATCTATGAAAATAAAGACAAGGCCAGGGCCGAGATCATCACAACCTATCAGATCATGCCCGGGGCGGGAAAGGTCCTGCTCTCCTCCACGATCAAGAATATCGGGACCGCGGAGATCAAGGACCTGAGCTATTCGCTCTATTTCGGGGCCAACCACAGCTATTCCTTCAGCCCTTTTAACAGGAACTCCTTCCCCAAGCTGAATTTTCGGGTTTATCCGAAAAAAGGACATTATCTCGGCTGGCTGAACCCCAACCCGCTGGAAGAGGGAGACAAGCGGCTTCCGGGAAAATTGGCCCCCGGAGAGACATACAAAGTCCAATACAGCCTGTATGCGGAAGCCCAGCCAAACGCGCTCCTGGAGACGATCTATCAAGGGCTCAATGTCAAGACCTCTCCGGCCACGCTTCATTTCAAAAATGTCGAGGGACGATTCATGGAGGTCGTCGTCCGGGAAACCCTCACTTCGACGATTTTCTTCCGGACATTCTTGGAGGAGCCGTTTTCCATCATGGTGCCTCTGCCGGAAGGTCTCTATTCCATCCGGGCTAATTTTTTCCCGGCCCTGCGGGAGACGGTTTTCGCCGTCAAGCCGAACGCCGAAAACCTTGCCATTCTCGAAAACCCGAATCATGGATCGGTCCGCCTGAAAATCAAAAACAGCAAGGGCGAGTTCGTTCCCGGGAAGGTCACCTTTATCGGCCTCGACCCGACCAAATCTCCCTATTTCAGGCCCGAGAATCCGCAGGACACGGGCAAGAGCTTCGAAACGTTCAAGAATTCGTGCTATCCCCCGGAAGAGGGCTTAGAGGTCAGGCTTCCGGTCGGGAACTACCTGGTCTACGCCGCGCGCGGGCCGGAATACACGCGGGACCAGAAAATCATCGAAATTCTCAAGGACGACCGCCAGGACATCCTGTTCACGATCGATAAGGTCGTCGAAACGCCGAACCTCATTTCCCTCGATCCGCACATGCACACCCAGAACTCGGACGGGCAGGTGCTCGTCCCCGAGCGGCTGAAATCCGTCGTGGCCGAAGGCGTGGACGTGGCCGTCGCCACCGACCACAACACCATCACCGACTATGCCGGTCCCCTGAAGAAACTCGGGCTGAATAAATATCTGGCCGTCATTTTTGGCAGCGAAGTGACCAAGCCCTCTCACATCCATTACAACACGTATCCCATGCAGGTCAAGGATAACGAAGACGATCACGGCGCTATCGATATCGATGCCGACGATGTCACCGTTCTCTTCAACGCCAGCCGGACGGCCAATCCCCTGGCCGTCCTTCAAGTCAATCACCCGAGGGCGGGAGACTTGGGTTATTTCAACAATTATCAGCTGGACAAGGATTCCGCCGCTTTTACCAAGAAAAAGATCGACCTGACATTCAGTCTCTTTGAGGCCATGAACGGCCCGACGTTTTTCCGCGGCAACCAGGATGCCATCGAAGATTGGCTCCATCTTCTCAACCGCGGCTATTATTTTCCCATCGTCGGGTCCTCCGATGCCCATGGCATCGCTGGAGCAGAGCCCGGCTATTCCAGGACTTACATCTCTTATTCGGGAGGCAAAGGAGACGCTCTCGATGCGGCCGCTTTTTTTCAGGCCCTAAAAAAAGGCAAATCTTTTGTCAGCAACGGGCCGATCGTCGACTTCAAGGTCAACGCCGCCTCTACCCCCGGCGACACACTGACGGCCAAGGGCGGCCGGGTGGATATCTCCCTGAAGGTGACCGGCGCTCCTTGGGTGTCCGTGGATGAGGTCCGGCTGATCGTCAACGGAGAGCGGAGGATCATTTTCCCGATCAAGCCGGCCGAAAAAAGCGCCGTGAAATTCGGGCAGCAGTTCAGCTTCAACCTGGAAAAAGATGCCACGCTGGTGGTTGAGGTCCTGGGCAAAAAAACCCTCTACCCGGTCGTCGAGCGGCTGACCGCCGACGGGCTTCCGGTCAATGCCTCGCTGCCCTACGCTTTGACCAATCCCGTATTCATCGACGTCGACGGCAACGGCAGATTTGACCCGCCTTGGCCCGACAAAGTCAAGATCCAGGTGGAACCGGCGGCCAAGCGTCCCTGAAAAACATTTTCCGAGACCTGGGGCGGAAGAAACTCCGTTTGAGTTCGTCTAAAGAAAGGGTGGATTGTTTTGATTAAAAACTCGAGGTTCCCCGACCGATTTTGACAGACCTGCCATGAACGTGCTATTAATATTTTTTTAGTCAGGCCTCACCGATGCCCCATAAGCTCAAGAGATCCCGTCTTATCATGAAAAGAACGGCCCTGATCATCAACCCTTCATCGGCCCAGAATAAATGGATGAGAAGCAGAAAGCTCCGGCAATATCTCCACAAAAAGTTCCCCGGCCGCATCTTTGACCATGCCAAAGACAAAGCGGGCATGATCGAGCTGGCCAGAAAGCTCAGCCTGGAGAACGATATTCTCGTCGGTTTCGGCGGGGACGGGACGCTCGCCGATATCATGCAGGGTATCTTCGAGGCCGGCCGTGAAAAAGAAGTCATCCTGGGCATCGTGCCGTTCGGGAGCGGAAACGCCCTCAGAAAATCACTCCAGATTCCCAAGCAGGTGCGAAAAGCCATCAAAGTCCTGGTCAGGGGAGAGCCCCAGCCGATCGACCTCATCGATGTCGGCGGCCGTGTGGCCAGCTTTGTCAGCGTCGGAGCGACCGGAAAAGTGGCCCAAAAAAAATCCCAACACAAGATCCCTGGCTTGCTCGGCCATCTTCTGGCGGCCCGGATCATGTTCACCCATCCGAGAGACGAGATGGAGATCGAGCTCTTCGACGGGATCGACGACAAGGCCGTCCGGTTTGACAAGAAAACGCTCAACATGAAGCTCTTTGACTGCGTCGTGAACAAGACGAACCATTTCGGCTACAGCTGGACGGTGGCCCCGAAAGCGAAGATCGACGATGGTTACTTGGACATTACGCTTTTTGATATCCGGGCTTATTCGTATTTGCTCTATTTTCCCTTGATCTATCTGGGTCACTACCAGAAGATCCTCAAGCATTTCAAAGCCAAAAGAATCATCGTCCGCGGGAAAAACCTTCATGTCCAGTACAACGGGGAAGCCCTCGAGACGCAGGACGAAATCGAGATGAAAGTCCTGCCCGGGGCTTTAAAGGTCATCGGTCCCGGCCGGATGAGCCGGGCCCGCTGAGTCCCCATCATCAATGGCGGCGGCCGGATCCCTTTCCCCGGGGCATAATGATCGCGCCGGTCCTGAAATCGCCGAAGACCCGGGCTTTGCCCTTCAAGAATTGAACTCCGACCAACGCCCCGGACACGGCATCCAGTTCGTGCTCCGAAACGTCCTTGGCCAGGCCTTTAACTCCCAGTCGGAGGAGCCCCTGCCTCAGCTTTCGAAGGTCATGCCGGGCCCTGGGAATACCCCATACGTCCTGGGCTCCGCCCGGGTAGATCTCGACAACCTGAAACCCCTCTTTCTCCAAGAGCCGGCGGAGACCAATCCCCCGCACCGTCAAGGCCCGCATAGGACCGAGGGTGATGGGAAAAAAGGGGATCTTATGGCGCCGCAATTCAAGGTCACAAGGACGGAAATGAGCGCCGTTCCTATCTTCGATCGACCGCCGGCCCGGAGGCAGATTCAAGGGCGCATCGATGGCGACAAGGTCGGGCTTCGACCTCCGGACATAATCGAGAATATCCCGGTCCTCAAAGAGGAGCGCCGTGGAAGCTTCGTACTCCCGCAGCGAGCAGGCTCCCGTCGGACGACGGGAGACCCCGGCCAGGTCAATTCCGACGACGACGATTTTTTTCATGTTGTCTCACGAACTCGATCAAAAAATAATCGAGTTTTCGATTTTAGGCAAGCCCTTTGTTTGATATAATTTAAAAGCGAGGTCATCTTATGAGAAAAATCATCATGGTTTTGGCGGCGATCGCCTTTGCCGCGGCCTGCTCTCCCCAATTTCACCTTGATTTTCTGGGCAAAGCCGATATCCAGGAAGTCGTCCTTGTCCGGAGCGCAGCCCGGGAAAAAATTCTTGTCATCGATATTGAAGGCGCGATCAGCGCCTTCACCGGCACGAGCGCACTGGCCCGGGAAGGGGACATCCTGTCCCAGGTCTATTACAGGCTGGAGCGGGCGGCGGCCGACCCCCTGGTCAAAGGCATCATCCTTCGCCTGGAGACGCCGGGCGGAGAGGTCACGGCCAGCGATATCCTTTACCATGAAATCCTCAAATTCAAGGAGAAAACGAAGCGGCCCGTTGTCGGCCTGATGATGAGCGTCGCCGCCTCCGGAGGATACTACATCGCCTCGGCCTGCGATACGATCATCGCCCATCCATCCACGATCACCGGGAGCATCGGCGTCATCTCGATTTTTCCGAGCGTCGAGTCGCTGTTCGACAAGATCGGGGTCAAGATGAACATCATCAAATCGGGCGGAATGAAGGATGCGGGAAGCCCGTTCCGGTCCATGACCGAGGACGAGAAAAAATCCTTCCAGACGATCATCGACGAATATTACGGCGATTTTTTGAGCGTGATCGTCGCGGGGAGAAAAAACAAGATGACCCTTGAAGAGCTCCGGCCGCTCGCCGACGGCCGTGTTTACACGGCCCGGCAGGCGCTCAGCCTCAAGCTCATCGACGGTGTCGGCTATTTTGATACCGCCCTCAAAAAAGCCTTGACGATGGCCAAGCTGGGAGAGGCCAAAGTCGTCGCTTACACATACTACCCCAAGACCAAGACCAATATTTATGCGGCCGGTTTGAAGGAGACAAAGGTGCTCGAGACGGGCCTCGAGTCCTGGCTGCCGAGGCTCAAGAGCGGCTTTTACTACCTTTGGCTTCCGGAATCCCAAAAATAAGAATTATTGGGGAATTTTCGCCTCGACCTGGAAGACCGGGGGCTGGACGATGTGCCGCTTGACGGTGCACTGGTCAGCCGCTTTGACCACGGCCGTCTTGTATTTTTGGGGAAAGCCGGGCGGGAGCATGATCTCGATCGAAATCCGTGAAATCATTTTGGTCTCAGGATTCTTTTCCGTCCTCATCGATAAAGCCAGGCCATCCGTCGGGATCTTCCGTTCTTGGCAGAACACCAGGACAAAATAACCGGCGCAGGTTGCCAGCGAGGCCAAGAAAAGGTCGAAGGGTGCGGGTGCGGCGCCTGTTCCTCCTTCGTAGCTCGGCTGGTCGGTCTGAATCACAAAGCCTTTATAGCCGGCATCGACACGCGCTCCACCGGGGAATGAAACCTGAATGACTCGACTTTCCATGAAAAGCTCCTTTCTTGGGGACATCCAACGATGTCCCTGTTACGGCCGAAATCGGGACACGGGGTCGTGTCCCCCTAAAACTCGTCAGGCCCTTTGGAAAAGAGGGCGAGCAGGAAACTTCTGTCTGTCTCGGTCAGGGTCAGCCGTCCGAATAGATCATATACCATTTCCGTGACGTGCTGCTTGTTGGTCCTGTGGATAAACCCTTTGAGTTCCAATTTTTGGAGGATGAGCCGGATCAGGGATTCCTGGTCCCGGCGCACCATGGGCTTCTTGAGTTGGGCCGCTTTCTTTGGCCACGACCAGGAAAAAATAAGATAAAGAGTGACGAGGACGGCGGCCGACAGATTATAGGATGGCTGCCGGCGCGCCTGGGGAATCGTGAATAAAAAATTGGCCTGTTTGAGCTCGTCGGATGTCAACCCTGTCCGCTCGTTGCCGAACAGAAGTCCGATTCTGGCGGAGGCCGGAAACTCGAACATTTTCCGAACCGCATCCTGGACGGCCAGCACCCGAAAATTTTTTCTCGTCTTGGCGGTGGCGGCAAAAACGACCTGAAGGTCGGCCACCGCTTCCTTAAGGTCGACGTACGGCACGGCCTTTTCCAGGATCTCCTCGGCATGGACGGCCGTTTTGAAGGCCAAGGGACCCGGCCTGCCCGTCCCGGCCAGGCGCAGCTCGCCGAATCCGGTGTTCTTCATGGCCCGGGCGACAAGCCCGATATTTTCAGGGTTTTCGGGGCGGGCCAGAATCAGGCAAAACATAGGTCTATTATACTAAATCCGGTGACAGGCCCCTAGCGTCGTGGCGCGCCAGTATGCATCTCCGTTTGTATGATTTCGAAGAGGCGTTGGCATCGCCCCTAGGGCCCCATAGTGGAGGGGGGCCCCGGACACTCTTGGAGGAGGACCCTTTTGCAGGTTCCCCCTCCAACGGGCGGCGGGAATACCCGCCGACCCTGCCACCCCTCCAAGGTGCATCCTCCCATGAATTCATCGCCAGATGCTCCTTGGAAGGATGGCAGCGAGCAAAGCGAGCGTTGATTATATGAAAGCGCGGCCGATAATCCGCTAGAATGTGGATGA
>CAZIDN010000054.1:0-25116 GCA_964537875.1 uncultured Eubacteriales bacterium
ACAAAGGCCGCGTCGAAAGAGTTATCCGGGACCTGAAGGCGTTCCTCCGCGTCACCCCCGTCGAGAGCCTGGAGGAGCTCAACTCCAAGGTCTTCTCCTGGCAAAAAGAGCGCAACCTCCGCATCCACCGGACGACGAAGCGACCGCCCACCGAGATGCTGGCCGAAGAGAAGCTGCGGCCGCTTCCCCAGATCGACGCCCGGCCTTATCGCCGCGTCCCGGCCACCGCTACGAAGACCGCCTTCGTGGAGTTTGAGACCAACCGCTACTCGGTGCCGACGACCTATGCCGGGACGTTCGCGGAGATCCTGGCCCTGCCGGACACGGTCGAGATCCTCGTCCGGGGCCGTCGCGTCGCCGTCCACCCGCGGCTGTTCAAAAAACACGAGAAGTCGGAACTTCCCGGCCATCGGGAAGGGCTTCTCCTGCGCTCGCCCCGAGCGAAGTTCCAGCGGATCTACGAGTTGATGGCCGGACTGGGCCCGGAGATCAAGGTCTTTCTCCAGAACGCCCAGGCCGAGGGTGAAGATCCAGTCCAGGCCGCCTACGTAATGTTCCGCCTTCTTCGGGGCATCTCCAAAGAGACTCTCCTCTCGGCCGTCCGCGAGGCCAACTCGCTCAAGGTCTACAAGATCAAGTACGTCCACAGTCTATTGGAGTCGTCCGGAGCCAAGGAGCCGCCGACGGTCCGGCCCCAGGACGAGCGTTTGCTCGAGATCGTCTATGAAGCCCGGAGGCTCGATGACTACGATGACCTTATCTGAGCTCTGGGCGAATTTTCGGTTGCTCCAGAGTGTCGAGGCGTTTTCCGAGGCCGAGCGGACGTTTCTCGAGCGGTTCCTCCGGGAAGAACACCGGAGCCGGGAACGGCGCCGGACTGAGTACCTGATGAAAATGTCCGGCATCGGCCGCCCGAAACTCTTCGACGACTTCGACTGGACGTTCAACCCCAAGATCCCCCGGGACAAGATCATGGAGTTCATCCAGACCGACTTCCTCAAAAAGCCCGCCAATCTGGTGTTGGTCGGCGCGGCCGGCGTCGGCAAGACCCATCTGGCCGCCGCCCTCTGTCATCAGGCCGTCCTCCAAGGCCACCAAACCATTTTCATCACCCTCTTCGACTTCACTTCGAAACTGGCCAAGGCCAAAAGCCCCTACAACCTCATCGAGTACTATGCCAAGGTGCCGCTCCTGTGTCTGGACGAGCTCGGCTATGTCGTCCCGATTAAAGAGCAGGCCGACGCCATCTTCCAGATCATCTCCAAGAGGACCGAGGTCCGGACGACCATCGTCACGACCAACCTCATCCCCTCCCAGTGGGGGAAGATCTTCGACTCGGTCACGGCCTCGGCCATCCTCGACCGGCTCAGCATGAACGGACGGTTCATCATCTGCGAGGGGAGGTCGTATCGGAGCAAGAAGTGAGACCCGAAGGCCCCAACGAGAACCCTAGGCCGCATCCCGCGAACAAAAAAATGGAGAGAGCTTTGGATTAAGCATTTTCCGCAGGACGCCGGCCTTGCCGCTTTTGGCTCCCTTTCGATTGCCGCCTACAGTCGAAGGCACGGAATCGTTGATCGACTCGCCGATGATCGTCAACCCGGGAATAGCCATGACGGTATCGCTCCTTTTCGGCAAGATGATATCCACGGCGGCGGGTATTGTCGACATCGCTCATCGGCGGAAGGGAACGGAATTCGGCTTACGTCCCGCTCCAGCCTTTTTTTCTCCCTAATGGAGGGCGGCCTGGAACGTCTTCGTTCCAATGACTGGGCGAGATCACCCGGAAAATTAGGGGCGGATTGACCGGGCGGATTCAGGCGGTCGGGTCAACGGGCTCGAGGAAGGGAAAACGATGGAAATCGGTGTCCCGGGTGTAGATTCTCCTGATCCCGTGCTCCTGCATGAGGATTGCCGTTTGGGCGTCATAGAAGAGATTGCCGCGTAGGAACGCCGACTTTTTCATGATAATGGCCGCGACCTCGGCGTGCCTTTGCGAAGGCACGAGAAGGCCGAAAGCGGGCGAAGCGAGGAGCGCCTCAACAAAACTCCAGGCCTGCGAGGCTGTCCATGGATGACGGAACACACGTGGGTGGGTGATCACACGGAGGAATTCGTACAGGATCCCCCAAGACGTATACCAGGGCGTGGCCTGCCTCCGCCATTCCTCGATCCTCTCTCGGCAGCGTGAGTGGAACGGAGAGTCCTCATCAGCCGCATAGACGAAAATATTGGTATCGACAACAAACATTATCGGCCTTCCATGGCTTGATAAAGGGAGTCCCGATCGGCGACCTCGACTAGGGAACCGCCGCTCTTGAAAACGGGCAAAGGAGGCATGCGGTGAGGGGCTTCTTTGGGCGTCAATAGTAGGCGGAGGGCGGACTCCATGAGCTCGGACATGGTGCATCCTCGACGAGCAGCCTCTTGTTTCAGGCGGAGCATTACGGAATCGTCGATGTTCAAAGTCGTTTTCATGCATATAGCCATACCATGAGTATGGCTATATGTCAAGTCCCGTCTTCACGCTTTTTTCCCTTGTCAATGGGGAACCAGTCGATGACCGTACCGCCGCTTTCAAGATAATAAGGGCTGGCCAGGACATTCATTGTCCCTTCTCTCGTCACCATGAAATCCTTGATCCGGAACGTCTTTTCCGCATGGATATCTTCCATTACGTCCTCTAGACCAGGGATGGGACGAAATGGATAGAGCTTTTTAAGGACAGCCGATTTTTCCTTTTCTGGGATCTCATAGACCTCGACCGGTCCCCATGTTGCTAGCGCGCGTCGCAAAGGAAACGGAAGCTTTTGGTCTAACGAAATGATCTTTCGATGTTTCATCGCAGCGCCCGTTCCTAATATATCTTAATAAAACGAACGGCAGCCGGCTTTTTCTCACGGGACGATTTTATTCCTGGAAGGGGAATGTCCGGGAGCTGCGGAACGTGGTCGAGTGGCTGCTGATCATGACCGATCGGGACACGATCGAAAAGTAGGACTTGCCGGAATTGAAAGGCACTAAAATAATGGCCGGAGTGGGCGAGGCCGTTGCTCCTGGCTCCTCGGAAGAGGAGTAGGGGAGGAAAGTCCGAACTCCACAGGGCAGGATGGTCGCTAACGGCGACTCCGGGCGGCCGGTTGACTAATTCTCGCGCAGTTGATATCCTTTTGCCAACAAGCAGAAAAGTGAAAAAAGATACCGTCAGCTGCCCGAAATGCCAATTCGATAATCCTGAGGATACTTTCTATTGCGGCAAGTGCGGGACTCGGCTTCCATCCTCTCCGGAATTCTCAATTTCCATGACGGAGACGCTGAGCGTGCCCCAGCTGGACCTTGGCCGCGGGACGGTCTTCGCCGGCCGGTACGAGATCATCGAAGAGCTGGGGCGGGGGGGCATGGGCGCCGTCTATCGAGCGGAAGACAAGAAAATCAATGAGGAAGTCGCGCTCAAGCTTATCAACCCACAGATCTCCTCGGACCGGAAGATCATCGCGAGGTTCAGCCAGGAACTTAAAATCGCCCGGAAGATCACGCACCGCAACGTCTGCCGCATGCACGACCTGGGCGAATCCGGCGGCGCCTACTTCATCACCATGGAATATGTCGAGGGCGAGGACCTGAAAAGCCTGATCAAAAGGATAGGCCAGTTGCCTCCGGCCAAAGCGCTTTCCATCGCCGGCCAGGTGGCTGAAGGATTGGCCGAAGCTCACCGGTTGAGCGTCGTCCACCGCGACCTCAAACCCGGCAACATCATGATCGACCGCGAGGGAAATGCCAAGATCATGGACTTCGGGATCGCCCGCTCGCTCAAAACGAAGGCCATCACCGGGACCGGCCTCATCATCGGCACGCCCGATTATATGTCCCCCGAGCAGGCGGAAGCGAAAGACGTGGACAGACGGTCGGACATCTATTCGCTGGGGGTCATCCTTTACGAAATGGTCACCGGCCGCGTTCCTTTTGAAGGAGAGACACCGCTCAGCGTCGCCATGAAGCACAAGGGCGAGAAGCCCAAGGACCCAAAAGAATGGAACCCGCAGCTCCCCGCCGCCCTCAGCCGGCTGATTCTCCGATGTCTGGAAAAAGACAAAGAGAAAAGGTTCCAATCGGCCGATGAGCTGAGGGCGGAAATCGAGGCCGTTGGGGAAGGCTTCCCCTCGGCCGAAAAAGAAAAACCCAAGAGAAAATCCCTGACCTCAAAAGAAATCACGGTGACATTCGGGCTGAAAAAACTGTTCATCCCTGCCTTAGCGGCCGTCGTGATCGTCGTCCTCGGGCTCGTGCTCTGGCGCGTTGCTTTCAAGGGCAAAGCCGTCGAGCGGTCCATAGCAGTCATCACTTTTCAAAATCAAACGGGGGACCAGGCCTACGATTATCTCAAGGCCGCCATCCCCAACCTTTTGATCACCAGCTTGGAGCAATCGAAGCATCTCCATGTCACGACATTCGAACGACTGCGTGACCTCCTCAGGCAAATGGGCAAGGAACAAGCCGACATTATCGACAGCGAGCTCGGTTTTGAGCTGTGCAAGAAGGACAATGTTGATGCTCTTGTGCTGGGAAGCTATGTCAAAGCAGGCGAGACATTTGCGACAGACGTTAAGGTGTTTGACGTCAAAACCAGGAAACTGCTGAAAAGCGTCACCGCCAAAGGGGAGGGAGCGCAGAGCATCCTGGACAATCAGATCGGCCAGCTGAGCCGGGATATATCCCGCGGTGTCGGTCTGTCCAAAAAGGCGGTTGAAGAGGCGAAGATTCAAATTTCCGAGCCTCAGACTTCGTCGCTGGAAGCCTATAAATATTTCATCATGGGGCAGGAAAATATTGATAAATTATACCGCGAAGATGCTCTCAAGAATCTGGAAAAAGCCGTTGAGCTCGACCCCCAATTCGCCATTGCCTATCTGTACCTTTATAGAGTCCATCGAAGTTTAACTAATTTTCAGCAGTCAGCCGAGGCTCTGGAGAAAGCCAAGGCTTTTTCCGGAAAGGCGACGGAAAAAGAACGGTTGTACATCGAGGCCGCCTACGCCAGGAGGGTGGAGAAAAACACCGACAAAGAATTCCGCATTCTCCAGGAAATCGCCGCGAAATATCCCAAAGAAAAGGAAGTCCACAGTTCACTTTTTGCCGCTTACCAGCAGAAAGAGATGTATCCAGAAGCGATCGCAGAAGCAAACAAAGCCCTGGAGATGGATCCCAAGTGGGCGACAATCCTGAATCAACTTGGCTTTATGTATATAGCGACGGGTGATCTCGGCAAAGCGGAAGAATACCTGAAGAAGGCCGTTTCTGTCGCTCCGGAAGACGCCAATCCTTTAGATTCCCTAGGACAACTCTACTTCCTCACCGGGCGGCTCGATGAGGCCATCGCCCAATACAAAGAAGCGGTGCGGATCAAACCGAATTTTGGGTCAGAAGATATCATCGCCTATATTTACGCCGTCAAGGGAGATTACACCGAGGCCATGAGCTGGCTGGACCAATTCATTCTCGCGGCTCCGTCTAAGAGCTGGCAGAGCCTCGGCTACTGGTGGAAAACGATTTTTAACTATGTCCTGGGCAAACGAGAGCAGGCCAGAGTGGAAATGGAACGAGTCAGGGGGGCCTGGAAATCGATAGGAGACGGAAACGGAAGCGCTTTGGCCGAACTGCTTCAGGCCTATTTTTATTTTGAACGGGGTGAGTTTGATGCGTCTATCAGGCAGTTTTCAGAATACCAGAAGGATGCCCAAGAAACCATTCCCCAATCTGACCGAATAAAGGCCATCGAAAATGATCTTTGGCTGGGGCTTTTGGAATGGAGGCGAGGGCGAATCGAAGCGGCAAGACAGAGACTCGAACACATCCGCCTGCTCTTTTCCGAAATGCCCGAGGATATGGGGGAAATGGCCGTGCAACTGGAGAAGAACTACAAAATTCTTCAGGCGGAAGTTTGGCTTTCTGAAGGGAGAGCGACCGAGGCCATATCCTTTTTAGAAAAGGAGTTCCGCCTGCAAATTCCAATCATTTCCCTTTCATATGCTCGGACATTCACCTGGTATAACTTTCCATTGGACCAAGACGTCTTGGCGCGGGCTTATCAGAAGATGGGGAATCTGGACAAGGCGATCGAGGAATGCCGGAAGCTGGTCACGTTCGACCCAGCGAGCAAAGATCGGCGCATGCTTAACCCCGTATATCATTATCGATTGGCGCAACTGTACGAGCAGAAGGGTTTGAGGGAAGAGGCGAAAAAAGAGTATGTGAGATTCCTCCAACTGTGGAAAGAAGCCGACCCCGGCATTCCTGAATTTGCCGATGCGAAAAAACGCCTCGCTAAGCTATGACGGTAGTTGACGATATCGTACGTTTGTGATGGGTGGGCTCGATTCCGGGCTTAGTGGCAGGGGAGACAATGCTCCGACGAAAAAGAAATCCCCCCGGCTTCTGAAGGTGTCATGAAGAAACGCTGGAAGAAAATCTTCCGGATCAGCGCCGTGGTTCTCGCCGCAGTTCTCTTCCTCGTTATCGCCTTTTCTCTTTACGTCTATTTTGACAAGTCGACGCTCAAAAGCTATATCGAAAAGACCCTCTCGAAAAAGGACGGCCTAACCGTTGAGATCGGCCGGCTGAATTACCGGCTTTTCCCCCTCCGCGCGGAGGCCGATTCGGTCAAGGTCGTCTTCTTCAGCAAGCTGGGCCGGGCGGATGTGCTGGTCGGCCGGGCGGAGGCCTCGGGCAGCCTCCGGCGCTTGATCAACAATCAAAAACCGTTCTTCGACTCTCTGACCATTTCCCGCTTGAAACTCGAATTCGCCGAAGCCCCGAACGCCCCGCCCTCGGGGCCGGTCAACATTCGCGACCTTGCTCGCATGGTCTCCGGCTACCTTGAATACGTCGGCGACTTGGCCGTCAAGGACTCGTCCCTCCACCTCAGCCTGCCGGCGGAAGGGATGGACCTTTCTGCGGCCGGCGTAGACCTCAAGGCCGCGGGGACCGATAAGACTGCCATAGGATTGATCGTGACCAGGCTTGATTTCCGCAACAACAAACCCAGGGCCACTCTTGCCGCGGGCATCCGATGCCAGGCGGCCTGGACCCGTTCGGGTCCTTTTTCGCTTGAAGGAAACCTCGACTTAACAGCCTCTTCCGTTTCTCTTCCCGAAAAGCAATGGGAGGGGCCGGGTTTCAGCCTGAAGGCCGGTTTTCAGGCCGACGAGCGGAGCGTCGCCGTCCCCGCGTTTACTTTAGACGTTCCTGACCTTGTTGTTCTTTCGGGATTAGGCCGGGCCGCATTGGGCAAGAATGCCGTTGTGACGATCTCCTCTAGGCTGAACATCAAAAATATCGAACTGACGAAAAAGACTTTCGCTCCTTTTCTCCCGCCGGACCTGCCCGCCTTTTCCGTTGGCGGCTCGGTGCAGTGGGAGGGGGACGTGCGGCAGGAGACGTCTCCTGGCCCGGCGAAGATTTCAGTCAACGGCACACTCCGCCTGCCGCCGGCTCATTTCATCATGAAACAGGGCAACCTTTCTGTCGATCAGGTGCTCCAGGCGGAACTCCATCTCGAGGGAGAGCCGACCAGTCTCCGTGTCAGCGGTTTTGTTGAAGGCAGTCAGGGCCAGTTGATCGCCGACTCTTTCCAGGCCAGGGGGTTCTCTTTCCGCCTCCCGGTCGAAATCGAAGGAAGCCGGGTGAACATCTCTTCGCTCAAGGCACAGGCCGAAGAGCTTGTCCTGCCGGCCGGAAGCCAGAAGCTGAAGCTGAAAGACATTTCCGTCAGCGGCAAAGCCAAGCTCGACTACCTCAACCAGGCGGCCGAGATCAATTCCCTGGCCGTTGATGTCCCGCGCCTTGGCAGCATCAGCCTCACCGGAGAAGCGGGCTCGAACCCACAGCCTAAGGTCACCCTGGCCCTCCGCAGCCAGAACCTCGATATCGGCAACATCCTCAAATATTTTCCAGCCTTCGTCCCCGAAACCGTAACGGCCTGGCAGCCCGGGGGAAAGCTCGACCTCTCTTTTGAGATCAGGAACGGGCCATCTGACCCCCGGCGATATCAAGTCAAAGGGACATGCAATCTAGCCAAGGTCGCTTTTCAGGATTCCTCCGGGGCTATCGTCTCAGAGGGGCTCGAGCCCCGGCTGAGGTTTGAAGCGGACGTCCTATCTTCTGATAAAGCGATTCCGTTTTCCCTTCAACTCGATCTGGCCAAGGGCGAATCGCTCTGGAAGGACGCTTATTTCAACTGGCAGAGCGGGCCCGTCCGGCTGGAACTCAAGGGAACGCTCGAGCCCCAGCTCGGGAAGGTCCGCGATGCCGCTGCCGCTGTTTCTTTCCCTCCGCTGGGAGAAGTCCAGGCAAGGGGTTCCATGGGCCTCGGTCCCAAACCCCGTTTCGATTTTCATCTGGCCGCGCCATCGATCGACCTGGCCACGCTGAATGCGTTCTTAGGAAAAATGAGACCCGGTCAGCCCTCGACCTGGGAGGTCCATGGCACGGCCGAGGCGGAGGCCGATATCCGCCTTGGAACCTCATTCAAAGTTCAGGGGAAAGTCAAGGTCCGCGAGGCGGCGGCGACACAAAAGGACGGCTCTCTCAGGCTGGCCGGCATCGATGCCGATTTTCCTTTTTCGGTTTCTTATGGCGGCCGGCCGGGCGATGAAAAAAAGGATTACTCCATCGCTCCCGGGCACATCCTGATCCAAGAGATCAAAACGCCGGTCGCGGTCTTGGACCCGCTGCGTATTGACTTTTATTCCACCAGGAATCTTTTCCTGTTTTTCCCCATCGAAATCGGCCTGTGGGGATCGCGTCTCGAACTGGGGCAGTCCGTCCTGGCCATCAACCCGGTGTCCCTTGAGATCAGGGGCGTTTCCAGCCTGACCCTGACGGATTTGGACTTCTCCAAGCTGCCCTTCAACTCCGAGAGCTTCAAGCTCATGGGACATGCCTCGAGCTTGAAGAGCGAGCTGGAGATCAGGCCGGGCGAATTCCGCTTCAAGGGGCAATTGCAGGCCGATATTTTCGGGGGTCGGCTGACCATGGACGACATCCGCATCACGGATGTCTTTTCCGCCGGCCGAAGGATCGTTTTCCAGGCGGAAATCGCCGGCCTGGACCTGGGAAAATTGACGGATTCCGTGCCTTTCGGTGAGGTCACGGGAATTGTCGACGTTTCGCTCCGGGATTTTGCCCTGTCCTACGGCCAGCCCGAGAATTTCGTCCTGTCTATCATGTCTGTGCCCAGCAAGGGAGTTTCCCGGAAGTTCAGCCTGAAAGCCGTGGACAATCTCTCTGTCATCAGTTCCGGCGGGCAATCGGCCGCTCCCTCGAACAACTTCCTCACCAAGTTTGTCCACAGCTTCAGTTACAGCCGGATCGGTATCGCCTGTTCCCTCAAGAACGATATCTTCACGCTCCAGGGGACCATCGTCGAGGGGGGAATCCAGTATCTGGTCCGCCGGTCCACATTTTTCGGGATCGACGTGGTCAACGGGAATCCGGTCAACAGGATCAGCTTCAAAGACATGCTCGGCCGGATGAAACGCGTCGGCCAGAGCCAAGAAAAAAAGTGACCGGACCACCTCCATTTGCTATAATGTCAATAATGATAAGAATTCCGAATTAGGGGTCAACGATGAAAATCAAATCCATGAGAGCGGTATTCCTGGCCGGATTAGTCCTGGCCTTCTTGTCTTGCATCACGGTCAATATTTATTTCCCTGAAAGCGAGGTCAAGAAAACCGCTGAAGACATCGTCAACGAAGTCCGGGGTTCCGACAAGGCGATCAAAGACGAGGTCAAAAAAGACAAAGTGATAAAGTCGGCCGGTTTTTCGTTGGTCCCGAGGCTTTACGCCCAGCAGGAAACCGAGGTGACAACGCCCAAGATCAGGGCCCTCAAAGAGTCTATCAAGGGACGGTTCGACCAGCTCATTCCTTACTTTGACGCCGGCCGCATCGGCGAGACGAGGGATGGGAACCTGCAGGTCCTGAACGAGGACGGATTATCCCTGCAGGACAGGTCCGTGCTGAGGAAGCTCGTCAAGGACGAAAACCAGGACCGCAAGGATCTCTACGCCGAAGTCGCCAAGGTCCTCAATGTCGACGCCAGCCAGATCGACAGGATCCAAAAAATATTCGCCGAGCAGTGGATCGAGAAAGCCCATGCCGGCTGGATGATCCAGAAAGCCGACGGCAGCTGGGTCAAGAAGTAAAGTCCGCGGCGCGTCCGGGCCGCAATGCTTTTATTTCCCACAATCGCAGCGATTCCCTTTGGCGGAACGGCCCAAAGAACCATCTCGTTTCCCGCAGCCACGGCCAAATTCTTCCGCATCACATTCAAGACGCAACGGCCAGCAGCGGCGCATGGAGTTGGTCGCCCGAGACGCTGAAACCGACCGCGGATACAGAGTTGGCGATGGGGCTGAACCGCTTCCTGCTCTACACCTCGGTTCATCAGCCGGTGTCGGACAAAGTGCCGGGCCTCTCGCTTGGGCCGTTCGGTCAATGGTTCACGAGGCACGAGACTTGGGCCGAGTTGGCCAGGCCTTGGACCACCTATCTGGCCCGCAGTTCCTACCAGGCGCGCGATCTGCCCCGGCAGAGCGAAGCGCTTCTCGCCACGGTGGAGGGCTCCTGGGAGGTCAGTTTTCAGGCGGAGCGCGGGGCCCCCGCTAAGATCGCCCTCGACAAGCTGAGTTCGTGGAGTGAGAGCGCCGACGCGGGCGTGAAGTACTTCTCCGGCACGGGAACTTACACCAAGACCATCCAAGTGCCGGCCGACTGGGGGAAGTCCGATGCACAGCTGTGGCTCGATCTCGGCGATGTGAAAAACCTGGCGGAGGTGTCGGTCAACGGCGAGCCGCTGGGCATCGTCTGGAAGACACCTTTCCGGGTGGAGGTGACCGGGGCCATAAAACAGGGCGCGAACGAGCTTGAGGTCAAGGTGACGAACCTGTGGGTGAACCGGCTGATCGGGGACCAGCAGCTCAGCGCGGCGAAGAAGTATACATACACATCGCAGCAGTTCTACCGCGCCGAATCGCCGTTGTTGCCTTCGGGGCTTCTCGGGCCGGTGCGGATCAACCGGTCCAAAACAGAGTAGGAAGAGGCTCTATATGGGAGGTATCGATTCCGAGCTCAGCCGGAGGGAAAACAATGCGCCGAACAAAAGGAAACTCCGATTCCTCAGAACTCAAAAATCTTGCCCGCCGATGGATATCACTCTGGTGTGTTCCAACCGATTGGGAGCTATTTGACCGTCTTCATGCCGACGATTTCGAGGACGGCTCTCCGGCAGGACGGGAAACCTCAAAAAACGCATTCGCCGCCGGGCTGGATGAATTTTTGGCGGCTTTTCCTGACCTGAAAACAAAAGTGGAGGACTTGGTCGTTGATGAAGCGGCTCAGAAAATAGCCATCCGCTGGTCTGCAACCGGAACGAGCCAGAAAAAATTCTTGGGAGTCGGTCCAACCGGTAAATCCATGAGTTTTCGCGGGATTGAGATTCTCGAGGTCCATGATGGCCGAATACGCCGCCGCTGGGGAGAGTGGGATGGAGGAAAAGAAATTTGAAATCTTGGATTCCCGCCGGATCGCTACAGCGGTCGAGGTGCGGCCCGGGCGGTGGAAGTCCCTCTCTACATCTTTGACGCGACGACTTCGAGCTGTTTTTTTCATCCAGTGCATCGTCATTTCCTCTGCGAAAATACACGCAAATTTCATGCCAGAGCACATGAATCATGTTGTAGCCTTGAAAATGTCCCGTCACAGGTAGTATATTGGGGCCATGAAAAACGCGAAAAAACAGATATTCGCCCTCGTCTCGCTCTTGCTCGCTCTGGCCCTGCTGTCCCCGGCCGCCGAGCGCCGGGACGGCGAGTGCTTCACCGTCCTCGTCGGCAAGAAGGCCAGCGCGGACGGCTCGGTCATCGTCGGCCACAACGAGGACGACCGGGGCGATATCATCATCAATCTCCGTAAAATCCAAGCCCGCGATTACGGGGCACCGCAAAAGGTCGACATCGGGAAGGGGGCCTTTTTTGAGACCGACGGCCGGACGAGCGGATTTCTCTGGATCGAAGCGACGACCCAGGAATTCGCCGACAGCTTCATCAACGAGCACGGCGTCGTCATCAGCTCAAACAGCTGCCCGTCCCGGGTCACCGAGAACGACCTCACCGACGGCGGCATCGGCTACATGCTCCGGAGACTCCTGGCCGAGAAGGCGAAATCCGCGAGAGACGCCGTGAAAATCGCGGGCGAGCTCATCGAAAAATATGGTTATAGGTCCTCCGGGAGGACCTACTCGATTGCCGACCAAAACGAGGCTTGGCTGCTGGCGGTCCTCAGGGGGCGGCATTGGTTCGCCCAACGGGTCCCCGACGACGAGGTGGCCATCATCCCCAACCACTACACGATCAGGCAGATCCGCCCGGACGACCCGGACTATTTCCTGGGCAGCCGCGACATCGTGGAATATGCCATAAAAAACGGTTGGTACGACGGAATGAAGGACGCTCCCTTCGATTTCAAGAAGGCCTTCGAAAGATCTTCGAACCGGGACCTTGTCTCCAACGGCAACACCCTCCGTCATTGGCGGGGTCTCGTCCTGCTCGGCGGGCGGGAATGGGAGCTGAGCGACGCCTATCCGTTTTCCTCAAAGCCCGGGAAAAAGGTCACCGCGGAAGCCCTGATGACGATCCTCCGCGACCACTACGAAGGGACCGCATACGACGCTACGGACCGCTACCAAACGGGTACCCCGAACCGGACGAAATTCCGGACGATCTGTACGGCTTCGACGATCAATGCCTTCGTCGTGACTCTTGACCCGAAGCTTCCGGAGCCGATTTCCGTCTCGGTCTGGCTGGCCCTCGGGAAGCCCGACACGACAGTCTTCCTGCCCCTTTATTACGGGGTGGAGAACCTGCCGCCGGGCGCCGGCCTGGGAACGGGCAGGCACGACTACGAGATTTTCTATAGACAGCATTTCGACGATGCGGAATTCAAAGCCGCCAAGGGCGGGCTCCTCCACACCAAGGTCCATGAACTTGAAATGATCGCCGAAGCGGACTACGGCCCGATGAATGAAACGCTCAAACGGGAGTTGTTCCCCGCCGAAAAGGCGTTCCTCGAAAACCGGCGGAAATTCGAATCGGACTTCACGGCCCTGTACGCCACAGACAAAAAAGAAGCCTTGAAAAAGCTCGATGCGTATGTCGCCGCCGCATTCGAGAAAATCTCCGGCCTCACCGGGAAGCTCCTGGCGAAACGCCCGGGGTCCTGAACCGGAAAAACCGTGAACGATAAGGCCGCGGAGAAAGTCTTCCGGAAAAAACGCGACCGGCGCCGCCGGTTGGCCAAGCTGCCCTTCGAAAAAAAGATTGAGATCGTCGTCGCGCTTCAGAAAGCGGCCGCTGGAATCCGCAAGGATTCCCGCCATATCGTCTGGCCGATCTAGCCCGAATGGGGCAGGCGCAATCTCGCCTGGCGGCGTGGCGGAACAGAATTCGGCCTCCGGACTGCCTGTTTCACGGCCATTTTCGCGTTCTGCCAAGCCCCTGACTGTCTATCACTTTTATTTTTTTTTCAAAGCGGTCTGGTCCTTGACATCGTTCTATACCATGATCTATTCTTAGCCACGACGATTGGATGAGAGAACAGGGACAAGGATGCTCACTCGGCCGGAGCAGCCGAAAATTAAATTCCAATAAATCTAAATTCAAGGAGGTCTGCCATGAGGTCTGAGATTTGGAGTCGGAGAGCGTTTCTGCGTTTGTGTGGCGTCTTGGGAACGGCCGCGTATGCGGCGAAGGCCAGCGGACTCGAGCGTGTCGAAGCCGCTTCACAGTCGGTTGCGGACCGGCCGCCTATGGAGGTCGCCAAGGAGGAGTTCTACTGGCGGGAGATCCAGTTGGCCTTCAAGCTGGACCGCTCGCTGATCAACCTCAATAACGGATTTACATGTCCGTCCCCTCGGGTCGTGCTCGAATCGGTATTCCGCTACATGGACATGATCAACATGCTGCCCGTCCATTACCAGGGCCAGGTCGCCGCGAACGTCCAGACCATCCGCCGGCGGATGGCCGCGGAGTTCGGCTGCGACCCCGAAGAGATGGCGCTGACGCGCGGCGCCAGCGAGGCCCTGCAGATCGTCCAGAACGGGATCGACCTCAAGGCCGGCGACGAGGTCATAACGACCGAGCAGGATTATCCCCGGATGCTGACGACGTGGGATCAGCGCATGCGGCGCGAAGGAATCAAGGTGACGCGTCTCCAGTTCCCGGTGCCAACAACCCAGGATGATCTCTATCAGCGGTTCGAAAAAGCCATCACACCGCGGACGAAGGTCTTCCATTTCTGTCATATCACAAACCTGACGGCCCAGCTATTCCCGGTCCAACGGCTCTCCCGCCTAGCCCGCTCAAAGGGGATCGTCACGATCGTCGATGGCGCGCACGCCTTGGGGCATTTCCCGTTCAAGCTGCGGGACCTCGAGTGCGACGCGTACGGCGTCAGCCTCCACAAGTGGCTGCTGGCGCCGATCGGCAACGGCTGCTTGTACGTGCGCAAGGAGATGATTCCGAAATTCTGGCCTCTCCAGGCGGCCCCTGAACAGCAGGACAACGATATTCGTAAGTTCGAGGCCATCGGGACGCACCCGTGGGCCATCCGGGCGGCGCTTGGCGAAGCGCTGGCGTTCCATCAGGCCATCGGGGCCGAGCGCAAGGCGGCGCGGCTGCGCTACCTGACGCTCCGCTGGGCCAACGCGCTCAAGGCCCAGCAGCGCATCAAGATATTGACGGACCTCTCGGAGCCCGCTCAGGCGTGGGGGGTCGCGGCGGTCTATATCGACGGCATCGACGTCAGGGCGCTGGCTCGTTTCCTGATGAGCAAGTACCGAATCATCGTCGTTCCGCTCGTCGGGGGAGCCCCGCCCAACTCTGTCTTCGATTATCAGGCCCTCCGGGTCTCGCCGAACGTCTACACGACCCTCGAGGAAATCGACACGTTCGTCATGGCCATGGAAGACGCCGTGAAGAACGGCGTTCCTGAAGACCAGTTCCCGGCCGACGGCGGCATGTTGGAAGGCTTCGATTTGGTAGAGCGATAGAAAAAAGGGAGGATTCCCATGAAGCGTTTGATCGCATTGGCTGTCGGGACACTTGCCTTTGCCCTCATCGCGGGGGGCATCGTGGCCTACGCCCAGGGCGCTTTTAAGATCCCGTTCAAGTTTGAAGCGGGCGGCAAAAAGTTGCCGCCGGGCGAATATTGGGTGGCCCAGAGTGGAGAAGGGCAGCTCACCCTTCGGCAGGAATCGACCGGGAAGGAATTCCAAATCCCCTTCATTAAGAGGCTGGCGCAGCCAACGCCGCCCGTCGAGGCGCCTCAGCTCGTCTTCGACATGGTGGGCAACTTTGAGCCTTCCTATACCGAATACGTTACCGACTACGTGCTGGCGGAAATGTGGCTCGTCGGGGAGGAAGGATTTCTGGTGCACACAACGAAGGGAGCGCACCAGCACAAGACCATCAAAGGACAAACAGCGAAGAAGTAGCCTGCCGATCATTCGCTTCTATATCCAACGAATCTTGACCTGCCGCTCGAGTTGTTTGAATTCCGGGTCGCCGGTAACGAGTTCAGCCTGATGAAGTTTGGCCAGAGCAAAGGCAAAACAATCCGCATAGGACATCTTCACCCTGGACTTGACAATGGCCGCTTCTCTCGCCATGTTCCAGTCTGCTGCCACGATTTCAATCCCCAGCTGCCCGACTTCACGGATCAGATGGTCGGCTTGAGCTTCTGAGGTCTGACGGGCCGTGATATACCAGATTTCCCCGGCGTTGACGACGCTCATCAAAAGGGACGCGCCGCGCTCGTGGGCATCGGCGATGATATCAGCGGCCTTCTGTCCCGACGGTTCGTCTTCAAAAAAGGCCAAGACGGCCCAGGAATCGAGCACCACATATCTCGTCTTCAGCATTACAGTTCCCTCTCCACTTTTTTCTCGGCGGCCAACGCTTTGAGCAGGCCTCTTCCCCTGTATTTTCCGCGCAGGGTGTGGATGAATTCCCGCGTGATGGGTGTCAGGACGATCTTTTTCGACCGCTCGTCCAGTTCGATCTGGAAGCGGGTACCCTTCTTGATGGACAGCTTGCGCCGGATCGCGGCGGGTATGATCACCTGGCCTTTCTCTGATGAGTATGTTTCCATTGTTTTCTACCTCTGAACAAAAGTATAACTTTATTAATAATGTTTGTCAATAATTAAATGTAGGATTAATGAAATATGTTATACATCCGGGACCTGGTCGAGAAGGATTTTGTCCTGGCCAAGCTGGAGCATAACAACAAGAACATATCGCATTGCCGGGCTGGGGTCTTGACCCTAGACGATATCGCCCGAGTATTTCGTCAAGAGCTTTTTCCGGAGCTCACGGAAGAGCTTGACGATCTTGTCCATCCGAGAGATGGTCAGGTCCGTCAAGTATTTTGTCGCTTCGGCGGCGTCCTTTTTCAGAAGCTCCTGGGCCTTGGCGTCCACCGTGGCCTGGTCGGTGAAGAACCCGTTCTCCACAGGATCCCTCGCCGCCCTCAAGTCTTTGACTGCCGGCTGCCACCGCAGGAGCATCAGTTTCTCGACGAAGTCCACCGCCCAGCGGGCCGAGTCCTCGCTGAATTCGCCGTAGTCGTAGGTTTTATATAAAGGGGACACGTCCGTGACGCCCGCGTAAATCGGAACATAGGCGCTGACAAATGGATTGTCCACATAGAACCAGTAGATTCCGCCCACCGCGTCGGGGAGCCAGGACCTGAGCTGAGCCACCATTCCATACCCCTGGGTGGCGATCGTCCGGTGATGCCGGATGCGGAGCACCCTTTCCATATCCGGCGCGAGGAAGGGCGTCGCCATCGGGCTTTTCTCTAGCTTCCCTCCGCCCCCAGGGACCATCCAAGCCGGGTCCCAGGTCATGTCATAGATCGTGTTTTCGAAGGCGGAGCGCTGAAAGGCGATGATGTCTTGGACGGAGATCTTTTTCTCCGGCTTGACCGATAAAGGATAGAAGGCGGCGCCTTCGATGGGCTGGGCGTAGAGCGTGCCCGGCCCGGCTGCGTCGCTAAGCCCGCGTTTCGGCCAGGCTTTGAGCGATGGCGCCACGGTACTATAGATGAGCCACATCCGGCTGAGGCTGCCTTCCCGTATCGGCGGCGCGTAGGCCTCCTGCCAGATGAAAGGCCGGCCGCTCTTCGGGTCGTACCAACCGCGGTCAACAGCCTCCTGCATATAGTTGGATGAAGCCATGACGTCCGGATCTTTAAGGTCGATCTCGCGCATCCGGAAATGATTGGCGATGACGACGACATGGTCGTCCGGCACGCGGCGCGCAGCCCAGATGGCGCCGGGCTTTCCGCTTTCCGGCATCCATTCCGGACCGACGCTGCAGATCTCCATGACCCAGAGCTCGCGCGAGTCGGCAATACACAGGGCTTCGGAGCCGCCGCACGAGGGCAGAAAGCCGTATTTCTCGACGATGCCGGCGATGAGACGGACGGCTTCGCGGGCGGTCGCGCACCTCTCCAGGGCGAAGGCCTGGGCCTGCTCGATAGTCATGATTTGGCGGGTGATGCCCTCGACGAAGGGGACGTCTAGCTCAGCACGCTGAGAGCAGGTGCTTTCACCGATTGCCAGTTGTCGTTCGTTCATTTGGGAATAGCCCGTGTGAAAATAAGTGAAGGTCTTCTCCACCTGCGGGATGCGGCCGATGACCTTTCCGAAGTCGCCGAGAGGTAGGGCTTTGCGATTGTCATCGCCGCCGAAATAAACCATACCCCAATGGACCGGGGCCATTGTTCCCTTCGGGTAGATCCGCCCGGGTATGACCTGGATTCGGCATTCGCTGCAGCAGTCGGTATGGGACGTGATGACCGAGCCGTCGACGGTGGCTAGGCGCCCAACTCCGATGACGGTGCAGCCTTCTTTGTTGTCCTCTCCCGCTGAAATGGGGCGGGCTAGGAGAACTGCGCCCAGAAACAGGCTGAGAATTAAGCCCAGAGAAAGCCACCTTGGGAAAAACAAGATGGTTTTATTTTTTTTGATAAATTGTCGTGCATCGAGTCCGGCAGGGTCGGCGATAAAACAGAACCGTCGACCTTTAATTTTTTTGGGGCGGCCCTCCATCTCTCCAACATGGATACCTTTGAGATTCATGAGTGCCCTCCTATTGCTTGGTGAGAAAGATGTAATCCAAACCGAAGAGATTGCCCGGCCGCGCTTTGGGATTCGGCTCCAGGGCTTCGGCCGTTAGAACGTTGTCGCCTGCCTTGAGGTTAAAGACGCCGAGCTTGGCGTGGAGCCAATAGAGCTTTGGCGAGTAGCCGTCGACGACCTGACGGACAGAATTGCCGTTGACATAAAGCCGCTGGCGCCCGTATTCGGGCGATTGGCAGAGGTTGAGCTCGATGGAGTAGCGGCCCGCCTTTGCCACCATGAAATGCACCGTCAGCTTATCGTCCGGTTGCGCCCCACGCCAGACGAGATGCTCGGCGCCGGAGCAGTTGGCCAGCCGCTCCTTCGCGGCCGTCCCGCCCGTGGCCTCGTGAGTAAGCGCTTCGCCTTCGAACGGCTCGATCATGTTCTCCCGGATCCCGAGGTCCCGCGGCGCGAGCCCGGCCCGGTCGATCGCCCGCGGCCCTGGAGTCCCGGGCTTGGCGTACCAGTAGACGACGTGGCTCCAGGTCGGCCGGCAGGGCATCCAGTGCCATATCTCCTGGTCGAATCGGATGCCCGTCCGATACGGCAGCGCGTCGAGCACGTACCACCGGTTTAGGCTGATGTGGCCGCCGCTCCAGGGCCCATCGACTCGCGTCTGGGCGTGATAGGGGCGCATGAACGGTCCATTGTAGCCGTAGGCGAATCCGTAGTCGTCCTCGGTACCCGTCCCGAACATGCTCGGAAAGGACTCGCCGTCGATGCTGATTTTCTGATCGCCCTCGCCCCACCAGATCAGCACGGGATTGGCGATCTCGTAAACCGTGCCGACGACTTTTCCCTCGCCTTCCGTCTTCAGAAAATTCGTGTCGAAAAATGGCCAGCTCTCGCGCGTCAGCGTTCCCCACTGCGCCCGCAGATGATAGGCGCTGTCCGTGAACATCCACTCCCCGACATGCAGCTTCAGTTCCACGGTGCAGGGAATCTTTCCGGCGTTTGCTAGGCTCAATCGCACAGACTTTTTGAATGGCATCAGCAGACGGCTGGTCATCTTTCCACTCCTGTCGACCGTGAAGAACAGATTCTCGTAGGGGTTGACGCCCGGACCGGAGCCGAAAAAGTCGCCCAGGGGAACATTAACGCTTTTTTCGCCGTCGAAGCTGATGTCAAGGAGAAGGAAGCGATAGGCGTTATGTGGCCGTTTTGGATCGTCCCATTTCAGGCTCTCGCGGGTCTCCAGGACTTGGGCGGACCATTCGTAGATGGCTTTCTCTCCGGTCACTTCGGGCAAGCTTTCAGTCTTCCCGGGCCGGATGGTCAGGCGGTGGGTGAGCCATTGAGAACCGTCCGGAGCTGGTGCCGGCTTGGGGTTTGAGAGCGCCCGGCTGGTCTCGGCCGCGGCCCGCTCCCAGCTCGCGGCATCCCGGGGCTCGAACGTTTCGACTGCCGTTCCGAGTTCGTAGCTCCGGTACCCTATCTCGTAATAGAGCCGGACCGGACTGTCTTTCTCTTCGATAGTAATCTTGAGCGAGCTTGAATAGGGGAGGGGAAAATAGAGGTTGCCGCCTGTCCCGCTGATATACGAGAATGCTGGGCCGAACGGCGGCTTTTCGCCTTTGAAAAGATCTGCAAACGGCGGCTCGAGGCGCGGCTGCTGCTCACCGTCGAAGTAAAAACGGATCCGGTTGGGCATAGAGGGGTTGGCGGACCAGAAGCGGGTGATCGTCCCGGGTCCTTTGAGGTCGGCAAGGACGTGTTCCTTGAGGCCGTCTTTCGACTCCGTGCGCACGTATTGGCCCACGTCCTTGTTGTCGAACCAGGCTTCGCCGCCTTTGTGACTTTCGCGGCTGTAGCTCGAGGCTGTGGCTTCTTTAAAAAACGGCTGAGGCTTTTGGGCGAGAGTTTCGAAGTCCACCATTTCCCGGAGCAGGGAGGTGACGGTGATTTTCTCAGCTGCGGGGGCGACCCAGGCCGCCGTTCCCGCGAGCGCGATAACCATGACCAGAGCAATCAGGATGCTGGCGGGGCCGCCCGCAACCAAACGCGGCCGGCGGCGAGTTACGAACGGCGAATATCCCCCGTGGCTTTCTATGATGCCCCGCCCGAGAAGGGGAGGCGGGGCGGTTGGATTTTCCCTGCGCCCGTTGGAAGGGATCTTCCCCTCCAAATTGATTAGGCAATTTCGTTCTTCGGCGACGCTTGTCAATTTCTTTCGATGGGAAGCTATGATAATTGTTGTGGCCGTCATGGGTGTTTCGGTCCTTTGTTCAACAACATGCGTGTGTTTTCCGCCGGCGCTTTTGTCTATGGTAATCTAAAACAAATTCACAGCGCAAGGTGTTCATAGGATCCGACTCGCGGAAACCTACGATCAGAAGATACCGAGATATGGGCGTCTCGATTTTCTCGATAAGAACTCGGGTCCGTCGAAACAAAGACGGATCTCGCCCTCGGTTGGAGTTGGCTTTGATCCTTGGACAGTTCTAGGAACTAAAATTCTTGAGTTTGAGATATCTTAAGGATTCTGGTATGCTTTTTTTCATGAAAACACCTCGTTCCTATACGAATTTGGGGTCTATGCTGAAGCTGGATTCGAGGTGATCGTCAAGGATAATTGCCAGGGATTCGTCGGAGAAGAAGACCTGCGGCAGGTCGACCCGTAAAAACCATGGCTATTGCGTCCCGCGGATTCCAGATTTTTGTCAAGCCTGCCGGCGCCGCCTGTAACCTCAGCTGCCGTTACTGCTACTATCTTGGGAAAGGACATCTCGGCGCGGAGGGCGGGTTAGCCCGCATGCCTGAAGATCTCCTAGAGGAATACATCGCTCAGCACATCGCCGTCTCGCCTGACGAAGTGATCCGATTTTCCTGGCACGGCGGGGAGCCGACCATTCTTGGCCTCGATTACTTTCGTTTGATCGTGGACATCCAGCGCAAGCACCGCCCCGCCGGCCGGACGATCGCCAACGGCATGCAAACCAATGGGACTCTCCTCGAAGAAGAATGGGGCCGGTTTCTCGCGGCCGGAAAGTTCGCCGTCGGGCTCAGCCTTGACGGCCCGCGCGAGTTGCACGACAGGTATCGCGTCACACGGGACGGGAGGCCTACTTTTGATGAGACGATGCGCGGCTGCGAGATCCTGCGGCGGCACGGCGTCCCTACCGACGTCCTCTGCGTCGTGAGCGCGCACAACGTCCGGAGCCCCGCAGAGGTCTACGGTTTCTTTAAGCGCATCGACGCCTCATACGTGACGTTTCTCCCCCTGGTCGAACCGAGGCCGGATGCACCGGGCGGCGTCAGCCCCGACACAGTGCCGGCTGAAGCCTGGGGCGACTTTCTCTGCGCCGTCTTCGACGAATGGGCGGCCGGGGATATCGGACGGATCAAGGTGCAGATCATCGAAGAGGCGGCCAGGACCTCCTTTGGCCAGGAGCACTCCCTGTGTATCTTCCGGCCGGTCTGCGGGGACATCCCTGTCGTCGAGCGCAATGGGGATTTCTACTCCTGCGACCATTTCGTAGACGTGGAGCACCACTTGGGCAACATCCGCGATACGCCGCTCGGCGAACTCCTCGATAGCCCAGCCCAGAAGGTGTTTGGATTGGCCAAGCTAGAAAGGCTGCCTCGCTTCTGCCGGGCTTGCGAGGTCCGGGTCATGTGCAATGGGGAATGTCCGAAGAACCGCTTCGTGCGCGCGCCGGATGGAGAGGCGGGATTGAATTACCTCTGCCCGGGCTACAAAAGATTTTTCATCCGCGTGAAGCCCTTCGTCGCCGAAGTGGCCGCGGAATGGCGCCGGCAAAATCCCTAGTTGCGCGTTTCGCAAATATCTTGCATAAATAAAAATATTCCCCTGAACGCGCAACCGCCGGGGAGTTTGAGGGGGGCGGAGTGGCCTCCCTCAGGGGTTCAGCGGAGCGCCGAAGGGGGAGCTTGACTCCCCCTTGGAAGTGCCCCGGCTCTGCGAAATACTGGAACGAGAAACTTATGAGACGGGGCACTAGGACTTGAGTCTTTCCTTGAGGAAGGCGACCGTTCGCTGCCAGGCGAGCGCGGCCGCCTCCTTGTGAAACCGGGTCCCAGTGTCGTTCATGAAAGCGTGTCCCGCACCCTCGTACGTGTAGATCTTGTAGTCGACGCCGGCTTTTTTGAGGGCTTCCTCGAAGGCCGGAATACCCGCGTTGATCCGTGCATCGTCGCCTGCATAGTGGATGAGCATCGCGGCTTTGATTTTCGGGACATCCTCGGGCGCGGGCTGGCTGCCGTAGAAGGGGATAGCCGCGGCCAGGTCCGGCGCGTTGACCGCCACCTGGTTGGTGACTCCTCCACCCCAGCAGAAGCCCATGCACCCGACCTTGCCCGTTGCCTGGGGATGGGTTTTGAGATAGGCGACCGCGGCGACGAAATTTTTCGTGTTCGCCTCGCGGTCGAGCTTCTGAAAAAGGGGCCGTGCCTCGTCCGGGTTTTCTGGAGTCCCGCCGAACGGCGATAAGGCGTCCGGGGCGATAGCCATGAATCCCTCGAGCGCCGCCCGCCGGGCCACGTCTTCGGTGTGGGGATTGAGGCCCCTGTTTTCGTGGATGACGATGACGCCGGCGAGCTTCGCCCCGCCCTTGGGCCGGGCCGAATAGGCGCGAACCTCGCCGTTTTCGGCCGGATACTTGATGTATCCCGTCTCGAGGCGGGGGTCGTCCTTCGGGACGACCTGGGCTGCAGCTCGGCCGCTTTCCAGAGCCGGAAGCAGGGCGGCCGCTGCGGCTGTCCCGCCCGCAAGCATGGCCAGTTTTCCGAGGAACTGGCGGCGGTCCATGGCGCCGCGCGTGTATTCTTCGTAGAGGTCGTGGATTTTAGAGCTCATAAGTTGTCCTCCTTCATTTATTTCTCAGGATAAGTCCATCGTATTTGGCGTCTGCCGCCCTGTCAAGGACTTCCGTCAAATTAAGAGGCCGCTAAGAACCTCGCCAATCCAAATTGTTCTTATGAGCAACATGAAAGCAGTCTAATACAGCAACTCGGAGATCGCCCGGAAAGTCCGTGTCATAAAGAGCACGAACGGCTCGATGATCTAACGGGCTCTTTCGGTGAAAGGGGACGGGCACCGGTATAAGCCTTCTGCTCTTATCGGAATTCCAGACAACGAGGAAAAAAGCTACATATCCCTAAATCACCGCAAAGGAAGTGCCACATGACTTGGGGAAACCGGAATAAGCTTGACAACCAGGCTCGTGGTGTTTTACTTTCTTGGCTTATGAAATGAGGGAAAAAAATGAATAAAAAAATTATTTATGCATTATCAACCCTAATCATCCTCGGGCTGTTTAGCTGTACGAGCGAAGAACAGCGACTGCAGCCCGCCCTGGAAAGCATTGCCGCTCAGGATCTGGCCAAGGATACGGAGATTCTTGCCTCAGATGAGTTCGAAGGAAGGGCTCCGGCTTCTGTAGGCGAGGCCAAGACGGTCGAATTCCTCCAACAGGAGTTTCAGAAACTCGGCCTCAAGCCCGGAAACGGCCAGAGCTTTTTCCAGGAAATCCCGATGGTCGTGATCACGGCTGAACCCGGGGCAAGGCTCGATATCAAAGGCGGGAAAAAGTCGATTTCTTTTGCCTACAAAAACGATTTTGTAGCACTCACTGAAAGAGTGATGGAAGAAGTCTCGTTGGCCGATTCGGAAATAGTCTTCGCCGGCTACGGCATCGTGGCGCCCGAGCACAATTGGAATGATTACCAAGGCCTTGACGTGCGGGGCAAAACCGTCGTGGTCCTGGTCAACGATCCAGGATATGCGACAGAGGATCCCGCGCTTTTTTCCGGTCGGACGATGACCTATTACGGCCGCTGGACATACAAGTATGAGGAAGCCGCCCGTCAGGGCGCCGCCAGCGTCTTTATTGTCCATGAGACAGGGCCTGCCGCCTATCCCTGGGGTGTCGTGGAGAACGGCTGGACCGGGCCGCGGTTCAACCTTAGCAGAGAGGACAACAACATGTCCCGCTGCGCCGTGGAAGGATGGCTGCAACTGGAGACCACACGCAAGATCTTCGAGCAGGCCGGCCTGAATTATGACGAACTGAAGACGGCGGCGGCCAAGCGGGGATTTAAAGCTGTACCCCTGGGCCTCAAAGCATCGCTCGCTCTGAAAAACAGCGTCAAAAAAGTGACCTCACGAAACGTCGTCGCTCTCCTGCCGGGGTCGAAGCGAGCGGATGAATATATCATTTATATGGCGCACTGGGATCATTTCGGGATGAACCCGTCTCTCGAAGGAGACAAGATCTTCAACGGAGCCGTGGACAATGCCACCGGGTCCGCGGCCCTGATCGAACTGGCCGAGGCCTTCAAAAAGCTCAAACGGCCGCCTCTCCGCTCAATCGTTTTTCTGGCCGTCACTGGGGAGGAACAGGGCCTTCTCGGCTCCGAGTATTATGCCGCTCAGCCGCTCTTTCCCGCGGTTAAAACGGCGGCCGTCATCAACATGGATGCTTTGAATATCTATGGACGCATGAAAGATATCACCGTCGTTGGCTACGGCCTCTCCGAACTTGACCAGTACATCGAGGCCGCGGCTAAAGAACAAGGCCGAACCGTGAATCCTGATCCGACTCCGGAAAAGGGCTCTTTTTTTCGTTCCGATTATTTTCCCTTCGCCAAACAGGGGATCCCGGCGGTATATCCGAGCGGCGGGACGGATAGCGTCGAGCACGGAAAAGAGTGGACTTTGGCTAAAAAAGAAAAGTATACGGCTGAAAATTATCATAAGCCTTCTGACGAGTTCGACCCGAATTGGGATCTTACCGGGGCGATTGACGACCTGCGTCTTTTGTTTAAGGTGGGCTATCGCCTGGCCATGGAATCGAATTATCCCAACTGGAAGGAAGGGACAGCTTATAAAGCGAAAAGAGACGCCGACCTGGCC
>CAZIDN010000055.1:0-25098 GCA_964537875.1 uncultured Eubacteriales bacterium
TCGCCAGGGTGACCCGGGTCCTCTCACTCCGCCAGCCCGACCTCAGGGTTGTCCTCGAAGAAGTCACCAACACCCACAACGCCAACGCCGTGCTGCGGACATGCGACGCGGCCGGAGTTCTTCATATCGATGTCATCGGCTCGAGCGAGGATCCCCTGCCGATCAACAAAGCCATCACGACGCGCGCCGACAAATGGGTCCAAATCCATTTTTATCCGACCACCCAGGATTGCCTGATCCAGCTCAAGAAACAAAAATTCAAAATTGCCGCGACCCACCTGGGAGAGGATTCCATTCTCTATACCGAGCTGGATTTCACGCAGCCGCTGGCCCTGGTCTTCGGTAACGAATCCGAAGGCATCTCAGAGCAGGCCCTGGACCTGGCGGATTACAAGGTCAAGATCCCGATGTTCGGGATGGTCCAGAGCTTGAACCTTTCTGTTTCGGTTGGGATTATCCTCTACGAGGCTTTGAGGCAGCGGTTCGACAAAGGCTTTTACGAGAGCCGGAGAATGTCGCCGGAAGAATTTGAGGAATATCTGAACAAATGGCTTGATCTATAAAAAAAGGGGGCCGACTCCGGAAACCATCCGGGATCGATCCCCCGACGATTAGATCTTGTAGATAATCCCCGAGGTTTTGTAGATTTTCTGAAACCGTTTGGCCAACTCCGGGTCTTTTTCCGTCTGCTGCTGGACTCTTTTTTCGATATCCTCGAACAGCTTTTTCACGCTTTCATCCGATTTCTGGTTGAATTCCTGGATCTGCTTCTGGTAGACCTCGTTGGATTTTCTCGTCTGCTCTTGAAGGAGCCGGGCATTGTTCTCAAAATCCCCGAAAAAACCCTCGAAGCCCCTTTCGTCTTCTCCGATCTCGACCTCCAGGGTCATCGCCTTTTTGTCGCGGACAAATTCGATCTTGATCTTGTCGCCTTTCTTCTTGTCCTGGATCATCTCGCTCAGCTCGGCAACGGTTTCCAGGCGCTTTCCATCGGCTTTCACGATCACGTCTCCGATCTTCAGCCCGGCTTTTTGGGCCGGGCTGTCCTCGACAAATTCCCTGACTAAAAGCCCCACGCCTTCCTTGATCCCGAAAAAGGCGGCAAGGTCCTTATTCAACGGATCTAAGGTAACACCGATGTATTTTCTCTTCTCCAAGGTGAAAAAACGGTCCCTTTTCAGCTCCGGGAGCGTCCTGGGGGCGAGCTTAGGAGCCTGAGGCGTTTTTTCTGGCTTAGCGCTGCGCGGTTCGAAAGGGGTCAAAGGCCTGGGCGCAAAGAACTGGGGAAACAACAGTTCGAGCTCTCTCTTGGCTTCATCCTCGGTGAACTCCCCTAGCTTGACCTTGACATCCATCGGCTTTCCGTCACGCTCGATCCTGACCGTAACATCCCGGCCGGGCTTCCGGCTTCGGATCTCCCAGGACAGCGCCTGCCCCGAGGTAATCTCTTTTCCATCGATCTTGAGAATGATATCGCCGTCTTTGAGCTTGGCCAGTTCTGCCGGGCTTTTCGAATTAATATCGACAATTTCCACTTTTCCGTCCTGCTCTCGGACCGAAACGCCGATCCAGCCTCTCGCGACTTTGCCGCTTTTCTTCAGCTCGGAAGAAATGGAGCTGACGATATCGATCGGGGTCGCCTTGGCCAAGCCCGAGGCCGGCGCTTCGCCCCGGCTGAGGGCATATCCGGAAGCGACTGTCAACTGGTCGCGAAATTCGAAGACCAGCGGCTGATCTTCGGTATACGCGCCGCGGAGAAGGCCGATCATCTGCCCTTCCTTATTGACGACGGGGCTTCCGCTGGCACCGGGCACAACCCAGACGTTCAGGCGGAGACTGTCTTGGGCGATCGAGCTGACGATCCCCTGGGTGATGGCCGGCGTGTTTTCCGGAGAGAGCCCGACCACGCCGATCCAGGCGCCAGGGCTCAGGTCGCTGGACTTGCCCATGGCGATGGGGACCAGACCCTTATCTTTAGCCTGAATGAGGGCGATCTGCGTCTGCGTATCAAGGCCTTTGAACTCCGCCTTGATTCTCTTTCCGTCGGCCGTGATCACGTTGATCTCTTCCTCGCGGGGAGAAATCAGGGCGGTCGTCACGATAAAACCGTCTTTGTCGATGACAACGCCCGTAGCGATCTTTCTCATCCCGTTGCGGGCTTCCACTTTGACGACACTGGGAGCGACAATTTTGGTGATATCTTCGATTTTCTTCTCATCGATCCCCGGCGTTACGGTCGCGGGCGCGGCCTTGACGCTTAAGGCCGCCGCTGCCAGAAGGATGGTGATGGTCGCGATCGATTTTATTCTTGGAATCATGGTTTAAAACCTCCTTAATATTTGATGAGGACATTGGAAGCGTCGGACACCTGTTCCAGGATATAAGCCGTCCTGGGCTCATACGACGCTTTGCGGATCTCGGGCGAATATTTCACGGGCTCCGAGATGGGCATGAAATCCCCGGGGCTCAAGGTCCCCTGGGCGGTCCGCGCGACGGATTCGGAGAGCGGACCTTTTTGAAGGACAAACATATTCACCACGACAAAGCAGACGAGCAGCACAGCGGCGGCTCCGGCCAGAGAATACCGGAACGTGAGGGCTCTTCGCATCTGAGGCAGGGCTTCTCGCCTGGCGGAGAGCTGGGACATCACTTTCCGCTCGAAATCCGGCGGAGCGGTGACTCGATCAAGCTTGCTCAAAAGGCTAAAATCTTCCATCGAAGATCTCCTTTTTCTGGAAGGAAACATCCCCGGTCCTCGCTTTTTCCAGCTGTTTCTTGAGAATATTCCGGCCGCGGCTGATCCTGGCCTTGACGGTCCCGACAGGCCTCTTGATGATCTGGGCGATTTCCTCCTGCGAATACCCCTCCATGTCTTTCAGGACGACGGGGATCCTGTAGCGGGGGCTGAGCGCATCGAGGGCCTGCCTGAGATTCCTGATGAGGCCGGAGTCCGAGGCCTCTTCGCTCGGCGTGCTGATCTCGATGGCCGGCGGCACGTCTTCGAGTGAAATAAGACCCATTCTCCACCTCTTCTTCAGCTCCGTCTTGGCCAGGTTGGAGGCGATGGCATAGACCCAGGAGGAAAAAGGAGCGATAGGCCTGTATTTGTTTGCCTTGAAAAACACCCGCAGGAATGTCTCCTGGGAGAGGTCTACGGCTTTTTGATAATCGCCGGTCACCTGGTACAAGTAATTCACGATCTTATCCTTGTAAACATGGACGATTTTGGCGAAGGCTTCTTCATCGCCTGCCTGGATCTGGACGACCAGAGCCTGTTCATCCATATTCATTGTTTTTAAACTCTTGCGCTTCCTCAAACGTTGCATTTTTCTAAAGGATAACAGAAAAAAAAGCCTAAATTCAAGGGGATGGATGGGCAAAAAATGGATCCTGTCACGGCATATCCACTCTTGTCCTCGCTCAAGACCCTCCCACCCACCACCCATGAGCTGCGGGCAAGAGTGTATATGCCATGCCGCTCATTTTTACTTTAGGGCCAAAAAAAATTGTTTGGGAAACGATCCGGAGACGGCTTCGCTTCCTATCCCTGCCGGTGCGAAAGGGAAGAGATCCAACATAAATCGCTTAAATTTCTTTATTAGATAGATGCTTTTCGCTACAATAATCCATTATTTTAAAAGAACGAAAAAAATCCAAATTATTGGATTTTAAGAGGATTCAGGAATGAGTGAAAATCGAGAAAATTCCATCCTTTTTACTCCGATAAAAATCGGGGCTATCCAAACTCCGAACAGGTTTGTCCGTTCGGCAACCCATGATTTCATGGCCAAGGATGACGGGACGGCCACCGAACGCCAGGTGCAACTTTTCAGGCGGCTCGCCGAGGGCGAAGTGGGGTTGATCATCACCGGCCATGTCTATGTCAATCCAAGTGGCAAGGCCAGCCCCCGCCAAGCGGGAATCAGCGAAGACCGTTTCATCGAGGGCTTGCGCCGCATCCCCGAGGCCGTTCATGCCTTCCCGTCAAAGATCTTTATCCAGCTTGCCCATGCCGGTCGCCAGACAAAGGAAAAATATTGCGGCTGCACTCCCCTGGCCCCGTCGGCTGTCTATGAGCCAACACTCAAGATCACTCCCAAAGAAATGACCCAACAAGAGGTCCTGGGAATCATCGATGATTTCGTCCAGGCCGGGCGAAGGGCCAAAGAAGCCGGTTTTGACGGGGCCCAGCTCCACATTGCCCATGGCTACCTGCTCAGCAGCTTTATCTCTCCTTACACAAACCGGCGGGCCGACGAATGGGGCGGATCGATCACGAACAGGCTTCGCATTGTTGTTGAGATCGTCCGGGGAATCAAGGGGATGCTCGGAAAAGAATTCCCGATGATCGCCAAGCTCAATGCGACAGATTACCTTCCGACAGGCCTGCAGCTTGGAGAGAGTATCGAAATGGCCAAGATTCTGGAGGGCGAAGGGATTGACGGGATCGAAGTCAGCGGCGGAATGTCCGAGGCCGGCAAAGGCTCGATGTGGCAGGGCCTGCGATCGGAAGAGGAAGAGGGATATTTTGTCGAGAGCGCTTCGAAATTCAAGCAGGCGCTCCATGTCCCGATTTTTGGGCTCGGCGGAAATCGCACCTTCGCGGTGATCGAAAGGATCGTCAGCGAAGGAAAAGCCGACCTTATTTCATTGAGCCGACCTTTAATCCGCGACCCTTATCTCATAAAAAAATTCCGCACGGGCCAGATCGACAAGTCCGAGTGCATCTCCTGCAATAAATGCTTAAACCCCCGGGGCATTGCCTGCGCCGAGCTGAGAAAAAAGAAGGCAAGACCCGACAGCCGTTAATTATCCCGGCAGAATGATCAGGTCAGATACAGTTCCCGTCGGCCGGGCGCACGATGACGCGGCGTGCTATTTCTTCGGCCGGAATCGTTCCGCCGTTGTTGACTGCGACCATGGGGCCTTCCGGAATGTCCCCTATTCTCAGGGCCATATTTGAAGCCCATATCCGTCACGAAAAGCTCGTTTCCCGCTGTCTGAACCGGGATCTTCATCCCGATAAAAGATTCAATGTCGTCGAGATGACTCCGATATTTCTCACAAGCCAAAGAAATGGCCTTGCCGGAATTCCCGGCCCTTGCCGTCCGGCCGATCCGGTGGACATAATTCTCTATGTCCTGGGGAAGGTCGTAGTTGATGACCATTTCCAGCTTGTCGATATGAAGCCCGCGCGCCGCCACATCGGTGGCGACCAGGTAAGGAAATTTGCCGGCCATAAAATCATCGATGACCCTCAGCCTTTGACTCTGGGGAAGATCTCCTGTCAGGTAGCGACAGCGGAGTCCGTTGGATTCGAGCTTCTTGGCCAGGCGAGCAGCGCTGTGCCGCATGTTCGTGAAGATCAAAGCATTGCGCGGCTTTCGCTCTTGAAGGATCCCCAACAAAAGATTGGGCTTGATATGGCTCTTCACATGATAGAGCTCCTGGGATATCGTGTCCACCGTCAGCTGTTCGGGAGTCAACTCGATCATGGTCGGACGATTCAGATACTCAGCCGCAATTTTCCGCGAGAGACGGTTCAGCGTCGCGCCGAAGAGCATGCTCTGTCGGTTGGACCGGGGAGGCATTTTTTGGAATAATTTCCTGAGGTCCGGCATAAAGCCCATGTCAAAAAGGCGGTCCGCCTCGTCGATGACCAGGAATCCGATCTCATGAAGGTTGAGCTCGCCTCTTTCGCTGAAGTCCAGCAGCCTTCCCGGCGTGCCGATGATGATGTCCACGCCCTTTTTCAAAAGGGCCTGCTGGCGGGTATAGTTCACTCCTCCATATAAAGCGCCTACGGACAGGCCCATATGGCGGTTCAGAAGCTTTGCTTCGCCTTCGATCTGGACGGCCAGCTCCCTGGTCGGCACGATGATCAACGCTTTTCTTTTTTTGGACGACCTGTCCAGAGGCATGCGTTCGAAAAGCGTAATGAGAAACGCGGCTGTTTTGCCGGTTCCGGTCTGGGATTGGACGGCCACGTCCAGCCCCTGAAGCGTCTGGGCCAGGGTTTGTTCCTGGACCGGCGTCATTTCCGTGTAGCCCCTCTCCGCGATTCCGCGCTGTAGACTGGGGCTCAGTCCTAATTCCTTAAAAAACATAGTTTTTCCTTTGATTTGAATTCTAACATGAGGGGATGATCGTCAAACGAAACAATCGTTCGGAAGGGAATGACGATTCGGTATGACTATTTCCTACCAGATGTCTAGGCGCAGAGTATACGCTAAGCTAAGACGAATAGCAAGGACTATTTGTAAGCCATCTTTTGTACGATTTCAAAGAGGCGTTGGCATCTCCCCCCGCCCCCTGGGGAACCAGTCCCGTCGATTCCCCCCGTCGAAAAACCGACGGGGCCCCCTTCCGCTAGGGGGACCTTAGGGGCGATACCAACGCCTCTTTGAAATCACATGCTTGAAGTTGCTTTAAGACTATTTTAGCCCGCTTGTCTGGAGATGGCGCGTTTCGTATAATCAATCAGGGTCGCCTGGATTGCAGAAACGTCCTCTCTTTTATGTCGTTTTTTCCGCGGTCCTCTTTGGTATCAGCACGCCCCTAGCCAAATTGCTTATCAGAGACATCTCTCCCGTCGGCCTGGCCGGGCTTCTTTACCTGGGAGCTTTTCTTGGGCTGACCGTCTATTCCATCGGAACAAAAATCTTCCGTCAAAAGAAAGACGGCCAGGATCCGCCGCTCAACAAGCGCGACATCGGGTGGCTGGCCGGAGCCATAATCGCCGGAGGAATTCTGGCGCCGATCTGCTTGTTCTTGGGATTAAGCAAGATCTCCGGATATTCGGCTTCGCTCCTCTTAAACCTGGAAGGTGTAGCGACAGCCTTGATCGCAGTCTTCATCTTCAAGGAAAACGCAGGCCGGCTCATCTGGCTTGCTTTGGCCTGCATGACTCTTGCCGGAATCTTTTTGTCCTGGGAACCGGGACAGGGCAGGTTCGCGCTCTCGGGATCACTTTTGATCCTGCTCTCAATGACATGTTGGGGAATCGACAACAACTTGACCCGGAACATTTCCGATAAAAATCCCATCCAGATAACTAAAATTAAGGGGATTGTCGCCGGATCATTCTCAATCCTATTAGCCTTGGCTCTGGGGATGAAGGTCCCGGTGGACATGACCCTTTTTTGGGGCCTGCTTCTTGGCGCTTTGAGCTATGGGCTGAGCTTGGTCCTTTACATTAAAGCGCTGGGAGGGCTAGGAGCGTTCCGGGCCGGAGCGTTCTTCAGTTTTGCGCCCTTTATCGGGGCCCTGGCCTCGCTGCTCATCCTCCGGGAGTCGGTCGGATGGGTCCTTATCCCCGGTACGATTTTCATGCTCCTCGGCGTCGTCCTTGTCATCAACGAAAAGCATGAACATCACCACCGGCACGAAAAATCGACCCACACCCATGCTCACGAGCACAGCGACGGCCACCATGGGCATGATCATGCGGGGGATATCCGCGAACCCCACTCCCACGAGCATACACACGAGGAGACGCGACATATCCACGGCCACTGGCCCGACATCCACCATCGGCATAGTCATTGAATTCAAAAGGAGAAAAGCTATGAAAAAACACGCGTTCATCATACCCGGCTTGTTGTGTTTCCTGTTCGGGGCAATGAACATCGGCGACGCTCTCGGCTCCGAGACCGGCTTGGCGATCTTCAACGTCAAGGACTATGGCGCGACCGGGAAAAAAGCGGCGAGCGCCCAGGCCGCCATCCAAAAAGCCATTGATGCCTGCGCGGCCGCCGGAGGCGGCATGGTCTATGTCCCCCCGGGAGAATATTCGACGGGAACCCTTTATCTCCGCAGCCACGTCCGTTTTCATGTCGAATCCGGCGCGACAATCTACTCCATCAAGGACAAAAATGCCTTTAACAAAGACGCCCTTTTTTATGGCGAAAATCTGGTGAACATCAGCCTGGAAGGCCGGGGCACAATCAACGGCGAGGCGGCCTACGAATGGCGGCCCAAGGGAGACCATCAAGACGACTTCATCTACCCGAATCAAGTCGAGATGGAGAAAATCGGAAAACCCCTCGTCAGGTCTTTCCCCAAGACGAACCAGTTCGGCAAGCTGGTCCTGCTCTTGAAATGCAAAGACGTCCGGATCACCGGCCTTTCGTTCATCGATTCACCATCCTGGACCATCCATCCCTACGGCTGCGAACGGATGGTGATCGACGGCGTTTACATTCGCTCGAGCCTGAAAGAAGCGGTCTGGGCGGACGGCATCGACCCCGACGGATGCAGGGACGTGCGCATATCGAACTGCACGATCGAAACCGGCGATGACGCCCTCGTCTTTTACTCCATGAACTGGTTCGGCCCCGCCCTCCCCTGCGAGAACATCACGGTCACCAACTGCCGCCTGTCCTCGGCCTCGAGCGCCATCAAATTCTGCGACGGCAACATGAACTGCATCCGGAACGTGACCATCGACAACTGCGTCATCACCAGCTCCAACCGAGGCATCGCCTTCATGGACTTTGACGGCGGCACCGTCAGCGATGTCGTCCTGTCCAACCTGACCATCGAATGCGTGCGCCATGACTGGTTCTGGTGGGGCGACGGCGAGCCGTTCCATTTCAACGTCAAAAAGCGAAGCGAGGTGCACAAAAACTGGAAAAAGGAGGATGACCGGCCCGCCGGGTCCATCCGGAATGTCCTGATCCAGAACGTCATCGCCCGCGGCCAGGGCTCGAGCATCTGCAACGGCCATCCCGACAACTGGCTGGACGGCGTCATCATGGACAATGTCAAGCTCTTTATTGGGCACGACCCGGCGGCGCCTTATGACAAAGCCGTCCACGCCCTCACGTTTCAATATGCCAAAAACCTCAAGCTCAGAAACATTGAGGTGACCTGGGAACCGCCGGAGTACGGTCCGTGGAAAAGCGCCCTTTATCTTGAGAACATCCGGGGCCTGGAATTAGACGGATTTCAAGGGAAGCAGGCGGCGACGGAAATGCAAAAAGCCACGGCGGCCGTCGTCTTGGATCGAGTCGAAGGCGCCCTGATTCGAAACTGCAAAGCCGCGCCCGGGACAGGCCTTTTCCTGGATATCCGGGGAGAAAAAACGAAGTCTGTCGCCGTCGAGAACAATGACTTTCGGGCTGCCCAGTTTCCTCTTCTCGTCGACCTCAAGATGAAGCCGGGCTCCGTCGAGGTGGGGAACAACCTCAACCCTCCAAAGCTCTTGATCAAAGACTGAATCGAGCTAAATTCTCGGCTTGTATTTAAGCTCTTCGAAGACGATCTTGAAGGTCGTCCCTTCTTCCCTCTCCAGCTCGATCGTCCCGTCCAATTGCTGGACGAGCATAGTCACGATCTGCATGCCGAGCGTCTCGGACTTGCGGAAATCCAGGTTTTCCGGGAATCCGATGCCGTCGTCTTGGACGACCAGCATGAACTTGTTGCCGTCGGCGCGCACCAGGACGATCCGCACCTCGCCCTTCCGCCCGACAGGAAAGGCATGTTTCAGAATGTTGGAAACCAGCTCATTCACGATCAACCCGCAGGGGATGGCCGTATTGATGTCGAAATAGGCTTCTTCCAGGTCCAGGTGGAGACGAATGGTCTCCGAATCGATCATAAAGAATTGCCAGAGATAGGTGATGAGGGACCGGATGTATTCGGCAAAATCGATCATGGACAGGTTCTTGGATTGATAAAGCTTCTCGTGGACGAGGGCCAGCGACCGAATGCGGTTCTGCGTCTCCTTGAAGAGGAAGAGATCTTTCTTGTCCTTGAGCTGCGTGGCTTGAAGGTTGAGCAGGCTGGAGATGATCTGCATGTTGTTCTTGACCCGATGATGGATCTCCCGCAGGAGGACTTCTTTTTCCTTGAGCGCCGACCGGATCTGTTCGACGGTCCGGATGCGCTCCGTGATATCGATCAAGCAGCCTTGGATGGCCGGCTTTCCTTCATGGATGATTAGGCCGCCCAAGACGCCGACATCGATGACCGTGCCGTCTCTTTTAAGGCCCTTGAACTGGTACTGAACTCTTTCGACCTGGCCCGACTCCCGAAGCTTGACTTGCTGATCGACGATCGGCCAGCTTTCCGGGAGAACCAGTTTGCTGATGTGGATTCCTAGAAGCTCTTCGGGCTTGTCGTAGCCGAAGATCTCGGCCAGCCGCTGGTTGCAGAACTTGAGGATATGATTCTGGGTGATATAAATCCCCATCAGAGAGACATCGACAAGCTCCCGGTATTTCTTCTCGGCCTCCTGGAAAGCGGCAGCGGCGCACTTCCGCTCGGTGATGTCGTGCATAATGGTCATCATGCCCGTCGGATGGCCGCGCCTGTCCTTGATCAGCTCGCCATTGAATTCGGCCGGAAAGACGCTGCCGTCTCTGCGGACGACTTTGAATTCCATGTTTCTGACTGCGCCTTCATGGTTCTGAAACTTTACAAACTCGGACCGGGCCCGGGCACGGTCTTCCGGAGCGATCAAAGTGAATTCATCGATGCCGGTCAATTCTTCGGGACTCGAATACCCCAGCATGAGGGCTTTTTGCCTGTTGCAAAAGATCATTTTTCCCTGAAGGTCGGCAAAGGCAATCCCGTCCGAAGAGGCCTCGAGGAGGCTGCGGTAGAGGGATTCTCTCTCCTGGAGGGCGGTTTCGACCTCTGCCTGCTTGGCCTTCATGGCCTCCAGCCTGGCGACCTTTTTGCGCAGGCGGTCCAATTCCTTCAGCAATTGCTCTTTCGTCGGCTTTTGGTTTTTCACGGCTTGCCTTTCCGCTCTCCCCTGGCCAATCACAATGCTCCTGAGGGATATATAATCTGGAAATCCCGATTTGTCAAATACACGCCCCGGCTGATCATCCCGTCGCGCCCCCTTTAATCCGGGGGAACCGCCGGCAAAAAACCCGGATGGCAGGCGCAGCCGTCTCCGGATCGTTTCCCAGACGTTTTTTTCTCAAAGGAAAGAGGACCTTATTTCTTGATAAACGTTCCGTCGTGGAATTCCCTGAAGGCCCGGTCGAGATCGTCGTCCGTGTTCATGACGATCGGCCCCCGCCAGGCAATGGGCTCTTCAATGGGCTTTCCGGAGATCAACAGGAATCTGACGCCGACGTGGACGGTTTCCACGGCCACTTTTTCCCCGTCTCCATACAGCATCAGAAAACCGTCGAGGGCCTTTTTCTTATCGGCGTCAAAATATCCCTCCCCGGCGAGGGCATAGGCAAAGACCGTGTGGCCTTTTGGCACGCCGTGTTCGAATTTCTCATGGGCCGGGATATAGATGTCCAAATATTCGGGATCGCCGATGATCTCCTTGACCGGGCCGGCGATGCCGTGATAGCGGCCGGCGATGATCTTCACCTTGATCCCGTTATCCGACGTGTCTTCAGGAATGTCTGTGGCCTTAATATCCTGGTAGCGAGGGAGCATCATCTTATGGCTCGAAGGAAGGTTCACCCAGAGCTGGAATCCTCGCAGATAGTCCTTTTGCTTGACGGGCATTTCCTGATGGATGATGCCGGAGCCGGCGGTCATCCACTGGACCTGGCCGTCGCTGATCTCCCCCTTGTTGCCCATGCTGTCGCCGTGCTTGACCGTGCCGTGAAGCATGTAGGTGACGGTCTCGATGCCCCGGTGGGGGTGCCAGGGAAAGCCGGCGATGTAGTCCTCGGGGTTCTTGGAACCGAAATCGTCCAGCATCAGAAACGGATCGAAGCGAGGGACCTCACGATAGCCGAAAACCCGGTCGAGGCGCACGCCGGCCCCTTCGATCGTCTCCCGGCCCTTGTATATTTGTTTGATTTGTCTTGTCGCAGTCATGGCCCAATCCTTTCAAAATGTCTCTATTCCTACTATATACATAGTCAATTTGGAGGGGAAGACCCCTTCCAACGGCCGTCGAACTTCGTCCGACGCCCTGCCTCCCCTTCTCGGGCGGGGTAAGAAACCCCCGCCCTCCGACCAAGGGAGCGGCTCCCCGTGGCAAGCCACGGGGCATATTCGCCGCTCGTAATACTAAGATATAAAAGAGTCAAGTTTGACCCTTCCCCGAATTTGATATAAAACAATCCCTGACGGAAAGGGCCTCTTCCCTTTTTTGCCGAGGGACGGGGCATGCGGACAATGAACAAGCGATGAAACATTAGAAAAAACTTCATTTTTGTCTTAGGCTATTTTTTTGCTTCGAGTTCGATCAGCGGCTTCTCGGAGTCGACCAGCTCTCCGACAGAGACGAAGATTTTTTTGACAAAGCCCTCGACCGAGGACTTGATATCGTTCTCCATTTTCATGGCCTCGACGATGGCCAGGGTCTGGTTCTTCCGGACTTCCTGCTGCTCGACGACATGGATCTTGATGACTTTCCCGGGCATCGGCGCCGTGATCAGCAGCTTTCCCTCCTGGGCCTTCTCTTCTCCGGTATGAAAGCTCTTTGTTTCTCGGCCGGGCTCCTGGACGATGAACTGTTGGCCGTCGATAAAGATATATTTTTTCTCTTTGTCCCGGGCGATATAGACAAGATACGAGCGGCCTTCGATCACCAAGGAAAGCGCATTCGAGGAAATGGACTGAATATCGGCTTTCATCGTTTTCTCGCCGTAGGCAATACAGTAGCCGCCTTCTTTTTTCTCCAGGACGATCTTTCGGAGCTCCTTGTCGACTAAAAATTCAAACTCCATGCTTCCGCCTCTCCCCTATCGACCTTCACCGAGCCGCCAGTGGCCGAGTGTCTGCCATGGCGAGACCGTCGCTTTTTGGGTTCCGCTCACGACTCTTCTTCCGGACGCACCTGAATTTAATGAATCGAAGGCCGCGGCCGCCAAAGCCAGCCTCAGCTTATCCCCGCTCTTTTCCTTTTCGCCCCAATTCTCAAAATGATTTTTGATAAAGCCCGTGTTTGTCCGGCCGGCCCTGAACTCCGGATGGTTGACAATGTCCTTCAAGAAGCTGATGGAAGTGCTGATTCCAAGGATCGCATAGTCGTTCAATGCCGCGAGCATCCTGTCGCAGGCCGATTCTCTGTCCTCCGCCCAGACGATCAGCTTGGCCAGGATCGGGTCATAATAGATCGGGACCTCCCAGCCGCTGTAGACCCCGCAGTCATGGCGGACGCCGGGTCCTTTTGGCTCTTTGAGGAAGAGGATCTTCCCGCTGGAAGGCAGGAAATTCTTCGTCGGGTCCTCGGCGTAAATCCGGCATTCAAGGGCATGGCCGCGCTGGGCAAGATCCTTCTGGCTAAAAGACAATTTTTCCCCTGCTGCGATGCGGATCTGCTGGCGGACGAGGTCGACGCCCGTGCAGAATTCGGTGACCGGATGTTCGACCTGGAGACGGGCGTTCACTTCGAGGAAAAAGAAATTTTTGTTTTTATCGAGGAGGAACTCGACCGTGCCGGCATTGTTATACCCGGCCGCGCGCACGACTTTTTTGGCCGTCTCGCCCATCTTCGTCCGCAGCGTCGGATCGAGCGCCTGGGATGGACTTTCTTCGACGATCTTCTGGTGCCGCCGCTGGATGGAGCACTCCCGCTCGAAGAGATGAACCGTGTTTCCGTAATTGTCGGCCAGGACCTGGAACTCGACGTGCCGCGGCTCTTCGATGTATTTTTCCAGATAGACCGACTCGTCTCCGAAGGCGGACTTGGCCTCGCGCCTGCCGGCTTCGAGCCCGGGCCGAAGCTCCTGCTCGCTGCAGACGATACGCATGCCCTTGCCGCCGCCGCCCGCCGAAGCCTTGATCATGACCGGATAGCCAAGCTTTTTTGCGGCGACTTCGTATTCGGAAATATCCTTGGGAATGCTGTTCATGCCGGGGATGATCGGAACGCCGGCCTTGTCCATGGTCTGGCGGGCCCGGACCTTGTCCCCGACGAGCTCCAAAGCCTTGGAATTCGGCCCGATGAAAACGATTTTTTCCTTTTCCAAGCGGCGGGCAAAATCGGAATTTTCCGCCAGAAAGCCGTAGCCGGGATGGATCGCCTCGGCCCCCGTAGCCCGGGCCGCGGCGATGATCCGGTCCATGTTGAGGTAGCTCTCGATGGCCGGGGCGGGGCCGATAGGAACGGCTTCGTCGGCCATCTGGACATGGAGGCTTTTGCGGTCAACGTCTGAATAGACGGCAACCGTGGAAATTCCCATTTCCCGGCAGGCTTTGATAACCCGGACGGCGATCTCGCCGCGATTGGCGATCAGGATTTTTTTGAACATTTATTCCTTAACCCAATTCGGTTTCCGCTTTTCTAAAAAAGCCGCCATGCCTTCCTGCCCTTCGGCGCTGATCCGGAGCTGGGCGATCATCCGGGCCGTGTATTCCTTGGCCTCATCAAAAGTCATCCGGGCCGCATTTTGGATCAGCTCTTTGCAGCTGGCCAGCGCTTGAGGGCCCGAGGACAGAAGCGAGGAGATGATCGCGTTCACGGCCTCATCCAGTTTTTCGGCAGGGACAACGCGGTTGGCCAGCCCGATTTCATAGGCCCTTTGGGCCGAAATCCTTTCCCCCGTCAGAAAATATTCCCGGGCTCGCCCTTCGCCTATCCTCAGGATGACATAAGGCGAAATCGCCGCCGGTACGAGCCCAAGCTTGACTTCGCTCAAGCCGAATATGGCCTCCTCTGAAGCCACGACGATATCGCAGGCCGAGAGAAAGCCGTTGCCGCCGCCGATGGCGGCGCCGTTGACGCGGGCGATGGTGGGCTTGGCCAGCGTGTAGATCTTGTGCATCACTTCGGCGATCTCCAAAGACTCCTGCAGATTTTGGTCGAAGGAAAAATGGATGATTTCCCGCATCCAGTTGAGGTCCGCACCCGCGCAGAAGGATTTCCCCGTCCCGGAGAAAACGACCACCCGGATATTCTCATTCTGCCCGGCCCTCTCCACGGCGTCGTCCACTTCCCGGATCAAGGCCGAGTTAAAGGCATTGTGGACTTCGGGCCTGTTGAAAAGGATCCGGGCAACCCGCCCCTCCGTCGAATAAAGGATCGTTTGATAGCTCATACCGCTCATCCAGCCCTTTTTTCTTACATCCTGAAAATGCCGAACTTATAGTCGGGGATCGGCGCATTCAGGCTCATCGAGATCCCCAGGGCCAGGGCCGCCCTCGTTTGCAGCGGGTCGAGGATGCCGTCATCCCAGAGGAGCGCCGTGCTGAAATAGGGACTGGCCTCCTGGTCGTACTTATCGAGGATGGGCTTCATCATCTTCTCTTTTTCTTCTTCGCTCATCTGGACGCCCTGCTCCTTCAGCCTCTTGATTTTCACCGTGACCAGGACATTGGCCGCCTGCTCCCCGCCCATGACGCTGATCCGGGAGTTGGGCCACATCCAGAGCAGGCGAGGATCATAGGCGCGTCCGCACATGGCGTAGTTTCCGGCGCCGTACGAGCCGCCGACGATGACCGTGAACTTGGGCACGTCCGCGTTGGCCACGGCATGGACGAGCTTGGCGCCGTCCTTGGCGATGCCGCCGTGCTCATACTGCTTGCCGACGATGAAGCCGGTGATGTTCTGGAGGAAAACGAGCGGAATCTTGCGCATGGCGCAGAGCTCGATGAAATGGGCGCCTTTGAGGGAGCTCTCCGAAAACAGGACGCCGTTGTTGGCCAGGATGCCGACGGGAAAGCCCATGATCCGGGCAAACCCGCAGACAAGGGTCTGGGCGTAGAGCTCCTTGAATTCCTGGAAACGGCTGCCATCGACGAGCCTGGCGATAATTTCCTTGATGTTGAAGGCCTTTCTCAGGTCCCTGGGCACGATCCCGTACATCTCTTCCGGGTCATAATAGGGGTCCTCTGGCTCGGCCTTATCGAGCTCGAACTTCTTGGGCGGGTCGAGGGTTTCGACGATATTCCGGGCGATCTCGAGGGCATGCGCATCGTTGAGAGCGTAATAATCGGAGACGCCGGAAATGCGGCAGTGGACATCCGCCCCGCCCAAATCCTCGTCCGTGACTTCTTCGCCGGTGGCCGCCTTGACCAGCGGCGGGCCTCCGATAAAGATCGTTCCCTGCTTGCGGACGATGACCGTCTCGTCGCTCATGGCCGGCACATACGCCCCTCCCGCCGTGCAGGACCCCATGACGATCGAGAGTTGGGGAATGCCCATGGCCGAGAGCCTGGCCTGATTGTAGAAGATACGGCCGAAGTGTTCCTTGTCGGGAAACGTCCCAGCCTGGTGAGGCAGAAAAATTCCGCCCGAATCGACCAGGTAGACGCAGGGCAGCCGGTTTTCCATGGCCACTTCCTGGGCCCGGATGTGTTTTTTGATGGTCATCGGAAAATAGGTTCCGCCCTTGACGGTCGCGTCATTGGCCACGATCAAGACTTCACGGCCGTGGACGATGCCGATGCCGGTGACCATGCTGGCCCCGGGGGCTTCGTTGTCATACATGTTATAGGCGGCCAGGGGGCTGAGCTCCAGGAAAGGCGTATTGCGGTCAAAAAGCTTCTCCAGCCTTTCCCGGACAAGGAGCTTTTTTCTGGACTTGTGGAGCTCCCGGTATTTCTCCGGGCCGCCCTTCTGCGCTTCGGCCAGCTTCTCCTTGTGCTCGGAGACGACCTTCTTCATCTGGTCGAAATTCTGCTTGTACTCCGGACTCTGGGTGTCGATCTTGCTTTCGATTCTAAACATGGTCCGTGCTCCCTAGGAGATGGCCGCCCTTCGCTCGCCCGGCAGCTTCGGCCGGCGTGTTCACAACGGCAGAAGGAATCAGGTCAAGCGGGGATGAACTTATAACCGTAATAAATGACCCCGGCCTCTCCCTCCGAATACATTTTACGGAATTCGAACGTCACTTTCAGCCCGATTTTGATCTTGTCGAAATCGCAGTCGACGACCTGCCCCATGACCTTCACCCCGTCGCTGAGCTCGACGATGGCCACGGCGTAGGGCGCCTGGTCGGCAAACTGGTGAGGCGGGACGCGGATGATGGTGTAGGTCAGGACCCTGCCGTTTTCGGCGAGTTTCGTCTTGGTAAATTCCCTCCAGCCGCAGACGGGGCAGACAAGCCGAGGCGGAAAGCTGACCGCTCCGCATTTTTTACACTTGCCCGCCTCCAGCCGATATCTTTGAGGAAACTCTCTCCAGGCTCTTGATGGCGTCGGCATGATCTTCCTCCTCTCAGATCCTCTCGAAAATATGGACCAGGGCGCTCCCGCCCGAGCCGCCCATGTTTTGCGTCATCCCGACCCGCGCTTTCTTCACCTGTCTCTGACCAACCTCGCCCCTGAGCTGTTTGACGATCTCTATGACCTGGGCGACACCCGTGGCGCCGACCGGGTGGCCTTTGGCCTTGAGCCCTCCGCTCGAATTCACCGGAATTTTCCCTGTGAGCGAGGTCAGCCCTTTTTGGACGGCTTCGCCGCCCTTGCCGATGTCGAAAAAACCCAGGGCTTCCGTCACGCAGATTTCGGCGATCGTAAAACAGTCGTGGACTTCGACGAGATCGATATTCTTCGGCTTTTTTCCCGCCATTTTATAAGCCTGCTGGCCGGCTTGGAAGGTGGATTCCAACCAAGTGATGTCTTTCCGGGAGCTGAGGGCGATCGTGTCGGTGGCATGGCCGCAGCCGGCAATCTTCACGAGAGGCTTCTTCAGCTTTCTGGCCGTGCTCAAGGAGCTGAGGATCACCACGGCGGCCCCGTCTGTGATCGGGGAACAATCCAAGATTCTCAACGGATCGGCGACCAACACCGAATTAAGCACCGCGTCCACCGTGATCTTAAAAGGATACTGGGCCAGCGGGTTCATCGACCCGTTATCGTGATTCTTGACGGCCACCATGGCCAGCTGTTCCCTGGTGGTGCCGTACCTGGCCATATGGGCCCGGGCGATGAGTGCATACAGCCCCGGAAAAGTGATCCCATGAAAGCCTTCGTATTCCTGGTCGGCGGCCGTGCCGAGGGCGTAGGTGGCTTCGCTCCCGTCGACGTCGGTCATTTTTTCAACACCGCCGACAAGGACGATATCGCTCAAGCCTGAGGCGACCTCGATAAAACCCTGTCTGAGGGCCAGCCCTCCCGAAGCGCAAGCGGACTCGACTCTGACGGCGGGGATTGGAGTCTTGCCAAGGTAATCCGCCAGAAGGGAAGCGATATGCTCCTGGCCGATGAAAAGGCCCGGCGACATGGACCCGATATACATGGAATCAATCCGGCTGACTCCGGCGTCTTCCAGGGCCAGAAGGGCCGTCTCCACGAAAATCTGCCGCAGTGATTTTTCCCACAGCTCTCCCCACTTGGTCATCCCAACGCCGATGACGGCGACTTCTCTCATGGCACTCTCCTACTCCGCCTTCCTGATTTTCCCGCGGAATTTGGCATAGACGCCGTATTCCAGGTAGTTCTTGTTCTTGTCCAAGAAATCCCTGGTTTTTGGCGCCAGGTCTCTCGCTTCCTGGATCCGCCTGGTGACCTTGAAGATGAAACCGTCGCTTCCGGCCCCCGAGCCGTAGGAGACGATCATGATCATGTCTCCGGGCTTGGAAATATCCAGCGTCGCCGTCAATCCCAGCGGCGAAGACCCGGAATACGTGTTCCCGAGCTTGGACACAAGCCAGCCGGGAAGAATTTGCTCCTTCCTGAAACCCAGGATCTCCCCGACTCTCAGGGGGAATTTTCCGTTCGGCTGGTGGAAGATGACATAGTTGAGATCAATGGGTTTTATTTTCGCTTTGGCCATCAGGCCCTTGGCCGCGCCGATAATGTGCTTAAAATACGCAGGATCGCCGGTGAACCTTCCTCCATGCCGGGGATAGTACTGGTATTCGCGCCGCCAGAAGTCGGGGGTGTCGGTCGTGTACGAATACGTCTCGATGGTCTCGGCTAAAACATTCTCCTTGCCCACAATGAAGGCCGCCGCGCCGGCCGCTGCGGAATATTCCAGCGCGTCTCCAGGAGCTCCCTGAGAGGTATCTGCGCCGACGGCCAAGCCATATTTAATTTCCCCGGCCTTGACCAGGCCGAGCGCTAAAAACAAGCCTTCCGTGCCGGCCTTGCAGGCAAACTCCAGGTCGGCCGTGTGGACGTCCGGCGTCGCGCCGATCGCTTCGGCAACCACCGTCCCGCTCGGCTTGACGGCGTACGGATGAGATTCCGACCCGATATAGACGGCCCCGATCTCGGCCGGGTTGATCTTGGCCCTTTTCAGGGCGTTTTTTGAGGCCTCAACGGACATCGTGATCGTGTCCTGGTCGGGCGAAGGGACCGATTTCTCCTCGAGCATCAGGCCCTTTTTATAGCTCGGGGCATCGGCCCCCCAAACCTTGGCGATCTCCTCGACTTTGATCCTGTTGCGGGGGATATAGGCCCCGTAGCCGACGATTCCGTGCATAGGCGTCCTCCCTAAAGATAAATAAGACGGATAGCGATGAATAAGGACCTTTTCTGCATTCTTTTGAGCAATGAATACGCCAGGAGTACCTGCCCAAAAACTAGAAAAACTATCCTGTCATATCTTCATTTTATAGTCAAGATATTTTAGGGCTGTAAGGATCCGGGTTGGATGGTTTGCAATCGATGCCTGAATAGGCCCCGATTCCTGGACAATGTAATTTCAAGGAGGCGTTGGCATCGCCCCCGAAGCCCCCCATAGCAGAGGGGGGCCCCGTCAGCTTTTCGACGGGGGGAACCGCCGGGACTGGTTCCCCAGGGGGCGGGGGGCGATGCCAACGCCTCCTTGAAATTACACATCGGTCCGCGGACTCGATAGAATTTATTGATATTGAACCAGTTATCCTGCTTCGCTACAATATTCTTGGCCATGTCCGCTGAAATCCAATTTTATGGAACTTTCCTCCAAGCGATTTCGTCTATCAAGGTGGATTGAGTGAAATTGGAAACAGTCATCCGAGAGTGCCTGGAAGGCAAAGAAGGAGCCTGGAATATGCTCGTGGACATGTACTCTAAAAAGGTCTTCAACATGGCCTACCAGTTCTCCGGCAGCTACCAAGAAGCCGAAGACCAGACCCAGGACATCTTCTTTAAGCTTTATCATCAGCTGGGCAAATATGATTTCGAAAAGAACTTCACGGCCTGGCTCCTGACCCTGGTCAAAAACTATTTGATCGACATGTACCGCAGGGCCAAATGGGAGAAGAGGCAGCGGGATGATTTCGACAAGCATCTCCATGTCGTATCGGGCATGGACAACCCCGAGTCGGGCCTCCAAGAAGATGAGAACAAAAAGATCCTTTGGCAAGGTCTGAACCAGCTGTCTTCTGACATCCGGATGGCGATCGTCCTCAAGGAGATTCAGGGCAAGAAATATGAAGAAGTGGCCGACATCATGAGACTGCCCATCGGGACCGTAAAATCGCGGATCAACAGGGGCAGGCTGCAGTTGGCTAAAATCCTTCGCGCCAAAAGGGAGAAAATCCATGGCCTGTGAAAAGATCCAGGACCTCTTGTCTCCTTATCTGGACGGCGAATTGACGTCGGAAGCCAAGGCCGAGGTCGATGCCCACCTCTCATCCTGCCGGGAATGCGCCGAACTCCTCGCCCTTTTGAGGATCGCCGCCGACTCCCTGGCGTCCTTCCCCGAAGTCGAGCCTTCTCGGGACCTGAAGGCCAAGCTTTACGCCATCCCGGACCGGAAGAAAAAGCCCCGGTTTAGCCTCGACTTCCTGGTCAAGCCCTCCCTCCAGCCCGTCTTCACGGCGGCCACGGTTTTGCTCATCATTTTCTCTTTCTACATGTTCGGGCCCTACAAGAAGGACATCGACAAGTCCGTCAACCGTCAGATCCACCGCGGCTACAGCCGGCTCGAGAAGCTGTACGCCAAGGCCGGGTCGGTCACCGACAGCCTGGGCGCCACCGCCGACAACATTCTCGTTTCCCTCAAAAAAATCAACCCCTTGGGAAAAAACGAGGAATAAATTTGATATTTCAGGAGGAATCGTATGACTGAAAAAATCTTCATAGGGAAAAAACCTTACAAGTCTCCTGCGCTCGCTGGAATCCTCTCAGGACTTCCCGGGCTGGGCGCTATTTACAATGGCCAGTACGCGAAAGGATTTCTGTTCATTCTCATTTTTGCCGGCCTGATCTCCATGTCGGACCATGCCAGAGGGCCATTCCCCGGCCTGCTGCTGGCCGGCTTCATTTTCTTTGCAATTATCGAGGCCGTGCAGACGGCCAAGAGCATCAACCGTCAGGCCCTTCTGGAGAATGAAGCAGAGAAAGAGCCGTCTGTGGAGAAAGAGCTTCTGAAAATCGGGCCTTCGGGTTCGGTCTTCTGGGGAATCGTCCTCATCGTCCTGGGCGGGATCTTTCTGCTGGGCAATTTCGACTTCATCAACTATGACCGGATCTGGGATTTCTGGCCGGTCGTTGTCATCATCGTCGGCCTGAAGCTCATCGTGGATTATTTTGCCAAAAAAAACGGGCATTGAGGGAGGACACCATGGCCCAATATAAAAGAAAAGACCCTCTCATTTGGGGCATCATCCTGATCGTCATCGGGCTGATCTTTTTGCTCGAGAGATTCGACATCGACGTCTGGGACTATACCTGGAAGCTCTGGCCGCTCGTCCTGATCATCTGGGGCGCCTACAAGCTCTACTACGGATTAAAGGAACAGAAAGAAAAGTCCGAGGACTCGACCAAGACTCCGGTCAAATAGGCCGCCGCCATGAAAGCCAAAGAAATCATCCTCGCCCTCTTGATCATCGCCGTGGGCGCCTTTATCTACTATGCCCAGTCGGGGAGGCTCGATTGGGAGTTCGACAACGAGTTCGGCCCCTTCTTCACGAACTGGGATGAATTCACGTACGAGGAAACGCTGGAGATCCAGGCCCCGCTGCCTCCGCAGCTCCAGGTGATCAACGCCCATGGACAGGTGGAAATCCAGGGCACCGACGGGGACAAGATCACGGTCTCCTTCAAGAAGAGGATCTGGCGCAACAACGAGACCGAAGCCAAACAGGTGGCCGAACAGCTCAAAATGATCATGAACAGGGAAGATCCAAAGCTCGTCCTCTCCACCAACAGGGACGAATTCCGCCAGAAGCGGTTCGAAACGGATTTCAAGATCTCGGTCCCGGCCGGGATGAACGTCCTGGTCAGGAATTCCTACGGGCTCGTCAAAACCGAAAAAACCGGGAAAACCGACATCACCAACCCGCACGGCAACGTCCATGCCTCTGAGGTCGGCGGCGAGCTGATCCTCGAAAACAGCTACGAGGACATTGAAGTGCGCGGAGTCCAGGGCGGCTGCCGGATCACCGGTCCTCATTCCTCGTTGACGGTCTCCAACATCCAGGGCGAACTGATCATCGATCATTCCTACGGCGAAATCCACCTGGAAAACATCGAAAAAGGCGTGACCATCGACGGCACCCATTCAACAGTCTCCGGCAAGGGCCTGAAAGGAAGCGCGGAAATCCAGAGCTCCTACGAGACAATCACCCTGATCGATGTCGGACCGGCCAAGATCCGGGCCCATCACTGCGACGTGGAGATCGACGGGGCCAAGGGGCTTGTCGATATCACCGACAATTACGCCCGACTCCGGATCGCCAATGTCCAGGGGAATCTCAAGGTGGACGGGCCCAGCCTCGAAATTTTCGCCGAAGCGGTCACCGCCGAAGACATCTGGATCTCTTCATCAAACGAAAATGTCAAGCTTCTGGGATTTTCCGGGAAAGCCACGGTCCTCTTGAACCATGGGGATATCGCGCTCGAGCCGGATTCAATCACCGGGCCGATCGACGTCCAAGCCTCTTATTCGAATATCCGGCTGGCCTGGCCTAAAGGGGGCCGGTGTCCCTTTGAAGCAGAGGCCCGATCAGGGGACATCCACTGGGAGCTTGCCGAGAAGCCGTCTGCGGAGAAGACCAACGGGACCTCGGTGACAAAAGCGTTTCTCGAAGAGTCGGGAAAGCCTTTCGTCAAGCTGTCCACGACATACGGCGATATCCGGGTCGAAGAATCGACGCGCGCCTTAAAAACAATTTAAACTCGGAAAAAAGAGGCGACGCTCCTTCGAGCGTTTCCTCTTCTTTTATATTCTCCCTTCGCCCTCAAGAGGAGTGTTTGGCCTTGAAATGATAGATGCGCTGCGACAAGCCGCCGTTGATCTTGATGTTGAAATACGAGATCAGGTTGGTCACATCCTTCTTGTACTTCGTCACGTAGCGGACAAAGTCGATCTCCATCTTGAAGCGTAAAAGGTTCTCGAACTCGCCGACCTCGTCATGGAGCTCGATCAAGAAGTGGTTGATGGCCCGGTACTGGGCGTTGACATCGATCAAGTCTTTTTCGCTGAGCTTGCCGAAATCCAGATAGGGCGGCAATGACTCCAGGATGGCTTTGGCCTCCGTGTTCAGCTCGCTGACGGACTCGTTGATCTCCTGGAAGAACGATTTGTAATCCAGCGGCTTTTTCAGCTTCTCTTCGGCCTTGTCCACCAGCTTCTCACTCTGGTCCTTCAGCGAGGCGAGAAACTCCCGGATCCCGCAGTACTTCCGTTTGAAGTTGAACAGGTCGAGGAAATCGCGGCCGATATAGATCTTGTCCTCGTAGTGGGTCATCAATTCCACGGGCGAGTGGGTGTAAAACTTGATCTCGTAGCGCCGCCCCCCCGAATCCTTTTCCCTGAGGCGGGCCAGCACCAGGAAATTGTTTTGCTCGATGAAATAGCTGTTGACGTCCAAGAGCGCCGAATAAGCCGCCAGGTTCTGGATGATCGCCTCTTTGAGGTAGTCGAGGAGAGGCTCCTTCTTGGTAATGAGTTCATTGATGGTATCGTTGGGCGCCTGGTTGAGCGCCGAATAGGACGGCGACAAAAGAAAAAGGACGGCCCCCGCGCCGACCTCCAGGTACAGGTTTTTCTGGACCTTCTGATACAGGTCGTCCAGCTCGACGGACTTCAAAGGAGGAAGGTCCTTTAGTTCGAGCTTGAGGAGTTCTTCGACTTCATTCATGGATTGACTCTCATTCCCTCGTCAGAAAAATCTTATCACCGGGATTCAAAAAAATCAACCTGAAATTTTTTGGGGAGGTGATCTCAATTTCCGTGAAAGGCCGGATGGGACCTGTCGCGGACGTGCCTCTAACGCCCTTGCGCAAGACCCTCCCACCCACCACTCAGGCGCTTCGGACGTTACGAGCCAGCATCCGCGCCACCCATCCTTGCCTTTATTACGTAAATTGAGATCCTTCCTTTTGGGGACAACAAAGAATCCTGTCTGTCTTAGTTCTTATCCGGAAAGACCCAAGTTTTGCTTTCGTACTTGTTTTTTTGAAGATCGTGGATTTTATCCCAGTCGGACTTTGTCAATGTCAGGGGTTTTAAGCCGACCCCGAAAAAATCCAGGAAGCCGGCGACGAGATGGTTCACGGCCCAATGGAAATCCACGTCTCGGCCGAGGGCCAGGCTGAGGGAGGTCATCCGAATCTCGTCCGGACTGGTCCCCAACAAAGACACCGATTTGAGAAGCGCGGAGTCATGCCGGAGCGGTATGGAACCGTGCTGGAGGAACTTTTTTCCGGTCCTCTTTTGGGCGCTCCCTATAATTTTCTTCCCCGCGACTTCGATCTCGTCCTGGGCCGGATGCGAAAAACAGGGAAGGTTTCCCCGGGCATAGAAGGATGGCGCCATGTCCGCCGGCGACGGCCGCAATCCCATTTTCTCCAGCCCCTTCATCAAAGCCTGGGAGATGCGCTTGTAGGAGCCGCCCAGCGTCGTTGTGAACAACTCCAGGTCCGAAGAGGCGATCGAATACGTGATCTCCTGGTGGTGGAGGACCATCTTCCCGCCGGTCATCCTTCTCACGATATCGATCCCCTTGGCCCGGCAGAACTCAAGGTCGAGGACGTTCTCTGCCTTCTGCGAACTGCCCAAGGACGCCGTCGGCCGCGCCCATTGATAAAAGCGGAGAAACGTGCAGGGCTCATCCGGCAGAGAATGGAACAGATGCTCATCGACCGCCATGTTGAGAGAGCCTTTGAGCGGGATGGGGTCGATGAGCAAAAACCATTCTTTCATTTCGTTCAGCGAGAATGATGATAACAGCTAATACAAACGCAATAAATAAAGTGACAATGTATGGGCGACGCTTAGGCCGCCCTCAAGTCCCCGTAGCGGAGGGGGGCCCCGTCGGCTTTTCCGACGGGGGGAACCGACGGGAC
>CAZIDN010000056.1:0-24108 GCA_964537875.1 uncultured Eubacteriales bacterium
ATGCTCCTTGGAAAGGAGGCAGAGAGCGAAGCGAGCGTTGGAGGGAAACCCTGAATAAGGGTTTCCCTCCAATAGTATCCGACGGGACTGGTTCCCCGGGGCCCGGGGGCTAGGGGCGGCCTAAGCGCCGCCCTAACGGGGATGTCATTTATTGCGTTGATATTAGCTCGGAGTTTCGGCCTTCTTCAGAGCGAGAGGCCTGGCGGCATCGGTCACCGCGCCGATTTTCGAGGCATAGCTCTCCTTCCTGGCGATGTCCTCATCCTTAACGATATGGATATCAAGAAGGCCTCCCGACCTGTGGCCGGTTTTCTGGTAATTGATCTCATCCAAAGCCAGGCTCCAGCCCTCGAGCCAGACCAGGAGCTCTTGGCGCTGTTTCTTCGTCCCCTGGAAATGAATCAGGATATCGATGTCGCTCTGAGGGCCGGCATTGGCATTTTTCGTGCTGCCAAAAACATAAAATCCCTTGACGCCAAAACGAGCGGAGTCAAGCTGAGAGGCCACATGCTCAGCCATCTGCAGCCGCCAGGCCCAAAAATTTTCTGATCTTTTCTCAGCCTGCTCTTGACTGACAAGCGGGACCTCGGCTGGAAGGGACGGGCTGGCTAAGATTCCGGCGGCTTCATCCCGTTCCCCGTTCATCAGGACTTTCAAGACGAGGCCATCCGCGCTCTTGGGAACATCGATGACCCTGAGGGTATCGGCCAGGAAGGCGAACTCCGGCAAGACTTCGGGAAGGATATTCGGCGAAGTCTCGAAAAATTTCTCGTTGAAGACTGTGCCCTTTTCGCCGGGATAAAGGGGCAGATAGCGGATTTCGGCCTCCACCAAATCCTGAAAGAAATGGGTCCCGAAGGAGAGGTCCGGCCGAAAGTTTCCTTTTTTCCGGGCGATTTCAATCAGCACGGCCGTATTGGAGATATCCGAATAGGTGACCTTCACGCCCAGCTTGATGTCCCCACGGCTTCCCCAGCGTCCGGGCCCCATGAGGACGAACCGACGGCGGGGTAGGAGTTTATTGAGCTTTCCGACCGCGCGCCCCACAGCCAATAGAGAGGGCTCGTCATGAAGCTCGTCATATTTTTGGGGATGGACATAGATAATATGAGTAATATCGGGCACCTGGCCGTTGGAAACGAAACGGTTGCTCGAAAATAAAATTTTATCCTGGGGGATGTCTTTGGGAACCGGGGTCGGCTGGCAGCCCTCCAGATAGCTTTGCGGCCGGCATTGGAGGAGGTAGAAATCCCTGCCGTCGGAGGCGAATTCAATATCCACGGGAGTTTTGAGTTTCTCTTCCAGCAGGTGAAGCACGGCTCTGAGCTGGGGCATGAACCGCCGGTCCGCGATCAGTCCTTCAAAGGTCACGATCAAATCATCCTTCTCAAAGTCGATGTTCTTTCCGACAGGCTTGGAGATGCGCTGGCCGTCATGGATGGAGACCATCTTCTCAAGGGCAGGAATATCTCTGCCGAATTTCTTCAAGAGGTCCTTGATCTCCACGGTCTCGAACGTGTTCGTACTCATATTGATCACATCGACCTTCTTGGGCGCATACCGGGCGATTTCGTCCACGGAGACATTCACCCGAAGACCGACCTGGCCCGGGGCGATCAAGACGGGATAGTCATCGCCGGTCCGGTCGACGGCGCGGGTTCCCAGCCCCGGGACCAGACGGAGTAGGCCATCCTCGCGTTTGATCCGCGGCGACCAACGGAATTCGTTCCGGCTGAAGGCGACCCCGGCAAAGGCCGGCATGAAATAATCGCCCACTCTCGCCCCGACGACCTCTTGGATCATGATCCCCATTTCCTCGGCGAAATCGAGCAAACCGCGCTCGGCGCGATAGCCGATCGGATCGGGACCGAATGTCGAGGCATAGACTTCAGCAATGGCGTCCGTGAGCGCTTCCAGGCGCTCCCGCTTGCTGCCCTGGTTCGCCAGAAACAGACTCTTGTATTTCCCGCTAAACGATGATCCCATCCGGTCTTCGAGCAGGCTCGAGCTTCTGACGATCAGCGGTTGATCCTTGAAATCATCCAGGACCATCGACAGCCCCTGGATGATCTCCGTCGGAAAGCTGGAATTCTTGAAGGTTTGAACGATATGGGGATATTCCAACCTGACCTGATTGATATCCTTATACTTTTGCTCAACGACCTCGTTGAGGTTATTGTAGCTGAGGAAAGTCAGCAACCCATCCGAGGTGATATACCACGTTTTGGGGACCTTGATCCCCCTGAGATGATCGGACAAAGGGGAACATTTCCGGATGATGTGTTTGGCCAAGAATAAGCCGGTGCTTTTCCCCCCCAACCTCCCGTGGCTCTCCGGTGAAAAGACGATGTGATCTAAAACCTCGTAAAAATCATCGATATCGACGAACTCCACGGCCGTGTTGACGAACTCCTGCCTGGCCGAAAGAAAACGTTGGATGAGAGAGACCTGAACCCCTCTCTTGCTGGCCGGGGGCAATTCAATGCCTTCCGCGGCGATATGATGATGGCGCCGGATGGCATCGACAACCTTGGCCAGGGGCAGATTGCGATTGGTGATTTGGACCAAAAAGCTGAGCCTGTCCTCCTGGATCCATTTTTGGATGTTGGCCAGGATCTGTTCATTGGTCAGATGCTGAGCCGCAAGCTTGAAAGTCTCGTCGATGAGCTGATCGGTCAATGTCACGAGGCCTTTCTGGTTGGGACGGTTTTCGTCTGTCGGCGCCCTCTCGTCTTTGGCTCTTGGCCCGCCGACCGATTTCTGCAAGAGCTGTTCAGCCTCATGGATCCCTCTCCAGGACAAAAAATTCAGCATCCGGCGGGAAATATCTAAATAGAGATTTTTATTAGTCTCACGGAGAAAGTTAAGCGCCATCCGCCATTCTTCGGCCTTGTGCCCGGCGAGATCCCCCCTAGCCGTTTGATACTCTTGGAAAACTTGTTTCATCCTCGCATACAGGATGTAATGGCCAAGGCGTTCGACGATCGTTCCCAGCAGCTTGGTCTCTTCTTTCAGAAACGGTCCGTCATCCATATGGGGCATTTCGGCCGTGTAATAGACGCTCAGCCGTCCGATCTGTTGATCCTGAACTTTGATGTCCGCAAACTGGACCCAGGGCGTCTCCTTGAAGTTCGGAGATCGGCAAGTGTGGCCTTCCAGGCTGATCTTCGCCACGCAGATATCCGGATACTGCCAGCCGGGCGGGATGGCCTCGATGACGCCTTTACAAATATCATCCAGATTCGTGTCCGGCTTATTGAGAAGGCCCTCGATCTTATACAGACAACTCAGTTCTTTGGCCCGTTCGGACAGAAACCAAATGAGATTATCGATATTTCGAGGCTGATCAGGCATGATAGATGACTCCTCGGCTCGTCGTTCCATCAACTTTGATTTTCAAAGGGGTGGGGAGTTTGATATGACGGACAAGCTCCGTCTCCGCGACCGCTGTTTGCCGTCCCAGCCAAGGCCAATCAATCGTATACTTTTCCCAATGAGGGACGGAAAAGTAGAGAACGCGGAAGCTGGTGATATTATGAAAAAAATGCGTTCCCTGGCTGAGCATGAAATTCATCTCCGGCAGGGTCGATTCGACGATGGCTTTGGCCCCGCAGATTTGGCCAAAGTTGACCGGGATGCCGCCGAGAGGATCCGTCGAGCCCCAGCGGCCGAAGCCGATGAGAAGATAGGGCACGTGGGACGTCGTCAATCTCTGGTTCAGCCCTTCCAGTTGGCCGGCGATCGTTTGCGTCACGTTGGGGCTGAATTTTTCGGGCTTGACGTAGACGATGTCCTGAATATCGTCAAGGATGCCGTTGCCTAAAACAGACTCGGAGGCGACAAGAACATGCTCTCCGACGAGCTCCGCGAGCGAGACGTCCACTTTCGCATCTGAAACGACCATCGGCCTGACCTGCAAAAAGCCGAATCGCGCCGGCGTTCCCCGCCTCTCGTCTAAGGTCATGGCAAATTCGATCTCGACCATTCTCTCCAGCCTGTCTTCGCATAGGTTGAGGAGGGCGCGGAGCATCTTGTTGAGAGGGATGAGCTCCAATTTTAAGAGAGGAGCGAAATCGATGATCCTGGGGCCTTTCTCGGCGACGCCAAAAACAATCTTGTCGTCCTGGGGCCGGTACGTCGAGGCGATAAAGCGCAAGCTGCCGTCTCGTTCGGCATCGGTCAAGTTGAACTTCAGCATGTATTCGGTTTCCTGGATAGGATTGTATTCCCCCGGCGGCCCCATGTTGATGGCCCAGAACGAGGTCTGGGATTGTTCCAAAAGATCGTGGATGGAAATATAGGGGGGATTCGCTTGGGGATAGGCCGGTGAAAAAGTCCAGCCGACTCCGTCATCGACGATACTCTTGCCCAAGCCGAGGGCCAGGTCGACCACGCCCTGGCCGGGCGTGGCATGGCCGAGCGGATAAAAATTGTGGGAACGAGCGACACCCGAGATATTGGGATAAAAACGGTCGCCGTAGCGGGCTCCAACCACCTCCTGGATGATGACCGCCATTTTCTCGTCGGCGGTGGTATGCTTGGTGGCCCGCATATAATTCCTGGCGTCTTTAAAAAACGTCGAGGCATAAACATATTTAACGGCCTCCGCCAATTTTCTAAAACGCGTATCCGCGTCCCATTGATTGTTGGGAATCATCTTCGTGGCATAGACGCTGGCAAAAGGCTCGAACATGGCATCTTCAAGCATGCTCGAGGACCTGACGGCCAAGGGCGTATGGACCTGGCTGATGAGCGCCCGCAGGTCGCCGACCAGCGGGGCGGGCAATTCCGCCTTCTGAAAGGCTTGGGCGATTAGGTCATCACGAGCCTCAGATAAGGCGATGTCATAAAGACGATTGTCCTTCATGAAAAAATCGAAAAAATCGGTGGTGATGACCGTCAAGGTAGGGATGACGATATGAATGTCAGGCGCAAACCGGCCGCCGAGCTGTTGTTCAAGAATGTCCTCCATGGCGGCCAGCCCATGGGCTTTTCCGCCCAGCCCTCCCCTGCCGATGAGAGTGAATTTTTCCCGGCCTGTGAAAAACTGACGATTGAATTGTGGCAGGCTCTTGGAGAAGGACTTGTCCATTCTTTTTGCCATCCTCATCTAGCGTTGGAAGCGGTTCAAGGCCTTCGGCAGCGGTCCGCCGTCGCTCGTCAAATCCAGCCCCGGTCTCTGCAGGCCTGAGCGACACGAGCGATGGCGATGTAAAAAGCGGCGTCGCGCATCGACAGGCCTTTCTCCTTGGCCAGCTCGAGAACGGAATGAAAAGCCGCGGTCATTTTCACGTCGAGCTTTCCCAGGACCTCGTCTTTTTCCCAATAATAGTTCATGCTGCTCTGGACCTGTTCGAAGTAACTGCAGGTGACGCCGCCCGCATTCGCCAGAATATCCGGGATCAGAAAAATATTGCGGCCGGCAATCACGCTGTCGGCCTCGGGCGTCGTCGGGCCATTTGCGCCTTCGGCCACGATCTTCACCTTGGGACGGATCTTCTTCACATTGTCCATCGTCAGCTGGTTTTCGATCGCCGCCGGTATCAAGATATCGACATCCTGCTCGAGCCAAGCAGTTCCCGGAAGGACATCGTAGCCGAGATCCGCGGCTTTTTTCTTATCAATCCCGCCGAAGCGATCCGTGATGCCGGCAAGGCTGTTAAAATCGACGCCGGATTCTTTTTTGTATGAATAAGAGGTTCCCTCTTTTTGATCCCAACAGGCGACGCAAACGACCTTGCCCCCCATCTGTTGGAAAAGCCGGATCGCATATTGGCCGACATTGCCGAAGCCCTGGACGCTGGCGGTTGTCTCCTCGGGTGGAATCCCCAGCTCTTTAAGGGCTTCGCGCAAAACAAAGACCAGGCCGAAACCCGCCGCTTCGAGCCGGCCGAGAGAGCCGCCCATTCCCACCGGCTTGCCGGTGATAAATCCCGGGGTTCTCTCCCCACGGATCGCCTCGAATTCATCAAGCATCCACAACATGTGCTGGGCATTGGTCATGATCTCCGGAGCAGGCACGTCAATGCGGGGCCCCAAATCTCTGGATAATTGCCGCACCCAGCCGCGGCAGAGCTGTTCTTGCTCCCGTAAGCTGAGGTTGTGAGGATCGCAGACCACTCCGCCGTTGCTGCCCCCCAAAGGAATATCCAATAGCGCGCATTTCCAGGTCATCCACATGGCCAGGGCGCGAATCGTATCGATCGTTTCCTGGGGATGAAAGCGAACGCCTCCCTTTCCGGGGCCCCTGGCATCATTATGGAGGACGCGAAAACCCCTGAAGATTTTGATGGGGCCGTCATCCGTGCGGATGGGGATCAAGAATTGGGTTTCTCTCATGGGCCATCGGAGCAATTCTCTGGCCGGATCGTCGAGTCCGAGCCGATCTGCCATCCGATCAAACTGGGACTGGGCCAAGTCAAACGAGTTAAACGGCTTGTTGCTCATGACGCTGTTCCTTTCCCCATAAAAAAATGACGGCCGAGCGATGGATTCGGGTTTTCGATAATCCCTCTTTTAGAAAAATACGCTGAGCGATTTTAAATGTCAAGGCAGCATACATAGTCCGGAGATGTTTATACCATGGCCGGTCTGCCGGCACAATAAGGCAGAGGCTTTTTTATTAGAATCAAAACAAAATCCAAATAAATCCATAACATTTCCGGTATAGCGTGAAAGGCAATGAAGTCTTACATACTTCAATCAACGTTCAATTCTTAAAAGGAGTCGTGTCTATGGGTAATTATGTTTCCGACTTTATGTCCGAAGTCATCGCCAAGAATCCCGCCCAGCCCGAATTCCATCAGGCCGTCCAGGAAGTGATTAGCTCCGTGGCGCTGGTCCTGGAGCGTCATCCGGAGTACCGCAAAGCCAAGATCATGGAGCGCATCGTGGAGCCCGAACGGGTCATCATGTTCCGGGTGCCTTGGCTGGACGACGCTGGAGAAATTCATGTCAACCGGGGCTACAGGATTCAGATGAACAGCGCCATCGGCCCGTACAAGGGCGGGCTTCGCTTCCACCCCACGGTGACCCTGGGGATCTTGAAATTCCTCGCTTTCGAGCAGGTCTTCAAAAACAGCCTGACGACCCTGCCCATGGGCGGCGGCAAGGGCGGCTGCGATTTTGACCCCAAAGGAAAGAGCGACAACGAGGTCATGCATCTTTGCCAGAGCTTCATGAATGAGCTGTATCGGTACATCGGGCCTGATACGGATGTCCCGGCAGGCGATATCGGAGTCGGCGGACGGGAAATCGGCTTCCTCTACGGACAATACAGAAAGCTGAAAAACGAGGTGACAGGAGTCCTCACCGGCAAAGGATTGGACTGGGGCGGTTCCCTCATCCGGACGGAAGCTACGGGATACGGCGCTGTGTATTTTGCCGCGGAAATGCTGGCGACCCGAAAGCAGACGTTTGAGGGAAAAACCTGCTTGGTCTCCGGCAGCGGCAACGTGGCCCAGTATACGGTGGAAAAAATCAATCAGATGGGTGGCAAGGTCGTTACACTCTCCGATTCCAATGGATATATCTATGATCCGGCCGGAATCGACGGCAAAAAGCTGTCCTTTATCATGGACCTGAAAAATATCCGGCGCGGCCGCATCAAGGAATACGCCGATAAGTTTAAAGGAGTGACCTATACGGCATTTGCCGGCGACTCCGATCACAATCCGCTCTGGAATCACAAGGCCGACTGTGCCTTCCCGAGCGCCACTCAGAACGAAATCAACGCCAAAGACGCCAAAAACCTGGTCAAGAACGGCGTCTATGTAGTCGCTGAAGGCGCCAACATGCCGACAACGGCGCAGGGAGTGGATTTCTTCATTGAGGCCAAAATCCTGTTTGGACCCGGCAAAGCCGCCAATGCGGGAGGCGTGGCAACGTCAGGACTCGAGATGTGCCAGAACAGCGCGCGCCTGAGCTGGACGAGAGACGAAGTCGACAAGCGTCTCCATCAGATCATGAAGAGCATCCATAAAACCTGCGTCGAAGCGTCTGAAGCTTATGGGACGCCGGGCAATTACATCAACGGCGCCAACATCGGCGGCTTTCTGAAGGTCGCCCGGGCGATGATGGAGCAGGGCTTAGTTTGAAATAACTCTCTTCACTCTTCTTAACCTAAAAAGGATGCGGGAGGGCAAAGGGCCCTTCCGCATCCTCAGCCCTAAAAATCCCAAAATCAATTTGGAGGGGAAGACCCCTTCCAACGGGCGCCGGGAAGACCCGGCCGCCCTGCCTCCCCTTCTTGGGCGGGGCATGAAACCCCGCCCTGCGACCAAGGGGCATATTCGCCGTTCGTCAAAATCGGTTCTATTTTTGTAATTCTATTTATTCGGCAAAAAACCTACTATAATAGGCGAGATCTTCTCTCAGGGAAGATGTGAGGAGGGCGGCCCAAGATGAAAATTACCATGGCCCAATTGAATCCCATCGTCGGGGACATCAACGGCAATACATCAAAGATCATTCAAACCATGTCTCAATGCCGTAACGCAGATCCTGACTTGGTTGTCTTCCCGGAGCTTTTTCTTGTCGGATACCCCCCCAAGGACCTCCTGGAAAGGCCGTGGTTCATAGAAAAGGCTCAGCAGGCCGTCCAAGAACTAGCACAAACCTCGCTCAGGTATCCTCAGACCGGCATACTATTCGGGGCGCCCCTGCCGACTGGAAAAGACGTGGGGAAGCGTCTCTATAACTCGGCCGTCTTGATTTTTCAAGGACGGGTTCTTTCCATCCATCACAAGTCTCTGCTTCCCACTTATGATGTCTTCGACGAAAGGAGACATTTCGACCCGGCCCCGGAGATCAACACCGTCGCCTTCAAGGAGGAAAAGCTGGGCGTCTCGATCTGCGAAGATGCCTGGAACGACCCGGAATTATGGCCGAAAGGAACGCTCTATCCTTTTGACCCGATCGAAATCCTGGCCAGACAAGGGGCGACCCTCTTCATCAATATTTCCGCGTCGCCCTTCTTTAGGGGAAAAGAAGAAATCCGGTTCCGACTCATCCGCAATCATGCCCAGAAACATCGGCGTGCGTTTGTTTTTGTCAACCAGATCGGAGGCAATGATGAGCTAATCTTCGACGGTCGGAGCCTATGTCTGGACGCGGCGGGGGAACCGGTGGCGATATGTCCTTCCTTTGCCGAGCATGTTCACACCATAGATACAACGCTTGCCGGAAGGCCGGGATTATATGTCCCTCAGGACAAGCTTGAATCCATTCACGAAGCTCTGGTTTTGGGCGTCCGGGACTATATGAGAAAGTGCGGTTTTTCCAAAGCGGTCGTCGGTCTTTCCGGGGGGATTGATTCGGCAGTTACTTGCTGCTTGGCTAAAGACGCCGTGGGGAGCGAAAATGTATTGGGAATTTCGATGCCTTCTCCCTACTCTTCGAAAGGCAGCATCGAGGACTCGAGAAAGCTGGCCGCGAACATCGGCATCCGATTTCAGGTGGTTCCCATTTCGACCATCTATCAGGCCTATTTGGATACGCTCAAAGACCCGTTCGCGGGTCAGGAACCCGATATAACGGAAGAAAATATCCAGGCCCGGATCCGGGGCAACATTCTAATGGCCTTCTCCAACAAGTTCGGCCACCTCGTTCTATCCACCGGAAACAAGAGCGAGCTAGCCGTCGGCTATTGCACCCTCTATGGAGACATGAGCGGCGGGCTGGCCGTCATTTCCGACGTGCCGAAGACAATGGTCTATGATCTGGCCAACTATATTAATAGAAAAACGGAGGTCATTCCGAGAGCGATCATTGAAAAGCCGCCCTCTGCGGAACTCAAGCCCGATCAGGTGGACCAAGATACGCTTCCACCCTATTCCATCCTCGACAAGATCCTCCATTACTATATAGAGGAACTTTACTCCGTTGAAGAGATTATCCATCTAGGTTTTGACCGGGAAACGGTGAGATGGGTTGCGCAAATGGTTGAAAAAAATGAGTATAAAAGGAAACAAGCGGCGCTGGGCCTCAAGGTCACGACAAAGGCTTTTGGCGTTGGAAGAAGAATTCCGATCGCCGCGAGGGTCGACATTTAACGGGTGAACAAAAAAAGTTTCCTAAAATCCAATTTAGGGGGTTTTCCATGAAAACGAAGATTCTTTCCTGTTTGATTCTCGGCGGTGTTTGTATTTCGGGACAAACTCTAACGGTTGGAAATCCGCTGTCTTTTGAAGAGAGCAAAAAAGCCGGTCAGTTTATCGGAGAGCACCTTGCCAAGGGGAAGCTGCCACCGTTTTCTTTTATCTACGACGGGAAAGCCTCCACGTCCTTCCTGACCCGCTGGACATTTACCGAAGAAAAGAAAAAAATCGATGACGATCGAACTCTGCAAATCTTGACCTATACCGATCCAAAAACGGGTCTTATCGTTCGCGCCCTCTGCACGGTTTACAATGATTTCCCCGCTGTCGAATGGGTCTTGAGATTCAAAAATTCGTCCCGTGCCAAGACACCGATCATCGAAAATATCCAGGCTATAGAAACAGATTTCCAATATTCCGGCGCGGGGAATTTTATCCTCCATCGGGCCCTGGGCAGCAATGCCGAGCGGGTTGATTTTGCCCCGATCGACGAACCCTTGAATCCCGGCAGTGCAATTGCGTTCGGCCCGCGGGAAGGACGCTCCTCCGGAAACGGCGCCCTTCCCTTTTTCAACATCGAGGCTCCCGGGGAAGGGGTCATGGTCGGCTTAGGCTGGTCGGGAAAATGGAAATCCACGGTCCGGCGCGATGCCGGGACGGCAATCCGTCTTTCGACGGGCATGGAAAAAACGCATTTTGCCCTTCATCCCGGGGAAGAAGTCCGCACGCCGAGCGTGGTTCTGCTTTTCTGGTCCGGCAGCGATCGTCTGCGGGGCCACAATCTCTTCCGCCGGTTTATCCTCAAACAACACACGCCCCAAAAGAACGGCCGGCCTATGATATTACCCCTGGCCAGCGGATTGGGTTTCGGCGGCCCGCGTCCCTGTAACGAATACAGCTGCGCCACCGAAACGTTTGCCATCGCCATGGCCTACCGGCTGGAGCAGTTCGGCATCGTGCCCGAAGCCGGCTGGATCGACGCCGGCTGGTATGAAGGATCGGAGACAGGCTGGTGGCAAGGCGTCGGAAACTGGGTCATCAACAAGAAAAACTTCCCGAATGGAATACGGCCCGTCTCGGATGTCGCAAAAAAGCTGGGAATGGGCTTCGTCCTTTGGTTTGAGCCGGAAAGAGTCTGCAAAGGGACCCGGCTCGACCGCGAGCATCCCGAATGGCTGGTCAAGCTGCCGCAGAATTCCAACAGCCTGCTGGACCTCGGCAATCCCGAAGCGCGGCGCTGGCTGACGGACTATATCTCGGGGATGATCGAACGAGAGGGCCTCACGGTCTATCGTCAGGACTTCAACTTCGACCCGCAGGACTATTGGCGCGCGGCGGACGCCCCGGACCGCCAGGGCATTTCGGAAATCAAGCACATCGAAGGCCTCTACGAATTTTGGGACGAGCTTTTAAAACGCCACCCCGGGCTGCTCATCGATAACTGCGCCAGCGGTGGGCGCCGGCTCGACTTGGAAACGATCTCCCGGAGCGCGCCGCTCTGGCGGACGGATTATCAGTATTACGAGCCCAACGGATATCAATGCCACACCTACGGCATCAACCTCTATCTGCCCTGCAGCGGAACGGGCAACAGCAACCCGGAGACCTATTTTTGGCGGAGCTCCCTGAGCAGCGCCCTGGTCTTCGGCTGGGAGATCAACCAGCCCAGTTTCCCGCTGCCCCAGGCAAAAAAATCCATGGAAGAGTTCAAGAAATTGCGGCCCTATTTTTACGGAGATTATTATCCCCTGACCGCCTACAGCGCTTCGGACGAAGCCTGGATGGCCTACCAATTTGATCGTCCCGAATTCCAGGACGGAATGATTCTGGCTTTCCGGCGGAACCTGAGCAATGCCTCGACCTGCCAGGTCAAGCTCCATGGATTGATACCGGGCGCCGTCTATGCCCTGAATTTTGAGGATTATGGAATCAAGATATCTGAAATCGGCAAAAAACTTCTCGAAAACGGTTTAGAAATCAAAATCCCGGCAACCCCGGGCTCGCTCCTGATCACATATAAGCAGATCCGAATAGAATGAGACCATGGTGCTTCTCACAATAACTATGAAACATAAAAAGGAGTCCCTCCGATGAACACCAAGCCCGTTTCACGAAGACGTTTTCTTTCTCAAGCAGCCCTCGGCGGCATGGCGGCACGACATCGCTCTACCAGACCTTAGCCTGTAAAAGGATCCTGGCGATTGCCGGAAATCGAGGGCATGTCGTTATCATAGTGGGCCACGCATGAAAAAGAATGTCCTCCCCGCGTTGATCGTTTTTGTGGCTGCGGCCATGGCAGCCGGGCGACAGGCGGGGACCGATCCCCGGATTTGGGTGGCCTATCTTGAAAAGTCCTACGCGGAAATCGAGAGCTACTCTGCCATTTTCCACAAACAAGAGCGCGTCGACGGAAAGCTCAGGGAAGAGGAAACGATCTCGCTCAAGTTCAAAAAGCCCTTCAAAGTCTACATGAAATGGATCAAGGCTCCCCATAAAGGCCGCGAGGCGCTCTATGCGGCGGGCTGGAACAAGAACCAGGTCAGAGTCCATGAGGGAGGCATCCTGGGTCCGGTCACGGTCAACCTGGACCCGAACGGGCGTCAGGCGATGCAGGGAAACCGCCACCCGATCACGGATACGGGATTGGGCAATCTCGTGAAAATCCTTCGGGAAAATGTTAGCAAGGGCCTGGAGGCCGGCGAGCTTGAGTTCAAAGAGCATGGAGAGGACATGGTTTATGGCCGCAAAGCCCAAAAGATCGAACTTGTCCTCCCCAAGGCCAGGGCCAAAGATTATTACTGTCATCGGGCCGTCATTCATGTGGACCTCGAGACGACGGTTCCCATCAAGGTTCAGATCTTCGATGGGAATGACCTATTGATTGAAAATTATGGCTTTGAGAACCTCAACCTGAAAGTCGGGCTAACGGACGTCGATTTCGATCCCAAGAACCCGGCCTATAAGTTTTAAGCGAAGGTCGACACCCTCGCGGATTGACCTCATTCGCCATATGGAATAAGCTTCTCTCATCCCGGAACGCCGAGGCAAAAGCCGCCAGTGAACGTGACCTTTAACCAGCCGGCCTTCATTCCCTGGGGCGGGTTTTTCGCCAGGCTGCTGAATTCCGACAGAATGGTCCTCCTGGACGAGACGATCCTGGCCAGGGGATTCACATATGTCAACCGCAACCGGATCAAAGGCCCGCGCGGCGAGGTTTGGCTGACCGTCCCGCTTAAAAAGAAAGGGCGAAGGGCGCAAAAAATCCGGGACCTGGAAATCTATGAGAAGGAGAGATGGAGAAAGAAATTTCTTCTGACTCTCCGGCATTATTATGGGAAGTCCGTGGACTTCGATCCCGTCTTTGAAAAAATCAGAGCGGCCGCAGACTCTCCAGATGAAAGCTTCTTAAAAATGTCCCTCGCTCTCATCGAGGTCCTCAAAAACGAGCTCAATATCAGCCGAGAGACGGTCCTTCAATCGGATATCGGCATCACGGGGAAAGGGACGACGCTTCTTGTGTCCATCGCCAAAGAGCTCGGGGCGGAAGAGGTCCTCCTTCCCTATTTTTCCGACAAAGCCGTTGATTACGGCGCGTTCAAAAAAGAAAATATTCATGTCCGGCTGCTCCGCTATGATCCGCCTCAGTATCCACAGTTATGGGGAGATTTCATCAAGAACCTCTCTGCGCTCGATCTTTTGTTCTGCTGCGGTCAACGCGGCCGGGCGGTCATAGAAAAGGGGACTCATCTGTACGAAATTCCTTGAGGAGGCCTTGAAGATGAGAACGCGGAACATAGCGGCACTGGGATTTTGGTTTTGGGCCCTGGTCATTTTCTCGCCGTCGGCGACGCCCCAAGAAAAATCGGATTTGCTGAGCGGCGCCTACACATCGGAGAAGTTGAAAGAAATCATCCTTCCGCTCCAAGATTGGCATCCGTTCCCGAAAGCGGCCGAGCATGAGGAATGGCAGAAACTCCCCGAGAAAATTCGCGCCGCATACATCCGGCAGGCGGAAAAGCATTTGAACGGCGAGTGGGTAACGCCCAAAACCTCCATCTTCCTGGATTTTGTCAGGAACGGAAACCGGAGCCGCTACGAGGCCATCTCTTTCGGCCGGAGGGCAAAGCTGGCCGAGCTCGTCATCGCCGAATGCATCGAGGCCAAAGGCCGCTTCCTGGATGATATCCTCAACGGCATCTGGACGATCTGCGAAGAAACATACTGGGGCGTTCCCGCCCATATCGGGGCCCAGAAAAAGGGCTCCGGACTTCCCGATGTCACCGAACCGACCGTGGACCTGTTCACCGCAGAAACCGGGATGCTCCTGGCCTGGATCGATTACCTCCTTGGCGACGAGCTCGACCGCATCTCCCCCCGTGTTCGGGAGCGCATCGATCACGAAGTCCAGCGTCGCATCCTCTCCGTCAACTTGGTGCGTGACGATTTCTGGTGGATGGGCCTCCAGGGTCAGAAGGTGAACAACTGGAATCCCTGGATTTGCTCCAACTGGCTGACGGCCGCCCTTCTCCTGGAAAAAGAACCGGACCGGAGGATCCAATCCATATCGAAAGTTCTCAAATGCTTGGACCAATTCTTGAACTCCTACCCCAAAGACGGCGGCTGCGATGAAGGCCCCGGCTATTGGGACCGGGCCGGCGCGTCGCTCTATGATTGCCTCGAGCTTCTCCACGGCGCATCCAACGGCCGGCTCAATATTTTTGACCACCCTCTGGCGCGGGAAATCGGGCGGTATATCGGCCGCGTTTATATTTCCGGCCGCTACTACATCAATTTCGCCGATGCCGCCGCAAAGCTGAACGCCAATGCCTCGGTTATCTATCGCTTCGGACAGAGCATCCGGGATCAAGACATGATGAGCTTCGGAGCATTTCTGGCCAAGCAACAGAATCTCGGGGAGGATGCCATTCGAGGAAGCTTCGGCTGGCTGGGAAGGGTTCTGCCCACGCTTTTTCTCATCAGTGAGCTTAATAACGTGCCGCCCAAAGAGCCTCTGACCCGGGATTTTTGGCTCCCGGAACTGCAGGTCATGGGAGCCAGGTCCTTCGAGGGGTCGGCCAAAGGACTCTATCTCGCCGCCAAAGGCGGCCACAATGCCGAGAGCCACAACCACAACGATGTGGGCAATTTCATCGTCTACGCCGACGGCCATCCGGTCCTCATCGATGTCGGCGTCGAAGCCTACACAGCCAAGACCTTCAACAACCGGCGGTACGAGATTTGGACAATGCAGTCCGCCTACCATAACCTTCCGACAATCAACGGCGTGATGCAAAAAGACGGCCGAGATTTTCGGGCAACCGATGTCGCCTACAAGTCCGGAACGAAGGCCGTTTCTTTCAGCCTTGACATCGCCAAAGCCTATCCCGAGGAGGCCCAAGTTCAGTCCTGGAAGCGAGCCCTGACTCTCGAGAGAGGCAAGCAGGTTATCCTTCGTGACAGTTACGTTTTAAAGAACGCCGGACGGCCCATCCAGATGACTTTGATGAGCTGGCGCAAGCCGGAACTGACGGCTGAGGGAAAAATCAGGCTGGAAAACCCTGAGGAGCTCAAAGACACAAAACCTGTTTTTATTCTTTACGAAAAGCTCCAATGGAGCGTAAACCTTGAGACCCTTCCAATCGAAGACGGCCAATTGAGGTCTTCCTGGGGGGAAAGGGTTTATCGGATCCTGCTGACCGCCAAACAAACTCCGCTACGGGGCGAATCGTCCATCTCGATCAAACAATAGAACCTACGGGCTATAAAAAAGTCCCATTGATGAGGAGAAATATGTTACATAAAAAATTCCTTTCCGCACTTATCTTGATCCTCATCTTCGTCCTGGCGAGTTATGCCTTCTCCCAGACCGGGATCGAAGAGCGCGGGGAAAGATATACCAATGAGCGGCAGCCGCCAGACAAGATCATGGCCGCCATCGGGATCAAGGCCGGAATGGTCATCGGCGAAGTCGGCGCCGGGCAAGGCCGCTTCACCGTCCATCTGGCGCGTAAGGTCGGGGAGAGCGGGAAAATCTATGCCAACGATATCGACGAATCCAGCCTGGCCCATCTCAAGGATCGCTGTAAAAGAATCGGCCTCAACAACGTGGACATCATCCACGGCCAAGTGGAGGATCCCCTCTTTCCGAAAGATTCCTTGGACATGGTTTTCATGATCCTGACCTACCATCATTTGGCCAAGCCCGTGGCCTTGCTCAAGAACATCATCCCCAGCCTGAAACCCGGGGCCACCGTCGTCGTCGTCGACCCGGATCCTGAAAAAGACAAGGACAGATGGGGAAGGGAATCCACGTCGGAAGAAAAAATGCGGAAAGAGGCCGGGGAGGCGGGCTTCGAGCTCGTCCGGATCGAAACTTTCCTGGAGAGGGACAACATTTTCATCCTCCGGGTCAAAGCCTCTTGATATTGGCGCGCCGTTTGGTCTATCGTTTATAATCTCGAGGCAAAAAACATTCATGTCGCTACCGGCAAAATCCATCGTCCTAAGGAGTGAATCATGAACTCAGATGTTCCACAGAGCCATCCCCAAAGGAAAGGAATGTCCAGACGCGGGTTTATCGGAGCTTCGTTGTCCGCGGTCACAGGGCTCGGACTCTTCGGCCGCAAAGACCTCTTGGCGCAGGCTTCGCCAACTCCAAAACTCGCGCCCAAAATCAAGGAATACCGCAGCCTGGGCCGGACTGGCTTCAAGGTCTCGGACATCAGCTTTGGCGCCGGCGACCTGACTAATCCTCCCGTTTTGGCCGCGGCGCTGGACGCCGGCGGCTGCGCGAATTGCGCCGGGCACTGCGAGAAAACTTGTCCCTACGGCCTGCCCATCCAGGGACTGCTCATCGCGGCCGACCTGAGACTGACGTTAGCCTGAAAAGGCGCATTATCGAAAAAAATGATTTATAATTCTACGGGATCGGCAGTTGGAGGCCGTGATCGAAGACCAGAGGGCTAAGGCTGTTTACGAGGAGAGGATCCGGGCCCTGGACCGGCGGATCGATCGTCTGAAGAGGTCCGACCGGCTTCTCATCGTCATTAAGCTCCTGATCTTTTTCGGGGGGCTTTTTCTCGTCTCTCGATTTTTTCCTGTCAAGCTCGGCCGCTCCGTTGCCGTTTTAGCCCTCTTCCTGGTGCTCTTTGTCGTCGCGGCCGTGATCCATGAAAACGTCCTCCAAAAAATCCGCCAGCATAAGTCCCTGCGCCAAGTCAACGCCCGGGAAGCGGGCGCTCTCTCGGGGCTGTTTATCGAGGGCTTTGACGCGGGCGCGGAATTCTTTGATCCGCTCCATTCATATACATCGGACCTGGATATTTTCGGCGAGCGGTCGCTTTTTCATTTTCTGAACAGGGCCGCGACCAGCGTCGGTCGCCGAGCCTTGGCCGTTCGCCTTCAAAAACAGCTCGACGCCTCCAAGCTCTTGGACCACCAGGCGGCCGTGAAAGATCTGGCCGGCAAATTGGATTTCCGGCAGAGCCTCCAAGCCTGCGGTCTCGATATCGACGACACCGGCCAAAAGACAGACGCCCTTCGCCAGCTGACGGAAGAAAAGCCGCTTCTTTTGAAAAGGAAGACGAGCGTTCTCTGGCTTTACGGCCTCCCCCTGATCACGCTCACGTTTCTTGTCCTCTCGTTTTTCGGGATCCCCTGGCCGGTCTTCCTGTTTTTGGTCATCCTTCAAATGGCGATCAATAGGATGACCGGCAAACGAGTGGCCTCTCTCTACCGCTCGACCTCCCGCCATTTCAAGATCCTGAGAACCTACGGTAAAATCCTCCGGGAAATCGAAAAAGAGAATTTCCGAAGTCCGCGCCTGACCTCTCTGCAGCGGGAGCTCTGGGCCGGGGAATCGATGGCTTCCCTCGCCATAAAAAAGCTGGCCGTGCTTCTGGAATGGCTGGATGTCCGCTCCAGCGAATTTATGCATTCCGTGCTCAACAACCTTTTGCTCTGGGACCTCCAATGTGTCTATCGCCTGGAAAAGTGGAAAAGGAAATATGCCGCCAGGACCGGGCTCTGGCTCGAAGTCATGGGCGAGATGGAGGTCTTATCAAGCTTGGCCAACCTGGCTTTCAATCATCCCGATTGGGCGTTTCCCCAAATCCGGGCCGACGGCTTTTGTTTCAAGGCCTCCTCGCTCGGCCATCCTCTCATTGCCGGCCAAGAGCGGGTCGCCAATGACTTTTTCTTGGAAGGCCAAGGAAGCCTGTTCATCATCACCGGACCCAACATGGCGGGAAAAAGCACCTTTCTTCGGACGCTCGGCGTCAACAGCGTCCTCGCCTTTGCCGGGGCTCCGGTCTGCGCCTCGGCCATGGAGGTCTCGTTCTTCGAGCTCATCACCAGCATGAAGTCGAGCGATTCCCTGGACAAACACCTGTCCCTCTTCTATGCCGAGCTGCAACGCCTCAAACTCGTTCTGGATTCCCTTCAAAGCGGGCCTCCCGTCTTTTTCCTGATCGACGAAATGCTCAAAGGCACCAATGCTCTCGACCGCCACAAGGGCTCGGTCGCCTTGATCAAACAATTTCTCCGAAGCAAGGCCACCGGCATCGTCGCTACGCACGATTTGGATTTGGCCTACTTGGAGAAAGAATTTCCTCAAGTGAAAAATTTCCACTTCGACAGCCAGATCCAGGGCGAAGCGCTTTACTTCGATTTCAAGCTCAAGCCGGGAATCTGCGAGAGCTTTAACGCCCTGATCCTGATGAAAAAAATCGGCATAGAAATCTAAGATTACCCGGGAGCCCGACATGACAATAAAAAAGAAAGAGAGATCTTATGAAGTCTCCCGGGCAACCTTGAAAGGTGCAAACGGGTCGCCGATATGAATATCAAGTCCACCTGGCAGCACAGCCAATACGGCCTCGGCTATTTCTTTCTGACAAGCTCGATCGCTCCTGAGGAGCCTTCAGGGTGTTCCCACTGGCCGCTCATTTTTTCGCTCGTCACTAACAGCTTGATTGTGATCAGGTTTCCATCGGCCAAATTGAAAGTGAAAGACACCTTATCGCCGATGATCGTGAAATCTTTGATCTCGGTGTTCGCGACGATCACGGCCTGGCTGTCCATGATCGTCCCGCCGTAACTCTTATCCACCTTTTTGATGACCAGCGTCACCTCGTCCGTCCCGACGTCCGGAACCTCAGTCTTGCCGATCCAGGTCCCGCTGAGATCCTCCGCCTTTTGGGCATAACCGGTCAAAGCGAGGACTCCTAAAAATGTCGCTGCGATCAGAATCCATTTTCCTTTTTTCATCCTATTTCTTCTCCTCGATGTTTGAGATTTAGTTTCAGGCAAGGAATCGCCCTAAGATATATTTACGCAAAACCAGGACAAATGGTTGCGGGCAAACCGCTCTTTCTTCCAGGCCATCGTTTTTTCAGTTGGAAAAAAAGCGAAAAACATGCCAATTCAATAACTTGGATGAGATGGTATGATCTCCCTTTGTTCCATGTTCGCCCCCTATAGATGTCTGGTTCCGGACAGACGTGTTCATCTCAGGTCTGGACTCTGACCTCGACGTTCGACCCGAAAAAAAGGGAAGATAGGTCTGGTAGGTGCTATTTTTTAATAGGTCTTTTGATCCCTATGATCTCCGATCCCATCGTTTTCAGGACGCATTTGTCGATCACGCCCTTCTCGTTCCGGACGAATTCCAGTTCGTAGAGCTGCCCGGTGGAAGCGGGGGTGACTTCGAATTTGAGAAGGCTTCCCTTGACCGGCAGGATCTCCTCGGGTGTTTCCCCCACCGGGGCGCCGAAAAGCTTCCCGTCCTTCTCGAAGAAATTGATCGACATGCCTTGGCCCTGGAAATCAAAATCATAATCCCCGGCGATCTCGCTTAAAATTTTCTTGGTGTCAGCTGGCTTATCCTGGGCTTGAGATCCCGCATAGACGGCAGCCGACAAAAAAATCAGGGTGAGACCGATCACAAATATTGAGCACTTTGAACATTTTGGCATAATTGCCTCCTCATCGATAAAAGTAGTTCTCTTCATTATACGGAAAACATGGGCCTAAAGTTCAGTTAATTTTAAAACCGCAGGGATAGGCAGCTCAGGCCGCCGTCAAGCTTCCGGAACTCCGAGACGTCGACGGTCTTGACGGAATAGCCGAGGTTTTCGACGGCGCATTTTGTCTTGTCAAAGCCTGCCGGGACAAGCACCCAACCATTGACCCAAAGCGAATTAGCCGCGTACAGCTCGTCCTCGGCGGCGGGGATGAGATGAAACTCTCTAAAGACGGGATGGGCGATAAATTCTCCGGCCGCCAGGAGTTTTTTGTTTTCCAGATAGGCCACGCCGGTTTTCAGATGGAGGACGCGTTCGAGGGGCACTAAAGACGCCGCGTATCCGGACTTTTCCAATATTTGAACGAGCTGACTCGCTCCTTCCCTATTCGTCCTCTGCGAAAGCCCGATATAAAAATGATCGCCGGCCCTCATGACATCCCCGCCCTCGAGCGTTCCCGGCGGCTTGATAGATTCAAGGCTAGGGAAAAAAGATTTCAGAGCTTCGGCGATGCTCCCTTCTTCCCCTCTCCTGCTCGGAGCGCCGAGGCTCGAAATGACAGCGATCTTTTCGGTGACGACCGCCGTATCCTCGACAAATGTGGAATCGGGAAATCTCTCATCCGCTTCCAGCACGATGACCTCCAGGCCGCACGACCGCAAGGCGTCCACGTACGCCGCATGCTGGCGCATGGCTTGTTCATAATCGGGTTTTCCAAGAAGAGCCGTAGAAATCCCCCGCACGAGATTCTGGCACGGCTTCCGGACGATGGCATGTCGAAACATATCAAAGCCTCGGGCGTTTGAGGTGGTGATCCGTCTTTTTCTGAAAGGCATGGGACATCAGGAGGATCTCCGATTCGCCGAACAGTTTCCCGGTGAAACGCAGGCTGGTCGGCTGCCCCTTGGAATCAAAACCATGCGGGATGCTGATTTCCGGATGGCCGGTCAGGTTGGTCGCGCTCAGGGCGCTTCCGACGAACAAATCGAGGCCGGCAAACAGCGCCGCGTATTCCTCCATCAGCCGATAGCGCGCCCGGTTGGCCTGGATGTATTCGACGGCCGGCACGAACCTGTGCAGGCGGAAGCTGCCGACCCAGCTGCTTCGCTCCGGTTCCGCCGACATCAGGTCCAGCTTGTCGCTCCGGATGAGATCGTCAAAGGCCGCCGCGGCCTCCGCCGTCAGGACAAAGTCAATGGCATCGGTCGTCATCTTAGGAAGCTCGATGGGTTTCAGGTTGATGCCGAGCGAGCGGATGACGCGAAGCGCCTCCTCGTCGAATTTTCTCATTTCGCGCTGGCGCTGCGCCCTCTCCGGGTTTTCCGGATTGTCCGGGATCTCGCCTTCGAAAGCCGCCTTCACATAGCCGACGCGCAATTTCTTGACATCCGCCGCCGCGTTCCAGTTGAAGGGGACATCGATCAAAGTGTTGTCTTTCCCGTCGAGGCCGCAGATCGTGCGAAAAACCACGGCGCAGTCTTCGGCCGTGCGGCAGATCGGCCCGATCTTGTCCATCGTCCAGCTCAAGGCCATGGCGCCGTAGCGGCTGACGCGGCCGTAGCTCGAACGGAGGCCCGTCACTCCGCACCGCGAGGCGGGCGACATGATCGAGCCGCGGGTTTCGCTGCCGATAGAGAACCCGACCAGACCGGCTGCGGTGGCCGAGGAAGGACCGGCCGAGGAGCCGCTCGATCCCTGGGTTTGATTCGTGGGATCCCACGGGCTTTTTGTCTGCCCCCCATACCAACGGTCTCCCTGGGCCAGCGCTCCCAATGTCAGCTTGGCCATCAAGACCGCGCCGGTTTCCGTCAACTTCGTATAAACGGAGGCATCCATATCGACAACCTGGTCTTTAAAAGGAGAAGCGCCGAATGTCGTCTTGTATCCTTTGACATACAGAAGGTCCTTGGCGCCCCAAGGAATACCGTGGAGCGGTCCCCTGTAATTTCCCGCTTTGATCTCTTCGTCGGCCTTCGCGGCCTGCTTGAGCGCCAGTTCCTCGGTGAGCGTGACGACGCAGTGCAGGACCGGGTCATACTTTTTCAGGCGTTCAAGATAGAGTTTCGTTAGGTCGATCGATTTGACTTCGCGCTTTTCGATGAGCTTGGCAAGATGCGTCACGGGGAGGAAGGCCAGGTCTTCATCCGTTTTGGGCACGGCGACTTTGACCTTAGTCATTTTGAAAGGCTTTTTCTCGGTCGGAAGCTTCACTCCCGGCAGGACGGGGTTGAACACGAAAGCCGGCGGAACGCTGTTGCCGAGCTTCAATTCGCGGAGGCTCTCATAATTCCTCAGGAAGCCGTTCTTTCGGTTGAGGCCTTCGACGATCCTTTTCACGGCCTCATCGCTGAAGGTCAACCCGGCGATTTTCGCTGCGCCCTTGACCATCTCGGCGGTGATCTGCGCAGCATCTTGGCCTTGAGTCTGGGCTTGGGCCTGGGCCAAAAGGGCGCCGGGCATCAGGGTGGATCCCAGCCCTATCGAGGAAAAATAGGCGAGAAAACGCCGCCTGTCCAAAGACAATCCCTTGTTTTCCGAAGAGCTGGATTCCGGATGATTCATGGACCTTCCCTCCTTGATAAAATGGCGTCCCATGAGCGAAGAGCTATTTATATTTCAGGGAACCATCGAAATCAAGCGTAAAGAAAAGGGCTTCCAGCTATTTTCGCCATTTTTGAGAAGGCCGCGCCTCGATCGAAATTTTGTCTTTATTGCAGATTTTGAAAATGAATGCCTTTTCCTATTTTTAATCTTCCGTTTTTCTCTTATCGAGCATCGCTTGGACGGCAGAGAAGCCCAGCCAGAGCAAAATCGCCAGCACACCCACGGCCATCCAGAGCGCTTCTCCGGACCAGGATCCATAAACCCATGTGCCCAGAAGAGGACCGATGACAAAGGCGACGGTGAAGGCCAGGCTGAACATCCCCTGGAAGCGGCCTACACTCGTAGCGGGAGCTCGGTTGGATATAAGGGTGGTAAGCATCGGCAAGGTCAGCATCTCCCCCACGGTCAGGACGGCCATGCACAGAGCGGCAAAGCCGAAGCTTCGGCCCAGGGGGAGAAGCGGAAAGCTTGCCCCGAAAAAGAGAGCTCCCCAGGCGACAACGCGGCCGGGAGCAAAACGCGAAAGCCAATGGACGAGCGGCATCTCCAGAAAAACGATCATCAGCGTATTGACCGCCAGGACGCTGCCGATCCGGTTTTCGGCCAGGCCGTAGGTCCGGCGCAGATAGAGGGGATAAGTGCTTAACAACTGGACGAAGATCACGCCCAGGGAAATTGTGAGAAGCAGGACAAAGAGAAAAAGCGGATCTTTCCAGGGCGAGTCTTGCTGCTGGCGCGACTTCTCTTGGACGGGAGTATGGATGGGCTTTTTGCGGAAAAAAAAGGCGATCAGGACCGCAGCCGCGATGCTCGTCAAGCCGTCCACCCAGAATAGATAATGATAGTCGTGGAGGGCCAGATAACCCCCGAGAACCGGACCGATGGTAACACCCAGGTTATTGGCCAGACGCTGGAGAGCGAATCCGCGCGGACGCAATTCCGGGGGACAGATCAGCGTCATGGCCGTGCTGTTGGCCGGGTACAGAGCTTGGCTGGCCAGACCGATGGCTGCCAAAAGAATCAGGATGGCCGGGCGGCTCTGGAAAAAGCTGAGCGAGACGCATAGGCCTCCGGTCAGTAGAAGGCTCATCCCCTGGACGCGGTTGGCGCCGACCTTGTCGCAGAGCCAGCCTCCTAAATACGCTCCGCCTATGCCTCCCAGCCCGTACAAACTCAGCGCTCCGCCGGCAAAGGACGTCGAGAAATGAAGCTTTTGGGTCAAATAGAGGCTCAAGAAAAAAATGACCATTGTGCCGCTGCTGTTGACTAACGCCGCCGCGGCCAGCATCCAGGCCGTCCTCGGCAGCCCGCGATATGCCTCTCGATAAATGCGGATGAGCGCTTTGAGCATAGTCCACCAAAGCGCTGATTATAGCAGAAGAGCG
>CAZIDN010000057.1:0-23262 GCA_964537875.1 uncultured Eubacteriales bacterium
GTTCCGGACCGATCAGGTTTTGGCCGCCTTCGCCGCGCGTGACCGAAAGATAGGCCGTCCGGTATTTCCGCCCCTTCGAGAACAAAGCCAAGAGCGATGTGTTCTCATCGTCGGGATGGGCCCCGACGTATAGGACGCTGCCCAGGACATTAAGCTTGTGGAGCGCGATTTCCAAATCCGCGGCGTTGGGAATGCCGCGCTGCTGGGCCTTGACTGGAATAGAGAACATCAACAGCAGTCCCAATATCATCAACAAACTTTTTCTCAAATTCGTCCTTCTTCCAGGCCGGAATAGACCGGACCGCCGGGAAATCCGCCCGCTGTATCTTTCTTCGGGTCTATTGGGGCAGACTGATCTTGAAGGGCACTTTCAGCTGTTGCTCCTAGCTGCCGGACTTAAACGACGCCGTGGCCATCGTTTTGTCCCACATCATCGCCAGTGTCCCGCCGTCGACGGCCATGTCGATAAAAGCGATCGTGAACTGGTCCATCGAGAACGGCAGGGTCTCGACCTTCATCGCCGCTCGGAGGACGTCCTTGTCGGGTGTGTATCCATACGAGCCCCAGAGAGCTTCCTTATTTTTCGGGTCGTACTTTTCCTGGGCCGGCCAATTGGAGAAGATGAGGGTCCAGGCGTTCTCCTTCAGTTCCACGAAGACGCTGTATTCCCCGGCCGGCAGCGTCTTGCCGTCGAACACGAGCGGCACTTCAGTCTTGAACCGAGTCGTCTGGTTCGCGCCCGCCCGCCAAACCGGAGAACCGTCGCTTACCTTCTTGCCGTAATCCGCACCCGCACCGAAGAGATTCTGACGTCCGCGTTTGATGGGCCGGCTGTATGTAACTTCGATCCACTTGCCGTCCTGATAACGCTGGCCGCCCTGGACTTCGACGTATTTCCCGCCTATCTGGGTAGCGGCTGTCCCCGGCGGGCTCGCCGGCTTCCGGACGGGTGCCTGTGCCAGGCTCCCCACGACAAAGACCGCGCTTGCAACCACAGCCAAAATCCAACCGTAACGTCTCATTTCGCTCCTCCTTGATGAGTTTCTCGCACCACCCGGCCGCGCGATCCGGTTCTGCTTGTTGATATCCGGAGTCGAGGACGAGCGGTGCGATCCATGTCGAATTAACCGATTATAATGCTAAATCCGGATTACGACAACTGATTTCGTTTGCACCCGAAGACAATAGACTTCGTCGATGATCCGGTCGCCTACGGTCTTATGCCCAAAAGGCAGTAATGCTCGCCGGAATCAAGATGGATATCGGTTATCTCGAAATCTTTGAAAAGCTTGCGCAGTTCTTTTGGTGTGAAGAAGTGATGGGACAGGCCTTTTTCAAGCCCGTCCAACGGAATGAATGTCCCGGGTTCTATCTCCCGAAATGCTTCTGCCTGATTACTTAGCTTCGGCACCGTGATATAGACGACGCCATCCTTCTTAAGGACGCGAGCGATCTCCTTGACAACCTTTCGGATCTCTGCGAGCGTGGCATGATGGATAACCTGGACGGAGATGACTGCATCGAAGAAGCTATCTTTGAAAGGGAGAGGCTTTGTCATGCTCTGAAGTCGCAGGTCAGCCTTTAACCCTTCCTTTCTCAGCCATGCTCGCGTCATCTTGATGCCTTCCGGTGAGCTGTCGATCCCGGAGACGGAAAAACGATTTCGCGCAAGGCACACGACATGTCGCCCGGAGCCACACCCCAAGTCGAGGACTCTCCGCGATCTTTTGCCCGCCAGCGATAGAATGATGTCCACCATATTTTCGTGCGGCTCCTCAAAGAACGCACCGTGTTCTTTGAAGACCTTGTCCCACGGATTCTTAGAGGGCGACATTATTTGTCCTTATATAGGAAAGAGAGCCTGATGGAAAGCCTTTCGTTGTACCCTTCTTGCATTCTGTCCGGCTGATGATCGATGTCAAGAACATGGTGTTTTCGATGCACATCCAGATAGAGGCTAGAGGTACGGCTTTAACGCCTTGAGTGCGAGAAGAGTCACCCATTTGCTAGGCTCACCCTTTTTCTCGATATCGACCTGGAATCGCCCGTTATAAGTGTTCTCGAGGGCCCACCTGCCGCGCGCATCCTGTTTTGAGAGGATGAGCTCGGCGGCATCCTGCATCCTTGGGTCCCGGTAGCCCAGTCTCGCCAGGATCCCGAAGACTTCCAAGGCATCCCCGTCCCATATCGTGGGGAATCCGAATTTTAACCACTTGGGCTTGACGGCTTTTGAGAGGTCGCGGCTTCGCTTGAAAATATGGTGCTGGAGGAAATATTCCGCCACCGCCTCGATGGTCCGCCTGACTTCGGGCGCCCTTTTTTTCTCCGGTATCTCGGCCAGGGCTTTTAATATTTTGGCTGCGGCCGAATGGCAGGTGTGTTTGCCCCAGCAGCTCTCCCGCTTTTCATAAGGCCAGCCCTTCGGCGCCCGGTCATTCCCGTCGTCAAACCTGGCGAACGTCGTGATCCATTCGACCCCGCGCTTGACCCTGGGATCGTCTAGAAAACCGAGCCGGATAAGGCTCCAGACCATGTTCCCTGTTAGACAGGGGATGACGGCGCTATGATATCCGCCTCCTCCCGGCCCGCCGAGATAGGAAAACCCGCTGCTTTCCCGGTCTTGAGAGACCCGGAGCACAAAATCGCAGGCACTTTGGACTTTCGGATCGCTTCCATCAGCGCCCATCTCCGCCAAAATGATCAACTGCCAGACCGTTCCTGTGTACTTTGTCCGGATGTAAAAGTCCTCCGCCTTTTCCCAGAATCCGCCTTTTTTTTGTTTGGCCAGGATTTTCGGAACGATCCCCGTTTCCATGATCGCTTTCTTGGCCGCGACCACGCGTTTATCCCGAGGGGGCGCGTCCAAGATGTCGACGAGAGTAAAATAGCGGACCGAAGGATCGTTTTCCTCCAGGAGCCAGGGAAGAGGGTTCGCTTTTAAACCGGCCAACACGAGAAAAGTATACCGGCGAAGCCGAGCGCGGTCAAGGAAACAACCGAGAAGAAGGCCGGTCAATAGAGAACGTCAGCAGATCAACCGTTTCTAGACGGGCGGCGAGTTCGAGCTCGTGATCTACTCGTCGACGCCGCTGCTCATCGTCAACCTCCGCCTTCAGTGACCGGAACCGCGCCGTCAGGCAGTGAAGCTCGCCGCCGCCGACACTGTCCAGGTTGATGAAGAGCGTTTCGGGTTTAGCAAGTTCCTGATGATGCTTCATGTGATCGATCAGTCTTTGATAAACTTCACGTCTTTAAGAGACGGAATCTGATCGGTTAATTTATTTGTCGGTCCAGCGCTACTTTTTTCCTGCGGCTGGGGTGGGTGGCGTTTCATTCGGCGTTCACGCGTTCTTTCCCGTCTTTCCCGTATCTTTTGCGCTCTGCTCTCTGCTTCCAGGATGCTGGTTGCGAAGCGAATCCGGGTTTGTAATAACGTGGTCTCAGCGTCTTGTAAGAATTTCTTGATGAGCGCTTCGGCGCGTTCTCCTGTGAGGAATTGGTGCAGGTGAGAGTCTCGGATGGCATAGCCTTCTTTCCGCTTTTGAATCATGTAAGGGGTGCCGTCTGGGGTGCCGTCTGCAATTCGTATCATGAGCTTCTGCACGCCTCCTTTTTGCAGGTTGTATTCCACGGCGAGATTAAGTTTAGATTCATTGGAGGAGTTGAAGATCACGAGTTCTTCCCTGGCACCGCCTTCATGCAAGCCTTTGCTATACCTGATCTTCTTCCCGAACAGCTCTGTCTTGGTGATAATCACGCTGCGGCCGAAGCGGCTAACCTCTATACGAGTGCTGGTAAGCCAGAAGTAGCCGATGATGAGCACGATGATAACTGCCAAGGTTATGGTGATCACTTTGCCTTTGCTGTGCGAAACGGATGGGACTTCGTTCATTGGGTTTACTCCTTTTCTTTCCAGTATTATTCGTAGCGCAGGGCTTCGATCGGGTCAAGCCTTGAAGCTCTCCGTGCGGGGTAGAAGCCGAAGAAGACGCCCACGGCTGCGGAGAATCCGAACGCGAGGAAGACGGAGCTCGGTGAGACAATGGTGGTAATGGTGGCGAACATGGGAATGAAGCGCATCAGCTTGGACACTCCATAACCAAGGAGTATGCCGATGATGCCGCCAATAAGGCTGAGAACAATGGCTTCGAAGAGGAACTGGACGAGGATGTCGATTTCCTGAGCGCCCAGAGCCATGCGGATGCCGATCTCCCTGATTCTTTCAGTTACAGACACCAGCATGATGTTCATGATGCCGATGCCGCCGACGAGCAAAGAGATTGCAGCGATGCTGCCGAGTAGGATGGTGAGGATGTTCGTGGAGTCAGCAGCGCTCTCCGCAACGTCTGCCATGTTGCGCACCGTGAAATTGTCCGGTGAGCCTGGCATGATCTTGTTATGCTCCCGCATGAACTCTATGATCTCCTGCATAGCAGCGTCTGTGGCTTGATCGCTTATTGCGCTGACCTGGATGGACGAGATTTGTGCCCTCTCACCCATCAGCCTCCTGGAAACTGTTGTGTAAGGAGCTAATATGATGTCATCTCTGCTGCCGCCAAAGCCACCAGACGCTCCCTTGGCTTTCAACACGCCGATTATAGTGAAGGATTGTCGCGTAAGCCGAATGGTCTTGCCTATGGGGTCTTCTCCTTCGAAGAGGTTGATGGCCGTGTCAGCGCCCAGGATGCACACACTCCTACCTGCGCTGACATCGGTTTCATTGAAGAATCTTCCGCCAGAGTAGTTCGTGTCGAGCTGCCAGTTGCCTATGATGTCGAAGCGGTCGTTCACGCCTTGGATGCTCGTGTTCCAGTTCTTGCTGCCATAAACGATTTGGCCGCGAGTCTGATAAACCGGAGAAGCATAGGCTACGCTAGGGCAGCGCTCCAGGATGAGCTTGACTACTTCTAGTTTCAAAGGCAAGCTTCCTGCTCCGCTCTGCACACCACCAACTCCTCTGCTGCCTGACTGGAGGTTGATATTGTTCGTGCCCATGGCTGCAAACCTGGCTTCCACTCCAGCCCTGGCTCCTGCCCCGATGCTGACCATGGCGATGACAGCTCCGACACCGATGACGATGCCGAGCATGGTCAGGAAGGTGCGCATCTTGTTCCTGGTCAGGGCGCGGAGCGAGAGTTTGAAAATGCGAAAAGCTCTCTTGGCTTTCATGATCGTTCTCCTTTGCCGATGTCCTTCTTGACGTCCTCCCTCTCAATCACGCCATCCTTGACGTGAATGGTCCTGTTCGCGTAAGCAGCGATGTCGGCTTCGTGCGTGACGAGGACGATGGTGATGCCTTTATTGTTCAGCTTTGCGAAGATGTTCATGATCTCCACGCTCGTCTTGCTATCTAGGTTGCCTGTGGGCTCGTCAGCCATGATGAGCATCGGGTTGGTCACGAGAGCCCGGGCAATGGCGACGCGTTGCTGCTCACCGCCTGAGAGCTGATTGGTCTTGTGATGCTCTCGTCCCTTGAGACCGACGAGATCGAGCGATGCCAAGGACCTTTTCTCAGCCTCTTTGCTCGCCACATCAGCATAGACAAGAGGCACCTCTACGTTCTCCACGGCAGTGGTACGGGAGAGCAGGTTGAAGCTCTGGAAGACAAATCCGATCTTCTTGTTGCGCGTTTTGGCCAACAACTTCTTGCTGAACTCAGACACCTCTAAGCCGTCGAGAAAATATTTTCCGCTCGTCGGCCTATCCAAGCAGCCGAGGATGTTCATGAGAGTGGACTTGCCAGAGCCAGACGGGCCCATGATGGCGACGAAATCTCCGCTGAGGACCTGATAGGTGATTCCGCGCAGGGCTTGGACATCCACCTCGCCGACATGGTACGTCTTGATGATGTTCTCAAGACTGATCAGAACAGGTTTCATGTTCATGAAGAATCCTCCCTTCATGAGAAAAGAATATACCGGGCTGTTGATCGCTGTCAACGCTGCGAAAGCGAACGTGAAGGAGGCCGTCCGGCCCTATCATCGACGCGACCGAACGGAAAATCGCCTGAAAGACGCAAAACCTCACCCCCTCTCACCATATCGCCGGCCCTCAAAAATATTCCGCCCCCTGCTCGGCCGCCATTAAGGCGACCTGCTCGAAGACGCGTGACGGCTGACAACGGCGGCCGCTTCTCCGCGACAAACACGAGCCGGAATGGGGAAGAGGAAAGGAAGTCAGGAAGGGCTGATGAAGAATTTCATGGCTTTCCGGCCTTGCTCGGAATCATGATGGGCCATGACGACAATGGTCTTCTTCGACCGGAGGTTCGCCTTAAATATTTTCAGCTTTTTCGCTTAGCCCATCCCCCGTATTTTTGAATCTTATGTTTAGGAAAGGATTGGCCTTATCTCAGCGTGCCTTCATAGTGTGCGGTGAGCTGACGCTTCTTCACCTCGTCCGATGTGTACAAGGGGAGGAGGACGGGAGCGACACGGTCGGTCTTGATCTTTGCTTTCTTCAATTCGTTCTCGTAGGCCGTGATATGCTCGAGGGAAAGCTTGCCGATGGTCGCCGATTTTGCATATTGGGCGGCGAACTTTCCGGCCCGGCGGCCGAAGACGTTATAATCGAGGACGGAATTGCCCATCAGCCTGTTTCGGCCGTGGACGCCTCCCGACGCCTCGCCGGCCACGTACAAGCCCTTGAGGTTGGTTTCGCAGCGGTCGTTGATCTCGACCCCGCCGTTCTGGTAGTGGAGGGAAGGATAGACGAGCATCGGCTCTTTGGTAATATCGATGTTATAGCGGATATACTGACGGTACATAGCGGGGAAGTTCTTGTTTACGTAGCCGTCGCCCTGAATGATCTCGATCAGAGGCGAATCCAGCCAGACCCCCCAGCGTCCGCTTGGGGTTTGGATGCCGTTTTTCCGCTCCTGGCATTCACGGATGAAGGAGGCGCTTTCCACGTCTCTCGGCTCTCTCGGCCAGACAAAGAGCTCGCCGAACTTGTTGATAGGCTGTCCGCCGGCGCCGCGGATCTTTTCGGTGATCAGGAAGCCGGCGATCTGTTCCGGGAAGACGGCTCCGGTCGGATGGTATTGGACCGAATCCATGTACAACAGCTTGGCCCCGGCGCGGTAGGCTATGACCAGGCCGTCGCCGGTGGCGCCGTAATGATTGGTCGTGTCAAACCCGCGGATGTGGAGCCGGCCGTAGCCGCCGGTGGCGATGATGACTGCCTTGGCTTTGACGGTGAAATATTCCTCGGTTTCCAGGTTGTAGAGAACGCCGCCCGCGCAGCGACCTTTGTCATCCATGATCAGCTCGATGGTCGGCATGAACTCCAGGACTTTGATATCATCGGGATGATTGCGGACTTCATCCATCAGAGTGCGCATGATGATGGCGCCGGTGTAATCGCGGCAGGAATGCATTCTTTTTCTGGACGTTCCGCCGCCGTGGAGGACGTACATCGAGCCGTCCGGGTTTTTATCCCAGACCACGCCCAGATCTTCCAGCCACTTGACGACCTCGGGCCCGTCCTCGGTCAGGGCCCGGACCAGATCGGGCTTGTTGTCGAAGTGCCCGCCGCCGATGGCGTCCAGATAGTGGATTGTCGGAGAGTCTTTTTCCGTGACGGCCGCCTGCATGCCGCCCTGGGACATCATGGAGTTGGCATCGCCCATGCGGAGCTTTGTCGAGATGATCGATCGGGCGCCGTTCTGGCGGGCGATGATCGCGGCCGCGCAGCCCGCTCCGCCCGCGCCGACGATCAGGATATCGGTCTCGTAATCCGCCGTCGTCAGGTCGAACAGCTTGGATTCGATCCGGCTGTGGGATTCGAGGATATCGGCAACCTCGGTCGTCAGCAGTTCCCCTTTGTTCGGCCCGATATGGACCTGCCGCCTGGCCTCGGGCTTGTAGTCGGGATGGAATCTGTTCAGGACGTCCTCCCGCTCCTCCGCCGTCATGGGCGGAAAAACGTTCTTTCCCGATCGTTCAAGCTCGAGCCTTTTCTGCCGCGTCTCATCAACTTTTTTCAGGGAATCATGCATATAATCTGGATACATCGGACACTCCTTTATTCGCTATCCCGGGCGTAATATTTCTTCTTGAGATCGTCCTTCTTCATCTTCATCATCTCTTTGTACTCGGCGTCATACTTTTTGGCTTTGACTTCCTTCAGCCTTTTGTCCAAGTGATCGCTGTTTTTTCTGAGGTATTTTCCGTAGAGCCGCCTGGCCAGGATTCCGACGTTATAGTGGACGATTTCGGCCGGGCAGCGGATGGCACAGAGGCCGCAGCTGAGGCAGTCGAAGGACAGGTCCATGACTTTCTCGATATTGCCCTGCTTGGCGGCCTGGATGTAATCCATGACCTCCAGGTCCTGGGGGCAGGCCTTGGTGCAGGTATTGCAGGCCACGCAGCGGAAGACTTCCGGGTAGAGTTTCTGGAAGACGGCGACGTTGGGCTCCAGTTTGTCGAGGTCATAGACCGGCTTCTGTGAGGGAATGGCCGGAAGTTGGGACAGCCACATGCCGTCCTGGACGAGCGTCATGCAGGCCATGCCGGTGTAGATCTTGTAATCGCCGGGGAGGCGGTAGACCGTGGCACAGGCCCCGCAGAATCCTTCGCGGCAGCCGGCGCCCCGCTTGATCTGGTAGCCGGCGTATTCGATGGCGCCCATGATCGTGGCGTCGGCCGGCACCTTGTGGGCTTTGCCCATGATATAGACGGTAACCATCGCCTTCGGCGGTTCGCTCTTGGCCGTGGCCGTCTGGGTTTTAGCCGGTTTTCCAGGCTTGGTCTTGGGTTTGGCAGCTTTCACTTTTGCCTTTGCCGTGGTCTTTGCCATCGCGTTCTCCTTCCTTAGCTTTAATATTCTTGGGGCAATTGCCGGAGCTCCGCCCAGGAATAGACGGGGCCGTCCTTGCAGACGTAGTGGCGGCCGATATTGCATCGCCCACACTTGCCGATCCCGCATTTCATCTTGTTTTCCACGGTCGTGTAGATCTGATCGTCCTTGAAGCCGATCTCGGACAGGGCTTTGATGCAGGTCTTGATCATGATCGGGGGACCGCAGGTGATGGCGGTTGTGTTCACCGGAGAGGGCTTTTTATCCAGGATGTTCTGGGCGACAAAGCCGACGAATTCCTTCCAGTCAGGTTCAGCAACATCAATCGACAGGTGGACGGTCATTTTCGACTTTAAGTCTGCGAGCTCCTCCTTGAAGACGATGTCTGGCGAGGTCCGGGCGCCGTAGATGAGAGTCAGGTCGCCGTAATCTTTCTTCAGCAAGAGCGTCGTCTGGAGCACGGACCAGATGGGCGCCAGGCCGATGCCGCCGCCGGCGAAGAGGATGTTCTTGCCTTTCCACGATTCGATGGGAAAGGCGTTTCCATAAGGGCCGCGGATTCCGATGATGCTCCCGACTTCGAGATCGTGGATGGCCGAGGTCACCCGCCCCATCTTCAGGATGCTGAACTGGAGATAATCCTTGACGAGCGGAGAGCTCGAGATCGAGATCATCGACTCGCCTTTGCCGAAGATCGAGAGCATGGCGCATTGCCCGCACTTGTGGGTGAACCCGCCGTCCAAAAACTGAGTTCGGAAGGTTTTGATCGAGCGGACGCCGCCGACCTCTTCCTTGACGGAGATGACTTTGGCTAGTTTGGGGAGGTAGACGTTAGCTCGCATGGTCTCTTACCTTTTCCACAACCTTGATGATGTCGATGCCGACGGGGCAGAGTGTGATGCACCGGCCGCAGCCAGTGCACTGGTAGTTCTGCCAGACCTCGACAAAGTACTGGAACTTATGGTTGATGCGCTGCCGGAGGCGGGCCGCCTTGTCGGGCCGCGGGTTGTGCCCCGAAGAGTGCATGGTGAAATCGGGGAACTGACAGGTATCCCAGGTCCTGACTCGCCGTCCGGCGAGAGGCGTCTGGCTTTCTACCTCGTCATTGATGTCGAAGCAGTGACAGGTAGGGCAGAGGTAGGTGCAGATGCCGCAACGGATGCAGCTCATGGACTCGTCATCCCAGAAGGGCGAGGCGAACATGCCTTTGAGCTTGGCCGGGACATCCTTGATATTTCTGAGCTCGCGGGCGAGCTTTTTTTCCGAATCGGCATGGATTTTCTCGGCCGCTTTTTTATCCGGGGGCTTGGCCTCGTGGAAAATCGCCCCTCCCTCGGAAACAAGCTTCTTGCCTTTATCGGTGAGGATCTCGACATAGAATTGATCGCCCAGGTCGGTCATGAGAACGTCAAGCCCCTCCTTCGAGTGGGGAGAGCCGTTGACGGATAGGCAGAAGCAGTTTGTCGAAGGCGGGCTGGCGCAGGCCAAACCGACAAGGACCGCCGCGTTCCGCCGCTTCCAATAATAGTCGTCCGTGATCTCGCCGCCGAAGACGAGGTCGGTGAGGGTCACGGCTTTTCCCTCGCAGGCGCGAACTCCAAAGATGACCGTGGGCTTTCCCTCGGGCAGGAGCTCCTTGAGCTTGTAGTCGTCCGTGTTCGCCTCGCGGAATTCAAAGAAAAACTCGCGCTGCGGGAAGACGATCTTTTTGGCCGGGATGGCCGTCTGCGGATAGTCGAGACTGACCGCCTTCGGGTCGGTTGCGAGCTCGTAGTTCCAGACATCGTCGATGAGCTGTGGAGCGTAAACGTCATAGGCGCCGAGGGCTTCGAGCCAGCGAGGGAAGTCTTTTTTTGCCAGTATTTTGTCCATGGTCTCACCTGATGAAATCTTCCGGGTCCTCATCCCGGAAGCACGAGATCAGCGCCGGTTTTTCCGGGTCGAAGCCCACGTCATAGCCGAAGAGAAGCTTGGCCTCTTTTTCGAGCTTCTTGTTGAGCATGCGGAGTGGGATATTGACCGGGCAGGCCCGCTCGCACTCGCCGCAGTCGATGCAGCGGCCGGCGAGATGGATAGCCCGGACCATATGATAGAAAATGTTTTCGGAGATGACGGGAGATTTGTCGAGCCACTTGATCTTCTGGGCCTTCTCCTCCGCCGTCGTGTCGGGGCTGACGGCGAACGTGATTGTGTCGGCCACGCACTCGTCGCAGTAGCACATCGGGCAGACCGAACGGCAGCCGTAGCAGCGGATACATTTCTCGAGTTGTTCGCTCCAGAATTTCCACCGATCTTCGGAGGTGAGGGTTTCGATTTTCTCGACAGAGCCGAAGGGCTGGGACACGGTGCGCTTGGTCTTTTCGCCGAACAAGACATCGATGATGACCGGAACATGGGCGATGCATTCCAGACATCGGTCGGCCATGATTTCGGAAGCCGGGAGGTTGACCGTTCCCTCCTCGGTCGTGACGACGAAATTCTCGTCCGGGCCGAATTCGACGTTTTTCGCCTTTCGGCCCTTGAGCTTTTTGGCCAGCTTCCGCTCGTCGATGACGCCCGTTTTTTCGCAGGACACGCCGATGATATAGACATCCTTGCGGTCGATGAATTTTTCCTGGAGGAGGATGACGACCGCCCGGCTGTCACAGCCTTTGACCACGACGCCGACCGGCCTCGTATCGGGATTCTTCTGTTGGGCTTTTCGCCGCTTTTCGTCGACAACGAACCGGACGAGGTTATGATAGCAGGTCGGGCCCCAGATGATCTTGTCCACGTCCTCCGGCTTCTTGATGAAAACGGGGTTGGCCTTCCAGCCGTCCGCGCCCAGCTCATAGGCGATGATATATTTGACTTTGCCGCTCTCAAGCAGCTTCTTGGCTTCAGCCCTGACGTCTTCGTGCTTAACCATTGCTCTCTCTCCTCAGCTTGGTCTGCGGGCCGAGCGGCTTGAGTTCTTTCACCAGCTCCTTGATGACCTGAGTGTATTTCTGGCCTTCCGCTGCGGAAACCCAGGACATCCGGAACCGCTGCGGCTCGAGGCCCAGGTGTTCGAGCAGCTTTTTGACGAGCAAGAGCTTGCGGCGGGCGTACATGTTTCCCTTGATGTAGTGACAGTCGCCCGGGTGGCAGCCGGAGACGAGGACCCCGTCGGCGCCGCGGTTGAAAGCCTCGAAGATATAAAGCGGCGAGACGCTTCCCGAACACATGACCTGGATGGGAATCACGTTGGCCGGGTACTCCATGCGGGAAACGCCGGCCAGGTCCGAACCCGCCGACGAACACCACTTGCAGAGAAAAGCGACGATTTTCGGTTCGAATTCCTCGGTCATCCTCAGCCTCCCAGGCACGCTAAGATCATCTCCTGGACCTGATTCTGGGTCAGGTTCTTCACCTGGATGGCGGCCCGCAAACAGGTGGCGGAGCAAGTCCCGCAGCCTTCGCACAGAACCTCATTGACTTCGACTTTCCCGTCCTTGAAGGAGATGGCGTCATAGGGGCAGACCGCGACGCACATGCCGCACCCCGTGCAGAGATTCTTGAGGACCTTGGCCACGGTGGGCGAGTGGTAGAGCCGCTCCTGGGACAGGATGCCGATCGCTTTGGAGGCGGCGCCGCTGGCCTGGGCGACCGCCTCGGGAATATCCTTAGGGGCCTGGGCCGCTCCGGCCAAGAACATCCCGGCCGTCACACTCTCGACCGGCCGCAGCTTGGGGTGGGCTTCGGCCAGGAAGCCGTCTTTGTCCGTGCCCAGCTTGAGCTTCTTGGCCAGCTCCTGGGCGCCGTTCGAGGGCCGCATGGCTTGGGCGAGCACGACCATATCGGCGTCGATTTCGATCGGCTTTCCGGAGAGTGTATCGACGCCCCAGACCTTGATCTTTCCATTTTCTTCGAAGATTTTGGAGACCTTGCCGCGGAGATAGATGACGCCGTCTTCCTCGACGGCGCGTTGGACGAACTCCTCGTAGCCCTTGCCGCCCGAGCGGACGTCGATGTAGAAGATATAAGCCTGTCCGTCATGGACATGGTGCTTGTAGAGCATGGCGTGCTTGGCCGTGTACATGCAGCAGATCTTGGAACAGTAGGCGCAGTGAAGCTCGGGGTCGCGGGAGCCGGAGCACTGGATGAAGACGACTTCCTTGGGCTCCTTGTGGTCGGACGGCCGCAGGATTTTTCCCTGGGTCGGACCGGAGGCGGAGCATAGCCGCTCGAACTGGAGGCCGTCGAGGACATCGGCGTATTTGCCGTAGCCGTATTCAGCCATATTTTCTTTATCGTAGAGGTCGAAGCCGGTAGCGACGATGATAGCTCCGACTTCTTCTTCGATGATCTCAGGCTTCATGTCATAGTTGATGGCCTTGACCTTGCAGACATCGGCGCACTTTCCGCAGGCGATGGTCGTAAAAGGGTCGGGGCAATTCTTATCGTCGAGCGTGTAGGACGCCGGGATGGCTTGGGGGAAAGGAATGTAGATCGCCCGGCGCCCGGTCAATCCCACGTCGAACTCGTTGGGAACAACGATGGGGCAGACCTTGGTGCATTCGTCGCAGAGGTTGCATTTGGCTGGATCGACGTACGTAGGCTTCTTGAGGATTTTGACTTTGAAGTTGCCGACGTAGCCGGTCACTTCCTGGACTTCGCTATAGGTCATGAGCTTGATGTTGGGATGCCTGGAGACTTCGACCATTTTTGGGGTCAGGATGCACTGGGAGCAGTCAAGGGTGGGGAACGTTTCCGAGAGTTGGCTCATATGGCCGCCGATCGAAGGGGATCGTTCGACGAGAATCACCTTATAGCCGGCGCCGGCTAGGTCGAGCGCCGACTGGATGCCCGAGATGCCGCCGCCGATGACGAGCGCTTTCCGGGTGACGGGGACGCTGATCGGCTCGAGCGACTCGTTTTTCTGGACCTTCTTGACCGCGCTCTTGGTCAGGTGGGCCGCTTTGTGGGTCGCCTTGCCCTTATCTTTGTGGACCCAGGAGCATTGCTCGCGGATGTTGGCGATCTCGCATTTGAAGGAGTTGATGCCGGCCCGCTTGGCGGCGTTGCGGAACGTGGTCTCGTGAAGGTTCGGGGAGCAACAGGCGACGACGATGCTGTCCAGCTTCTTGTCCTTGATGGCCTGCTCGATCATGTTCTGTCCGGGGTCGGAGCACATGTAGACGTAGTCCACCGAGTGGGCGACGCCCGGCTCTTTGGCCATCTCCGCAGCGACGCTTTTCACGTCGACGGTGCCGGCGATGTTGATGCCGCAGTGGCAGATGAAAATCCCTGTGCGTTTTTTCATCGGTTAACCTTTCGGCCGGTCTTTTTCTGTTTTCAAGGCCTCCTGGCCGTGCTCGTAGCCGCGGTCGAAAGCTTTGATATTCAGATCCAGAAAGCGCTTGGGGACGAGCCCGGGCAGGGCTTTCTTCATGGCCTCTGGAGTGGCGGTTTTGGAGATGGCCGTGAAAAAGCCGAGCATGACCAGGTTGGCGAAAACGCGGTTGCCCAGTTCTTCGGCGAAGCGGGTCGCGGGGACGCTGTAGACCCTGATTTTTCCGCGCGGGGCTTTGAGCTTGACCAGATCCGTGTCAATGATCAGAATGCCGTCCTGACGAAGGTCAGGCTCGTATTTGTCGTAGGCTTCCTGGGACATCGAGATCAGGATCTCCGGCTTGGTGATATAGGGATAGAGGACCCTGTCTTCAGAGACGACCACCTGGGAGCTGCAGGCGCTTCCCCTCGCTTCCGGACCGAAGCTCTGGGTCATGGTTGCGTATTTATTGTCGAAGAGGGAGATCGCTTTTCCCGTGATCAGGCCGCAGCGGATGATGCCCTGCCCGCCAAAACCCGAGAATCTTATTTCGGTCATGGTTACTCTCCGTAGGGAACGTATTTATCGCCCAGCGCCTTTTTCATATGGGTGTTCATGCATTCGAGGAAAGGCGGTTTTTCTCGGTCCACGAATTTGCCGACGATCATTTTGCCTTGATACCCGATGTCCAGGGTCCGGGTGTCGGCGCCGTGCCGGATCTCGGAGTTGTCGTGATAATACTTGAGAAGGTTCAGCCCGTCGCCAAGCCTGTTCCGGCGGGCGTAAAGCGTGACGCAGGGGGCGATGACTTCGATGAACCGGAAGCCTTTTTTCTGAAAGGCCTCCTGGATGGACATCGTCACCCGGCGAATGTGGAGGCAGGTCCAGCGGGCGACATAGGTGGCGCCGCAGGCATCGGCCAGGTAGGGGAGGCTGAAAGGGTATTCGAAATTGCCGTAGGGAGCCGTGGAAAGATTAGCTCCGAGCGGCGACGTGGCCGCCACCTGGCCTCCGGTCATGGCGTAATTGAAATTGTTGACGCAGATGACCAGGATATCCATGTTGCGGCGGGCGGCATGGACAAAGTGATTGCCGCCGATCCCGACGAGGTCCCCATCCCCGCTGAAGACGACGACCTGCATCTCGGGATTGCCCAGTTTCAATCCGGTGGCGAAGGGAATGGCCCGGCCGTGGGTGGAATGGAACGAGTCCAGTTTGACATAGCCGGCCACCCGGCCCGTGCAGCCGATTCCGGAAACGACGGCGACCTTGTTGAGGTCAATCTCGCTTTTGCGGAGGGCGTCTGCGAACGACGTGACGACAACGCCGATCCCGCAGCCCGAGCACCAGATGTGCGGGAGGCGGTCCATTCTGAGGAAATCTTCTATCGGGTTCTTGGCTTCTTGGGCTTTGACGTCCTTGCTCATTTCGCTGCCTCCTTGATGGCCTTGAGGATATCCTCGGGATCGTGGACCCAGCCGCCGCAGTGGGGGACAAGGATGGCGGGTGCCTTTCCCGCCGCCGCCCGCTCCACTTCGAGGACCATCTGTCCGTAGTTGATCTCCGGCACGACGAAGGCTTTGACCTTCTGGGCCAGCGCTTTGATCCGCTTTTCGGGAAAGGGCCAGACCGTGATCAGCCTTAAAGTTCCGACCTTGATACCGGCCTTGCGGGCCAATTGGACGGCCCTGTAGGCGACACGGGATGTAATACCGTAAGAGACGACCACGACTTCGGCATGGTCGGTCTGGTCTTCTTCGAATTTTATGATCTTATCGGCGTTCTGAGTGATTTTATCGTTGAGATGTCGGACGACCCAATCCTGGCATTCGGCATTGATCACGGGGTAGCCGCGTTCATCGTGCGTCAGGCCCGTCGTGTGGAAGCGGTATCCGTCACCCGCTTTGACCATGAACGGAATCATGTCCTTATCGGGCTTGTAGGGAAGGTATTTCTCCTTAGGGCCTTCGTACCACTTTCTCTCGACCACTTCGATCTTGTCGGCCGGCGGGATGACGACTTTCTCATGCATGTGCCCTACGCACTCATCCGTCATGACGAACGTCGGAACCCGGTAGGTCTCCGAAAGGTTAAAGGCCTGGATGGTGAGGTCAAAGCATTCCTGGGGCGAGTCGGGGGAGAGGGCGATGATCTTGTAATCGCCGTGCGAACCCCATCGGACCTGCATCATATCTTGCTGGCCGACCAGGGTGGGAAGACCCGTCGAAGGGCCGCCTCTCTGGACATTCGCGATCACGATGGGCGTTTCCATCATGGCCGCCAAGCCGATGTTCTCCATCATCAAGGAAAAACCCGGTCCCGAAGTCACGGTCATGGCTTTTTTCCCGGCCCAGGAGGCGCCGATGAGGGCCGTCACGGAAGCGATCTCGTCTTCCATCTGGATGAAAACGCCTCCCACAAAGGGGATTCGTTCGGCGAACCGCTCGGCGGTTTCCGTGGATGGGGTGATCGGGTAGCCGGCAAAGAAGCGGCAGCCGGCGGCCAGCGCTCCTTCAGCGATGGCAAAGTCGCCATCGAGGTAATGGGCTCCGGTCAAGACTCCTTTAGGGTCGACTTTCACTTTTTTCACCTTCTTCCTCCTCGTCTTCCTTAAGGGTGACAAATAGGGCAAACTCGGGACAGATCGCTTCACAGAGCTGGCAGTAACAGCAGTTGGGCTCGTCCTTGACATGCGGCGGGTGATAGCCCTTCTGGTTATATTCTTCGGAGAGCTCCAGGACGTCGCGCGGACAGTATTCCACGCAAAATCCGCACCCCTTGCACCGGTTCTTGTCGATGTGGATCGTTCCCTTTTTAGGTTTTAGATTGCCGAAATAAATTTTTTGTTCGGCCATTAAAGTAGTCCTTTTTGTTTTAAAACGGGCTTTGGGTCGATATAGTGGAGGTCAAGTCTCAGGGCTGACTCCGGGCAACCCAGGGATATGGCCAAAAGCTGGCTGAAGTAAAGGACCGGAATTTTTTTGAATTCGGAGTAAATCTCGGCCGCCTGCTTCTGCCGGCTGTCGAGATTGAAGGCGCAAAGCGGGCAGCTCATGGCCACGACGTCCGCTCCCTGCTTCCGGGCCGATGTCAGGATTTTATTGGTCCTTTCGGCGACGATCGAAGGATTGTCCACGGTCTGGTAGGACCCGCAACACTCGGTTTTATGCGGAAAATCGATGGATTTGGCGCCGAGCGTCGTGAACAGGTTTTCCATGACCTGAGGATTTTCGACATCATCCAGGCCGATCTCCTTGGGCCGGACCAAAAGGCAGCCGTAATAGCTGGCCACCTTAAGTCCGTTCAGCGGCTTGACGACTTTCTTGGCCAGGTTCTCGAACTTGACCTGGTCGCGCAGGATCTCGAGCAGGTGAAGGACCTTGACGTCTCCATGGTAGGAGATCTTTTCGTAGTCGATGAAATTATTGATCTTCTCCAGGCTGTCCGGGTCGCTTTTGACCTTTTCGTTGGCCCGTTTGAGCGTGTTGTAGCACATGGCGCAGGGCGTCATCACGGCGTCCGAGCCGGCTTGTTTGGTCCGGATCAGGTTGCGGATGGGAGCGACGTGGTGGATCAGGTCGTCGGTGGCCAGGGAAAAGACCGTCCCGCAGCAGTTCCAGCGGTTGATCTCCTCGACCTCGATGCCGAGAGCCTTCAGCGAGCAGAGCGTCGAATCTTCAAAGTTTTTCGCATTGGTTTTTAATGTACAGCCAGGATAGTAACTTATTTTCATTATGATGATTCCCTATTGATTGAAAATTTGGTCCGTGTCCATCCATGATTAATTCTTAAGATGTGTATTTCCGGAAGCTGCTGATGAGGGCGATGGGCGGAACATCTTCCTTTTCGTGATCCGTCAGCTTGGGGATCTTGACGTAATCTTTTTTCTTGCGGAGGAGGATCTGCCTTAAGGCCTCCATGACCTCGGCGATTTTGATGCCCTTGGGGCAGCGGGCGTTGCAGGTAAAGCAGGAGGCGCAGACCCAGTAGGATTTGGATTGGAGGAGCTCATCTTTCAGCCCCAGTTGGACGAACCGGATGACCTGGTTGGGGAGGATGTCCATTTCAGAGACGGCGGGACAGCCGGCCGAGCATTTACCGCACTGGTAGCAGGCGAGGATGCTCTGCCCGCTGAGCTCCTCGATTTTGGCGACGAATTGATCCCGGACTTTTTTCTGCGATATATTAACTCTCATCCAGATTTCCCTTTCTCTTTACGAGATCGTTCGGCTGTCCGGACAGCCCTGGCCAAGCATCAAAAGTAAAGGTTACAGTTAAACATAATTTAAAAATCGTGTCAAGAAATTTACCTCCAAATTTGCCGATAGAGAAACCCGACGGGTCCTGTCGGACACTCTTGGAAGGAAACCCTTTTGTAGGGTTTCCTTCCACTCGCTTCGCTCGCCGCCATCCTTCCAAGGATCATCTTGCGATGAATTCATGGGACAATGCTCCTTGGAGGGGTGGCAGGGCCGGCGGGTCTTCCCGCGGCTCGTTGGAGGGGGACCCTATGAAAGGGTCCTCCTCCAAGAGTGTCCGGGGGGCCCCCGAACCACGCCACCCGTCAAGGGGGATTCTTTATACTCGGTTTAATGGAAAGCCAAGCACTTTTGGCCAATGATTTATTCCTATCGGCAAATTTGGGCACCGCCCGAAGCGATCTGGAACGAGCGGCTCCGCGCGAGCAGGGCCTGTCGGCGGTCTTAAGGATTTTTATGCTGCAGCTTTCGGCTTGAGGACGAGAAACAACAGGCAAAACGAGTTGGCCAAAAAGAGATATTGAAAAAGTACGGGCAGGCCGGCCAGGGGAATAAGGATGGATGAGAGGCAGACGGCGCCGAAAAACGATCCCAGAAGGTCCCATCCGTAGCCGAGCCCTGTCTGAGCTTTGTTCTTGATGAAGAGCCTATTGGATACGATAAACAGGTCGCCTCCGAAAAGGCCCAGCAGAAGCAGCGCGGCAAAAAAGAAAATTTCTGTGGGAGCCATGGCTAACGATAATCTCAGGGCCAGGACGAGGAGCAACACGCAGAATTGAATGAAGATGACCTGAGCATAGCGGGCGGTTTTTCTCTTCGATCCCCGCCACGCGCCCAAGGCTAAACCGGCCATAAATGAAGTCAGAAGAAGGGCGATCCGTTGATAGACATATCCATAGAGGGATTGGAACCAGACGATGATCATGATTTCGCAGGCGATGGTGGTCAGCCCGAGGACGGCCAACGGGACCAAAAAGAAGCTGGATTCTTTGTGTTTCATCCTGAAGAGAATGAGCGCCAGAACAAAAAGGAGAAGCGGAACATCCAAGAGCCAGAAGAGCCGGATCCTGGCCAGAAAAGCCAGAATCCCGGATTCCAGACTCTTGAACTGGGTGCTCCACAGGACCGAGTTAAAAAAATAGCAGATGGGCGCCAAATCCGAGTTGATGTGGCCTTGTCCGGACTGAATATTCTTTTTTAACCTGTCGACTCTGATCGGGTTCAGCCTCGCCGGCAGCATTTCTGGGGTGACGAACCTTGTCCGGAGGTGGAGCGTTTTGATTCTTTGGGCAAGGTCTGCGACGTTGAGCGTCAGAGGGGAATCGGAAGCCAGGAAAATATTCGTGTCGCCGGGAACCACCTCCACCTCGGCAAAGACTTCCTTCAAGGTGACATAGAGCGTTGAAAGGAAGCCCCGGAGCTCGGGGCTGATGTAGTTTTCTGCAGACGGAACGCGGAAGGACAAAACTCCCCCTGGGTTGAGTTTGTCTTTGACTTCGCGGAAGAACTCCTGAGTGTAGAAGCGGTTGATTTGGGCCGTCGCGGGTTCCGGCAGGTTGAGGATCACCAGGTCATATTTTTGCCGAGCCCGTTCCAGGAAATGTCGGCCGTCTTCAAAGAAGATGTGGACACGGACATCTGTCAAGGCCGCTTGTCCCTCTCGGGGCAGGAATTCTCGGGAAAGCCTGATGATTTCAGGGTCGAGTTCGACGTAGTCCGCCGTCGTCTTGGGATATTTAAGAATTTCCTGAAGGCTGCCTCCGACACCCCCGCCGATGAGAAGGACCTTTCCGGCGTCCGGATTTTGTAGACAGGCGAAGTGGACAGCCTCTTCGGCCGCGGCCGGATCCGGGTAGGAATAAGCCTGGAGCCCGTTGTTATAGAGCGTCACCTGCTCGCCCGTCCGGATGACCTGGAGCTTGCCGTGCAGGCTATCCTTGCTGCGAACAAGCGTGAAAGGTTTCCAAAAAATCGTCTGGCTGGGCTCGTCAAAAAGGAACAAGCCCAGAAAGAGACAAAGAACGAGTCCCAGGGCCGGCTTTTCTCTCTTCCTTGCGAATGAAAAGAAGACGAAAACCGCGGCCAACGAGCCGAGCAAAGCGACGGCCCTCCAGTTGGAGAGAAACGGGACCAGCAGCAGATAGACAAGCAGACCGCCAGCGGCCGCTCCCGCGGATTCCCACAGATAGACACGGGCAATGTTCCCTTGGTCGGCGCCGACATTCAGAACGAAGATCACGCCCAGCGGAAAATTGATGAAGAAGGTCAGGATCAGAGCGAAGGTCAGCATGGGCGCCATCCCCGTCAGCTCTCCGGGCAAGGTCCCGAGAAGAAAGCGCGAGAAGCGCAGGGCCAGGAAACAGAACGGCGAAATCCCCAGGACCGCGTAGTACAGCCGGACGAAGTGGCGTTTGGGCAGAGGATATTTAGAAGCCAGGATGCTTCCCAGGCCGCCCCATAGCAGCCAGGCGGCCAAGACGAACCCGAAGGTCATCTCGTTCCCGTAGAAATGGGCGGAAAATTCCCTGGCCAGAAAAACCTGGAACGACGTCGCCAGAAATCCCAGAAGAAAGGCGGGGGATAAAAATCTCAGGACCAGATTCCCGGAATCCGAGTTTGGCAGAATTTGCACAGGCCTCCCTTCAGCTCGATCCTTTTGATCTCAAAGCCGAACCGCTGGATGATGATTTTTTTACAGTTCGGACAGTACGTATTCTCGCCCTCGTGTCCGGGCACATTTCCCAAATACACATAGTGCAGACCCTCTTGGATGGCTGTCTGCCGCAATTTTTCGAGCGTCGACACCGGCGTCGGAGGCAGGTTCTTGATCAGATACATGGGGTGAAATTGGCTGAAGTGAAGCGGCGTATCGGGGCCGATCTCCTTCAGGATCCATTGGGCCATTTTCCGGGCTTGACCGGGGTCATCGTTCAATGTGGGAATGACAAGATAGACGATTTCAAGCCAGCGCTTGCTCCGGCCGATCATTCGAATGGCGTCGAGCACGGGCTGAAGCTCGCCGCGGACATAGGCCGTGTAAAAATCCTGATTAAACGCTTTGAGATCGACCTTGATGGCATCGACGACTTTGATCAGTGCTTCCAACGGCTCCGGGCTGATGTGGCCGCCCGTGACGACGACATTCCGGAGGCCCTTCCGGCGGGCCTCGATCGACGTGTCGTACATATATTCATAATAGACGACCGGCTCGGAGTAGGTATACGCGATCGAGGGGCAGCGATATTTCAGCGCGGCTTCGGCGACGGCCTGAGGCGGCAGGTCGAAATGGTTGACCTGTTCGGGCCTGACCTGGGAGATTTCCCAGTTCTGGCAGAACTTGCAGTTCACGTTGCAGCCGGCCGTGGCGATGGACAGGGCCTGGGTCTGCGGCAGGACGTGGAAGAAGGGCTTTTTCTCGATGGGATCGACATTCATCGTGCAGGCTTTGCCGTAGACGAGCGTGTAGTAAGTGCCCCCGTCGTTTTGCCGGACGCCGCAATATCCCCGTTCCTTATCGCCCAGCTTGCACTTCCGCGGGCAGAGGAGGCATTCGATCTCCCTGTCGGGAAGCTTCTTGTAGTAACGGGCCTCGACGCGGGACAGGTTGGCCGTCTGGCCGAAGGCGTACAAATTCTGCAAGGCGGTTCCGAGATTGGCGCGGAGAGCCAGGCCTCCGCCCGCCGTGGTTTGAATGAAACGCCGTCTTTTCATGGCATCCTTTTTGTGATCCTTATGATTATACGTCCTCTTCGATGAGCTGTATATCGTTGAGGGCCGCCCTGCCCAGACCCATCCGAGATGCGGTCTGGATATAAAGCGGCTCCCGGTTGTCTTCGGCCAGGGTGGGAAGGCCCTGGGCTTTTCTCAGCTTCTCGATGATCTGCCATCCGATAAAGTCGGCGGCCACGGGGTCCAAGCTGAAAATGAGGCTTTCGTATCTTTCCGCCCAGCGGGCATGATACGAAGGCCCCCGGTGATATTGAACGATCAGGGCGTCGAGGATTGTCAGACGGTGTTTGGTTTTGATCACCGGCATATCGAAGAGCTCGGCGACGTAGGGATTGCAGTTTAAATCGTGGTATTTGTTGGGGTTGTGGATCGCCCCAAAATAGTTTTTCATGCCGGCCGTGATTCCCGCCAGCCCGTGGTCTTTGAGAACGGCCAGGCTGACCGAGGCGGTGACGAAGTCCGACTGGATGGTGGAAAATAGGCTCCCGATATTCAGGTGGATAAGCGGCTCCGATGTATAACCGGCTCCTGCCGCGTCCGTGCCGAAAATGCGGAGTCCGCTGCCCGCGTGGAGTTTGTATCCGGCCTCTTTCAGCTCGTCGTTTGTCCTGTCCCAGATGACGATATTTTTTTCGGGGAGGCCGCTCTTAGCCAGCAGCCTGGAGAAGGGGAAGGCGACATCGGGAAGCGTGGTGAGTCGTCGTCCGGCGATCGTGTTGATCTTGATTCCGACCCGGTCAGAAGGGCGAAAAAGCGAGCTGAGCCCCGCTGCGGCGGAGGATTGCCCGGTGAGCAGCTGGATTCCGCGGTCGTACATGCGCTGGATGATCGCTGGATTGATATCCCCTTCGGCGCGGAGAACTCCCCTGCCTCTCACCCGAACGACTTTCACCGCGGCCATCCGATTTCAAATTACTCCAGCTCCTCCATGAAGTCAATAATAAGGAGCTCGGAACATGTGCTTCCTTAAGGAAATAAGGCAAAAAGATTTTTAAATAGCGATATTAATCCCCCCTTCCCCCCTTGGACAATCAAGGGGGGAGATAGAAAGGTCGGTCCTGTCACCGACCAGCCCCATCGTCGCCACCCCACTCTATTTTATTCGCAACATGTTCCTTACTAATAATTAATTAAAATGACATCTCCGTTCGGGCGGCGCTTAGGCCGCCCGTAGCCCCCGGG
>CAZIDN010000058.1:0-22759 GCA_964537875.1 uncultured Eubacteriales bacterium
AAGCCTGGCTGAAAACCATGCTGGCCTACGATACGGAGTGGAAGTTCGCCTTTTTTCATCATGTTTTGGGCGGCTGGCCGCGCGGCACGAACGAAGCGGCAACGGATTACGCTTATGGCCGGGGGCCTTTGTTCACCTACGAGGATTACCAGAGTTACTGCGAGGATCCTAACCGGGTGGAACAAGTCGAGTTGACGAAACTGATGATGGACAACGGACTCAACGCCGTTTTCTACGGACATGACCATATCTTCCATCCGCGAAGAATCCTTGGCGGTTCGGGGCGGATGATGCACGGAATTTGCTCCGGTTCCCCGAAACACAAGGGCGAGCTGGAATGGTACAAGGGACTGTTGTGGAATCAGCACTATGGAACTTACGGACGCTATTGGACGGAGTCCGCGGCGGCCTCTCCGTCGACGGCATTCTGGGGCCCGTCCGGCTATACAAAAATCACCCTCCGGCCCGGCCAGGCCAAGGTCGAGTACAAAAGGGCCGCCTTCAACCATCCGTTTACGAATATTCCTCCGTCCCTCGTTCCCGGGGATATTATCCATTCGATCATCCTTTAAAATAGGCTTGAAGGACGCTATACTAATACAAACGCAATTAATAAAGTGACAATGTATGGGCGGCGCTTAGACCGCCCTCAAGCCCCCGTAGCGGAAGGGGAGCCCGTCGGCTTTTCCGACGGGGGGAACCGACGGGACTGGTTCCCCGGGGGCTGCGGGCGGCCTAAACGCCGTCCGAACCGGGATGTCATTTTAATTATTACGTTGATATTAGTAACGACGGAAACATGACAAACGGGAAACGGCGCCTCTTGGTTTTCAGCCTTTTCGCAGCCTTGACCCTTGTCCTGACCTACCCTCTGGCCTTACACCTGGGAACGAGCCTGCGCGACCCCGGCGATCCGCTCTTGAACACCTGGATTCTCTCCTGGCACATCCATAAGATCACCAACCTTGATTTTCAGCATTACTTCGATGCCAATATTTTTTATCCTCAGAAGCGTACGCTGGCCTATTCCGAGCATCTTTTCCCCCAGGCTCTGGCGGCTCTGCCAATCTGGGTGATCTCGAAAAATCCCGTCTTAGCTCATAATTTCGTTTTCCTGCTGGCCTTCCTCACCTCTGCCTTGGGCATGTATGCCCTAGCCCGCTATCTGGTCAAAAATGACTTTGCCGCCGTCGTCGCCGGCATGATCTATGCTTTTTCGCCGTTCATGTTCGCCCATCTTTCCCAGCTTCAGGTGGCCACGGCCGGCGGGATTCCTCTGGCCTTGCTCTACCTCCACAAATATTTTGAGTCTAATCGCCGGCGGGATATTCTTCTCTTCACCCTTTTTTATGTCGTCCAGTTCCTGGCCAACGGCTATTATGGGATGTATCTCAGCCTCTTTTCCGGCCTCCTCATCTTGATCTGGACGATCTCGAAAAAAAAATACAAAGAAGGACGGTTTTGGTTTAGCCTCGGCCTCTTTTTCATGATCGCCTTCGTCTGTATCGGCCCCTTTCTCTATCAATATGTTCTGGTCAGGAATGAAATGGGATTTGCCCGGGAACCGGGGCTTTCCGCCTCGCTCGGAAGCTTCTTGGCGACGGCGTCCATCAACCGCCTCTACGGCAGGATCACGGCCCCTTTTTTAAATCCTGAAGGGGAGCTTTTCCCCGGCTTGGCGGCCATGGCCCTCGCCATCTTCGGCTTGGTCACGATCCTGCGGGCAAAAAAGACGCAGGCCGAATCTCAAAACATAGAGAAGCCCGTGCCGCCAAGCCTGCGGGTCGTTTTCAGGCTGATCCATTTTCTGATCGTTCTGCTCGGAATCCTGTGCGTTCTCATCGAGGCCACGGGCGGATGGGAGGTCTCCTTTGGCCACGGTCTGATATTTCAAGCGCACCGCCTTACAAATCCCATTCTCGTCTTGTCAGGGCTGATCGTCATCCGCATATTTTTGAAAAGAACGTTCGGAGGACAACGACGAAAAATAGCCCTTGCCGAGCCAGGCGTCCCATGGATTTATGCGGGCATTTTCCTGCTGGCCTTTCTCTTCAGCTTTGGATCCCGGGGCCCTTATATGCTTCTTTATAAATATGTTCCCGGCTTCAACGGCCTGAGAGTGCCATCCCGTTTCCATATCTTTATCATGCTTTCGCTCTCGATCTTTGCCGCTTACGGCATCAAGCGACTCTTTCCTGCCGGCGCCCGGATGAGAAAACCGATCATGAAAGTCCTGGTCGTGCTTGTGATTCTTATCGAATATGCCTCGATGCCTTTGCCTCTCAAGACCGTTCCCGTCAAAAGGGAAATCCCGGAGGTCTATCAATGGCTGGCCGCCAAAAAGGAGAAGGCGGTCGTGGTGGAGATCCCTCTGCCCTATGCCGAAAAGGGCGTCGGGCTCACGGAGTGCTTCAGGGTCTATTATTCCGCATATCACTGGAAAAACATGGTCAACGGCTACAGCGGCTATTTCCCTCAAATCTACAACGAGCTGTGCCGGCGCTGGAAGGAGCTGCCGGTCGCCCAGAATATTGCCGATCTTCAGACGATGGGAGTCAATCTCATCATCGTCCACACCGCCGACCTCAGCCCCAAAGAGATCAAGCAGGTCCTGGCCGAGCTGGAAGATCTTAAGATCGATATCCAGACCGTGGCGATCTTCGGGACGGATTACGTCTTGGCCGTGCCGCCGGGAATGAGTGCTCCGGCCGAATTCGGCTGGAAGGATCGAGCCAAGCTTCTGTCAAAGGCGGGCTGGAGCGTCGAATCCAACATCAATCAGAAAATGGCAGGCTACGCCATCGACGGCTCGCTGGAAACGCGCTGGGAGAGCGGACTTCAGAAAAACGGCTTGTATTTCAGCCTGGACCTGAAAAAGCCGGAGTCCGTCCGGGGAATATCCCTCAAGCTCGGCCGAAGCTCCATGGATTATCCCCGAGGGTACGTCGCGGAGATCTCGACGGACGGCGTTCACTGGGAGAAAGTGGCCGGGCAGGAAAAGACCATCCTGCCCATCTTGGCTTTCTTGAACCCGCGAGACCTGTCGCTGGATATCGCCTTGGGCTCCAAAGAAGCCCGGTTCATCCGCATCACCGACACGGGTGAAGACCCGACATACTACTGGTCGATCCACGAAATCGAAGTTTTTAAATAGGCGGCTCTCTTCCATTTTATGTAGGCTATGAAACGCGGACTCCGTAACGCTCTCGCTCCCGCGAAGGTTTTTAACGCCATCGGCGGTCTCTGCGACCGTCACGGACTGCCGAATTCATCCAGACAAAATGGAAGAGATCCAAAAAGGTTCATTCCCCGCCGATCTGCAACAATCTGACCCATAACATGGGGGTCGTCCTCGGCCTGTCCAAGTCCGATTGAATTTAAAATCCAGCCTCCTCTCAGCTTGGGGGAGGAGCTCCAGTTTATTCCATAGCGTTTCTTTGGAGGATCTCATAGACCTTGATATTCTTGTTCTTCAGGCTCGTCCCCAGGGTCTTTTCCAGCTCGGGGTCGCCTCGGCGACGGGATTGGAAGAGATACATGGCCAGCAGGATGATCAGCGTGACGCTGAGTGAAATTTCGATGACCTTGAGCAGGCTCCATCTTTTTTTGGCGTGCTTGTGTTCTTCGACGGCCATGATGACTCCGCGTCTTAGCCTCTTATTCTAATGGCGTTCACCCCGGGATTTCAACGAGAATTTGAAAATTTATGGCGCATCAAGGCGTCTTGACCTCCTCAAGCTCATAAACGTCTCTGAAGTAGGGCACGGCCACGGCCCATCCGCTCTGTTCTTCGATAAGCTTGGCCAGGCTTAGGGCGGCGTCCTCTTCACCGTGGGTGATGAAAATACGCCGGGGAGGCTGCTTGAATGCGTTCAACCAGCGCAGCAGGTCGTCTTTGTCGGCGTGGCCGGAAAATCCCTCGATCTTGGCGATTTGGGCCCGGACCTGATAGGGCTTGCCGAAGATCCTGACCTCCGGCCTGCCCTCCAGGATCTGCCGGCCCAGAGTTTCACCGGCCTGGTATCCGACGAATAAGATCGTGGATTCGGGACGCTCGATGTTATGCGTCAGATGATGCTTGATCCGGCCCCCGGTGCACATTCCCGAACCGGCCATGATGATGCAGGACCCCTTGATCCGGTTTATGGCCTTGGATTCTTCCTGGCTTTGGAGCAGTTTCAGCCCGGGAAATTCGAACGGCTGCCCCCCGGACCTGATCATCATCCGGGCTTGCTCATCAAGATCTTGAACGTGGCGCGAAAAAACCTTGGTGACTTCCACGGCCATCGGGCTGTCGAGAAAAACAAGAAGGTGAGGAATCCTGTCTTGGCGGACGAGCCGGCCCAGGTAAAAGAGAAATTCCTGGGCCCGCTCCACGGCAAATATCGGGATGACGATGTTTCCTCCCCTGGCCGCGGTCATATTGACGACCCGGGCCAAGGCATCTTCGATTTTTCCCGAAGCTTCATGGTTCCGGTCGCCGTAGGTCGATTCCATGATCACATAATCGGCCCGGTTGAAAACGGAAGGGTCTTTGACCAGGGGCTTGTTCCATTGCCCGATATCCCCGGAGAAGATGAGCTTCGTCCGGTTTCCATGGTCTTGAATGTCGAGTTCGAGCGATGAGGAGCCAAGGATATGGCCGGCGTCGCGATAGCGGACGGTGAGGTTGTCATGAAGGCGGATGGGCTTATCATAGTCCACCTCTTCAAAAAGAGGGAAACATTGCTCGGCTTCTTGGGCCGTGTACAGAGGAATTTCGGGATGGGGGCCCATTCGCCCCTCTTTCTCATGCCGTTTCTTTTTCAAAGCCGCATCTTCTTCCAGAAGATGCGCCGAATCCAGCAAAACGATTTCCGTCAGGTCGGCGGAGGCGCCGGTGGCCAGGATCGGATGGGAATATCCCTGCTTGACGAAGCGGGGAATCAAGCCTGAATGGTCCAAATGGGCGTGAGTCAGCAGCAAGAAATCGATTTGCTCGGGGGAAGCCGGGAACGGCTCCCAGTTGCGTTCTAGATAGGGCCGTTCCTGGAAAAGCCCGCAGTCGATGAGCAGCTTCAGCCCTCCGGCTTCCAGATAATAGCGGGAACCCGTGACTTGGCGGTTGGCCCCCAGAAATTGGATCCTCATGGCTTCCTCACAGCCGGCAGGAAAGCGGCAGGTCTTTAAGATAATCCTCCCAATTCCGCAGCCGCGGAAAATACATGAATTCAAGAAAGAGCGAGACGATGAGCAGCATGTAAAAATCCCGGGAAAAGCCCCCCAGCAGAAAAAGTGCGAGACCCATGACGGCCGGTCCCTCACCCAGGGTCATCGAGACAATGGCCGCCAGGCTGAGTTTTCGGATGACGGCCTTCGGGTCGGCCTGTCTGGATTTTCGCAGAATCAGGGAATTCAAGATGCGGCTCGAGATAACGATGACGATCGCCGCCGCGTAAAATACATACCGCAGGACCAGGGCGTTTTCGACCCGGGCGAAGCCCAGAAACGGCTTGAGCCAGGCCCGTCCGACCTCGACGACGACGGCATATAAAAACAGACTGGCGATGACCGCCGCACCGACGAGGCTCGAGGTCCTGTAAGCTTTTCTCAATCCCGATAGATCCTCCATCCCTCGCCTCCTTTGATGTTTATTTCTTATCTTTCAAATGGATACGGCTCCCCATAAAGGCTTCGATGGTTTCCATCTCGGTGCGCAGGCCGTCGATGTCGTTGTATCTATACTGGAGCTTGCAGGACTCAAAGCTCCCGATTCTTGTCAACGAAAACGAGATGGCCATGGAAAATTCTCCTTATTCAATCCACATACAAAAGAAAACCCTTGAGGTAATCGCTCTCCGGTTGATAGATGTTGATGGGATGGTCATAAGCCTGGTGGTGCCTCTGCAAGATCCGGACGTCGCGCGATGCCTCCCGGGCGGCTTGGAAGATGACCTGCTGGAAGAGGGCTTCGTCGACGAAGAACGAACAGGAAAAGGTCATCACCAGGCTGCCGGACGGGATCTTCTGAAAGACGATCCTGTGGATGTCCTTATAGCCGCGGCAGGCCGGGACGACTTCGATCTTCTTTTTGGCAAAGGCCGGCGGGTCCAGGATGACGAAATCGTATCGGAGGTCGTTCTGCCGCAGAAAATCGAAGACGTCCGTCACGAAAAAATGATTGCTGTCGCCCTCAAAGCCGTTCAGGCGGCAATTTTCCCGGGCCAGCTCGAGGGCATGCTCTGAGGTGTCCGCGCTGTCCGCAGACAGGGCTCCCCCCTTCAAAGCAAAAACAGAAAATGCTCCCGTATAGGAAAAACAGTTCAAGACGGTCCTTCCCCGGGCCCATGATTCGGCCAGCCGGCGATTTTCTCTCTGGTCAAGATAGAAGCCCGTTTTTTGCGAGCGCGGAAGGTCGACGATAAAACGCAGCCCGTTTTCCAGGATTTCCACCTTCTCGACATTCTCCCCGGACAAGAGTCCTTCGGAATCCCGGAGACCCTCCTCCCGACGCGAAGGCAGGTTGGATTTTTCGTAGATGGAGCGGGGCGCCAGCCGTCTGACCAGCGCGTCCACGACAAAGGACTTCAATCGTTCCATCCCCAGCGTAGAGACCTGGAGGACAAGGACATCATCGTATCGATCGACGACCAGCCCTGGGACCGCATCCCCTTCCCCGTTGACCAGACGAAAGGCATTCGTCTCGGCGCCAAAAAAGGGCCGGCGCCGGGCGATGGCCCGATCGATCTGCCTCTCAAGAGCGGCCAGCGGCGGCGTTTCATCAAAGCTCACCATGCGGCCGATGATCGAGCAGCGCTTGTTGAAATAGGCGGTGCCCAGGTATTCTCCCTCGGCGCTCCGGACAGGCAGAAGACTGCCGTCCTCAAAATCCGGGAGGGATTTCACCGCGCCGGAAAAAATCCAGTGGTGACGGTTTTTGACGGCTTTTTCCTTTCCCTTGTGAAGGATGACGCTTTTGTCCGGACCCGCGTCCGGTTTTGTTTTGGACATGATCAAAGGCCTCTTTCTTTGTTATCCCACTCCTCCCTGAGGATCTTGAGGAGCGGAAGGTCGGGCTCCGTGAACGAATAGTCCCCCAGCTCCGCCGGAGAAACCCAGCGGAGCTCCTCATGATCGCTCAGGGCAAGGCGGCCCGAGACGATGCTGACTTTATAAGCCGCCAGCTCGATGGACAGGACTGGAGAGGCAAAGGGAAAAGAACCGATAAAACCTTCCAGCCGCGTCTCAACGCCCAGCTCTTCCCGGAGCTCCCTCTGCAGGCACTGTCCGGGACTCTCTCCGGGCTCGAGCTTTCCGCCCGGGAATTCCCATCGTTGGGCAAAGCGGTCGCCCGCCCGACGCTTGGCGATCAAGATTTTTCCGCCTTGCTCGATCACGGCTGCCGTGACGATCTGCATCTCTATAGGTATAGTATTTTGACCGCTATTTATCAAGACGGGCGCGAAACTCTTTCTTCTTGGAGGCAGGGACTTGTGCTAAAATACCGCCCATGAAAATTGTTATCCTGTCTTCAGAAGCAACACCGTTCGCCAAGACCGGCGGCCTGGCCGATGTGGCCGGAGCTCTTCCGAAATTTCTCTCCGAGCTGGGGCTCGAGGTCAAACTGGTCATGCCTTTTTATCGGGAAGTCCGGAAAAGGGGCCTGCCGTTATGCCAAATCCTTGAGGATCATCCTTTGGACTGGGGAGGCCGGAGAGAGACATTCTCGGTCTGGCAAGGCTCCGGAGATTCCGCCTTCGCCTTTTTTATAGAAAAAGATGAATGGTATGACCGTGACTTTCTTTATGGAACGCCCGCCGGCGATTATCCCGACAACGGCGAGAGGTTCTCCTTTTATTCCAAAGCCGCGCTCGAGACGTTAAAGGCGCTGGACTTCGCACCGGACATCATCCATGCCCATGACTGGCAATCGGCGATCGCTCTGGCCTACCTCGAATTCCTCCATCGAGGAAACCCGCTTTTTAAAAATACCCGCAGCTTGTTCACGATCCATAATCTGGCCTATCAAGGGCTTTTTGAGAAAAGCCTTCTCGCCGAAATCGGCCTTCTGGACAGCCTTTTCACCATGGACAACCTGGAGTTTTTCGGAAAAGTCAATTTTCTGAAAGCGGGCATTCTCTATGCGACGGCCGTCAACACGGTCAGCCCGCGATACAGCCGCGAAATTCAAACTCCCGAGTTCGGCCACGGGCTGGACGGGCTTCTCCGTAAAAGAAAAGATGTCCTCTTCGGTATCTTGAACGGCGTCGATTACTCCGCCTGGGACCCCGGCCAAGACCTCTTCCTGGCGGCCCGCTATACCCCGTCTCTCCTCGACGGCAAGGCGGATTGCAAAAACGACTTGCTCGAGACCTTCGGACTTCCCCTGTCGAGAAAAGAGGCTCCCGTCATCGGGATGGTTTCCCGGCTGGCGGGCCAAAAGGGTTTGGATATACTGGTTGAGGCCCTGGGAGGCCTTTTCACGCTGGGCGCAACGCTTGTTATTCTGGGCACGGGAGAGGAAAAAATCCAGAATGCCCTGATCGCGGCCAGAAAACGCTATCCCTCCTTCTTAGGCCTGAAGATCGCCTTCGACGACCGTGTCGCCCATAAAATCATGGCCGGTTGTGATATCCTCCTCATCCCATCCCGGTATGAACCCTGCGGCCTGACCCAGATGTACAGCCTTAAATACGGGACAATTCCCCTCGTCCGCGCCACCGGCGGCCTGGACGACAGCATCCAGGAATTTCATGCGGACCGCGGAGAAGGCAACGGTTTCAAGTTCGAAGATTATTCGGCCCGGGCTCTGCTCGACGCCGCCCGCAGGGCGATCAAGGTTTATGACAACAAGTCATCTTGGGATAGGTTGATCCAGAATGCCATGGCCTCGGATTTCTCCTGGGATCGGTCCGCCCGGGAGTACCTGACCCTCTATCAAAAAATCGCCGGCCTTTGAACCGGCCTTTTTAGAAACCGACCTTGAGCCCGACAGTCGTGACAAGACCTGTCAGGCTGAGCTTGGCATACCTGACGTCGGAGAAATTCGAGCCCGCCGGTTTGTCCGTGTCAAAAACGACCCGGGCATATGTTTGGCTGCCGTATCTCAAATCATAATACCAGGCGTACCCGCCACTCCCGCCATCCTCATAGGACCAAAGCTCGCCGCCGCCCTTGTCCGTCCAGTCGCCCTTGAGCTCCGAAATCGAAGCATAGCGGCCCCAAACTGTCCAGACGAGGGCCGCCTTGGACGTGATTTTCATCTCCAATCCGAGGCCGGCTTGAAAACCGACGGTCCCCTTAGTGGACTTGAAGATGTACTCAAAATTACCTGTATAGCCCATGATCTCCATATCCATACGATGGTCCCAGTTGAGCATCGCCAGATAGTAGCCGGCTCCGGCTGTCAGGTCGAGGCTGAGTTTGGGGCTGAGGGCCAGGAGATAATGGAGATTGGCGGTGATCGGAACGACGCTGTATGTGGGCTTGAGGGTCTCTTGGACGCCGACCTGGTCGATGTTGTAAGAAACGGCGCTCTCCTTGGCGTGGCGAGAATAACCGACGCCCAGGCCAATCCCGAACTTGGACCCGAAATAATAGATGAGCTCACCCCCGATGTCCATCCCCAAATAAGGCGCCCGAAATTCACCGGTGAGGCTGTAATCCGCCCCGAGATAATCCGTTTCGCCCTTGATGCCTTTGGCGAGATCTCCTCCGCCCGCGTAGCTCAATCCGCCGGAGATTTTGAGCCCAAACGACTGCGAGTATCCGAAAGAGGCTAGGGCTGCCAACACGACAAATAGAAAAATAGCTTTTGTTCTCCGCAATTTTCTTCCCTCCGATCCATCCGTCATGAAGCGGTTGTCCTAAGCTCTCGATGACTCCCTAGAATTTGATTCTAAGGCCGAGCATTATCCCGAATCCGGTCAGGTCGACCGACCCTTGTTTGGCATTCGTGATCCCCTCCCCTTCCGGTTTTTCAGTGTAGAAATCGAATTGAGTATAAGAGCTGCCATCGAACGTTTCGTCATAGGACCAGAAATAATAATCGCTCGCGCTCTCCTGCCAGGTATAGTCACCGCTCTCTTTATATGTGTATTTGCCTTTGAAGCCCGAAACGGAAGCAAACCGCCCAAAGACATCACAGACAATCGCCACCCTCGTTGTCATCTCGAATTCAAAGCCAATCCCGGCTTGGAAGCCGAGGCCTCCTTTCGTTGCCCAAAAAGTCGTGTCCTCCGTCCAATGCTCACTGACCTGGTCAAAAAAACTATCGCTGAGAACGTCTTTGCCGCGAAAATCCAGCATCGTCAGATAATAGCCGATCCCCGCGTGGAAGTCGAAGCTGAGCTTCGACCCGGCGGGCAGGAAATAGTGAATATTCAGGGTGATCGGGACTGCGCTGATTACGGGTTTTATGGAATATTCGGAGCCCAAAGTGAAAATGCCGGGGATGCCGACTTCGGAGGATAAGGGGTCGCTCTCTTTTGAAGCCCGAAAATACCCGACTCCCAGGCCGAGCCCGATGTTCGGGTTGAAATGGTGGATGAACTCGACGTCAAAATTCAGGCCCAAGTTCACCGGCTTGAGTTCGCCCGTGGCCTGATCGAGGTCTCTCCGAAGATCGCTCGTCCCCTTGATGGTTTTATTCAGGTCGCCTCCGGTGGCAAAGCCGAGGCCGCCGGACAATTTGATCGAGGACTCTTGAGAAAACCCTGCCGAGGCCAGGAGCCACAGGGCCGCCGTCCAAATCATCGTCCTCTTCATGAAGCCTCCTAAAGGCCTGATAGTAATGATTTTTATCCCAAAAATCAATAAAAGCCTGCCCCCAGTAAGCATCTTCGTTTGTGTAATTTTCTATCGGTGCCGGAATCGCCCCCGGCCCCTGGGGAACCAGCCCCGTCGGTTCCCCCCGTCGGACACTCTTGGAAGGAAACCCTTTGTAGGGTTTTCCTTCCAACGGTCGCTTCGCTCCCTGCCTTCCTTCCCAGGAGCATCTGGCGATGAATTCATGGGAGGATGCTCCTTGGAGGGGTGGCAGGGCTGGCGGGTATTCCCGCCGCCCGTTGGAGGGGGAACCTGCAAAAGGGTCCTCCTCCAAGAGTGTCCGGGGCCCCCCTCCACTAGGGGGCCTCGGGGGCGATTCCGACACCTCTTTGAAATCACATATTTGGAGATGCTTCCCTGCCCTCATTTTATTCTCTCAGATAGCTGGCCGCCAGCTCCGGGGGGACGGGATTGATGTAAAAACCGGTCGCCCATTCGAACCCAGCCAGCCGCGTCAGAACGGGAATGATCTCCAGGTGCCAGTGAAAAAGGCTCTCGACATTGGGCCAGGTCTTTCGAGCCAACACGGGATGCGGCCCCTGGTGAAGGATGACGTTGAACGGCGGGTCGGAGAGAATATTCTTGAACTTGGCCAGCACGGCCTGCAGGTTTTCGGCCAGCGAGAGGAGTTCATCATCGCTCGCCTTCGAAAAAAACGGTGAGTGCCGGAGGGGAAGGACCCGCATTTCAAAAGGAAAACGGGAAGCGAAGGGCGCCGTAACGGCGAAGTGGGAATTGATGCGGATGAGGCGCTCTTTGGCCGTGATCTCCTGCTCGAGCGTTCGGCAGAAAAGGCATTTCTTGGTCTTCCGGAAAAACCGGTCCGAGCTCCAGACCTCCTCTTTCACCCGCTTTGGGATGATGGGCGTGGCCACGATCTGGGAATGAGGATGGCTGAGCGATGCCCCGGCTTCTTTGCCCTTGTTCTTGAAGACCTGGATGTATTGATACTGGGACTCTGTCTCGATGCTCCGGATGCGCTGCTGGTAGGTCCAGAGAACATCACGGAGATGGGCCAGCGGCAGGTCGCTCCATTCTTGGTCATGCTCAGGCGTTTCGATAATGACTTCATGGACCCCGACGCCCTCCATGGACTCAAAAAGGCCCTGGCTGGTCCTCTGCGGAAGCGCACCCCGGGTCAGCGCCGGGAACTTGTTCGGGACGACCCGCACCCACCAGCCGGGTTCGTCCGGCCCCGACCCGTTTTTTCTGAGCGAAAACACCTCGGGCGGCGTTTTTGTTTCATTCCCCGAGCAGAAAGGGCAAAATCCGGCCTGGTTATCCTTTTTCTCGGGCTGGGCCGGCCGGAAGTCATCCGGTCTTTTGCTCCGTTCGGAAGCGATGATGACCCAGCGGCCGCTGATATGATCTTTGCGCAGTTGAGACGTCATCGGCTCATCAGTTCCTTGATCTTGGCCTTGAGCTCATCGAGGGACGCCGATTTGACGACATAGGCGTCGGCCGCCCACGTCATGAAGTCTTCTCTGTAGCTCTGGTAGGCCGTGTTGATGATGATGGGGACGTCCTTCCGCAAACCCATGATCTCCGTGATGAGCTCGACGCCGTCCCGGCCGGGCATCCGGATGTCCGTGATGATGAGGTCGAAATGTTCCCGGCCCAGCATCTCCAGGGCTTGTTCGGCATCGTGGGCGGTCGTCACATCATATCCTTCCCGGCTGAGCTCTTCCTTGTAGAGGAGGCAGAGGGCTTCCTCGTCCTCGACGATCAAAAGCTTCTTCATCCGTTCTCCCTCCTTTCGTCACGGCTTCTAAAAAAAAGCCGAAACAGCGTCCCCTTCCCGGGTTCGCTTTCCACCTCGATTCGGCCGCCGCAAGCATCCATGACCCGTTTGACATAGAACAGCCCGACCCCCATGCTCTTTTCCTTTGTCGAAAGGAACGGCTCAAAGATTTTTTTCTTGATGGCTTCCGGAAGGCCCGGTCCTGTGTCCTGGATGCTCAAGACCACCCCGTTTTTTTCTCCCCGGCCGGCCTCGGCCCGGAGGGAAACGCGGCCTCCCCTCGGCGTCGCTTCCAGCGCGTTGTCGAGCAGATTGCGCAGGGCTTCGCCGACATAGGTGGGATCTCCCAGAATTTCCGGAAGGCAGTTCTCAACCTCGACATCGATCTGGATTCCTTCCCGTTTCAACTGGATGTTCGTACTCTGTAGGACGGCCTGGACGACGGGCGGAAGCTCAAAAGAGATCGGCTTCCGCAAATCCATCTTCAGGAAGGGGGACAGCTTGAACAACACGTCTTCCAACCGCTTGATCTCTTTCCTGATAATGTCCAGGTTTCGCCGGGTTCGGGCTACGTCGTTCGTCGAATCGAGAAGCTGGTCGGTAAAGCCGCCGATAGCGGCCAGAGGATTCCGCAGCTGGTGCATGACGAACATGGCCATCTCTCCCAGGGCGGCCATCCGCTCCATCTCGACCACTTTTTTTTGGAGTGTCGTCGAATACATATAATTGCCGGCCATCAGGCCGCACAGGCTGGCCAGCTTGACGTCCTTGTGTTCGATGGGCCGCCGAGTGATGGCGTTGTCCAGGATGACTTCGCCCAGGATTTCGTCCCCGGAGAAGAGCGGGACGCAGAGGAATTCATCGACATTGAGGATGTTTAGAAATGATTTGTCCACCAACGGTTCGGCCCACGCTCCCTTGACCCAAACCACTTCCCGCTTGGCGGCGGGGAGGGCGGGAATGGACAAGGGCTCGCGGTCCAGGGAATAGGCTAGGGCTTTGATTCTCTTGTTCAAGGAATCCGCCTCCCGTCTGAGCAGAGCGCGGTTATGCTCGATGATTTCGATGTAGCCGATGCCCGGCGTAGACAGCACTTCCCAAATCGAATTCGCTTCTTCGGCGGACTTGGGCCCGAGCCATAGTTCTCCCCTGAGGATTTCCCCCGAGGCCCGGAAAAGCATGGCCCGGTTGAATCCGACGCCCGAACCCGAGGTCAAGGCGGTCAGGATGACCAGGAGGTTATCCTCGATGGAGAACGGCTGGAAAAAACTCTGGGAGATGATGGACAGGAGCATCAACTCCTTGGGCTCATCTTTCTCGAAATCCGATGCGGAAAATTGAAACTCTTGGATCAATCCAGCCTCCAGTTTTTCGGCACGATCCGGATCCCCTCGCCGTAAAGCTTGAAATGACGGCCGTCCCGCTGTTCGTCATAGCCGATGACAAAGTCATCGGGGATGATGGAATTCTTGTCAACGATGACTTTTTTCATCCTGACGTTTTTCCCGACTTGAACTCCTTCAAAAACGATGGAATCCAGGACCTCGGTCTGTCTGCCGACGTGGACGCCGGGAGACAGGATGGAATTCCGGACGCTGGCTCCGGAGATGCGGCAGCCCGGGCTGATGATGGAATTGCCTAGCGAGCTCTTATCGATAAAGGCGGGCGGATACTGCCCTTGGTAGGTCCGGATAGGCCAGGCGGCGTCGCTGAGCTCGAACGGCGGGGCCGGCGAGAGAAAGGCCATGTTGGATTTCCAGTAGGCGTCGATCGTCCCGATATCTTCCCAATATCCCTTGAAAAGATAGGCAAAGACCTTGTCTCCGGAGATCAGGCTCGGCAGGACGTCCTTGCCGAAATCATGGCTGCTTTTGGCGTTCTTCGCATCCTGCATCAGGGCCCGGATCAAGTTCGGCGTTTTAAAGAGATAGATGCCCATGGAGACCAGGGCATGGTCCTGGTCGGCGGGCAGGACGGGAGGATTTTTCGGCTTTTCGACGAATTCCGTGATCCGCCGCTCTTCGTCCACCCGGACGATGCCGAAACGCCTTCCCTCCTGGCGGGGCACCGGTTTTGTCAGGACCACGGCATCGGCGTCTTTTTCAAGATAAAACCTGATCATCCGTCCGTAATCGGCTTTGTAGACATGGTCGCCCGAAAGGACGAGAACGGCTTCCGGGTTTTCCTGCTGGATAGAATAGATGTTCTGAAAAACGGCATCGGCCGTGCCTTCGTACCAGCGCTCCCCGACCCGTCCCTGGGCCGGTAGGGAGATGATCGAACCCCGGCTTTCCGGATGGAAAATGTTCCAGCCAAAAAGGATATGACGTTCAAGCGAAAGGGATTTGTACTGGGTGAGAAGAGCGATCTTTCTGAGGCCGGAGTTCAGGCAATTAGAAAGGCTGAAATCGATGATTCTGTAGGCGCCGAGAAAAGGGACAGAAGGCTTGGCCCTGTCCTTGGTCAGGGGATACAGCCGCTCGCCTTTGCCCCCGGAAAGAATCATGACCATTATTTTTTCAAATATGTGTTCCATCGGATATGACCAACTCCTCAAAAAGGCCGTCTTCTTGCTCCCAGGATTCGAGCAGACGCGCTTCTTCCTCGGTCGGGTGTGTCCCCTTCTGAAGCCAAGATAAGACGGCGGCAGACTCATCCAGCCAATCCATCCCGCGCGGCCGGTTGCCACGGGAGACCACGTGGGGACTATGACTGCGGAGAACGAGTGAAAAATATTTCAAGATCACAGTCTTTGCTCTCTCAGGCGAATCTCGGCAGAAAATATCGCCCTGCCGGGAAGGGTAATTTTCCAGTTGGGAAGCAGGCAAATGCCCTGATGGATTATATCATAGCCCTGTTCCGATTGGGAGAGTGTTTGAAGCGGAAAATTCCAGAACTCCGGACGCGGTTGGGCTTCCAGGATCAGCCTTCCCTTGATCAACCGGACGCCCGTCGCTCCTAGGTCCCATTCCTCCGGGACCTGATAAAAATTCCATTCGGGGCCGAATCGGACGTCGATCGTTTGGTCCGATCCGTTTTGGAGGGTATAGCGGACCAGGATTTCCTCATCCCGAGGGATGATCACTTTCAGCACGGATAGAGGCGCCAGTTCTCCGTCTATCCTGACGTGACCGTCACGGAAAAGGCTGAGGCTCGTCCCGCTGATCTTAAATTCATAGGGCTGATTGACGAAATCTCCCTGCTCCCGGTAATCGATATTCTGAAAATTTTCGGGCGTCGTGGCCGGATCGAGGAAGTGGTCGAGACAGGAGGCGCGGCGATACCAGTCATAACGAAACAGCCGCTCTTCTCCGGAAGGAAGCTCTTTGGTGATTTCGTGGATGCTCCTGCCTTCGTTCGCCCCGGCCGCTTTTTGGGCATGGTAGGATTCTTTCCGCCGGGAAAGGACGTCGGTCAAGTTCCGACATAAAGGATAGTAATCCAACTCGATAAGGCTGCCGCCGGAAGACGGCTTGAGGAGCAGACCGAATATCTCGCCTTGGCTCATGACTTCGGCTTGGCCGTCCAGGTCAAGATCCAGCTCTTGCCAGCCGGACTCGCGGGGCAGCCGTCTTTCGGCGCCAAGGAGATGGGCATAGGCGTCTTCCCTCAGATGGGGTAGGTAAAGGCCGCCGAAAACGCCATGCCAGTAGGGATCATTGCATTGGGACTTATAAAGCTCCTTTCTAGCCTCGGCATCGCCCTTGACCCGGACACGCCGTGAGACAAAAAGCATTCTCTTATGAAGGTGATTGGCCTCGTGGTATTTCGAAAAGAACTCCCGGAAAAATCCCCCGCGAAGATACCGCCGCGCTTGCGGAGGACTCTGTTCTTTCAACTTCAAGAAAATTTCCGAGTCTTGGGGTTCCAGGACCCATTCCATCATCTCTTCGTAGGAGGCGGGCGGCAAATAGACGCGCCCTCCGGGAGGGCATTCATCCAAAGCTTCGGAATAGGTCCGGGTCCGGATATCTTCGCTTTCCAGAAAATCCATGAACCGGGCCAGCCAGCCGTCCTCGTAGACCCACTTCTTCGTTCCCGGCCACAGGCCGAATTTCTCTCCGTCATCGCCGAGGATGGCTAAACCTCCCTTGCTCCGGATGGAATCAAGATAAGCCCGGACATCGTCCAGCTTCTGGAAAGGAACGAGGTAGCGGAGCCTCTTGTCGATCGGAAAGAGCTTCAGCCCATATCCTTCGTCTTCGGTGATGTAGATCTTGTGGATATCGGAGATTCCGCCATAATGGAAATGCTCTTCGTCCAGGAGCGTGTATTCGATGCCGGCCTTGGCCAGCGTTTTGGCAAGGTTCGGCTCCCAGACTCTTTCCGTCAGCCAGGCGCCTCTCGGCTTTGTCCCGAATTCTTTCTCCAGGAACCGGCTCATCATTTCGAGCTGTCCCTGCCTGTCTTCTTCAGGGATGACAGAGAGGACGGGCTCGTAAAATCCGCCGCCGAGGAGCTCGACCTGGCCCTTATCAACGAGTTCCCGGATGAGATTCCAGCACTCTCCTTCCTCGCCCTGCATGTATTCCCAAAGGGGCCCCGAAAAATGGGCGGTCAGCTTGAGCCTGGGATGTTTTCGGAATTCTTCGAAAAACGGCCTGTAGCAATCCTGGAACGCTTTCTCGAAGACCGAGCGAAAATTTCCGACAGGCTGGTGGTTATGGACCGCCAGTAAAAAATCGAGCCTTTTGTTATTCATGGTCGTTTCCCCGAATGCCTGAAGGCTACTTCAAAAAAAACCAGGTCCATGGCCTATAATCCCTCCTCGGCCAGGACATAGGAAACGATGGCCATAATAATGGCTCCCAGCTCGAGCTCCCGCGGGTTGACGCCTGCCAGGATATCCTGGGCCGAATGGTGGACATCAAAGTAGCGCTGAGAATCGGGGACCAGGCTCATGAGGACGGTTCCCCCTGCCCGGCCAACGGGCCGATGTCCGCTCCTCCGCCGCCGGGTCGAACCCAGACGATCCCCGACGGTTTTAAAAGGTTTTCCAGGCTTTGCAGCTTGAGAAAGGTCTCCGGACTTCCCCCGACCGAAAGCCCGACCGGCGCCGAAATGCCTGGGGCCGGGGTGGCGATGCTCCAGCCCAAGGCCGTGACCGACAAGGGATAAGGACTCATCTGCCTGGCTTGGATGATTTTGGCCTCTTCGATATCCCCGCGAACCCAGTGCTGGACGGTCACCGGCTCCAACCATGCCTCCAATCCCAATTCTTGCATGTGTTTTCGCATGAACCCGACCGCCGCGGCCGCTCCCGGAGAGCCGGTCAGCCGGGGACCTGCCGTTTTGATCAGCGCCTCCAGGAGTTTAAAAGCTTTTTCATGGCGCAATCCTGCCGAACGGATCTTCTCGGCAAGCTCTTCGTATTTTTGATTTCGGGGTGCATCCTGCGAAGAGCAGAGGACCGGAAAGAGGAGGCCGGCGATGAGGGCCGCGATAAAAGCTATTTTATTTTTTTGTCGTGGAGCGATCATCCTGTTCCTTTTTCCAATAATCCAGGCACGTGATATCGCAAAAATGGAGCACATAATCCTGTCCCTCGGCGTGAAGCGCCGCCGCCTTAGGGATCATCTTTTTACAGGCTTCACAGGGGACCTTTTCTTCGAGATTCTTGGTCATGACCGATCCTTTCCGAACGGATTTATCCAGACGGTCCTAAGCCGGACCCTTTTTCATCTTGAAGAAAAGCCAGCTATGGTCTTCCGGGTCCTGGCTTTTAAGCTTGATCAGGCAGTATCTGCCGCGGAGGACACCGCCCTTGATTTCGAAGACACGTTTGGCAGGCATCGTCTCCTCCGGCACGTAGCTTCCTTTGTCCCAGATTTTCACGGTCCCGGCCCCGTATTCGCCTTCGGGGATCGTCCCTTCGAAGCCGGCATAGGCCAGCGGATGGTCCTCGACTTGGACGGCCAGCCTTCGGACGCCTTCTTCGACGGGAGGTTCTTTAGGGACCGCCCAGCTCTTCAACACGCCTTCCTCTTCCAGGCGCAGGTCATAGTGAAGACGGGATGCTTGATGGCGCTGAACGACATACACCAGATCCGCCTTTTTCCCGCGTTTCTCTTTATCGGGCACCCCCCTGGGCTCGGGAGTCTTTTGGAAATCCCTTTTTTCTTTATATGTCTTTAAGCCCATGGCCGGTATCACCGATGCAAAAAGCACCGCTCGCAGTCGACCTCTCCCGGCTTCCTGGTGACGATCATGGCCAGGCCGAGCTCGTTGGCCCTGTCGATGACCTCCTGGTCTTTCACCGAGCCCAAAGGATATATCATGGCGGTGATGCCGTTTTGGGCGGCCAGCTCGACGACATCCGGGAAAGGCATGAAGGCATCCGAAGCCATGACACATCCTTCGGGCCCGTAGCCCCGGCTCGAGTAACGGATGGCGTTTTCTGCTGAATCGATGCGGCTTCTCTGGCCCGACCCGATGCCGTGGACCTTATCGGATTTGCCGATGACAACGGCGTTGGAGCGGGTAAATGAGGCCACGGTCCAGTTGAAGATCGCCGCCCGAACCTCGTCCTCCGTCGGTTTCCGGAGAGAAACGACGTCGACGGACAGGGGCGAGATGATTTTCGAATCGAACCTTTTCTGGATAAGAAGTCCGCCGGCCACCCTTTTGAATTCCAGGCCGTTATCGACGGCCGGCCTGTCGAGCGGGGCGCCCATCTTGACGACTCGGAGCGGCTTCCGTGAAGCCAGGATTTTGAGGGCTTCCGCCGAGAAATCAGGCGCGTAGACAACTTCGACGTTCCGCAGGCTTTCGACGAGGAGTTTCGCCAGTCCGGCATTGACCGGATAGCTAAAAACATCCACGCTCCCGAAGTTGGACAGGGGATCGCCGTTCCAAGCTTTCTCGAACGCCTCCTCGGGGCTGTCTCCCATGGCCACGCCGCTCGGCATCTCGTGCTTGATCAGCGCGCAGACCCGTTTGTTTTTATAGATCTCGGTCAACTTTCTGGCCAACCTTTGGCCGAGGTCCATGTCTCCGACATTGATATAGCTCAGGCCCTTGGTCCCCTCCTGGAGAACCTGGATGGTGGCCATATTAGGCCCCGATGCCCTTTCTTCGGCATAAAAAGCCGCCGGATAGCCGGGATTTTCCCCGTATCTCATGGAAAGCCTTTTGAGGAATTTTTGGCCGCCGAATTCCAACAGCTCGGGAAATTCTTCCTTGACTTTCGTGAAATACTGTTTTCTGGCTGATTTATCAGGCTGCTCTTTGCCCATCGTCATTTCCTTTCCTGACGGTTGATGATAAAAACTTGATGGTCTTTCATGTCAGAGGCTTTAGCAAAAACACAAGTCACCGCCACGCGGAAGTCCTCTTCCCGTCCGGGCGGCTTGAGCGCCCCATAGACAGCTTCGGCCGTAGCCCGCGCCGTGGCTTCCCTGAGATCGAGGTCCAGGGGTTCAGCGGCGAAGGATTGGAGCGGATCCCTGTTTTCGCCGGAATAGGTTGTCACGAGCTTCCCTTTCGCCGGGGTGAGTGGGACTTCATAAAAAAACCGAATAGAATCGCCGTTTTCCGCCCTCTTGATAATGCTCAAACCGGCCCGGTTGGAAGGTAGGATGCAGCCGCTGATCCTGGGCGTAAAAATGGGTGCATCAGGTTCATAGTCCCAGCTCTTCATGGCTTCTTCCAGGACTTCGACCGGACCTTGACCGGATCGGATGTCGATGTCCGACGTCTGCTTGCCGTTGCTCACCGCCAATCCTTCTGACAAGATCACGGCGGGATAGATCAGCAGGTCGATGTTCCCTTTTCGGAGGACCTCCGGGTCCGTGGGCTTTGTCCAGATAGCATCGGCTTCGAGCACCAGGCGCCTGGCTTGGCTTGAAGAAGACCTCCCGGTAATGGCATAGATGATGATGTTGAATATTCCGGACATATCCCGGCCGACCGCCAGGGCCCGACCCGGATATTTCATCCGCGAAAGGCTCTCAAGAGGCTGTTTCATCCATGCTCCTCCAGGCTTCGAGGCCCATATAGATACCATAGGGATGGATTGAAGTCAAAACGGCTTTCGGATAGAATCCCCTTATGAACAGCAAGATGATCCCTGAAAAGGCCTACAGCAACCCGGAATTCTTGATTTCTCCCGAGGCGCGAACTCTGCGCATATTGAGCGAGTATCTGGAGCCTCTCTCGAGGCTGGACAGGCTGAAAGTCAACAACACCGTCCTGTTTCTAGGATCGTCGAGAGCCCTTCCCGAAGACAAGGATTCTATGCTCGCCAAATATTACTGGGAAGCCGAAGAACTGGCCTTCCTTCTGGCCCAATGGGCGATCCCCTTAAAACCAAAAGGGAAGAATTTCGTCATTTGCACGGGCGCCGGTCCCGGCATTATGGAAGCGGCCAACCGCGGCGCGCTCCGGGCCGGCGGAAAGACCATCGGCATGAACATCTCACTTCCCGACGAGCAGGCGCCCAATGCTTATATTTCTCCCGATCTCTCTTTCATCTTTCACTATTTTTTCATGAGAAAATTCTGGCTCATTTCCCGGGCCCGGGCCGTGATAGCCTTTCCCGGCGGATACGGCACCCTGGACGAATTCTTTGAGACGATCACCCTGATCCAGACGGGAAAGATCGCCCGCGAAGAAGTGATCGTCATTCTTTACGGCGAAGATTACTGGCGAAAAGTCCTGGACTTCGAGGCCATGATCAAGTTCGGGACGATCGCCCCGGAGGAGGCGAAGCTCTTCACGTTTTTGTCCGACCCGCACAAGACCTTCGCTTTCTTGAAGAAGAAGCTGGTGAAATTCGTGGGAGCGCCGTTTCTTTAGACCCTGACGACGATCCGCAGCCGGCCAGAAGATCTCGCGGGCAGCGCTTGTCCATTCCCTTTTTCATGTGGGACGCCGGTTTTTCGAGGAGTCCGCCGGCTTTTTTCACTCCCCCTCGGCGAGGCGCGGTTAATTACTTTTTTCGGGCGGTTTTTTCTGGAAGATCAGCCGGAACAAAATAAGCCCCAGGACGATCCCGACCGCATCCGCTGCGACATCCAGCGGATCCGGCGACCGGCCCGTGACAAAGATCTGATGGATCTCGTCCAGGATTCCCAGGATCACGCCTGTCAGAATAACGCCGCCGAGTTTTGTTTTGAGCGAGAGGCGGAGAAGCTTAAAAAAACCGAAGGCCAGCAGGAATCCCAGAAGCCCGTAGGCCGCGCCGTGAGCCAGCTTATCCGCGTTGGGCAGAGGCACATCCAGATTGAGGCGCCGGGACGAGAGGGAATAAATCAGCCCGTAATAAAGGGCGGCCGGCAGAAAGGGCAAGGCTTTTTTCATGGCATCTTTTCGGCGCGCTATTTTACACCAAATGGGCCGCGTTCTCCAGTTCACCCTTGTGGGTGAGCCGGAAGAAACGGAATTCATTCCCCGAATCATCGACAGAGGCGATTGCCCGGATCGGCCCCGGTTGGTAAGATAGATCTCTAAAAATGAATCAAAACCGTATGCCAAAAAAGTTGCCCATTCTTCTTTTACTCGGCCCGATTTTACTGGCGTCCTGCGTCCGGGTAAGATATTTTCCCGGAGGGGGCACGGTCCAGACGGGGATGGCGTCCTGGTACGGACCTGATTTTCACGGAAAGCCGACGTCCAACAAAGAAATCTATGATATGTACGAGATGACCGCCGCCCATCGAACCTTGCCCTTCGGAGCGCAGGTCATGGTGACCAACCTCGCCAACGGCCGCACGGCCGTCGTCCGCATCAACGACAGAGGCCCTTTTAAGAATGACCGCATCATCGATGTGTCCTACGCAGCCGCCAGGCTCTTGGACATGGTCGGCCAAGGCGTCGTGCCGGTCCGGCTGGACATTCTTGAGCCCCAAGCCCGATCCTCCGACGCCGGCCAAAAATTCGTCGTCCAGGTGGGCTCATTCATCAGCCAGGACAACGCCAAAGATCTGGAAAGCCGGCTGAAGCGGAAGTACGGCAACGTCTATATCGCGTTGTTCGAGACCGCCACGCAGCGATATTACCGCGTCCGGATCCGCGCCGGAGACCGGGAATCTTCGCGGCTCCTCGCCGAACAGCTTTGGCAGGACGGGTACCGGGTCCTTATCCTTGAAGACGCCTTCCTCCAATAATCAATTTGGAGGGGAAGACCCCTTCCAGACACTCTTGGAAGGAAACCCTTGCCCAGGGTTTCCTTCCATGTATGAAAGCGCGGCACCTGTCAAGGTTTTTTTGATT
>CAZIDN010000059.1:0-21913 GCA_964537875.1 uncultured Eubacteriales bacterium
GAGCGATGTCCACCATTCGGCGCATTTCCGGATCCCCTCTTCCAGGGGAGTTTTGGGGACCCAGCCCAGCTCATTCTCAGCCAGCCAGTTGTGAACCCTCTTGATCTTCGGCTCGACCCGGGCCTGGGGGATGTACTCGATCTTAGCCGGGATATGCTTGACGACCTCTTTGGCGATCTCCTCGATGGTGATGGGCCGGCCTCCCGTGAGGTTGTAGACCTTGTTTTCGGCGACAGGCTTCATGGCATGGAGGTGCCCTTCGCAGAGGTCCCCGACATAGAGAAACTCCCTGAACTGCTTCCCGTCGCCCATGATGCTGATGATCCCGGTCCGCTCGGCCATTTCCATGAAGGCCCTGACGACGAGCCCTTTCCACATCCGCTCTCCGTAGGGAATGCCGTAGCGGAAAACCGTGTATTTGGGGCCTTTATATTCACTGTAGAAAGAAAAGCAGAGCAGCTCCTGACCGATCTTGCTCGCGCCGTAGATCGTGTTGATGTCGTCCAGCCGGAACGGGCTTTTTTCGTTGACGATATCGCCGTCCTGGGCGCCGCAGACCCAGGAGCTCGAGGCCAGGTAGACCCGCTCGATATCATTCTTCAAAGCGGCGTTCAGGACGTTCAGCGTTCCCTTGACATTCATCTCGAAGCACAGCTTGGGGTCTTCGGAGGATTTGCGGGCGTTGGCCAGGGCCGCCAGGTGAAAAACAAGGTTGAAGTTGGAAAAGGCGCCGCCCAGGTCTTCCCGGATATCCCGCTTGATCCATTCCACGTCCTGGACCGGCGGCCTCAGGTCGAGGACGGAAACGTCGTAGCCTTCGCCCAACAGCTTTTGGACCAGATGGCTGCCGATAAAACCGGACCCTCCCGTCACCAGGATTTTCATGGCCGAACCTCCTTTGGCCTCGAGTCAATTTGGAGGGGAGGACCCCTTCCAACGGGCGTCGAACTTCGTCCGACGCCCTGCCTCCCCTTCTCGGGCGGGGCATGAAACCCCGCCCTCCGACCAAGGGGGCGGCTCCCCCTTGGAACCCTCTACGAGCGGCGAACATGCCCCGTGGCAAGCCACGGGGCATGTTCGCCGCTCGTCTTTTGAGATCTGCATCTATTCTCTCACATTACCGCGTTTTCATGAAGAAGCCGCGGCTGGGAAGAATCCTCTTCATGTTATAGACAAAGTTGATCAGGCCTTCCCGGGCTACCCGGAGAAGGGACGGCAGCCCGAAGGACGTCTTCGGCAGGAGCTGATAGGTCCATCTCAATAGGTGGATCAGCGGATACAGCTTCGGCGACAGCCGGACATAGTAGTCGAAGAAGCCCTGATAGCCGAAGAGCGTCCTGCCGGAGATCGTCGGATGCTTGATGGTGATGTTGGTATAATAGATCTCCGCATCATCGATGGGATGTTCGAGCCAGCCGTCTTTGAGGCAATCTTCCCCAAGCTTGGTGCCCAGGAAGGGCATGTACACGGTGGACATGATCCGGTCGGGCTGGAGGCGCTTGTTGATGCGGATGGTGTCCCAGACCGTGGACATGTCCTCTTCCGGCAGTCCGATCATGTTGAAGCTTCCCGTCCGGATCCTAAAGCGGCGGGCAAGCCCGAAGGCCTGGACGATCTGCTCGTCCGTGATATTCCGCTGCAGGACGTTGTTTCGGATCCTGGGGTTTCCGGCCTCGATGGCCATGTTGATGAAATCACAACCCCCGTCTTTGAGGATGCGGATGGTATCCTCGTCGATCAGGTCGGGGCGGGTCTGGCAGAGAAAGGGAATCGAATATCTCTTGGCGTAGCGTTGGCAGAATTCCTCCAGGCGCTTTTTGTTCAGGGTGAAGGATTCATCTGAGAAGGACAGCCGGGAAGGACGGTATTTTTGAAGGATCTGGTCGATCTCGGCAAAGACATTTTCGATGCTCCTGGTGCGGACGAAACGGCCGTACCCCCGGTAGAGGTCCATCAAGTATTCGTTCTGGCAGTAGGAGCAGGGAAACGGACAGCCTCTCGAGGTGAGCAGGTTCACCCCGTACAGCTCCGCCTGCAGCCTTGAAGGGCTGATGAGGTCCCGGTCGGGAAACGGGATCTTGTCCAGGTCTTCGATCAAAGGCCGCATCGGGTTCCGAAAGATCGACCCGTCCCGCTTGGTCCAGAATCCCGGGATGCGGGTGTAATCCCCGCCGCGATCGATCGCCGCCAGAAAATCGGTGAAGTTCGCCTCCCCCTCGCCCCGGCAGATCGCGTCGATCGCTTCCTCCCTGATTGTTTCTTCTGGCGCGATGGTCGGGTGGATGCCGCCGAAAACGGTCCGGATATCGGGGGAATTCCGCTTGGTCAGCTGGGCCAGCTCCAAAGCGATCCTGCAGTTCACGGACATGACGGAGAATCCGACGACATCCGGCTTGAACCTGCTGCAAAGCTCCTGGTAGCTTTCTTTGATGATCCGGTAGGGGTCACCCCGGAGGGGCCGCCGCCTGTAGGAGCTGATTTCAAAAAGAGCGACGGCGTGTCCGGCCGCCCTCACGGCAGAGCCGATATAGAGGATGTTCAGGGGCTGCTCGCGGACGATATACCCGGGATAGACCAAAAGGACTTTTTTCATGGCTGGGGACTCGCCGGCGGCCTGCCGTACTGCCGTTTGAACCTTAAGACCATCATCAGCGTTTCCAGCAGCGTCAGCCCGCTGAGTTTCGTCTTGCCCTGCTTCCGGTCGATAAAGATGATGGGGACTTCACAAATTCTTGCCTGCAAGAGAGAAAGCTTGTAGAGGATCTCCAGGACGACGGACGGGCCGACGGAGATCATGTCGTCGAGGTCCACTTTTTCCAGGATGGTCCTGGTGAAACAGCGGAATCCCGAAGACACATCCCGGATAGGCGTACGGAACTTGCGCCGGACAAAATTGCGGGCCAGGAACGTGATCGCCTTCCTGGCCAGGTTCCGGTCGGCGTCCCGCCCTCCGCGGACAAACCGGGAGCCGATGACGACATCACAGTGTCCGATTGCCTTCAAAAAATCGGGGATGAAACGCGGCTGATGGGAGAAATCACCGTCCATTTCGATGACATAGTCAGGCTGAAGCGCCAGGGCGGCCTTGAAGCCGTCGATGCCGGCCGCGCCGCGGCCCCTCCGCTTTGTCCGGATTAGGGCATGAACCCGGGGATCTTGCGAGGACAGCTTTTCCGCCTGGGCGCCCGTCCCGTCGGGAGAGTAGTCATCGACGACCAGGACGGACATTTCCTCCCGGACCGGCAAAGCCAATATTTCCCGAACTAAGGGTTGGATGTTCTCCGCTTCGTTGTAGGTGGGGATCATGACCACGACTTTTTTGGAATTTCGATCGTTAGTCATCAAACTCAGAGGATTTTTTGTATCTCCCGGAAGACCTGCTCGGCCGTGATGGCCTTCATGCATGTCATTTCCTCACACCGGGATTTGTAGCAGGGCGAGCAGGGCAGGCCGGCGAATATTTTCGTGCCTCGGCCGTAGAGATTGATTTCCTGGGGGCAGGTGGAGCCGAACAGGGCGACGACTTTTTTCTCGAGGGCTACGGCCAGATGCATGGCCAGCGAATCCGAACTGACGACGACGTCCATGAGAGAGATAAAGCCGGCGAATTCGAGCAGAGAATTGTCGTTGCCCGTGTTGTAGACCCTTGCGCAAGCCTTCTCGTCCAAGGACCTGTTCAGGGCTTTCTCCTTGGGTCCCCCCAGGAGAAAGACATCCGCCTTCAGCTTGGAGCCCAGGAGATCGATGAGCCCGGAAAAATGCCGCGGCGGCCATTGTTTTGTCTCGAAGCGCGTCCCCGAACCTGTGTTCAACCCGACGGCCGGCCGTTTTTTCGAAATCCTGTGCTTCTTGAAGAATCCGCGGGCTTTTTCGCGGTCGCCTTCTTTGAGATGGAGGATATAGGGATCGCCCTGATAGTCCAGCTCGGCCATATCGTAGATAATTTCCTGGTAGGTCTTTTGATTCCGGAAGAATTTGAGGTCGTTATCGATCCCCAATCGATAGGCGTATTCGGAGGCCGGGTTCAAGATCGACAGGTTCCCGTGCTCATTCATGCCAAACCCGTATTTCAGAGGGCAGGCGACTTGCTCGGCCAAGGCCGTCGATCCCTTTTCCTTATCCAGGGAGAACAGGACGTCAAATTTTTCCACAAAAAGAGGCAGGATATTTTCCAGGTTGAACGGAACCGTCCGGTCCACATCGGGATGGTTCTCGACAAGCTCCCGGCTATCCTCATCGACAACCCAGAAAATCGTGCTCTTCAGATACTTTCTTTTCAGGCCGGGGAGAAGGGCCGTCGTCCTCAGGACATCGCCCATGGCCCCGCGCTTGATGATGAGGATCTTCGTCTGGAAAGGCTTGAAATGAGGGCAACTGTCACAGAGCAGGCCGTAGACACAGGGGGTCTCCCCTTTAAAATAGACACAGTCGTTCCTGATCATTCTGGATCAAAAATGAATAAAGCGAGCCCCTATTTATGCCACAAATCGAAGATAAAGGCAATTAAGAACGCCGCGGATCTCAGGGGTTTTCTTGGACGATGTTGGACGCCGGGCTGGCGTAGCCCAGGGAATCGATGACCTTGATCCCATAGGAATATTTATCATTGAATGACAAACGGCGGTCCTTGTATTCGAGCGAGTTGGCCGGTGCATCCGCGATTACTTTCCACTTGGAGTTATCCTCATCGACCTTTTTGCGCCAAATTTGGTACTTGGAAACGGTCACTCCCTGGTTCAGCGGGTTGCCGGACCAGGTGAGCAAGTTGATCTTTTCCGTCTGGAACATGGAGCTGTTGGTGACCGTCTTAAGCGAAAGGTCAAGCGCTGCAAAAACCCGCTCTTCGTCTATAAACTCGGAGGGATCGCTCACTTTTCCGCTGGAGGCCACGGCGAGCATGGTGTAGGTGAATTTATCATTGAACGGCAGATTGCCATCATCGAACCGATAGGTGCTCCCGGAGACCAGCCCGGCTTGAACGAACTCTCCGTCCGACTGCCCGAACTTTTTTCTGTAGACCTCATACCGGCTGATGGTCAAGCTCTTATCATCCGGGTGCTTATTCCAGGACAGGGTGTTGATCTTGGCGGTGCGGGCATCATTCAGCTTCGTCTCAAGAGCAAGCCCGACAGGGGCATGCGGCTTGGGGTCGGGAGGAGGGGGCGGAGGAGGCGGCGGAGGAGGCGGCGGAGGAGGAGTCCCCGAGCCCAGGTAGTAGATATCATAGTTGCCGGAAGTATTATCCGCCCAGGCAAGGTGGGCTATGCCGTTGCCATCAACGGCGACGGACGGCTGCATCGAGTTCCCCGAGGAGTTGGACTTGTTGACCGGCCCCGACCAGTTTCCGCCCGCATAGGAATTCATGTAGATCTCGCCGTTTTCAGCCCATGCTAAATACACGGCCAGAGTCGTTTTGTTTACGGCGATAGCGGCCTCATCGGAAAAGCCTGAACTATTTGAGATATTGATTTCTTCATGCCAGGCGCCGTCGTTTGTCCTTCTCCTTAAAAATACCTCCTGGTTGCCGGCCGAGCCGTCCAGCCAGACGACATAGCCGTTCCCGGCGTTATCAACAGCTATTTTCGGCCAAGGCCATTCAGTATAGGTGGGGACCTTGACAGCATACAGATCTGTCCAGCCATTGGGGTCTTTGGGATTTGGATTCCTGGCATACCACACGCCGGCGCCGGCCCGAGTCATCCAGACCATATGGAGGGTACCGGAAGCATCGACCGCTAATTGAGGCATATAGCCCCGTCCGATAGGGAGGGTGCTGACTGAGCTCCAGGCGCCTCCCGGGCTCCGATACCTGTACATGAGTTCCCAATCCACGACCGTACTGTCCTGCCAGACCACGTAGACATAGCCGTCGGTCGGGCTGACGGCGCATCCAGAATAGGCGGAACCCCCCTCGTTATCGGAAACATTTGCGGCGCCGCCCCAGGCCGAGTATTCATAGGCTTTTAAAAAGATATCGTATGAAACGACCCGGCCGTCCTGAAATGTGAAATAACAAAAACCGTCCTTGGACACGGCCATCGACGGATATCCGGCTTCATCGGCATTGTAGACGATCTCTTCGACCATCTGGGGCGAAGCCCATGTGCCCAGCCTATTTGTGGAAAAATAAAAGTTTTTCTTACTCAGGAATTCGATCCAGGTCAGATAAGCGGCCCCGACCTGGTCCAATCCCAGGTTGACGTATCCAGATGGTGAGCCGGAATTCGAGATATTGACAGGGTCGACAAGCTGAACGATTTTGCCCTCTAATTTATCCGCAAGATTGTCGGCAAGCTTATGCTTGATGCTCGCAGGCACATGCTTCTGGGCCAGTCCTCCGGCGGAAAAAACCGTGATGAGTAGGATTATGAAAAATGTAACAAAAATTGTCATTTTTTTCATGGATAATCTCCTGATTCTCTCGTTCATTATCGATGGAACATCAAAAATTGTCAACCAGTTCTTGTCTCCGGGCAGATTCGGGGAAGCAGCTCCTAATATGTGATTTCAAAGAGAAGCCGGAATTGCCCCCCTGCCCCCTGGGGAACCAGTCCCGACGGTTCCCCCCGTCGAATAGCCGACGGGGCCCCCCTCCGCTAGGGGGGCCTCAGGGGCAATTCCAACTCCTCTTTGAAATTACAAAAAGGAGGTACTTGCCGGGTTCGGCGGCAATTTGCTTTTTCTTTTCTCCTGTGCTATATTTGCGCGCTCATTTCAAAATGTGCATAATCAACAAAATAGCGTCTTTCTTCCTCTTCCTCGCCGCCCTATTCCTGACTGCGGACGCCGAGGAAAAAAGACTAGTCTTCCAGGGGCATTCTCCCAATCTTTTAGTCGATAGAGACGGGAATTTCTTGATGGCCCACCAAAATCCTTCCCATGGCATCAGCCTGGCTGTCGCCTCCTCCGAAGCGCAAAACCGCGGAATAGAGGATATTATAGCCGGGCCTTCCCTTTCTTCACCGGTGATCAGGCAAAGTAGAACCGGGGAAATCGGGATGGTCTGGGAGCAATCGGATCCCAGACAAGACGAACTCTATTTTGCCCTCCTCCGTGAGGGCAAACTCATCGCCCCTAGGAAAGTGGCTGCGGCGCCCCCTTCCATCTTTTCTCCCGACCTGGCTTTTGACGCCCAGAACGTGCCCTGGATTGCTTGGGTTCAGAGTATCGAGCGACGATATTTTGTCTTCGTGAAAAACCTCCATTCGGAGAAGGTCTGGCTCGTCAACAGGGATTTTCCGGTATCCGCCGGCACCCCCAAACTGATCGCGGGGATAGATCAAAAGATATGGCTCTTCTGGGTAGGACAGGACCGGGGAAGGGACGAGATCTTCGCGAGCGTCTTTGAAGGATTCGCCTGGTCCAAGCCCTATAAGCTCAACAGCGACAGCCGGACCCCCCATCTGAGCCCCAGCGTCGAGTTGGATGGAACCGGCTTTCCCTGGGTTGTCTGGTCCGCCTATGACGGCCATGATTATGAGATCTGCTGCTCGCATTGGAATGGGAAAACCTGGTCAAAAGAAGAAAAGATCACGGACAACGACGGGACCGACTCCTCCCCGGCATTGGCCTTCGTCTATGGGGCCGTTCCGATCGTCGTCTGGAGTCAATTTTCAGGAAAGGCCAGCTCCCTTGCCGGCAAATACTGGTCAGGTTTGAACTGGAGCCGCGAAATCCAAATCGCCTCAAGCCAAGACCATTTCAACAAATCCCCTAAAATCGCGGTTCGAGATGGCCGCATTGGAATCACCTGGCAATCGGGCGACGACATCGAGTTCCTCTCCATGTCCTTTCAAGAGCTCGGCCGACTCCCATCTCTCAGCGCCAAACGGTCAGATTATCCCCCCATTTCAAATCCTGCCCTGAACGACAACCAGTACACCGGCTTCGGCGACAGCATCACCTATGCGGAGGAACACGGTTATCTGCCCAAGCTGGAAGTAGTGCTCAGCCAAAAATACGGCCCCTCTAAGGTTTTTAACGAAGGCATCGGCGGAGAGGGGACAACGGATGGGCTGGCCCGGATGGATATCGTACTGGCTAACCATCCCGCCCGATACCTGATGCTCATGGAAGGCACCAACGATATCATTTTTTTAGAAATATCCATGGATACCGTAGCCTTCAACCTGGAGGCGATGGCCCGCAAATGCCTGAATTACGGGGCCTTTCCGCTGCTGGCCACGATCATCCCCCGGAATGACTGGCGGTGGTCCTTACTGATTTACAGGAACAGGATTTTCGACCTCAACGCGAAAATCCGCAGCCTAACGGATAAAATCAAGATTCCGCTCGTCGACCAATTCAACGCCTTCTATTATTATCCGGCGGACCAGGGAGGATGGACCTCGCTCCTTCTTCCCGACGGCGTCCATCCCAATGAAAAAGGGTTTTACTTCATGGCCGAAACTTGGCTCGGCGCGATCGTATCCCTGCCGTTCCCGCCGGCCGGCCTCAGGCTGCAAAGGATATTCAACGAGGTTCTTTTTCATCGCCAACCCGGCAACATGCTCCGCTGGCGGAACAGCCCGAAATTGGCTGCGCCGGACCAGGTCGAGGGTTACCGGATCTACCGCAAGGAACAGACCGGCGGGGCTAAAAAGTTCGAGCTGCTGGTTTTCCTTCCCCGTTTTTTGTTTCTAGACTTGCCTGAATACCAATATTTTGATATAAGGATCGTTCAATCCTCAAAATACACCTACGTTATCTCGGCGGTCCGCAAAGACGGCACAGAAGGTCCCTGTTCAGAGGTTGTGAATGACTATTTTTAAGGAGGCACCTGAATTGAAAAGACAGATCGCGCGCTTAGCATCTGCCGCTTTGCTGTTATCCATGGCCGTGGCGAGCTCCTGGGGAGCCGAGGACCCGGCCGTGCTTAAAAGCATCAGCTATCAGAAGCTGGACAAAGGCCTGGAGGTGACCATCCTGCTGGAAGGACCGTTCGTTTTTCAAACATTCACCCTTACCAATCCTAACCGGCTGGCCATAGATTTCTCTCCGGTCGAAAAGATCGAAGCGGAACTCTATTATGAGGTCAACGCCATGGGCGTGACCAGCCTCCGCACGGGAGAGTTCGCGCCCCAGATCGTCCGGGTTGTCTTTGATTTTTCCGACCAGCTCCTTGTCTACGAGATCAAGAAAATCGAGGGTGGAATCGTGGTCCGGCTCTCGACCGAAGAACCCAAAGTCCCGGTCGCCGTTACAGGCGAGCAAAAGATCGCCGCTGAAGTCAAAAGGAGGCTGGCCGAGGCGGTCCGCAAAGAAGCGCCCCCGAAAGAGAATTTCTACAACACCATGATCGGCCTGACCGTGGGCACCTATAAAATTCCGGACGCCCGGTTTGCGGAGATCTACAAAAGCGAGGCGTCTCCCATCTACGGCCTGAATATCTCCCGCACCCTGGTTTCTTTGGGGAATTTTCAGTTCGACGTCTCGGCTGAGGCGAGAATGTACCAACAGACCGGGGCCTCGACCGTGTCGCAGGAAGAAGCCAAATTCAGTCTGAGCCCGATTATTTCCATCGCCCCCCGGCTTCTCTTCCAGATAAAATATGCCATCCTTTTTACCGGCGGCGGTGTTGATTTTTATTCCTATAAAGAGGAGAGTTCCCTCTACGGCGCAGTCGGATCGATCTCCAACTCGGTCTCCGGCTCGCATTTTCAGGCGGGTGTTTACATCATGCCTCCTACGATCGAGTTCTTAAGGATCAAGCTCTATTACAAGTTCACCAAGGTGAAAGCGCTTGAAAACGAAATCGAAGTCGAGCTGGGCGGAAATGAATACGGCGTCGGCCTGAGCTTCGGCTTCAATTTCCTGAAAAGCGCGCTTATCAACAAATAGTTCGCGTAGCAACGGCGGCTCGTTCCGTCATACGGCTGAGCATCTAATCTTTTGCCAAGCCGGGCACTCGCCTTGTTCGGGAGTCCGTTGAATGTCCCACCAGGAAGAGGCCCGGCTTGACGAAGTTTTTTTCACTCGTCGATAGGGCCAAGGGGATGCGTGCATGCGGTTGAGCAGCGTCGGCAAAAAATCCTTCCTTAGGGGAATCCCCGCTGTTCTTCTCTGCATCCTTTTGGCCGGGATTTTTCTCCGCTTTTACAATCTCAGCCGCATCCTTCTCTACGACGATGAGCCCCTCCATCAGGTCCGGATCTCTTATCAGCCTTTGCCGTTCGCCTTTTCCCATAATAACGGCTCCGGCCTCTTTACACTCCTCGTTCATATCTTTCTCCATCTGGGGGACATCGTGCTCATGGCCCGCTTGCCGTCGGCGCTTTTCGGGACCGCCACGATCGTCGTTGTCTACCTCCTCGGGAAAGCCTTTTTCTCCAAAAAAGATGGGTTGATCGCCGCAGGCTTGGTAGCGCTTTCCCCGTTCCTCATCCGCTATTCGCAGTACAGCCGGGCGTACTCTCTATTCGTCTTGTTATCGCTCCTCTCCCTCTATTTCTTCGACAAAGCGCAAAAAGATAATCGGACACAATCCTGGGCCCTCTACGGTATCTTCACCACTCTGAATATTTACACCCATCTGATCGCTCTCCTCCTCCTCCCGGCTTACGTCCTGGCGATGGCGTTCACGAAAAGAACGGCTGGGCAGAAAAAGAACCAGGCCGGGTATTCTCCAAGCCACCGACTTAAGAAATTTATCCTTTGGACGTGTCTCATCTGTGCTCTGACCGCCTGTTTCTACCTGCCGAGCGTTCCGATTAAAGAATTCTTCGTCGGCTCCGCCGAGAGGGCGATCACCCGGCCGCCTGATACCCATGTCTCGCTTCTCTTGATTCACGATATTTTGATGTCCCAATGGGCGCCGCCATCATCATTTTTCTTCCTCCTGTTTCTCGTTTGCCTCACGATCGGATTCGGAGTGAGTGTGAGAAAACAGCCCAGGGCAGCCCTGCTCAGCTTTTTTTATGTGATCATTCCCCTGCTGATTTTTATTTTTATCAAGCCGCGCGAAGTGAACGTCTTGTCTGCGGACAGGTATTTCATTTTCATCCTGCCCATTCTCTTCCTTTTCATCGCCAGGGGAATCAGCGAGGGACCCACTCTCATGACATCCCTCCTCTCCCGTTTCCAGTCCACCAAATTAGCGGCACGAGGAATCCGACGCCTGCTCCAGGCTTCTTTTTTCCTTCTCGTCCTCGCGGGACTCTGTTCAAACTTTAAAGATCATTATCTGATGTACTGGAGATTGGGCTCTTTCCAGCTCGACAACGGCGTCGCCGACCTGCTAAGACGAGAAGTCAAAAGTGATGCCCTCGTCTATTTTGATGCCTGGCCCGTGTCCTCTTTGATCACCCTGATCAACCCCCTCACCCACAATCTAAAGCCGGAGGAATCCGAGTTTATGATCCGGGACGGGTTCGTGGCCGCGGCACCAGAGAATCGTTTTATCGTTTATCGCCTCGGCAGCATGTTTTTTCAAGAGTACGTGGCGAGCCGGCCGATCGACCTCTGGGTCGCAACGAAATTGAATCCTGATAATACCGCCCGTCTTTGTACGGTGGTCAAAAATGAATTCGGGATCAAAGTGTATGCCCTGAAGGACAATATCATTCTTCATATCCAAAACACGGATGAGTCTGTGGCCCAAAAGATGGCCGCCATGGCGCGTATTTTTCTTTCGCTCCCGCTGGATAAAATGAGGGAGCAGCAGTATCGCCTGGTGGCCGTGAAAGCCGCGCTGCTGGCTTATGGGCCTGAGGAGGCTTACCAGAACATCCAGGCATACAGGTCGATCACGATTCCGCCCGCAGAATGGAACAGGATACCTTCTTCCCTCGTCGTCCGGCTCTTCGATCGAATGTTTGGACTCAGCCCCCAAGACCTCCATCGCCTCACGCAACGCTTCGTCCTCGACGAGATTCAACGCCTCTTCTTTCTCACCGGGAACAACTTTGTTAAGCGCAATGACGATAAAAATGCATATCGCGCTTACCAGGAATGTTTAGACCTGGGACAGGGCTTTAATCTCAAGGTGGCGGAAAAATTGGCTGTTCTCGCAAAACAGTTGACCGGGCAGGGCAGGATGCCGGAAGCCCGGGCCCTTTTTGAGAAAGCCGTCGATTTAAACCCGGGAAAAGAGGGCCTCCGCTTTTGTCTAGCCGAAGCCTACAGACAGGAGGGCGCAGCTGGCCGGGCCGAGCAAGAATACAAAAAGGTCTTCGGCCTCGCCTCCCTTCCGCCCCATTTCCTTGAGCAACTTTCCAGTCATCCTCAGTCCATTATCATATGGGAAAGCGCCGGCCTTTGGCATCTGATGTTTCGAGCGGAAGAGGATGCCTCCGTTTCCGGAACGATGGCCGTTCCCAAGATCTCGGAAGTCAAAAAAACGGGCTTCGACATTCATGACTCTCTGAGGATATCGCCCAATGGCCTTCAATTCGCGGTTTCCGCCAAAAAAGGCACCGTCAAAATCTTGAGCTTTATGGCGGCGAAAAACAGCAGGCCGAAATTCGACATCAAAATCAACGGCAGGCGCGAGACAGGGAACGTCATCGCTATCAACCAGGAACGAGCGCCGCTCAAACGGCCTTCTCCCTAGTGTCTCCGCTCGATTTTCAAGGAGATTTTGTATAAGATTTAAGCGAGAAAGGCTGTCCGTGGCCATTGAGCATCGAAAAGAAACAGGTCCTTCCGTACAAAACGCAGCCAACCCTTTTGGCAAGATAGCCGCCAAGGCTCTCATCGGCCTTCAATGGCTCCTCTACGCGGGTTTTATCTTTTTATGGTTCAAGGACAACATCTTTGCGCTCAAAAAATTTCACGTCAGTCCCCTTGTTCCTCTCCTTCCCTTGATCGGAATTGTCGGCTTCCGGACCGCCCAGAAATTCCGGCAAAAAAAATTTCCCTGGAGTCCAAAATTCGGTCCCGCCGCCCTGGCCCTGATGGCCCTTCTTCTTTTGACTATTGTCGTACGCCTTCCCTTTCTTCTCCACGCCGCCGGGCCGATGACGAGCGACGATGCCATCCCCGCTCTGATGGGCAAGCACATTTCAGAGGGGAAGCTTCCTCCGATCTGTTATTACGGACAACAGTACCTGGGCAGTCTCTCGAGCCATGTCTACGCCCTGTTTTTCAAATTGTTCGGGTATTCGATGCTGACTTTGAAAGCAGCAACCCTGCTTTTATATTTAGCTTTTGTCATCGTCCAGTTCCATCTCTTAAAGGCCGTTTTTTCCTTGGGCTGGGCTGTCATCCTGTCCCTCTGCTACGGACTGCCCTTCGGCCAGCTCGTCTTTGTCAGTCTGGACAACGCATCGGCTTATCCCCTGGTTCTCTTCTTGGGTGCCTTGCTGATCTATGTCTCCTATCATATCGCCTATAAGAATCGAGACCCGCTTATCCCCCTCCTCGGCTTTTTGATGGGCCTCTCCTTCTGGACCCATCAGATCACTATAGCCTTCATCCTCACTTCACTCATCCTTCTTGCAGTTAGGTGCAGACCCCAATTGAAGACATATGCGATCCTCATGCTCTATGCGTTTCTCGGCGGTCTGCCTCTCGTCCTCCAGGAAATTTTCGGCAGGTTTCAAATAATCGGCTTCCTTTTCGGGGGAGAAAGGACAATTTTGAGCCGGGAAAAATGGACAGGGGCGAACAAGCTTTTTCGGTCCCTCCTATTCTCGGAAAACGGCCCACCCGGCATTCTTTGTCTTGCCTTCATCCTCTTGGGCATGGCGGTCCTTTTCGTCCTGGCGCTCAAGAAAAGTGGCTCTTCAGCCCAGGCTGTTTTTCCCCTGTTTTTGATCGTCTTTTCTATGATCTACCTCTTCTCACGCTTCAGCGACAAACAGCAAGCCCGCTATTTGTTTGCCCTGTATTTTTGCCTTCCCGTCTTCCTGGCCGCTCCTTTTCTGTGGATCAAAACCAGGCTGAAATATGTCCTTTGCCTGGGCCTCATCGCCGGCCTTTTTTTCGCGGACAGCCGGCCGGCCCATTCTGCGTTTTATGAGTCCGTCAAATACCGCCATCGGGTCTATCAGGAAATGATTGCCGACATGGCCGGAACGGGGGTCCGCTATTGGCAGGGAGAGTATTGGACCGCTTATCTCTTGACGGCCGTCAGCAAAGAAAAAATCATCATCGATTCTTTCTCCACCAACAGATATCTTCCTTACCGTCTTCTCTACTATAACCAACAGGACAAGGATCATTACATTTTGAGCACGGAGGAAAGCCGCGCCGGAAACCTGGAACAGATGCTGACACGGCTGGGGATTCCCTTTGACAAGAAAGTCACCGGGGGCTGCACCCTCCTTTATCATATAGACGGCGCGGTCTTCCCGGATGTTCTGGACGAAACCGCGCCTTCCCTGATCCCCGATCTGAACCTCGATCAAATCAAAAGCCAAGACGGCTATCTCCAACTCACTTTTATCAACAGGCAAAACCAAGACCCTTCCTCCTTCCGCTTGCATGTGGACATCCCGGGATACAGCTCCCGGACAAGAGTGTTCTCGGGAACGGCCGAGAAAATCCCGCTCAGGATTCCCTCTCCTTTCGGAAGGCCTTTCACCCTCAGGCATTCTTTAGATTACAAATCGCTCGAAATTGCCTCCTCGGTCCACGTCCTTCCCTATTTTCCTTCCGGCGGAGAGCCTCAGCCAAGAAAAGAAATTGTCGTCTTTTTGCGCGGCATCAGCCCTGTCATCCATTTTACCGGCAAAGACGTGAGATATTGCGACCAAGAAGCCGCCTTGGAGGTCAACGCTCCCCGCGGCAAAAAAGCGAAGCTTCGCGTCGTCTTGAATTCCCCCTTTCAATTCTCCGGCCTCAATTGGTACGGCAACTACGTCCAGCATGTTCAAATCCGCCTTCCTGCGGGCGCGGTCATCGAGCGGGACCTCCGTGACGGGCCCAATACGATTGAGCTGGAGATCAGCGGCGCAGAAGCCCAGCCGGGGCCGAGGCGCGTCACCATGAGATTCCGTCATCGATGCAGGTTTGACTTCGCCGACCTCAGGGCCCTATCGGCCGTCTTGGAAAACGTGGAGCTCATCGAATAGGTACAAAGACCGTTTCTTGACATCGTTTTTTTTTCTGGTATAAGCTTAGCTGGCTCTGCCGATGAACCAGAATCGCCAAACGTTCAGCCGTGAATCCATCTGCATCTTGCTTCTCTTCCTCCTCTTCCTTTCGCTCAGGATCATCCATCTGTCCGCCGACCCGCCCGACAACCTCAGCCTGGAGAGCGGCGGCGAATACGGCGACCCGGGGAACTATGCCTTAAACGCCAGAAATAAGGTTCTCTTCGGGCAGTGGCAGATCGACGAATTTGCCGGGATGTACGTGGTCCCCGTGCCCCATTTCGTGACCTATGGATCGTTTCTTGTCTTCGGCGTGGGCATCTGGCAGATGAACCTCGTGCCGCTCTTCTTCAGCGCCCTGTGCTGGCTCGGCCTTTTTCTCCTGGCCTCCAGATATTTTCCGCGGTCCCGCCTGCTCTTCTTTTTTCTCTTGGCCATCAACTACCCCTTCGGCATTTACAGCCGGATCAACGATCAGGTCATGCCGATGACTTTTTTCCTCATCCTGGCCATCTATTTTTTCATCGAGGCCTGGGACCGCCCTAAATACTTTTTCCTGACCGCCCTCTGTTTATCGCTCTCCTTTCTGTCGAAGGAAAAGATTCTCTATTTTCATCTCATCGTCCTCCCCCTCTCGTTCGTGTTCATCCTCCTCCAGAGAGGAGAGCTTGGCGATATAAAACTCAACCTGAGGAGGATCGCCTATTTCCTGTCCGGCTCGGTTCCGATCGCCGTCCTGTGGTACGTCTTCCTCTATATCCCGCACCGGACCGTCTACGATAATCTTTTGGGCCTCAACGCCTCTCACATGGTTCCCAGAAGCCTGGGCCAGGCAGTAGGCAACTGGCTGCGGAGGCCGCCCTTTGATTTTCACCCGGCGAATGCCGTCTTGACCTTCCTTCTCTTTTTCTATTTCTTGACGCTTCTTTTTATTTTATTCAAAAAGAATCGGGAGGGAACGGCCGCCCCCGGACCTCTCGAAATCATCTGTTCGGTCTGGCTCGTAATCGGCCTGGGCGTGAACTCGCTCATCTCCTATCACCCCATCCGCCACTACATCGAATTCTCCATTCCCCTGTTGATTCTTTCGAGCATCTTCCTCAGTCAGCTCCTGGCTTCTTTCCGGCTGAAAACCCAGCTCAAGAACAGGCCGCTTTTTGTCCTCTTGAGTTTCCTGCTAATCTGGATAGGGGTGACAGCCTATTCCCAAAGATTATTTTCCCGCGAGACGTTTCTTGGGCGGCCGGAAAAGGTCCTTCTCGTCACAGCTCTTTTGGCCCTGGCCCTCGCCGCCCTGCTTTATCTGGCCATCCGGATCGTTTTCGCTTCCAAAGACATCGTCTTGCCGAAGACCACGGCCGTCGTCCTGGCGGTCCTCCTCATCGCTCTCTATTCTTTCCAAAACCTCAAGAGCTATATCCAGTGGGCTGCGCAGGCAACGCATAATCTCAAGACGATCGGACAGGACCTGGGCCGGGCATTCCCCCAAGGAGTTTTTTGCGGCCTGCTGGTCCCCAGCCTCTCCCTGGAGAACCGAAACAAGGCCCATACCTATGCGCCCAACTATGCCAATGATGAGCCGGACTTTTTAAAGCGCCAGAAGGTGACCCATCTTTTCGTCGGCACTTATAACAACGAGTCGAAGTATTACAAAGACAATCACCCCGAGGAATGGAAAAGGGCCAAGCTCCTTGTTCGCTACTGGTTGTGGAGAAGCTGGTTCCTGCTCTACGAGATCCAGGCGGAGCCTGCCCTTCCTCTTCGTTCTCCTTTCTATGAGGCGGAACAAATGGAGCGGGATCTCGGCCAGCCGCGCTATGATCCGCGGGCCGGCAACCGGTTTTCGGTCCGGGTGGATAAAAACGAGAAGGGTATCATCGGGAAAGAAAAAGTGTTCTTCCCATCCAAAACCCGGCTCCAGGGCCGCATCTATGTCAAACTCCGGGATAAAAGGACAGAAGGGTCTCTGCTCCTCCTCAGAATCTGGAAAAAGGGAACCGTGATTTATAAAAAGTCGATGGCCGTGCCGGGAGATGATTTTGTGAAAGAGTACAAGCCTCTCGCCTTCGAGCTGCTTCTGCCTGAGGCCGGAGATTATGAGTTCGAAATCCAATCGTCGGGCGGCCAGGCTTTATTTTTTGACAAACTTGAGCTGAATACGGATTTTTGAAGACGGCGTTCAAGCCTGCCCGCCGATCCAGCCCCGCCTTAAATGTTTAAGACCGATTTCGCTACGGAAAACGTGTGATAGGCTTCAGGAACCGACCCGATGCCCAGGACGATGGAATCGATCTTTTTGTCTTTCAGGTAGGGGAACGCCTCCTCAGGCGTGAGTCTCCCTCCGGCTAGGACTTTTTTGGCGATGATCTCGTAGCCGGACTCCTGGACCAGCCTTTCGCACTCTGCCTGGGAGGGCCGCATCATAAATCCTTTTTTGTTGAGCGGCGCCATGATGGGGATTTTGATCTTCCACTCCATGAGCTGGGGCAGCAGGACGCCGAAATTATGGGTCGCGAGCATGGGCTCGACGTTATAGCTGTCGCGGACGAGATCCTGGAAGATCGTAAGAATGTCCGGGTTATGAGAAGACAGGGCCAGGTCCGTCAGCTGGCCGTGAAGGATGACGCCGCCCAGCTTATATTTCTCAAAGCTGGCCAGTTCGAAATGGATCAATTCGAGCAGAAGATCCAAGATGTCCTTGGAAATGATGCTCTTGATCTTGGTCAGAGCCCTCAGCCCCAGCTTGACTTTCTGGTACATGCTGAAGCTCTTGGCCTTGCTCAGGACGGCCCCCAGGACGCCTTTTTCCGAGGCCTCCATGGCGTATTCATAGGCGTTGGGTATGACGGGCAGGAACGTCAGCTCGCTGGTCTTCGAGAACTTCTGCACGGCGGCCATGACGTTTCCGCAGTTGGAGAGCATGAACGTCTTGACGCCCAGGTTGTGAGCAGCCTCGAGGATGGGGACGATGTTGTCCTCTTTGGCAAAGAATTCCAGATAGTGCAGGGATTGGGTCCGCGAAAGATAGCTCACGCCTTCAAAGGCATTCGAGCCGAGAATCAATCTGTCGAGCTTCATGGCTAATCCACCTCGTTTAGGGAAATGACTTTCCGCCGGTCCGCCGACCTATAGATCGCTTCGATGAGCCTCTGCACCTCGAGCCCGTCACGCCAAGTCACGGCGGGGGACTTCCGGTCCAGGCAGCGGTTGATGAAATCCAGGTCCTCTTCGTAGAGGCCTTCGGCGCCGAGCTCAAACGGCGAAGAAACCGGCATATCGATTTTATGGATGGTCGTCCACTCCTTGGGAAAATTTTTTTGGGCCTTGTAGAGATAGAGCTTGATGTAATCATTGGTCAGTTCGAGGGTCCCGTTGTCCCCCTCGATGCTGAGGTCCATATAAGGGAGGCGGTAGCCGGGCACGCTCCATGAGACGTCCATGGTGCCGCTCACGCCCTCCGAAAATTCCATCAAAGCCGTTGCGTCATCCTCGACGCCCTCGGAATAGATCCTCCCGGCCCAGGCAAAGACCGTCGCGGGCCGGCCGAAATACCAATAAAGAAGGTAGAGGAGATGAGAGGCGATGTTGATCACCGCGCCCCCGCCGGATCTCGATTTGTCGTAATACCAGCCCTTCTTCTTGCCGAAGACTTCGCTGGTGTACATCGTGGACCTGAAGCGGTGGACGCGGCCGATGACGCCCTCATCCAGCAGGCCCTTGGCTTTCTTGAACAGCGACATGTGGGCGAATAGATAGCCCGTGGCATGGACGTTTTTCTTGGCGGCAACCAGCGCGGCTATTTTTTTTGCGTCTTCAAACGTGTGGGCCAGGGGCTTTTCCAGGAATATATCCAAATCCCGTTTCAAGCAGGTTTCGACGACCGCCAAGTTCGTGAAAGCCGGCGTGCAGATGAAAACCGCGTCCAGGGGGACTTCGTCCAGCATTTTATCCAGGTCGGAGAAAAACGGCGCCCGCAAGCCGGACTGCTCCACGTATTTGGCCAGCTGCTTGTTGATATCCGACAGGGCGGCGAGCTTGGCCTGGGGGATCATATTCACTAGGGCGGTATGGAGAATCCCCATCTTCCCCAGCCCGATGATCCCGACGTTCACCTTTTTATCTTTGTCCACGGCGCTCCTCTGCGGCGGTCATTTGTTCACGGACTTGTACCAATCGACGTACCGGCGGACGCCTTCCTCGAGGTCCACCTTGGGCTTCCACTTGAGCTCCCGAAGGGCCCGTTCGTTAGAAGCCTTGCGGCCGACAAAATCGCCGGCCCGCACTTCTTTGAATTCGATGGGGATCCCGCCGAAAATCTTGCTGACCGTCTGGGCGACTTCCTTAATGCTGATGGGGCGCATCCCTTCCAGGTTGTAGATCTTGTTCTTGGCGACATCCTGGAGGGCGGCGATGTTGCCCTCGGCCAGGTCCTCGACAAAGATAAAATTCCGATACTGGCTGCCGTCGCCGTGGATGATCAGCGGTTCGTTCTTGAGCGCCCGCTTCACGAAATTGGTGATGACCGTGCCTTCTCGGCCGCGAGGCCCGTAGGGAATTCCGTAGCGTAGGATGGTGAATTCGCTGTCATACAGTTTGTTATAGCTCTGGATGTAGAGCTCGGCGGCCACCTTCGAGGCCGTGTACGGATGATTGACGTTCTGGACCAGGAGCGGGGTGGCCTCGGTGACATCCTCTGTCTCTCCCAACATGTAGACCCAGACCGTGCTGGCAAAGATCAGGCGGCCGCCGTATCTCCGGACGGCCTCGAGCACATTGACCGTTCCCTGGAAATTGACCAAGGCCGCCTCCAGGGGGTTCTTGTAAATGTCGTTGACATTGGCCATGGCGGCCAGCAGGAAGTAGGCGTCATAATTGCCGGCCAGGGCGATGACCACTTTGTGCAAATCAAATAGATCAAAAAAGATATGGCGGACATCATCTCGATGCGGCCTCATGATATCAAAGACGGTGACATCATGTTTCGCCTCAAGAAGCTTATCCACGACATGGGAGCCGATAAAACCGCTCCCTCCAATCACTGCGATTTTCATAACCATTCCTCCTTTAGGATTTCCTGGCCTCCAGGTAATACAGGTGGCATCTCCTCGGAAACAGCCTGTCTCCCCAGGGGTTGATGATCTTTGTCAGCCAGACGGGGATGACCTTCCACCGGAAGTCTGAGAACAGCGTGATCGGTGTCAGCAGGCCGATCCCCCGGCGCGACGCAATCTCGAACCCGGAAGCCCGCACCAGGGCTTCGATTTCCTTGGGCGTATAGACGTGGACAAAGGGCTTGATGAAGCCCCGAAAAACGGCCCAGAAGCCGTGCAGGGATTTCTTGTTGGAGACCGTCAGAATCAGGTGGTTGGTGAGCGAAGCGACCTTGCCAAAAAAAATCCGGAGGGCCTCCCGGTCCAGGTTCTGGATGAACTCCACGGCCGTCACCAAGTCAAACATCGTGTCGATTGCCACCGCGTTAAAATCTCCTTCGATTACGCTGACATCGGGGAACCGCTTCCGCAGATCCCGGACAAAATTTTCATTGAGCTCGACCGCCGAGGCCTGGTAGCCTTTCTGGCGCAGGAACCCGACAATGGTCCCTTTTCCGGCCCCGATATCCAGGGCCTGTTTGCCGTGGCCGGGCGGCAATTTCTTGAAAATCAGCCGGTTGAGCCGCCCGAAGACCTGATCCCGCGGATCCCGAGGATTCTCCCACCATTCCTCGTAGTAACTTTTAATGTCTCCCCGGGCGAGATTGTCCATGATCGCTATCCCTAGCATGACGGCGGGTGTCATTCCCCCTTGTAATACAGCGGCACGCACCAGTGATTCTGTGCCACCCAGTCCGTGTTGGGAAGTTCGTATGTCTTTTTCATGATCTTATGACAAGGCTGGTCGTAGACCTTTCCTGTGGACTTCTCGATAGGGTCGAAGACGATGTATTTGTAATAGCCCGAGACCATGCCTCTGGGGAACTTCAAGCGGCGGGAGAACTTAGGGTCCAGGTTCTTTTCCGCATACTCATTCTTCCAGGCCACGATCTCGTCCAGCCGGTCGGTCTGGACGGCGCCGATGGCCGCCGAGAATTCGTTGATTCTGTAGTTGAGGCCCTCGACCACGTAGTCGAACTTGCCGTAATTGCGATATTTCTTGGCATACTCCAAAAGGTCCTTGTTGTTGGACACCAGCATGCCGCCTTCACCGGTGGTTACGGTTTTCGTGGCGTAGAAAGAATAGATTCCCGCGTCTCCCCACGCCCCGGCCTTCCGGCCGTCCCAGGAGGCGCCGTGGGCGTGGGCGCAGTCCTCGAGCAGGATGATGCCTTTCTCTTTGCAGAGGCGGCTGATCTCTTCGATCTGGAAGGCGATGTGGCCTCCGATATGGACGATCCAGACCGCGGCCGGCCTGTATTGGTCGATCTTCCGCTCAAGGTCCTCAAGGGACAGGCAGAGATCGTCCTTGTTGCAGTCAACTAACTCGACCCTGGCGCCCGCTTTGATCGCGCTGTAGGGCGTGGCCATGAATGTGTTCGACGGACATAAAACCGTCTTCCCCTTGATCTTGAAAAACTCCAGGGCCGCCAGCGCCGCGCCTCCCCAGCTGGAAAAAGCGACCGAGGGCAGCCGGTTATAGGCCGCCCATTTTTCCTCAAACAGCTTGGTGAATTTTGCTTCCGTCCACTGCTGTGAGGCGAAGATCTCGTCCCAATAGGCATGGAGCTTTGCGGCGTCTTCTTTTTCGAATCCGATGGTAAATTTCATTGCCTTTCTCCTTCTCGCAGATATAGATGAGTGAGCATGATGAATGCCTTTTTAACAAAGATGGTTCATCCGACATTCTTGTGGGTAACAGGGTAAAGATTTAAAGCGCCGCAATGG
>CAZIDN010000060.1:0-21647 GCA_964537875.1 uncultured Eubacteriales bacterium
CCAGCTTCTGGCGCCGCCGGCCCGTGAGCGGCAGCCCCTCCCCTCGATCTTAATTTCCGCTCGTCTCCAGCATGGGATCCTCTTTGGGCGTTCTTGACATTGCCGCGCGGTCGGCGATATATTTCCAGCATGATCAAGAGGAGGAATTCATCGCCCAGACAATGATCTGCTATTAGGAAAAATATGTTGATTTTAAATAGTGAAGAAATCGCTCGGCTTGTCAACCGCAATGAATTGATCGCCGCGGTTGAGGAAGCGTTTCGCATACATGCTTCCGGCGATTTCGAGATGCCGGTCCGGGCCCAGGTGGATTACAAGGGCAAAACGCTGCTGTCCATGCCCTGTTTTACCGACGAATGTTTCGGCGCCAAGCTTGTTTCGCTCGTGCCTGAGAATCCGCAAAGAGGTCTGCCGGCATTATTCGGCATTGTCGTTTTGAACGATGGAACCACGGGCAAGCCCCTGGCCATCATGAATGGAGCCAAAATCACGGCTCTGCGCACGGCCGCCGTCGGTTCGCTGAGCATCCAATATTTAGCCGGCGCCGATGTCTCGCACCTCGGTGTTATCGGCGCCGGTGTCCAGGGTCTCAGCCAAACCTTGTTCGCCTGCAGCGTCCGTCCATTTACGGATGTTCATCTGTACGATCGCAATGAAAAAGCGCTGCATGAACTTGCCGAAAAATTGACCGACGAACTGCCCTGGGTCAAGATCACTGCCGGGAAATCGGCCTTGGATGTTCTCCATCAGTCCGAGGTGATCATTACCGCAACCAATACCGAACTGCCGCTTTTCCCGGACGACCGCAGCCTGTTCAAAAACAGGCATTTCGTTGGCATCGGTTCCTATAAGCCGGCGATGCGGGAATATCCCGAAGCTCTGTTCAGAAACCTCAACTATGTGCTGATCGACACGGTCCATGCGCTCCAGGAAACGGGCGATGTCATCACGCCTCTTGAAAACGGCTGGATTTCGGAAAAACAGATCATTCCATTTGACAGGGTCGTCACCGGAAAGGTCGTTGATCTGGCCAATGAATACAACGTCACCTTTTTCAAATCGGTAGGCATGGCGCTCTTTGATATCGTCGCTGCTCATTGGATCTATAAAAAAGGGAGGGAAAAAGGATGCGGCGTTGAGGTGGTCCTGTGATTCCGGTGATCGCAACGACCCCTGTCCCCTATCGGTTGCCCCTTGGCTGGACGGCATACTCCAAACATGAAACAACAGTATCCAAGCATTTTTAATGATGTCATCGGACCGGTCATGCGCGGTCCGTCAAGTTCCCATTGCGCAGGTTCATTGCGCATCGGTCGCCTGCTGAGAAACCTGATGGACGAGGCTATCTATGAAGCGCTCATCGAGTATGACCCGAACGGTTCGCTGGTGACGACCCATGAAAGCCAGGGGACGGACATGGGATTGTCCAGTGGATTTCTGGGTTACGATACCTGGGACGAAAGGCTACTCGATTACAAGGAGGAGATAAAGAAAGCCGGGATCAAGATCCGGGTCAACTATGTTGCTTATGGAGCCAAGCACCCCAATACCTATCGCATCAGCCTCAAGAACAACAGGTGGACCCATCAGGTGACGGCCCTGTCCACAGGCGGCGGCATGATCGAGATTGTCGAAATAGACGGAGCCGCAGTCAGCCTGCGGGGCGACCGTTGGGAAACGCTCGTCTTCCTGTCGGCCGATGATGAGCATTTGGCCGGCGAATGGGCTGCGTTGGTGGCGGCGGAGGAGATTTCGCTAAAAACTTGCCACAAGCCCTTTATTCTTATCTCAACCATAGAACCCCTCTCAGCTCCGGCCATCGACAAAATTAAACGTCATGGTTCGGTAGCTTATGTCGCTGTTCTAAAACCGGTTTTGCCCGTACTGTCGCGCCGGGATATCGAAGTTCCTTTTCTCCACTCCGAGGAAATGACCCGTTTTAATAAGGATAGGAATCTGCAGCTTTGGGAATTGGCCGTGGCTTATGAAAGCGCGCGCGGAAATATTTCCGCCGCTGAAGTTTTTGAAAAAATGAGGGCGATTGTCCGCATCATGGCCGATTCCATAGATGCCGGTTTGCGGGGAACCGAATTCACGGACAGGATCCTGCCGGCTCAATCTTTGTTGTTTAGAGAGAAAATGGCCGCCGGGAAATTGATGGATGACCCGGTTTTGAACCGGATCATTCTCTGCGTGTCGGCTTTAATGGAAATGAAGAGCTCGATGGGGATTATCGTGGCAGCACCGACGGCCGGCGCCTGCGGCGCTTTGCCGGGGGCCGTCATTGGGGCCGGCCGAGTCTTGAACTCACCGGAAGAAGAAATCGTCAAGGCGATGCTGGCCGCGGGATTGATCGGCGTGTTCATCGCCGATCAATCCACCTTCGCCGCCGAGAACGCCGGCTGCCAGGCGGAATGCGGTTCGGCTTCGGGAATGGCGGCGGCGGGGCTGGTTCATCTGGCCGGAGGAGATTTGCAGCAGGCGCTGGGAGCGGCATCGCTGGCCTTGCAAAACTCGTTTGGCCTGACCTGCGACCCGATCGCCAACCGTGTCGAGGCGCCGTGTCTCGGCAAAAACGTTATGGCAGCGGCCAATGCCCTGTCGTGCGCTAATATGGCGCTCGCCGGTTACCAGCATCTGATTCCTTTGGATGAGGTTCTGCAGGCGTTCGACAAGGTCGGGAGAAGCTTGCCCCGTGAATTGCGCTGCACCGCCCTGGGCGGATTGTCGGTGACGAAAACCGCTCAACAGATCGAGGCCTCATTGTTACACAAGTCAAAGTGACTCCCAGCCGTTCCTGTTAATCCTAGTTCCCGCTTCCCTCCAGCATAGGGTCCTGGCGGACGACGATCTTGCCCGTGAAGGTCTTTCCGTTGACCGTCATTTTCACGGCGTAGGTCCCGGGCTCGGCGGCCGCAGCGCCCGCGGCCCCGCCCCTGCCGCCAAATTGGCCCCCGCCAAAACCGCCGCCGCCGAAACCTCCGCCGCCCACTCCGAACGACTGCATGATGTTCTGTTGGATTTCCATTACTTTCCGGTAGTTGGCGCCGGCCGCATCGATTTGTTTGAGGGCATTCTGGACGGCCGCCTTTTGTTCATCGGTCAATTCAGCCCGCCCGGCGATCGTCTCGAACTGCCGCTTGGCGTTTGCGATCGCCGACTGGACCTGTTGCGGGGCCGGATCAAAACGGAAGTCCCAGATCAGTCGGTTGATACCGGGCTGGGCGTTGTCGAGCGTGAAGGTCGTCTTGTTGAGTCCGGAGACATCGGTGATCTCGATCGTCACGGGACCGGCGGGCTTATCTTTGAGATAATAGTGAATCATCGCCCCCGTCGGCGGATTCTCTCCCCTGAAGAAAAGATTGCCGCGTCCATAGCCTCCCCGCGAAATACGAAGCCACCGCGTCGCCGGCCGGTTGTTCTCAAAGAGATAGGCCGCGGACGACAGGACGCTGTCCGTCGCTTGCTGGAGCGCCGAGATGTTATCCATGATCCAGATGCCGCGGCCGTGTGTCGCCGCCATCAGGTCATTGTCCCGAGGATGAATTGACAGGTCATGGAAAGCCACCGTCGGCATGTTCAGGGTGAGGTTCGTCCAGGTCTTGCCGCCGTTGATCGAGAAGAAACAGGCAAATTCCGTCCCGACAAAGAGAAGGTTCTTGTTCTTGGGATCTTCGCGGACGACATACACCGATTGTCCGTCGGGAATGTTGCCGGCAATGTTCGTCCAAGTTTTTCCGTAATCGGTGGTCTTGAAGACATACGGCTTGAAATCATCGCTCCGGTGACCGTCGAAGGTCAGGTAGCAGGTGCCTTCGTCGAAATGGGAGGCTTCGACCCGGCTGACCCAGAGGCCTTTGGGAACACCCGGCACATTGTTCCTGATGTTGGTCCAAGTGACGCCGCCGTTGCGGGTCATCTGGACATTGCCGTCATCCGTCCCCACCCAGATGAGGCCGGGCGTCTTCGGTGACTCGGAAACGGTGATGATCGTGCAGTGCGTTTCGGCGCCGGTCACGTCAGACGTGATCCCCCCTGTCGGCTTATCGGTGCCGCCGTCCCGGATGCCCAACTTGCTTTTATCGTTCGTCGTCAGGTCGGGGCTGATGATCATCCAGTTGTCGCCGCGGTCCATCGACCTGAAGAGGTGCTGCCCGCCCATATAAATCGTGCGCGGGTTGTGCGGCGAGATCAAGATGGGTGTGCTCCAATTGAACCGGAAAGGAGACCGTGGACCCTGGGGGCCGAACTGGGCCATCGGAGTCTCAGGCTGCTGGGCCGCCTGCTGACCGCCGCGCTGACCCGCTTGCTGAGCTCTCTGAGGAGCCGGCTGCTGCCCGCCCCGCTGGCCGCGCTGGCCGGCCTGCTGGGCGCCCGCCTGAGCCTGTCCGGCCGGCGGCCAAACTGGATAGAATTCTTTAAAGTTGATGACGTTCGTCAGACTGGGCGTGATCCGCCTTGACTCGCGCGTCTCGACATTCACCCGCTGGGCCGACCCGCCCTGGCTTTCGCCATAGGCCGTCCGCCAGTCGGACGGGTCATTCTGGGTGTGAAAACCGTCTCCCCCGCCGATGTTGAACCAGAAATCCGTGAGGATTGTCCCTTCGCGGCTCATGGAAGGGCCGCCCCACGTCCCGTTGTCCTGAAGGCCTCCATAGACATAGTACGGGTCGCGCATGTCGGCGCTCACCGCGTAAAACTGGGACAGGCAGAGGTTGTCGAAGAAGACCCAAGTCTTGCCATGGTCATAGGTCAGGGATGCACCGCCGTCCTGGCCGACATAGAAGCGGTTCTTGTTCGTCGGGTCAAGCCACATGGCGTGGAAATCGGGATGGAGGCCGCCGATCGTCTTGAACGTCCTGCCCGCGTCTTCGGAGTACTGCATGCTGGTCGCCAGGAAATAGACGAGCTTGTCATCCAGGGGGTTGACATAAATATGGCTGTAATAGAACGGCCGGCTATTCGTCCGGTTCAGGTACATCCATGTCTCGCCGCCGTCTTCAGACCGGTAGATGCCGGTTCCCAACTTGGTCATGTCCTTGTAATCGGGATTCTCCTTCTGGTTGGGTGCTGTGCCGACCATGCGCGCCGGCTGATAGCCATGCTCCACGCCGGCCATCAGGACTTCCGGATTGCTCCGGGAAATGGCGATGCCGATCCTCCCGATGTCTCCGGCCGGCAGTCCTTGGACGAGCTTCTTCCATGTCGTTCCTGCGTCCGTCGTCTTGAAGATGCCGCCGTTCGGCCCTCCGGAATCAAAACGCCATGGCTGGCGCAGCCGCTGCCAAAAGGTCACAAAGAGCACATTGGGGTTTGCCGGATCCATGACAAGGTCAATGGCGCCGGTCTTTCCGTCATTCGGCAGCCCTCCCGCGAGTTTCTGCCACGTCTTGCCGCCGTCCTCTGTCTTGAACAGTCCCCGGTCTCCCGTATATCCCCAGGGGTGTCCGCTGGCCGCCACATAGACGGTATTCGGGTCGGTCGGATGGGGGATGACCTTGCCGATCGTCTGTGTCGTCTCCAGCCCCATCCTGGCGAATGTTTTTCCGCCGTCGGTCGATTTATAGATGCCGTCGCCCCAGGCGACGCTGTTGCGAACGCATTCCTCGCCGGTGCCGACCCAGATGATGTTGGGGTCCTTTTGAAAGAAGGCCACGTCGCCGATGGACGCTGAGCCGTACTTGTCGAAAATCGGCTCCCAGGTCGTTCCGGCGTTGACGGATTTCCAGACGCCGCCGGACGCCGCCGCGACCAGGACCTGGGTGAAGTCGTTATCCAGGGCTTCGAAATCCGAGATGCGGCCGACCATGTTGGCCGGTCCGACATTGCGCCACTTGAAGTCTTTGATCAGGTTGGCCTCCGGGCTTTGGGAAAAGAACAGGTGCGATAAGCCCAGAACAAGCCAGGCCAGAACCAAAACACGGAACGCCCTCTTAAAATTTGATGCCATTTCTCTCCTCCTTCCTAAGGTGAAACATGAGTTGCCGGCATTATATAAAAAATGATCGAGGCATTTCAACGGCCTTTAATTTTTGACAAGGCGTTTTGCCTTTGTTATAAACAAAGCACGCTTCTCTTGAAGGAGGTTTCAACCATGAGACGCATTCTCTACGGCGCGGTTGTCCTGACCCTGACGATCATGATCGTCATCCCCGCCGGGGCTCGGCCGCAGCTTCGCGGGAAAAAATTGTATGACGAATGGTCAAAGCTCGAGCTGACAAAGACGACGGGAACGACCCGCGTCACCTGGCTTCCCGATGGAATGGGATATCTCGAAACGGAAGCCGACAAGGCGACGGGAGGAACCGTCTTTTATAAAGTCGATCCCAAGACCCAAAAAAAAGCTCGCCTGTTCGATCCCGAGGCCGAAAAAAGCATCATCGCCGCCTACAACAGCGTCGCCGGAAAGAATGTCACGGGTATGCCCTTCCAGGGTTTCGGCTACGTTCCCGGGAACAAGGGAATCCGGTTCACCGTCGGACAGGCCGAAGAATATGTCTATTTCTTCAAGGAAAAGAGCTGCTGGAAGCTGGATAGGCCGGCCGGCCAGGCTTCGGCCGGGCAGGAAGGCCCTCCGCAGGCCATGCGGGCCATGAGGTTCGGCCAGGCTTCGGCGGCGACGGATTTCTCGCCGGATTTCAAAAAATTCGTCTATAACAAGGGCAATGACATCTGGATTTATGACCTTGCGACCCGGAAGGAAGAGCCCCTGACCAGCGGCGGCTCGGAAGAGCTGATGAACGGCAAAACCGACTGGGTCTACCCGGAGGAACTGAGTCAACGGGATGCATATTGGTGGTCTCCCGATAGCCAAAAAATCGCCTATCTTCAATTCGACGAACGCGCCGTCTATAATTTCCCGATCATCCATGAGCTGACGCCGGACCGCAAGCCCTCCTTCGAGACCGCCCTGGAGCTCGAGCGGTATCCAAAGGCCGGCCAAGCCAATCCGACCGTCAAGCTGTTTGTGATCGATATCGTCACCAAGAAAACCGTCGAGATCAAGACCGAAAGCTCGCCGGACATCTACATCACGCGCATCGCCTGGCGCAATGATGGGACCGAGCTCTTTTTCCAGCGACTGAACCGCTTTCAAAACCGCTTGGAGCTCAAGGCGGCCAACCCGGCCACGGGCGACGCCCGGACCGTCCTGGTCGAGGAGGAAGAGTGCTTCATCAACCTCAACAATGACTTCCGTCAACTGAGCGATAACAAACATTTCACCTGGAACTCTGAAAGGACGGGCTGGAAGCATCTCTATCTCTACGATTACACAGGCAAGCTCGTCAGCACGCTGACCAAAGGCGAGTGGGAGACCGGCGGAATCTCGCTGATCGATGAGAAGAACCAGTGGGTCTATTTCACCATCGCCGATAACGTCGGCCTGGACACCCATTTCGGGCGGGCCAAATTCGACGGCTCAAAGCTCACCCGCCTGACTTCGGAACCCGGGACGCACATAGTTTCCATCGACCCGGCAGGCAAGTATTATATCGACAGTTTCTCCTCGCTCACCGTGCCGACCACGGTCAATCTCCATCAATCGGACGGGAAGCTCATCCGGCCGCTGGCCGCGACCAACATCGACAAGGTGAAAGAACTCGGCCTCCGGGAGCCGGAGCTCATCAAGCTCAAAGCGGCCGACGGCAAGACCGATGTCTACGGGATCCTTTTCAAGCCGGCCGACTTCGACCCCAACAAGAAATATTCGCTCTACGTCCAAGTCTACGGCGGGCCGTCGCACCGGAACAGCAATTCCTACCAGACCGCGGGCCCCAAAGCGCAGCTCGCCCAGCTCGGCTATATCGTCTGGGAGCTCGACGGCAGGGGCACGACACGCCGCGGCAAGAAATTCCTGACCGAAACTTACCTCAAGTTCGGTCAGGTGGATGTCGACGACCAGGCAGCCGGGGTCAAACAGCTCCGCGAACGTCCCTCCATAGATGGCTCTCGGGTGGGCATGACCGGCGGCTCCTACGGAGGGTATATGACCTGCATATCCATTCTCCGTTATCCGGATGTCTATTCGGTCGGAGTCGCCCGCTCATCGGTCACCGATTGGCACAGCTACGACACCATTTACACCGAACGCTATATGCGCACGCCCCAGGTTAACAAGGACGGGTATCAAAAAGGCTCGGCCCTGACCTACGCCAAGAACCTCAAGGGAAAGCTGCTGCTCGCCCATGGCACGATCGATAACAATGTCCATCCGGGGAACACGATCCATCTCGTCGACGCCCTGCAGAAGGAAGGCAAGAGCTTTGACATGATGTATTACCCCGAGCACCGCCATGGCATCGGCGGATACAATGCCCAACATTTGACCAAGTTGACGATGGAATATTTCCTCCGCCATCTGCGTCCGGAAAACTGGGAGGAGACGGTCAAGACGGTCTGGTGATTTTTGATTTCTTCCATATAAAGCTCATGCTTGGAAACGAAAAAAACAGCCTAAAGACGTTCATCAATCTTCCTGCCGCTGAGCGGCCGTTTCTCGTCCTCGCCGAGCTCGTTCCCTTGGCCAGCCACGACTTGAGCAATTTCGAGAGATTCCTCGAAGGCTATGGGCAAAAAAAGGCTGCCCTGTCGAAAGATTTCACGTTCGTCGGCATCACCATCCCCCAGAATCCCAACGGCGTCGCCTCGATGAGCCCCGCCGATATCTTTTCGATTCTCGAGATGAGAGATCTATGGGCCGGCCTGGACGTCATTCCGCATGTCACGGGCAAGGATCACAATGCGGAGGCCATCAAGACATATTTCATCGGCCTGCAAAAACTCGGACTGGATTCCGTGCTGGCGCTCACCGGAGACAAGCCCTGCTCGGGGAAAGGCGTCTTTGAAGTCGATTCCCTAGGCCTTATTGAGCGGATCAAGGAAATGAATTATGAATCGTTCGGCCGGGCTAGGCCGGGCCATTTTGACCATGTCCATCAATTCACCATCCTGGCCGCCGTTTCCCCGTTCAAGTACTCGGAAGCCTCCCAGAGGCAGCAATACTTCAAAATGGAAAAGAAAATCCAATGCGGAGCGGACGGCCTCATCACCCAAATGGGTTGGGACTGGCGCAAGAGCGAAGAGCTTTTCCGCTATTTCCAAGAAAAGTCGCTCGAGACGCCTGTCTTCGGAAATGTCTATCTCCTCTCCACGGCGACACCCGCGGCACGCTTGATGTTTGAGGAAAAGCTACCCGGCTGTCTCGTAACCAAAGAACTCTATGAAAAGATCGTCCGGGAGAGCCTGGCCGACCACATCGAACGGGCCGCCCAGCAGGTGGCGATGTATCGGGACATGGGCGCAGCGGGCGTCGATATCGGCGGCCTACAGGATTTCGACGGGCTGGTGACGATCTTGAACCGGGCCGGAGAGATCGGCCGAGATTGGCGGCGGTTCGAGGACAATCTTGATTTCGGCATGAAGACACTTCCGGACGGAAAGCCGGGATATTATCTGTACGAAGAAGACGGCCGGCCTCGACCTCCTTCGCGGCCGAAGGCATCCGTCTCGAAAAAGACGTTTGACCTGCTCCACCGAACCCTCTTGACGCCGGGCCAAGGGATGCATGCCGCCGTCAAAACGATCCTCAAAAGCAGCCGGTCGCTACGCCGGGAACAAGGGATCTTCTACAAACTGTTTTTCGCCTGGGAGAAAGCCCTGAAAACCCTGCTCTTCGACTGTGAAGAATGCGGCGATTGCTACCTGGTCGAAAATTTCGGCCTCTGCACGCTGGGAAAATGCGAAAAAGGACTGCCGAATCCACCGTGCGGCGACGCCGAGCCCGACGGGAACTGCCCCCATCGTCCGGAAGAGCGCTGTATCGGCGAGCTGATTTATGAAGCGGCTGCCAGCGAAGGAAGAGAGGGGTTAAAAAAAGTGGCGACCGCGGTCAATCCGGTCCGTCTTCCCGCACTCGAAGGGACGGCTTCCCTCCTGAATTATCTGTTTCAAAAAGACCATACCCGAAGAATCGACCTGATCCTGATCGGCGAAAACCTCCACGCCAGCATCCCCAAGCCCGGGGCCGCCATGAAAGAGCTTATGGCCATGGGACCGGACGCCATTGTCCGGCCGAGCGGGCCGCTTCAATACATCGTCTCCTTGATCCAGTCCCAAGTCAAGCACGGCGCGGATTACATCGACGTGAACGTGGATGCCTTCGGCGACAGCAACCTGGAGATGCGGAAGGCCTTGATGCGGGACTATGTCCGGTTGATCCGCAATCACAGCGGGGGGGTTCCGGTCTGCGTGGACAGCGGCTCGCCGGAGGTCCTCAAAGCCGGCCTGGAGGAATGGTATCGCGACGCCCCGTCGTCTATGGCCGTCCCCCTGCTCAATTCCGTGAAGACGTACACCATGGACGAGATCCTTCCTCTGCGAAGCCGTTATCTTTTTAAATTCATCGGGCTGCTTGTCGACATCAAATCGACGGGCTCGGAAGGCTCTTACTACGGCATCGACGAGCTCTACGACATGGCCCAAAGGATTTTCCGGGCGGCGACCGGGACATACGGCTTTCGGCCTCAAGACATTTTCTTTGATTCCACGGTTTTTCCGCTGGCGATCGACATCCCCATGACCCATGACGCGCCGGGATATACGTACCGGACGTTTGAGACGATCCGCAAAATCAAACGGGACCCGACCATGAGAGGCGTCCACTTCTCGCTCGGGATCACCAACGCCGTCCGGGACCTCCCCGGCCGGAGGACGGGAGTGTGCCGGGCCTATCTGGCGAAAGCGCGGGAATTTGGCCTGGACGCGGCGATCGTCAACGTCATGCACGATTACGGAAAGCGGGCTCCGGCGCCGGAGCTGCTGGAGTTCGTGGATGCCTTCGCCCGGCAGGACGGTTCAGCCGGATCCTGTCAGCTCGTCATCCAGACGATGGTCCGTTTTTGCCAGGCCAACCGCAAGGTTCCAGGGTCACTTCCCTCCCTTTAAGGCTCCGTCAGCCGGATTGGGACATTCCCATGAGTTCGGTTCAAGCCGATTTGACTATTCTCATATAGATTGATATCCTTTTGGGGAGCCAGGGGAGATGAAGTGTCCTCAAGGTGAGACTCAAAATCCTTCCGGCTCTCGCTATTGCAGCCAATGCGCCGCTCCCCTTCCCGTCTTAGATGACACCCTTCTTTATCCTTCAGAACAAACCTCAATTCCTGAAAAAAATTTTCCCATCGGGAATATCATTGCAGGCCGGTACAAGATTCTCGGCAGGCTTGGCAGCGGGGGGATGGGCGTGGTGTACAAAGCCGAGGACATCAAGCTGGCGCGCACTTTTATGGAGATCGGGCGCCGCTTGCTGGAGAAAGGCAGCCGGTTTTGTAAATTGGACGGCATCCCGGCGGAAGAGTACATAAAAAAGGCCAAGATCCTGTTTGAAGATATGGCGCTGGCCTGGGACATGGAGGAGCTGGAAAAAATAGATTCCTATTTTGCCTGAAACAGATCATGATCAAAAGGAAGTGCCGGACAAATGGCTGATCAAAAACATCTGGATTACACGTATACGCTCATCGACAGGATTTTTCGTTATGCCTTTGGCGAAACGGGAGACTTCAGCGGAGCCCTGTACAACGGAGATTTCTCGTTATCGCTAGAGGAGGCCCAAAAACGCAAGCATCAATATATCGCCGACAGCCTCCGGGTTCAAAAGGGGTCTCGGGTCCTGGATATGGGTTGCGGCTGGGGGGCTTTCTTGAAGTCCATTCAAGAAAGGGGCGCCGAAGGGATCGGCGTCACGCTCTCCAGGGGACAAGCCCTCGCCTGCAAAAAAAACGGTTTGGATGTCCACCTCATGGACTGTCGAGCCATCACCCCAGACAGATTCGGAACGTTCCATGCGGTCACCTGTATCGGTGCCTTTGAAGCATTTTGCTCGAAGAAGGAATGGCAAGCAGGAAAGCAGGACGAGGTTTACCGCAAGTTCTTTAAGACGGTCTATGATCTCTTAAAACCGGCAGGCCGATTCTACATGCAGACGATGGTATTTGGGAAAAACATGATCGACAAGAAAGAGGTCGACATCCAGGCCGATCGAGACTCCGATGCCTATATCTGCGCCCTGATGCAGAAACAGTTTCCGGGCCATTGGCTGCCCGATGGTGTGGATCAGATTGTCGAGGATGCCCGACCGTACTTTCAGCTCATGACCAAGAGCAGCGGGACATTGGATTACATCGAGACACAAAAACAATGGCGCCGGAAATTCCGGGAGTTTGGCGTCCGAAAATATGCTTTTTATGTCTCCTTGGCCCCCCGCTACCTGATCGACCGGGAATTCCGGAAGCGCCTCGGCTTAACCGAGGTGAATGCCAATCGGATCTGCTTTGAACGTGAAATTCTGGAGCATTTCCGGCTCGTTTTCGAAAAGCTCTCTTTTCCGGCCCCTGCGGCTGGAGCCATCGACAAGAGCTGCCCTTGAGAATTCTTCTGATCAAACCGCCCAAGAATCCTCGCGTCTTCTCCCCTTCGCGAACGGAACCGCTGGAACATGTTTCGGAGCATCCAAAGGCCTTCCCGAGGAGCTCTGCGACAGGATTTCTTTTCTCAGGCTGGGGTTCGCCCACATCTACGGATGGCCCCGGTACTGGAAAATGAGAAACAACCATAGGTCTGAGCCGTGCACCACGGCTGATTGATTTTTCCCAGGACAAAAGGGGATTTTCCTTTGACGGGAAATATCGATTATGCTATACCTCTATCGCCAGCATGGATAAGATCTGATGTCCAGAAGCAGCTCAGAGACCTCAAACAAGGGTCGGAAAGCGAACCGAGTCGTCGTCACCGGCCTGGGAGTCGTCACCCCGATTGGACTGGGCATCGAAGAATTTTGGCAAGGGCTGACCGTCGGAAAGAACGGCGTATCGAGAATCACCCGTTTTGATCCTTCGGATTTTTCCTCTCAAATGGCCGCCGAAGTCAGGAATTTTCGCTCCGAAGACTGGATCGATCGAAAATCGGCAGAACGCATGGATCGATTTGCCCACTTCGGATTTGCCGCATCCGCCATGGCCATTCAGGATGCCGGCCTGAATCGGGTCGACTTCGATAGAGACCGAGCCGGCGTGATCATCGGCTCGGGCATCGGAGGTTCGGAAACCATCGAGAAAGGACATGCCCTGCTTCGCGAAAAAGGCCCCAAATCGCTCCCTCCTTTCTTCGTCTCTAAGTTGCTCATCAATATGTGCGCCTGCTTGGTTTCGATCTCCTTTAAGTTCAAAGGACCTCTTTCGGCCCCTTCCGTGGCCTGCTCAACCGGGACGAATGCCATCGGCGATGCCTTTCGCATCCTCCAAAGAGGAGACGCCGACATCATGCTGGCCGGAGCTTCTGAGGCCTGCATCACGCCCGTGGCCTACGGCGGCTTCTGCGCCACGCGGTCGATGTCGAGAAGAAATGATGATCCCGAAAAAGCCAGCCGGCCTTTTGACAAGAACCGCGACGGTTTTGTCATGGGCGAAGGAGCCGGAATCGTCGTTCTCGAAAGGCTCGAACATGCCCTTCGTCGGGAAGCCAGGATTTATGCGGAGCTGGCCGGCTATGGCAACACCTCCGATGCACATCACATCACGGCTCCGGAGCCGGCTGGGGACGGAATGGTCCGAGCCATGGCGGGAGCCCTGCAGGACGGCGAAATCCACGTTCGCGACGTGGGGTATATCAACGCCCACGGGACTTCAACGGTCTTGAATGATAAAATCGAAAGCAGGGCCATTCAAAAGGTTTTCGGCGAACATTCCCGCCGGTTGAAGGTCAGTTCGATCAAATCCATGATCGGCCATCTCATGTCAGCCTCCGGCGCCGCGGAGTTTGTCTCAACGGCCATGAGCATCTGCACGGGAATCATTCCTCCGACCATCAACTGCCAAGAGCCCGATCCGGAATGCCCCCTTGACTATGTCATTCACGGGGCCGAAAAGATTGATCTTCAGGCAGCCTTGTCCAACTCGTTCGGTTTCGGTGGCGGCAACGCCTGCCTGGTCTTGAAAAAATATCGAAAGGAACCATGAACATTCCAAAACTCCGAATCGGGAATATCACGGCGGACGTGCCGATTGTCCAGGGAGCGATGGGGGTCAGAATTTCCCTGTCGTCGCTCGCTTCTGCGGTAGCCAACGCCGGAGGGATTGGGACCATTGCCAGCGTCGGGCTCGGAGATATCGAAAAGGCAAAAACGGAATACGAACGGATATCCCGCGAAGCGCTCATCGCCGAGATCCGCAAGGCCAAAAGCCTGACGAACGGTCCGCTGGCCATAAACGTGATGGGCGTTTTGAGCAATGCCGATGATTTGATCCGGACAAGCGTCCTTGAAGGAATCAAGATCATCGTTTCAGGAGCGAGTCTTCCTCTCAAGCTTCCGGCGTTGGTCGAAGACCGTTCCGTCAGCCTCGTCCCTATCATCAGTTCCGGGAGAGCCGCAGGACTAGTGCTGCGGGCTTGGGACAAGCGCTACATGAGAACGGCGGATGGAATTATTTTGGAAGGCCCCTTGGCCGGCGGGCACCTCGGTTTTTCCATGGACCAACTGAAACAACTCGAGCAGCATTCTCTCCCTATCCTTTTGGCCGATGTTCTGGAAGCGATCAAGCCCTATGAGGATAAATATGGAAGGAAGATTCCGGTCATCGCCGGGGGCGGCGTTTATGACGGCAAGGACATTGCCGAGATGCTTTTGGCGGGAGCCTCGGGGGTCCAAATAGCGACCCGATTCGTCTGCACGGTCGAATGCGATGTCTCCCAAGAATTCAAGCAGTCTTATCTTGATGCCAAAAAAGAGGATATCGTGATCATCAAAAGCCCGGTGGGCTTGCCGGGCAGGGCTATCCGCAACAAGTTCATCAAAGACCTGGAAGTCCAGGAAAAACAAGTCATCAAGTGCCCCTATCGATGTCTGACCACATGCAATGTCGCCGAGGCAAAATATTGCATCGCTCTGGCTCTTGTCAATGCCTGCTATGGCAAAATCGATCAAGGGCTGATTTTCTGCGGACAGAATGCCTACCGCTGCAAAAAGATCGTGACGGTCAGGGAGCTCATTTCTGAGCTCATGGCCGAGCTGGAAGCCTATTAAGCCTCCGCTTTTTCCGTTTGACATTCAATTTTCACCTTCGGTATAAAAGGGAGGTGGAAATCATCGCCAGGAGGGTTTCTGATGTTTAAAGGTCATCCCAAAGGACTGTTCGTCGCCTTTTTCGCCAACATGGGCGAGCGCTTCGGCTTTTACACCATGGTCAGCATCTTCGTCCTCTTCCTGCAGGCGAAGTACGGCCTGACCACAGCCCAGTCAAGCCTGGTTTATACCCTTTTCGCGTCCAGCGTCTACGCCCTCCCGATCTTGGGCGGCTTGCTGGCCGATAAGGTTCTGGGCTACGGACGGACGATAAGCCTTGGAATGATCATCATGTTCCTGGGCTATGCCCTGCTCTCGATTCCGACCAGAATGGAAACCGGCTTCATCCTGGTCATCGCCGCGCTCGCCGTCATCGCCATCGGCACCGGCTTCTTCAAGGGCAACCTCCAAGTCCTGGTCGGGAACCTCTATGACGACCCGAAATACGACGCGCTCCGCGACCGCGCCTTCAACATCTTTTATATGGGCATCAACATCGGCGCTATGTTCGCCCCGACAGCGTCGGAAAAAGTGAGTAATTGGATCCTCTCATCCTCTCACTTCACGTATGATGCAAGAATTCCCGCCCTTGCCAACGACTTCATCCGGGGCAGGCTGGCCGCGGCGGGCCAATACCTGGGCCTCGCCCAAGCCCAGGATGCAAGCGTGAGCCTCGAAACCCTGAAGTCCTTTTCCGAGCGATATATCAACGCCCTCAGCAAATCCTATCACTTCGGGTTCGGCGTGGCCCTGCTCAGCCTGATCCTGTCCATGCTGATCTTCTGGGGTTTCAGGAAATATTATAAGCACGCCGACATCTCCGAAAAGCAGAAATCAAAATCCGAGGCCCTCAAGTCCCAGATGGTGATACTCACGCCCCAGCAGACCAAGGAGCGGCTGGTGGCGCTCTTTCTGGTCTTCTTGATCGTCATTTTCTTCTGGATGGCCTTCCAGCAGAGCCCCGTCACCCAGACGTTCTTCGCCCGCGACTACACGGTGCCGAATGTGGGCAAGCTGACGAACCTCTGGTTCGACCTGACCGGATTGCTCTCGATATTTTTGGCGGCCGTCGGGCTGGTTTTCTTGATCAAGAAAAGCTCGGCGGCGGTTGGCCGGGCCGTGGGAGGCGCTGCCTTTATAGTCTTCGCGGCGCTCGCCTATATGAGATTCCGCGGCTACCCGGAGATCAATCCCTTCCAGCCCCAGCGGTTCCAGCATTTTAATCCGTTCTTCATCGTCGCCCTGACGCCGATCGTGATCGGCCTTTTCAGCACCCTCAATAAAAGAGGGAAAGAGCCTAGTGCTCCCCGCAAGATCGGGATCGGGATGCTGATCACGGCGGCCGCGTTCGCCATCCTTGTCATCGGCTCGCTCGGCCTCCCCTCGCCCAAACAACTGGGCGGCCTGGTCGCACCGCCAGAGTCTCAGGTGTCGGTTTATTGGCTGATATCGACCTACTTCCTAACGACGATCGCCGAGCTTTTTCTCAGCCCCATCGGCATTTCCTTCGTGTCCCGCGTCTCGCCGCCCAAGTACAAGGGCCTCATGCAGGGCTGCTGGTTTGCCGCCACTGCTATCGGCATCAATCTGGTCTTCATCGCCGGCTGGCTGTGGATGCGGGTCCCGCTGTGGTCGGTGTGGCTGATCCTTGTCGCGGCCTGCCTGCTCTCGGCCGGGTTCATGTTCTCCATCATGAAGAAGCTCGAGCGGGCTTCTACGGTTTAAAAATGGCAAGGGAGGAGATGATGTTGGGAAGCGATCCGGAAACGGCCTCGCTCCCCATCCGGGTTTTTCACGAGCGGGTCGCCGTGGTTTGCCACGGGGAACCGCTCGTAATAACCTTCAGCCCAGTCGTTCCAAGCGCGAAAGGACCTCTGCCCGGAATCTTCCGATCTTCTCCAGGAGAAAGTCTTGGACCGTCAGCTTCTCATTTCGGACGAGCGGCGTCAGGTCGAGGGCGTAAGTCATAGCCGAACAGACGTCCGTTTCATGCGTGGCGTAATAGGTGGCGTTGGCCATGCGCCGTCCGGCCGTGGCGAGATCGTAGCGCTTCCCGCCGCTGATCTGGGAATCGAAAAGTCCTAACAGGGCGGCGGCCAGTTTCGGATATTTGTCGACGGGCAAAACCTGCTTGTCTTCGTCAGCCAGCCAATCGAGGTCGCGCCAGACTTCGACACCATAGGCCTTCTGCGGTCGCATCCCGGCCGGAATAGCCCGGACAGCTTCGAGTGACCTGAGAAGGGTGGCCACATGCGTGTCGTGCTTATCGGCCGGGTTGTGAAGATAGAGAACCCCCGGCCGGGCGATCTCCAGGATGTCCTGAAGGTCTTTGACGGCATTTTTATTCCCTGCGGTCTTGACTGCGGAACTGGTATACATGAGCTGGATCTGGCAGGCGTATTCGCCGAGGGCGGCCGCTTTGCGCTGCTCACGTCTCCGGACTTCCTGCATATCTTCATCGGTATAGGCGCCGTAAATGCCCGTCCTGGGGCTGCCGGCCCCGTTGGTGAGGACCACGCCTGTGAACCAGCGGTCCGTCCGGCCAAAGCATTCCGCAATCCCATGGTAGGCCAGGATCTCGAGATCATCCTGGTGGGCGCCGATGGCAAGATGGGTTGTCCGCTCCAGGGCTTTCTCGACATCGATCCCATCCGGGACATAAATGTCAGCGTTTGAGTTCGTGAATTTCATAGGAGATCTCCCTCTCCAAATTGCTTCCTCGTCGGCAGCCTGATTATAGCACCGGCAGCGAAGCGGCGCCACCCTGGGCAGCTTCTCGGCGGCGCGCCGGATGGAATCGTCGATGCCCTGGATATGGTAGGAGGAATCTTTTTCAAACCACCGATGCCAAAGCACGGCAGGGCGAAAAAATCCTTGTCAGTACTGGAAGGCTTTTCCGCCAGCCATGACTTCCTGGGACTGTTCATCGAACGTGGCCCTCTGCCCCGTCCGGAACGCCGCCGTGGTCATGATGCAGGCGATGGAGTGGTGGTAGCCGGCCAGGACATCGGCGTGAGGCGTCTTGCGGCTGCGGACGCATTCCATCCAGTTCCGCATATGATTGGCCGTAATGGGATCGGATCCCGTGTCGGCCGCCGTCTCCGCCGATTCCGTCGGCAGTTTGAACTCCTCGAGGAGATTGGCCTTCATGCCCATCGCCGCGGCGGCGTTCTGCGGCAGCCCGCCTTCCGGAGTGACGACGTTCTTATCCAAGTCGAGTTTTCCGCCGTTTGAGAAATAATATTCCTTCACCCCTCCGGCGGAGTTATGCATCCGGGATGAATAGACGACTTGAAAACCCGTCTTGGGATCGTCCAGCGGGCCGTAATCGAAAACGGCCGTCAGAGTGTCGGCGTTTTCCCGGCCGTCTTTCCAGACATAGATCCCGCCGTTGGCCGCGACGCTCCTGGGATGGGGAAGGTCGGTGAACCAATGGACGGTATCGATTTGGTGGCACATCCACTGGCCTGGAATGCCGGACGAATACGGCCAGAACAAGCGGTACTCCAGATATTTCCTCGGATTCCAGGGCTCATAGGGACGGTTCAGGAGATACCGTTTCCAATCCGTGTCCGTTTCTTCGAGCCTGGCCACGAGGTCCGGCCGTCTCCAACGGCCCGGCTGGTTGACGTTCCAGCTCATCTCGACCATCGTGATCGGCCCGAATTTGCCGGATTTGATGTATTCATTGGCGGCGATATAGTTCGACCCGCTCCGTCTTTGAGAACCGACCTGGACGATCCGTCCGCTCTCCTGAACGGCTTTCAGGGCGGCCCGGTTGTCTTCCATGGTTTCGGCAAATGGTTTTTCCACGTAGACATCGCAGCCGGCCTTGACCGCCTCGGCGGTATGAAGGGCGTGCTGAAAATCCGAGGTGCTGATGATCACGGCGTCCGGCCGGACATTCTCGAATAGCTCATCGTTGTTGCGCGCCGCCGCCACGGCCTGGCCGGTCAGTTCTTTGATAAAAGCCAGGCCGTCCTCGCGCCGGCGGCTCCACAGATCCGAAACGGCGACGATTTCAAAATTCAATTCACGGGCATATCGGGCCAACGGCGGGATCAACGAGCTTTTCGCCCGGTCCGAGAACCCGACGATCCCGACTCTCACCCGCTCGTTGGCGCCGAGGATCCTCCCCATGCTTCCGGCCGTCAGCCCCCGGCTGGCGCAATCGACGGCCAGGCCGGCCGAGCCGATGGCCGCCATTTTCATAAAATTCCTCCGGGATATGCCCATGGCACGCTCCTTTTTTTATCTTTTAATAAAATGTTTTGTTTCTCTCTGAAGATTCGGCGACCTCGGCGATCTGTTTTTTCAGAAAATCCACGGCCGCCGGGAGCTGTTTTTCCAGACTCTCCCACCGGCATTCGATGGATATTCCACCCCTGTAACCGATCTTTTTCAAGGCCCTCAAAAACGGCCTGAAATCATCTCCGGCCGTTCCCGGCGGCGTCCGCTGATCCTTTTCGGCGATATGGCAATGACGGAGGTGTCTGCCGTACGTCTCGATGGCATCGGGCGTCTCCCCTTCTCGAAGCATGTGATAGATGTCCGCCAGCAGCTTGAAGCTGGGATGGCCGACGGCCTCGACCACCGCCGTTCCTTCCTTGAGGCTGTTGATGAAATTGGTTTCTCCGCTGTTCAGAGGCTCGAGAGCGATGACCACCCCGTAGCGGCCGGCCAGGGACGCGACTTTCCCAGCCAAATCGGAGAACTGCTCTTCGGCCGTGGCCCGGCTGAACCCGTCCGGGATCTTTCGCGATTCGCCGCTTCCCCAGACAATCGTTTCAATCCCGGCGCCGGCGGCCCTTTGAAAGGCTTTCTCGGCATAAACCAGGATCTCCGCGTGTTTTGCCTCGGGGCTGACGGCTTTGAGCTGGCCGGGCAGAAATCCGTTGCAGGCCCGGACCGGGAGCCTTGAGCTCTTGAGCTCCAAAAGCTTAGCCTGAAATTTCTCATCCGGCTCCTCGGGAATTAAAAAACCCCGGACGCTCTCCTCGACATACGTGCATCCGCCGGCCTCCAAGATCTTCTGGTCCGCCAGGGATCGGCAGACACCGATCTGATCAAGGAACGATACCCGGCTTCCCTCGGGAAAAAGGCGGCTCAGACGCGGACGCCAAAACAGCCCCAGACCGGAGAACCCTGTCCATTTCAAAAATGTGCGGCGGGAAGTCGGTTTCTTCGTCTCGACAGGAAGCATTGCCTATATTCTAGCCTCATCCATCGAATTCATCAACCATTCCAAATTGATTCAACCCCTTATGAAAGTACTCGTCGGCGCTCAAGGCCGCCCTTTGGGCTATTTGATCTCGTAGTGGGTAATGACAGTGATGTCGTGCACTTTGGGATTGTCTTCTCCTATCTCATCCTCGGGAACATAAGGCCGCTGAACTCTGATCCAGTTTTTCGATTTCTGGATGTCGGCCGCTCCATCAAAAATAAAAATGGCGCTCCGGAACTTCTGGTCCTTCGAAAGCCTGCTGCTGAATCTTCCCTTCTCAAACTCTTTTATGATTCCCCTGTAGAAATTACAGACCTTGTCAAAATCATCCGGCGTTGAATAAAGGGTCACCTGCTGGCCTTTCGGGAGCGGCGCGCCCTCTTTGATGGACTCCGTGAGGAAGTCCCGTTCGGCCTTGGTCAGCACCTCATCCAGTTTTGCACCCGGATAGAGCTTGAAACTCTGTTGGGCGACTGTCAAAGAGATAAAAAAAAGGCCCCCTATAAAAGCAAATGCATATCGTCTCATATTGCCCCTCCAAAGACATTCTACCCAAACGAAAACAGGCAATCAATCCAAAACGCGGTTCTCCAACGGATGATTTCCTCTCTAAAATGAATTTACAGATTAGCTCTTCTTTATATTCGCGGTCATGGAGTTATGAACTTTACTCCTTGAGCGAATTATATGGGCAATTGCCTCTCTCCTGTCAACCTCCTCTTGAAAATAAAGCCTGAGGGAAACGAAGCCGAAACCGGGATAAAGGCCGGGGTCAAATCTCAACATTCAACAAAAAACGTTGACTGTTGAGATTTGGCCCTATTTTATTGGCGACGCCAAGAAATTTTTGTCGTTTGCGTCTAATTGTAATGGGACATAGTGTTATAATCACAAGAAAGAAAATGTAAACGAATTGATGAGAAAGACCAAAGCCCGCCGGCTCTTCCTCCTCGTCTTGGTCGTCCTATTCCTTGCCGGTTTCAAAATGGGCCTGCCTCAGGCGCCAAGGGAAAGGCCGAGATTATTGAGTTCCGGTGTTACGATCACCATCAATCCCTATGGCCTGGCCCCGCTGACTGCCGTTGTCGATTTCAAGACAAAGTCGAAATGCAGCGTCCAGGTCAGAGTCCTGGGAGACATTGACGTCGTCAAGGATTTTAAGGACGAGAGCACCGTCCATTCAATCCCGATCCTGGGTTTGTATCCGGATCGGGTCAACACTGTCGTCCTGACTTTATACACGCATCAGGGGTAAGCGACCGGTGAATCCATGTCCAGCCAATCCAGTCCTCGAGATTTCGGCTT
>CAZIDN010000061.1:0-21501 GCA_964537875.1 uncultured Eubacteriales bacterium
AGCCGTTTGATTATTTTCGAAACAGCTGGAATGTCGTCGGGTTGAAAGATTACGAGCGCGGCACCCGGATCACGCCGGACAATCAGCTTCTCCTGGCGGGAAAGGACCGGATAAGCATTTTCATCGGCGATCCGCTGGAACCGCTCAACCGCGCGCAGACCAAGACACTGGTGGAAGGATGGCTGCCTGTCGTCCTCTTGACCACGACGGCGGCGGACGTCCGTTATGATTTCACCATCTGGGCGACGCCGCTCCCGCTAGTCCCTGATTGGGAACGGGCCTTCGATTGGCCGGCGGAGGGAGAAAATTTCCTGACCTGGATTGCCGTCAAGGCTTCGAATACCGGGCAGAAGAAAACAACGGCCCGCGTCAAATTCAAGAGATGGACGGCCAAAGAAGAGTATGCCAAAGTGGCGGAATCGCCCCCGGAACAGGTCGGCGCCCTCAGGAAAGGCGGCACCGTGGACCACGACTTTTCCTGGACGCTGGGGCCCGGCGAAACTCGGGAGAGCTGGGTGAATTTCCCGTTTTTTCCGGCCGAGGACGCCAGGGCCTGGCTGAAGGAAGATCCGAAGCTCTGGCTGCAAAGAACCGTCGATTATTGGAAAAGTCTGATGGCCGGGGGAGCGAACATCTCCGTGCCCTGCCGCAAGGCGACCGCGGCCTTTCTCGCCTCCCACCTTTGCCAACTCATTGCCCTTGACCATGGGGAAGTCCACGGCGGCGAGGGTTTTTACGACGTTTTCTACATCCGGGACGGCGCCTACCAGGTCATGGAGCTCGAGGAAGCCGGTCTCATGGGGATCGCGCGCCGGGCCCTGGATTCCTACTTGAGCCACCAGAGGCCGGACGGCCGGTTTGAATCTCAGAAAGGCCAGCTGGACGCCAACGGCCAGGCCGTCTGGGTGCTCTGGCAGTACTATAAAATCAGCGGCGACAAAAAATGGCTGGAGCCCGTTTATCCGCGGATGCGGAAGGCTGTGGACTGGACGATCGAGGCCAGGCGAAAGACCGCAACCGACCCCGGATTTCCCGGGCTTCTTCCCGTTGCGCCCGCCGACGGCGAATATCTGTGGGACGGGAAGAATCACATCGTCGGCTATGATTTCTGGAACCTGCGGGCGATGGTCTGTGTCGCCGATGCCGCAGCGGCCCTGGGAAATAAAAAAGAAGCGAGCGCGCTCGAGCGGGAAATCCGGAGTTATCGAGAAGCCATCGATGCGGCCTGGAAGAAGACCGGGCTGGCGCATTTCCCTCCCAGTTGGGAGAAGGATGGAACTCACTGGGGAAATACGGAAATCCTCTGGCCGGTGCCCATCCTCGACCCGAAAGACCCGCGGATTGAAGCTTTAAGCCGTCATGTTCGAAAGGAACACCTCGGCGGCTATGTCGAAGGGATCATCCGCTGGGGCTACCCGGGAATCCAACAGCCTGCCATCCATCCGTACATGGGCGCCTACACGACCATGAACAGCCTCCACCGGGGACTGGACGAGCAGGTCGTCGAAGATTTCTATTGGTATCTGCTCCACTCGACGGCCGCCCATGCCTTTCCCGAAGGAATTTTTTTTAACGACCGGACCGCCTGGTACGAGACCATCCCTCACGTGACCGGGGCGGCCAATTACGCCCTGCTCCTTCGCCACATGCTTGTCCACGAGCAGGGGGATGACCTTCATCTTTTAAGCGCCGTGCCGGATTGGTGGTTGGGAGAGGGACAGGAGATCAGGGTCGAGCGGGCCCCAACGCACTTCGGTGAATTGAGCCTCATCCTCCGCGGCACAGCTTCAGGGATTGAGGTCGAATGGTCCCCGCCGGCCCGGCAGAAGCCCCGCCGAGTTATCCTCCATCTTCCGGAATCCAGACGGCCGGCAAACAAAATCATCGGAGTCAACATCGTTTACCGTCCAGACCAGAGCCGGCGCTGGGATTTTGCGACTACGGTCAAGCTCTATGAACAAAATGCTCCATCCCGGATCCAGTAAAATGCAGGATTTAATATGAACGTATCAAATCACGAGTCATTGCGAGGAACGAAGTGACGAAGCACTCTCCACTGGAGAGACAGAGATTGCTTCGCTCCCAAAGGTCGCTCGCAATGACTCACTACTTATTGCGCTCGTATTAGTTCGGTCGAACCAAATGACGGAACTGCATCCATGACTGGCCACACTGGAGAACTCCTCGCCCTGGCCACGGCCGTTTTTTGGACCGCCTCATCGCAGCTCTTTGAAGCAGCCAGCAGGCGAATCGGGTCGCTCACCGTCAATCTATTGCGCCTGCCGCTGGCGTTTGTGCTCCTCAGTCTTTTTAACCTCGCCCGCCGCGGACTCTGGTTTCCCTCCGACGCCACGAGCCGTGCCTGGATTCTGCTTCTGCTCTCAGGAATCCTCGGATTTTCCATTGGCGACCTCTTCCTGTTCAAGTCCTTCACCATGGTCGGCGCGCGGGTGGCCATGCTGATCCAGGCTTTGGCGCCGATGTTCGCGGCCGTGTTGAGTTGGTTCCTTTTGGAAGAACGCTTGCCTCCGAAAAGCCTTTTGGGAATGGGAATCACCCTGACTGGAGTAGCTCTGGTCATCCTGACCTCGGAGGTAGGGAAGTCCGGGAGCGATAAAGCTCAAACAGGGATCCGCTTTTCTCATTCTCCGGTTGGACTTTTATTAGCCCTGGGTGCGGCCATCGCAACGGCCGCAGGGATGGTGCTCAGCAAGATGGGGATGGGCGCTTACGATGCCTTTGCCGCGACTCAGATCCGGGTGATCGCCGGAATGGCCGGGTTTTTCCTGATTTTCATCATGCTCAATCGGTGGGGGAGGCTGGCTGCAGGATTGAAAAACCGAAGGGCCTTAGCTCATCTTTCGGCCGGCGCCGTGCTCGGTCCTTTTCTGGGAGTCTCGTTTGCTCTCATGGCCATCCAGCGCACGGCCGTGGGCATTGCCTTTACCCTCATGGCCCTGGTGCCGGTTCTGATCATCCCTCCGGCGGTCATCTTTGGCCATGAGCGGGTCAAGCCGAAAGAGATTTTCGGCGCCGTTCTGGCCGTCGCCGGCGCTTCTCTTTTCTTTATGTAAAAGACACCCGATTTGTCGCCGTCTCCATAGCCTGATCTATTCATAAAAAATGCGAAAGCATAACCCCTCCCCGCGGCGGGAGGGGATGGAGGGGAGGGGGATGTTCTTAATGTCACCCTCACCCCGACCCTCTCCCGTCCAGGGAGAGAGATTTTTTTCTCTGCTCATTTCATAAATATCTCAGGCTAAGAGCTGTTCACCGGTCATAGTAAAAAATGACTTTACACTAGATTCAATGAGAAAAGCGTAGCCTCGCCTCGGTCTATTCTTAAGAAGAAATTTTAGAGGACTTGACCAGAGGCCGCGAGATAAGTTACACTATTGTGTAACTATTTGCGGAGGACTGGAATGAGATTTGCGGGCATGAAAGAGCTCAAGCAGAAAACACGGGAGCTTCTCCAGGCGGCGGAAAAGGGAGATATCATCATCACTGCCCATGGAAAGCCGGCGGCCGTCCTTCACCATATCGATGAAGATGATCTGGAGGATTATCTGATTGAGAACGACCCGGAGTTCCAGAGAAAAATCGCTGAAGCATGGGAGAGCTATCTCGCATCCGGCGGCGTTCCCATTGAGGAATTTATCGCCAAGCTGGAAAGAAGCGGTGCAGGCAAAAAAATTTAGGATCGTCCTCGCCGAACCGGCGGAGCGCGATCTGGAGCGGTTGGAGAGAGATGTTTCTCTCCAGGTCTGCAGGGATATCTCCTCTTATCTCGAGATCAATCCCACACCGATCGGGAAGCCTCGGATAAAAAAATTAGCGGGTTTTTATCCGCCGCTTTATCGGCTGAGAAGCGGAGACATTCGGGTTTATTACCGACTTAAGGAAGGAGATTTAGTCATCCTGGCTGTCCGCCCTAGAAAAGACAGCGAGAAATTCTTAAAAAGGATCGAGGAAGAACAACGCGCCTATAAGAAAAGGCCCGCGGCGAAGCAATCGCCCGGGTGAACCTGACGTGATTACACCAAGGTCAACTGGGCGTGGGCGATGTTCAATAATCCCTGAATGGGAACTCCATACGGGCAGGCCGATTGGCAAAAACCCGCGCAATTCCGGCAGTGATCCGCCTTGGGAGTCTCGAGCCGGGCATATTTCTCCATGGCGAATTTTTCGCTGCCCTGGGCTTCAAAATAGTGGCTGTAGCGCATGATGGTATTCACGGGAACATGGTGGGGACAGCTGGGTTCGCAGATGCCGCAGGCGTGCCGGCAGTAAAGCTCGCCGCATTCCTCCTTATAAGCCGCCAGCAAGCTCTGGTCCGTCCTCCGCAACCCGGAACCGGAGAGTATGAGGTTATTGCGGATATCATCAAAATTGTTGAAAGCCAGGTTCAACGTGTGGACCTGGGGGTTGGAGAGTACGAACTTCAGGGCGGCCGCCTTGATTTCGCCCGGGTCCTTCAAGTTGTTCTTTTGCAGGAAAGACTCCGCCTTCTTGGCGGTCTCCTCCATCTGAGTCATGGAACCCTGGGTCTTTTCGTCAACGGGTTCGCCCGCTTTTTTCATTTTCTCGACCCGTTCCTTCATCTCGAAGTATCTCCCCAGGGGGTTGGATTTCATGATCGTGGTGGCGATGTTTTTCTTGGCCGCCGCTTCGAGAACCTGTTCGCCCGCCTCTCTCTGGATAAAGTTATAGACAAAGAGCAGGAGGTCAAACCGGCCGTCGTCGATGGCCCCGAGAAGCACTGTTTCCATGGGCTCTCCCTGCCCGGGACCCCGGCTTCCGTGGCTGGCGGCTCCGATGAACCTCACTTTTCCTTCCTTCTTGAGCTGCTCCACCGCCTGATGGAAGTTTTCATCTTTTAACGATTCGACCGTCGGTGTCCCCTGGATCATGAGACAATCCACGTAATCGGTCTGGAGACGCTGCAGACACTGGGCGACTTTTTCCGCGACCTGCTCCTTGCTGGTGACATCTCTCATCGGAACTTTCGTGGTGATGAAGAGGGATTTCCTGTCCCGCCCCTTGATGGCTTCTCCGACGCTTTTTTCGGCCGCGGTCCGGCCATACCCTTCGGCCGTGTCGATGTAATTGACTCCCGCGTCCAGGACGGTTCCCATGATGGCGGCGGGATACACTGAAGACGTCCCGATCCCCATATCCGACACCTTGAATCCGGTCCTCCCCAGGGTCCGGTATCCTTTGACCTTGGGAAATTCCGTCCCCGTGTCTTGTCCGGCAAAGGATGGCTTTGGAACGAGAATCGTGCCCACCCCGGCCATACCGAGAGTTGACATCTTAAGAAAGCCTCTCCTGTCCATGCCTTTTTGTCTTTTCATCTGGTCTCCTTTCCTTCAATCAATCGGCCGATTTTTTCGTCTGGTCTATATCACACATTAACATAGGTCAAGGCAAGGATACAACGCCGCGGGCTGTGGATGGCTGCACCGAAGCGCCTTCCTTGGTCCGCACGTGCGATTCTTTCCTGGTGTCGCGGACGGTAAGAGCCGTCGAGTTTTTGCTCTCCGGGCTTTCGGTTCGTCGTTCCGGTCCAGGTCAGGGGATCTTCTTGGGCAGGGATTTCAGGAATTCCCCGGGGCTGAGGATCTTGATCCCCATATAATTCCCGATCTTCATCAGGGATTTGTCGCCTGTGATGATCGCCCCCGCCTGAAGGGCAACAGCGCATTCGATGAACTTGTCGTCGGCGGGATCTGCAAAGACGACTTGGAGGACGGGCGTCTTTGTCGTAAAGAGAAGATGGATTCCTCTGGCGAAAAGGTCGATGAGTTCGCCGATCTCCCGTTCTTCTTCGAGCCCCATTCTCCGAAGCACAGTCAGGTATTCTTCGATGATTCCGGGCGATAGGCAGAGCGTGATCTCACCTGCCTTCCAGAGGTCGATGACTTTCCGCGGGTTCCCTCCGAAAAACGAGGAGATGAAGACGTTGGTGTCGATGACGACTCTCATCCGCGGCTTTTTCTCGTAGCGGCGACAATCTTTTTAATATCGGCGGGGCGGACTCCGCGAGCAGCGAGCTTTTCGCCAATTCGGTCCCACAGGCCGTCGATATATGCGCCGATGTCTCTCTCCTTGACATAATCGCGGATGAGCTCACGGACCATCTGGCTGGTCGTTTTTCCCTCAGCCCGGGCGAGACGGCTCAGGCGGCCCTTGAGGTCGGGGTCAATGCGGATGATCATCTGTGTTTCCATGCCCGGCTCCAATATAGAATCTGTATATACAATATATCATTTGCCAAGGAGTGTCAAGGATTTCCTGCCGGCGGCTTCTAGGCCGTCTTTCCCCATTTTTGGCTTGATCTGACATCCCATCGGGCTTTTTCTTTATGTTCAGGAAAAAAATCAGTAAAACTTGACAAAACGGAAAGCTGTCATCCGTTTTCGTTTTGCAGCGAAACATTTTATAATACTTGAATTCAGGAGGAAATAGCGATGCCCAAACGGCTCACCACTTCAATATTCATATTGTATTTGCTTTCAGCCATACCCGTCCTGGCCGGCCAAAATATTACGGCACTTAAGAAAGTCGATGATCTATTGGAGCCGATCCGGCAAAAGCACAGAGTGCCCGCCCTGGCCGGCGCCATCGTGACCGGCAGAGGACTGGAAGCCATCGGGGCGGTGGGCGTACGCAAAGCCGGCACGGATCTCGCCGTAGCCATGGAAGACCTCTGGCACATCGGCTCGGACACAAAGGCGATGACCGCCGCTCTAATCGGCAGGCTGGTGGAGCAGGGCAAGTTGAAATGGGAGACGACGATTGAGGAGGCATTTCCGGATCTTGCTCCCTCGTGGGCTTCAGCTTTTAAAGAAATTACAATCCTGCATCTGCTTTCGCACCGGGCCGGACTTCCAGCCAATCTTCTGTGGGGCCTTCTGCCACGGGCAGGCACAATCAGGGAACAGCGTTTGGCGGCGCTCAAGTCAGCGGCCGTGTTAAAACCCCTCTCTGAACCGGGAGCAAAATATCTTTACTCCAACCTGGGCTACGTCATCGCAGGGGCAATCGCGGAGAAGGCGGCAGAGGCCTCGTGGGAAGAACTGATGAAGAACATGATCTTCGAGCCATTGGGCATGAAGAGCGCAGGATTCGGCGGGGTGGGCACGCCGGGGCAGATTGACCAGCCGTGGGGACACACGGCGGACGGCCGGCCCGTCGAAGGAAACGGACCCGATATGGACAATCCTCCCGTCATGGGTCCGGCAGGCCGGGTCCACTGCTCTCTGGGGGAATGGGCATTATTTATCGCAGATCAATTGCGCGGCGCCCGCGGCGAGAAAGCCTTGTTGAAACCGGAGAGCTACCAGAAACTCCATACGCCCCCCTTCGGTGGCGACTACGCGCCGGGATGGCGGGTCGTGGAACGAGACTGGGGCGACGGTTCCGGGCTGACGCATGCCGGCAGCAACACTATGAACTATGCTGTGGCCTGGCTGGCGCCACGGCGCGATTTCGCCGTCTTGGTCGTAACCAATCAGGGTGGTGAGGCTGCCGGCAAAGCGTGCGATGAGGCGGCGTCGGCCCTGATTCGCTGGCACCAGAAATCATGGGAAAATGGCCTTGTTCAAATGATCCTTACAAATTTTATTTCTTCGGATAGCCGACAGACTGGGCAAAGGTGATGTGTTGCTCGGGCCGAAGCTGCATCACCTTGGCCATCGCCTCCCGGTCGATCAGCCCGCGGACGACCGTGGCCAACCCCTCGGAAGCGGAGAAAAGATAGACATTTTGGCTGATGAATCCGGTGTGGGTGCCCGAATAAAAGCGTCTATCCTCATCCGTGCCCCTGGGAAGCCTTGCATAGTCGGAGACAAAAATGAGGTTGAGGGGGACGTCCTTGACGAAATCCTGCGTTCCCATGGCGGCCCTAACGTCTTCGCCCAGGATTTTTTTCAATGCGTGTTCCTTCGGGAGGTAAAGGAAAAGTCCATCGGCGGTGGCCACGTAGATATCGATATCCTGCCAGTTGACCGCCGAGGGCGCGGTGCGCTTCCCCGAATCGGGCCTGTTGATTCCGTTCGCCGCCCAGAGAAGGTTGGACAAGATCTGTGGCGAGATTTTGTCCGGCCCAAATTCCCGCCTTGACTCCCGCGCTTTCAGACAGTCCATGAGCGGGCGGCCGCCCGTCATCTGCGGCGCCGGCAGGTTGACGACGACGGCCTCTTGGGCTGTCAGCCGGATTCCCATGGTCGAGACAATGAATAGAGCTAGAAACGTAATGGCGGCTTGACCTGAGTTCATTATTCCTCCTGAAAATAGGATTGGCGACGTGCCGTGTCTTCATCGGCTTTTAAAGACTTCGATCTGCCCTGAATAGCCGGGGGATTCTCTCTTGGAGTCTGAGGGAGCGGGGGTATCTGGCCAAGGGCCTCCATAAGCCTGGCATCCCTCTTGTAGACGTCCGGCCTGAATTGGATCATCCCATCGTCCTCCTGCCAGGCCGTGCAATAAAGAAAATATATATTAATCGGCTCAACCAGCTTGACCGTCCGCTCGACACCGGCATCGATGGCGGTCAAGATACTCTCCAGGTCCCATCCAGGTTTTCCCCGCAAGACATAAAGGGCGAGATCGATCGGCTTTTCCGCCCGGATGCAGCCGTGGCTGAACGTACGTGAGGTTTTGGCAAAATCTTCCTGGTAGGGTGTGTCGTGGAGAAAAATTTCGTACTCGTTCGGGAAGACGAATTTCAGCCGGCCAAGGATATTCTGGGGGCCAGGCTCCTGGCGGACCCGGAAATTCAGGTTTTTCTCGCTCAGTCTGGACCAGTCGATGCTCGTCGGATCGACCTCAACCTCCTCGTCTCCCGTCCCCCGTAGAATGAGCATCTTGTTGTTGCGGAAATAGCAGGGGTCCTGGAGGATATAGCCGACCGTTTCCTTGAGCAGGACGGGAATGGGGATGGTCCAGTAGGGATTGATGATCAGATGGGTCATCTGGCTCGAAAAATCCGGAGTCTGCCAGGCCTCGCTTCCGACCACGACCTTCATGGTCAGGGCTCTCCGCCAATCATCGAAGACCTCGAGCTCGAAATTGGCGATGTTGACGTAGATGAAACGCTCTCCGAGGTCGTGCGGCATCCAGCGCCAGCGTTCCAGGTTGGCCTCGACCTGGCGGATCCTTTCCTGCAGAGGAAGATTGAGAGCGGCCAAGGTGGGCGGGTCGAGTATGCCGCTGACCTCGAGCCCGTTCCTCGCCTGAAAATCGCGGAGAGCCGATTCCAGGGCGTCATCGAAGACATCTCTTGGTTTCTTATTCTCCCTGTTGAGGTCACCCAAGACAAGAAGACGGTCTCGAACCTGCCTGACCTCCTTCCCTTGATCGCCTTTTTGGAGGGGAGAAGTCGGGGCGAGAAGTCTCCAGTCTGTCTTTTTAGCCAAGCTGCGGTAGTGTTCCAGAGCTCTCCTGAGGTTCCCATAAAATGAATGCGGAGGAAGCAGGCTCTGGAGCGTTTCTCCGATTCCGCCCGAGACCAGCGACTTCTCCAATATTTTTACCAGGTTTTCGTCAATGCACTTTCCCTGCCAGGCGGCCTCGGACGTTTCGGGGGCCACTTTGCCCTGACTGAGATGGGAGGCAAAGGTGAAAAACGCGTCGCTGCACAGCAACTCGAGATCGGCTGCCATCGAGGCCGCGGCCGGCTTCCTTTTCTTCAACCCTTTCTCGGCCGTCCTGCCCAGGTCCTCGATTTTCGCCAGATGATAGTCCGAGGCGGTGAGGCCCTCGAGCGGTGCCAGCTCGATCGCCTCAATCAACGATTGGATCTGGGGCGACAAGCCTTCTGGCTGAATCCAGGCCGGCCGGAAATTCCGCTGTCCGTAGAATAGAAGAAGGAGATCGGGGGCCAGAATAATTTCGCCGGCGGCTTCGATGGGCCCATGGCTGACCGTCGAGCGGAGCCGTTCGCGGAGAGCTTGCTGAATTGGCTCGAGATCATCCGCCGATGCCAGGTCTTCCGGACATAGCCCGGCGGGTGTCCAAGAGCCCGTCAGCAGACAGATCAGTAAAATGAACGGTGTCATAAAGCTTCTATTTTGTAGAAGCCGTTGATCTGGCCGGCCTTGTTGAGTTCTCTGCCGATCAGCTTGGTCGGGGCCCCGAAGGAAGAATAGCGTTCATCAAACAACATGGTCAGCCCGTCCTGGCGCCAGGGCGGGACGCTGACCGAATAGTTGTTGGCGTATAAGATGAGCGCCATTCCCTCCGAATTCATTCCGGCCAGGTCAAACAGCTTCCTGACAAGAATGGCCGGAGTCTCTCCGGAATCCTTATAGGGGATTCTATTCTTTTCGCAGAGAGCTTGGATTTTAGAGTAGGGGACTTTTGCCGTGACGCTGTTCCCCACCAGGGTGAGGACAAGCTTATTCAGGCTGCCCATGCTGATGTCGTACTTTTCTCTTTTTATGATGCCGCCGTCGGGGCCCACAAAGTAAGCCCCCGGTACCAGATCATCCTTCGTCGCCTCGATCCTGCATAGATCCGCCAAATCTTTCCAGGCCTGCCCTCCCTCGGCGCCGCCGTGGATGAACCAGCCGTAGGGGGTCGCCCTGATTTTTCTGGCCTGCTCAAACCCGTCGCCGCTCCAATATTCCCTGGGAATATTGTCCTTGCTGGCGGAGAAGTAGGCCTTCTCCGACTCAGCCGGGACGACGGCGTACCAGTCGGTGGACCTGGCCATGATTCGTGCGCCCGCCGAGGGAAAGTCCGATTTGAGATGCTCATAGAGGTCGGGAATGGTCAGCCCGTATTTTTGCGCTTGGATTGCAGCGCCGGTCTTGCAGTAGCCTTTGTCGTCGACAGGATGCATCGGCAACGAGTCGATCCGGCCTTTATCCAGGGGCAAGGAGTCGACGCTCACTCTGTCAAGCGTCCTGTACCACGAATCCGGTATCGGGATGGCCGTCTCGCCGATCGTCCTTTCCAGCGGGAGGAGCCTCGACAGAGGCCGCTTTTTGGCGAGCTCCGTCACAACAGCCACCGAGGCGGCCGTCAGGGCGGTCCCGCCGATGATCCATTTGAGGGCGTCTCTCCGATCGATTGTTTTTTCTTCGGCTTTCATCTCTTTCACCCGGGCATATGATATATCAACTCGAAAAAATTCTCCATTCAGACCGTCAAATGGGATTAACAGCTTCACTTCGCCTCCCTGAATTCAAATGAGATAGCACCGATCTCCAGAGCGTCTTTTTTATTAGAGGCTTGAGACCTATATATAAAATGCATATAATTATATGCAAATTATATATAAGGATCACGGCAATGCTAAAACTCTCGAAAAATAAAGCGCTGCTGCTCCGGCTTTTCTACACCAACCCGGACCAGCAATATTTTATCCAGGAGATAGGGAGGATCCTGGCCAAGAAGCCAGGCGTTTTTCAAAGGACTCTTTATGATCTGGAGCGTGAAGGAATTTTGCAAAGCGAATATATGGCCAACGCGAGGTATTTTCGAGCCAACAGAGAATATCCCCTTTATAAAGAGTACAGAAGTATCGTCTCTAAAACGATTGGGGTTATCGGAAGCATCAAAGAAGTCCTCGAAAAAGCCGGCCGGATCGATTTTTCTTTTCTTTATGGATCGTTTGCCAAGAGCAAGGAAGATTACCTTTCGGATATCGATCTTGTTATCGTAGGTGCTCCCGACGAAGATCTGATTATTCGAGAATTCGGAAAACTCGAGGAGTACTTGAAGCGGGAAATCAATTATAAGCTCTATTCGCTAAAAAGCTTTCTCGAAAGTGCCCGGCGCAAGGACCCATTTCTATTGGGAATACTTAAGGACCATGTGATCATGCTCATTGGAGGAGAGGATGAATTACCAAGGACTGCTGAAGGATCATCTTATAAAAAAACAAAGCCCAGATCTCGAACAGATAAAAAATCAACTAAAAAGAGCTAAAAAAGATTTATTGACTGCACCTCTTGCTGCGATTCAACCGAATGCGGAGAAAAAGACATGATTTTATCTATGATTCGCAAAATCACGCGACAGTCTCTGAAACAAAATCGGCGATTAAGACAGCCAGGGAATTCATAGATGAAATTATTACAATGGTAGCGGAAGAATCGGCGGGAGGCTTGTTTTGAAAATGAAGCTGAATGAAGGGAATTGATATTGTGTCCCGGATACTTCCAGACTCCCTGGGTGAGAGGCCGCGGCAGCCGAATTCGTCTGATAAGAAGGAGGTGGATTCGGCATGCTTGGATCCCGGGCTGTCACTTCAAGTTTGTAGGGATATTGCTTCGTACCTCCGGGTAAGTCCTCTTCCCGTTGGTAAGCCCCGGATAAAAAAACTGTCGGGCTATACCCCGCCGCTCTATCGGTTAAGAAGCGGAGATTTTCGCGCTTATTATCGGATCAAGGAAGGAGAGGTCGTTGTCCCGGCCGTCCGGCAAAAAAAAGACAGCGACAAATTTTTCAGAAGGATCCGTAAATAACGCCAAATTTACAAGAAGGGGAAGCTTATTGATAAAGGACCAAGAGGCCATAGTCATTCGAAGAAAAAGCGGATTATATGACATGGATGAAGGATTATCTGAAAATAAACACTCAGGCAATGCCGATGATTGACATGCGGCGATCGATTTCATTATATTATCAGTATAAAAAAACGAGCATATGCCCGAAATATTAGACTTTTTAACACCGACGACTTTAAAAGTTCTGGAGTTCTTTTTCGTCAACCCGGTGGCTGAATTCCACGAGCGAGAAATCATCCGGAACGCGCATATCAGCAAGGGTTCTGCGAACAAAATTCTCCGGCGGCTTGCCGAGCTAGCGCTGCTGATCAGAACCAAGAAAGGCCGGATGGTCTTCTATAGACTGGATGAAAGTAATCCGGTTGTGAAACAGCTTAAGATCCTGAGAAACGTTTGGGCACTCAGAGACTTCGTCGCCGAAAACGAGGAGTGGACGAAGAAAATAATCCTTTTCGGAAGCGGCGCCGAAGGGACGGACGTCAGTGAAAGCGACATCGATATCCTTATCCTTACGGATGAAAAAACGTCCCTAATGGACAGCGTAAGCCGGTTCAACCGGAAGAGCGCAAGAAAAATCTCGCCCATCGTCCTTGACATGGAAGATTTCGTGAAAATGAAAAGGGAAGATAAGCCGCTTTTTGAAAGAATAGACCGGGGGGTCATCTTGTGGGAGAAAACGTGAGTCTTGTAGTTCGGAAGCTGCTTGAAGAACGCAAATTGATGAAGATACGCGCTGACCGCAAACTCGTCCTCAAAGAGATAGCGGCGGCAAAAAATGATCTCAAGGACGCAAAGGAATCGCTCGAGAGCGGGAAATCTAAGTGGGCGACAATTCAGGGTTATTATTCGATGTTCCATAGCGCGCGAGCCCTGCTTTATAACAAGGGCTTTCGGGAAAAGAGTCATTATGCATTGTTGGCAGCCATCAGAGAATTATATGCTCAGGATATCGAACGCTCTCTGATTCGAGATTTTGAGCACGGCATGTATCTGCGACAGGAAGCCGATTACGGTCTCAAGTTTTCGGCGAGCGGCGCCCGAGAAGTTATCGAAACCGCAGAGGTGCTCTTGGCAAGAGTCTCTGCAATCTTGAAGACGAGATAAAAATAAGTCCTTTATCAAATATATTCAAGGGCGGGAGGAGGGAGATCAGGAAAAAATCGTGGCGCAGGCATAATCTATTGAGGATATCCTCAGTAGATCGCTGCTCAACTCCCCCCAAGTTCAACGCCATTGGGTCATTTAACAGAATAATTCCCAATGTTATGATTCCGGCTACAACAGCGACAGGCAAAGCGTATACAATTATCGTTGCGACCACGTTGGGCTTTTTTTGCCAAACACTGATAATGTCGGATAAGGGAAGCGATATCGCTACATAGGCGTCACAGATCAGGGAGCCCTTCTTTTCCATGATGATTAGAGCTCTATAAACCGTGCCGTTTTTTGTAGTGATAAGTTTTGGGATCCCCCATCGGAAAGAGTTCAATTTTTCATTTTGAGGTGCGATGGCTTTCACGATATCGTTTTTTTGATTTCGACCTTTCTGAAGAACCTTTCTCCAATAATGAGATCTCCGCTGATTTGCGTTGGAGGTTTTTTGGAAAATTCGATGCGCTCGCCGGATTTCGTCTGAGCTTGAGATATTTTTAATCCCTCTCTTTTTTCCGGGTTCAAAGAATCAAGCGGCGTTTTTTTCCAGGAATAGATCGCGCAAGAATTGGAAAAAACTATAAAGCATCCCAGAGTCATCAAGGCGATCATTTTCTTTCGCATCTCTGCCTCCCTTGGAATAATATTGCGTGCTAATCGGAAAGATGTCAAAATTTCGTTATATTTTTGTTAATATTTATTAATATCTGAATCTTCTGGATACAAGGAGGGATGCTATGGTTCAATTCCTGGTCAAACCGAATTCTCGCTCAGGGTGGAAAGACATCCATTTCATGACCCTGACTATTTTCATTGTGCTGATGGCCTGTTCTATGGCAACTGGGCAGACGATCTTCCCGGACATCTATAAGGCGCTGCGGTACCGGCATATCGGGCCTCCGGGAAACCGCGCCGCCGCGGTAGTCGGCGTCCCCGGCGACCCGCTAACATACTACGTCGGCGCTTCATCCGGCGGGATTTGGAAATCTTCAGACGGGGCGAACACTTGGGAGCCCATATTTGACGGCCAGCCGGCGCAATCCATCGGCGCCATCGCCATCGCTGCCTCCGACTCGAACGTCATCTGGGCGGGAACAGGGGAGGCCTTCGTCCGCAGCAACATCTCGATCGGCAACGGCGTTTATAAATCGACCGATGCCGGGAAGACCTGGAGACATATGGGGCTCGAAAATACCGGCCGAATCGGCCGCGTGGCCATCGATCCCCGCGATCCGGATGTCGTCCTCGTGGCGGCCATGGGCCACTGCTACGGACCGCAGAAAGAGCGCGGCGTTTTCCGCACCCGGGACGGCGGCAAAACCTGGGAGCATGTCCTTTTCGCCGACGAAAACACCGGCTGCTTTGAGATCGCGATGGACCCTTCAAACCCGCGGATTCTCTTCGCCGGGATGTGGCCGCTCGTCATCCACACCTACGGCCGCGAGAGCGGCGGTCCGAACGGTGGCATCTGGAAGTCCACTGACGGGGGCGACACCTGGCGGCGCCTGACCGGCCACGGCCTGCCCGACCCGCCGACCGGCAAAATCGGCCTGGCTGTCGCGCCCAGCAATCCCAACGTCGTCTACGCTCTGATCGAGACTGGCTCGCCCAACCGCGGCGTTCTCTGGCGCTCCGAGGACGGGGGCGAGAACTGGCGGTTAGTGAGCTACAACCGCCTCCTCAACGAGCGTCCGCATTACGCCTCGCGCATCATGGTCAATCCGGCCGATGAAGATGAGGTCTATTTTGCCGCCAACTCCATCAGCCGGACGCTCGACGGCGGGTCCACGGCCGAAGTCATGCCCTGGAGCGGTGACACCCATGACATGTGGGCGGACTCGAAAAACCCAGACCGCTTGATGGTCAGCGATGACGGCGGCGCCATGATCAGCCTCAACCGGGGGAAGACCTGGCAGCGGGTCAACCTGCCGATCGCCCAGATGTATCATGTGGCCGTGGACAATCAGATTCCTTATTACGTTTATGGCGGACGCCAGGACGGCGATGCCTACAAGGGGCCGAGCACGGCCCGGGAGGAAGAGCAAGGATGGGATCCTCCGCACACCGTCTGGGAAGCGACGGCCGGCGGCGAATGCGGGTTCGTCATTCCCGACCCGGTCGATTCCAACGTCGTCTGGGGCGGAAGCTACAACGCCGACCTGATGCGGGTTGACTACCGCACGGGCCACGTCCAGACCGTCCATGTCTGGCCGGAGTCGATCTATGGGTCCCACGCCGCGGCAGTGAAATTCCGGTTCAACTGGACCCTCCCGATCCATATTTCACCGCACGACCACAATACGGTCTATGCGGGAAGCCAATATGTCCACATGACGACGGACGCCGGCCGGAGCTGGACTCTCATCAGCCCCGACCTGACGACCAACGACCCGGCGAAAATGCAGCCCTCGGGCGGTCTGACCCTCGACAACCTGGCCGTCGAATACGGGTGCGTTGTGTTCGCCGTCGCCGAGTCGCCGCTCGAGAAAGGCTGCATCTGGGCCGGGACGAACGACGGCCTCATCCATGTCACGCGCGACGGCGGCGAGGGTTGGACCAACGTAACGAAAAATATTCCGAACCTTCCGGCGTGGGGAACGGTCAGCAACATCGAGCCGTCGCGCTATGAGGCCGAGACAGCCTATCTCACCGTCGATTTCCACCAGATGAACAACCGCGACCCGTTCGTTTATAAGACCACCGACTACGGAAAAACATGGGCTTCGCTGGCCGCCGGAATTCCAAAAGACGTCTTCAGCTATTGCCACTGGATTCATGAAGACCCGGTCCGGAAGGGATTGCTTTATCTGGGGACCGAGAACGCCATCTATGCCTCTTTCAATGACGGAAAGAGCTGGCTGTCGCTCCAGAACAACCTCCCCCATGCCCCCGTTCACCACATGGTCGTCCAGACTCATTTCAATGACCTGGTCGTTGCCACTTACGGCCGCGGATTCTGGATCATGGATGACATCACACCGCTCCAGCAGCTTAACGACGAGGTCCTCAAGTCCGATGTCCACCTGTTCAAGCCGCGGCCGGCCTATCGGCTGCACAGCGTCGCCGGCGGGCCGCAGGTCAATCCTCAAGCCTTGATCAATTATTATCTGAAGGACGCCCCCAAGGGCGACGTGACGGTCACCATCCTCGACGAGGAGGGCCGGACGGTGACGACTCTGCCCGGGACAAAGGAGCCGGGAATCAACCGCCTCTCCTGGAACATGCGCTATCCTGGCGCGAGGCCGACCAGGATAAGAACCAAGCCGGCCGGGAATCCGCACGTCGTCGAGGAATTGCGCTTCCGCGAAACCTGGGAACGAGAGGGCTGGTATCCTCTCCTGAGCTGGGGGGCCTGGGCCGGGTTCCGCGGGTTTCTCGCCCCGCCTGGAATATACACCGTCAAGATTAGAATCGGCGACCGGGAGATTAGCGAGAAGATCGAGGTCCGGAAGGACCCCCGTTCGGCGGGGACTCTGGATGATATCCGCGAACAGACGAGGCTCCAGTTCGAAATCCGGGACGAACTCAATACCTGCTCCGATATGATCAGCCGTCTCGAGTGGATGCGGAAGCAGCTCTATGACCTGAAGGATGTTCTGGCCGCCGGGAAAGGGGAGAAGGAGGTTGCGGGCGCTATCGACGAATTCGACAAGAAGCTCCAGTTCGTGGAATACGAGCTCTTCCAGCGCACCCTGGCCGAGGCCGACACCAAGTCCTTCCGCGATCCCCAGAAGATCTACATGAAGCTTTCGGTGCTCGCCGGAGATGTCGGGAACAGTGTGGATTTCGCCCCGAACAAACAGCAGCTTGAGGTGTTTGCCGTGCTGAAGGAGCGGCTGGCGGTGCAGAAGGTCCGGTTCGATGACCTGCTCAAGACTGACCTCCCGGCCTTCAACAGGATGCTGACGGAGAGAAAGATCATCGGCATCATCGTCCCGGATATTAAATAATCAATAGATATATAATGACAAAAAGCTCACAGGCGACAATATTTCTCTGATTAGAGAGTAGACGTCGAGAAAGGAGGAGAAATGAAAACCCATAGGCTCTGCAGGCTTGGCTTGACGGCATTTGCATTATTGATGTTCCTATCAGGCCTCTCGACTATCGCCCAGGAAAAAGCGGAGGAGGCCTTGCTCAAGAGCCTCTCCTTCCGCAACTTAGGCCCGTTCCGGGCGGGGTCGTGGGTGACAAGTTTCGGCGTTCCCGACTCTCCGTCCCGGGCGCACCTCTATACTCTCTATGTCGGCACCCGGAACGGCGGTGTCTGGAAGACGACCAACAACGGCACGACCTTCGAGCCGATCTTCGACGGACAGGAGGCGCTGTCCATCGGCGATGTGGCCCTTGCTCCATCGAATTCGGATATCGTCTGGGTCGGGACCGGCGAGGCCTACTGCGCCCGGAGCTCGAACTCCGGCGACGGCATTTATAAATCAACAGACGGCGGCAAGACCTGGAAACACCAGGGCTTGCGGGACTCGCAGCACATCGCCCGCATCATCATCCATCCCGCGAACCCGGACATCGTCTATGTGGCCGTGATGGGGCACCTGTTTTCTACCAACGAAGATCGCGGAGTTTTCATGACCTCTGACGGAGGCGCGACCTGGAAGAAAGCGCTCTTCATCAACGAGAAGGTCGGGGCCATCGACCTGGCCATGGTTCAGTCGGACCCGAACATCCTGTATGCCGCGATGTACGAAAAAACCCGACTGCCCTGGCATTATGAAGCGGGAGGTCCGGAGAGCGCTATCTATAAGACGACCGACGCCGGGAAAACCTGGACGCGCCTCGGCGGCGGGCTGCCCACGGGCCGTCTCGGACGGATCGGGTTCGATATCTTTCAAAAGAATCCCGGCATTCTCTACGCCATCGTCGAAAACGCCAATAAGCGGCCCCCCACTAAGGCTGAAGTCGATCAAGACAAGCGCCGCGGCGTCGAGCCCGGCGACCGCTCGGTCGGCGTCGAGGTCTACCGTACGGATGATGCCGGGACGAGCTGGCGGAAGATCAACGCCGGAAAGGAATCGGCCTTCGACAAGGCGCCGTACTCGTTCAATCAGCTTCGCATTAACCAGCACGACCCGGATAAAGTCTATTGCACCGGACAGGCCCTCGTGAGCACGATGGACGGCGGGAAAAAGTGGACCGGCCTGAGCTGGCCGCCCAACGGCGTCTTCCAGAAAGCGTTCGGCGACTTCCGCGCCCTGTGGGTCGACCCCCTCGACTCCGACCGGTTGATCTTCGGCAGCGACGGCGGCGTCTACGTCTCTTACGACGGCGGAAAGACCTGCCATCACTACTACAACATCCCGCTCGGTGAGCTCTACGCGGTCGGTGTGGACATGGAAGACCCTTACAATATCTACGGCGGTCTCCAGGACCATGATTCGTGGAAAGGCCCGTCGAACAGCCAGGACGGCGAGATCTCGCTCACTGACTGGGTGACGGTGGGCGGCGGCGACGGGATGTACAACTGTATCGATCCCACCGACAGCCGCTGGATCTATAATAACCGCGAGTTCGGGACCATGTGGCGCTTCGACCAGACGACCGGCGTCCAGACGCCGATCACCCCTCGCCGGGGCAAGGAACAGGAGCCTTTGCGCTTCAACTGGACGCCCCCGATCATGCTTTCGCCCCACAACAGCGCCATCGTCTATACGGGCGCTCAGGTTCTCTTCCGGTCGCTCGACCGCGGCGACCACTGGGAGGAAATCAGCCCCGACCTGACCAGCAACGATAAATCCAGGCAGGGCGGCGCAGGCAACATTACTTTCTGCACGATCACGACGGTCGCGGAATCTCCGCTGAAACCGGGCCTGATCTGGGTGGGCATGGACGACGGTATGGTTCATGTCACCAAAGACCACGGCGCCGCCTGGACGGATTGCACGGCGAAAATCGCCGCGGCCGGCGGTCCCGCGGAGCTTTGGGTCAGCCGTGTTTTCGCCTCGCCTCATGATGCCGGGACCGCCTTCGTCGCCAAGACGGGATTCCGCCAGGACATCTTCAAGTCCTATCTTTTTAAGACGACAAATTTAGGTGAAACTTGGGTCTCGATCAGCGGCGACCTGCCGGACAAGCCGATCAACGTCATCGTCCAGGACCATAAAAGCGCCGACCTGCTCTTCGCCGGCACGGACCATGGCTTATATGTCTCGCTCAACGCCGGCCGGAATTGGCAGCCGGTCAAGACTGTCCCCTGGGCCAAGGTCACGGACCTCGTCATCCATCCGCGGGAGAATGACCTCGTTGTTGCCACCTACGGCCGCGGATTCTGGGTGGCGGACATCACGCATCTCCAGGAATGGAGCGAGAAGCTATTGAGTGAGGACGCTTATTTATTCGCCATCGAGCCGCGAGTCCAGAGACAGCCCACGGCGATCGGAAATTATCAGCTCCTGGGCGATAGCCACCTCTTCACCCCGAATGAGCCGGATGACGTCGTGATTCGCTATTTCTTAAAAGCGAAGGCAGCGGACAAGGTTAAGGTCATAATCACCGATCCTTACGGCAAAATCATCCGCGAGCTCGAGGGCAAGGGCGAGGCCGGGCTTAACACGGTGATCTGGGACATGCGGCCGAAAAGGGAAGGAGAGCGGCCGGCGGGATTCGATTTCGCGGGCTGGCGCCGCCGTGTCGACCCGGGCGAGTATGTGGTTATGCTCGAAGTCGCGGGCAAGAAGCTGACCCAGAAGGCCCTCATCCGCGGCCCTCAGGGCTGGTCGATCGGCCCCTTCCCCGCCACGATCAAATAGGAAATCAAATAGGGGAGGGGGAATTTTCTAGACAGCGCAGCCAAGTTTCCCCGTCGCCGTCACTTCGTGGCCGCTTTCCTCCGTCGCAGCCATTTCAGAAGAGTATCCAAAAGGGCGGTGACCTCCTCGAGGTGAAGAGTGCAGACTTCGTAGAGCTCCTCCGGCCCGACCTCGTGATAGAAGTGGACCAGCCTGTTTCTGTACCCGGCCATCCTCTTCAAGAGCTCCTTCGCTTCCGCCCCGAGGATCTTCCTCTCGTAGAGCCCCTCTGAGATTTCCTTGTATTCGGATGTGGGAAGAGCAAACCCCTTGGCCAGGATATGGCGCCCGATATCGAAAAGGGCTTCCAGGGCGCGGCGAAGATAGGATTCTGCAGCGGCGACATTTCGTGGATCACCTAGGAATTCCTGTCTGTTCTGAAGCGGCAATTCCCTCAACGCCGCCACCATCCGGCGAACCCACAAGGCTTTCTGGCTGATGACCGCATCGCTGATATTGCCCTTGGTCATTTCCGATCCTCCAATATCATCGCCCTCTTTTCGCGCTCGAAAGGCAGGAGGTCTGAAGCCACTCTCATGACGTGCAACTGGTATTCAGCCTCAAAATCCGGGTCCTCTGCGTAGAGAATCTCTCCCTGGACGATCTCAAAGGCCAGAAAAGGCGGGGCCTCGGAAAGGACGACGACATCCACCCGTAAGACGCCGAAAATATCCTCGAGAGAAAGGCCGATCCGGACCTTGGCCTCGACGCTCAAGCGGCCTGCAGGCAGTACGCCGATATCCAGGTCGGACGAAGTAGACCGAAGGGCCTTGCGACTCCCTTCTGCCAATTTCTTGGCCTCTTGAGCCCGGCTGCCAAAGGCGTAAATGACGCGGAGGCGATATGTTCTGGCTAAAGATTTGACCTTATTTTGAACGGATGCCATGGGAACCTCGGATATCGACCATTATAACATGCGCTCCGGCAGTTCAAACAGGGGAAACATCATGTCTCCTTTTCAAGGGAAAGGGCGCAGGTTGAGCCTGAATTGACTTCAAAGAAGAAGTCACATATATAAAGGAAAGAGT
>CAZIDN010000062.1:0-21468 GCA_964537875.1 uncultured Eubacteriales bacterium
GATAGTTTTGTTGAAAATAAAAGAGTTAACCATGCCAACTGTCGAACTTGGGTTAATATCACTAAAAAAATCAGGAAGGCGTCTTCGGCATCTGACGCCCACGAATCCCCCTTGATTGTTCAGGGGGGCAGGGGGGTTAATATCAATAGTTAAAAGTTTTGAAGGCGTTTTGGGGTATCTTCATCAAGCTTCAACGTTTTCAACAGAGCTTTGAACCTGGCATCTTTCTGAATTTCAGGAACAAATATTTTGGTAAAGATATGAACGAACGGCATCAGGGTGTCACGCTCTTCGCGAGCCTTGTCAAAATATTCAAAAGCTCTATCGAAATTCCCCAGGGCTCCCGCTAACCACCCGATGCACATCGATGACACATACGCGCTTTTCTTTTGCGCCAGCATATCGTCCAGGATTCGTTCGGCTTTCTCGCTGTCGCCCTTAGAGATATGGATCAGGCCGAGCCATTGGTCCGCCCAACCGGAATAAACCACTAGTTCCTTTGATTTTAACAAGGCGGCGATCGCCTTCTCGGCTTCCCTTTTCAAAAAATAAGCTACCCCAACATGGAAGTAAGCGAGTCCTGAATTGGGGTCCATTTCGATGGCTTTCGGAAATTCTAAGATGGCGTCGTCAGGTTTCCCGACAGACCAATGGATGCCCACAGAAAAAGCATAGAACAGAGGCATGAGCGGATCCAAATTCTGAGCCAGCTTGATTTCCCTGACGGCGTCTTCAAAGCGCCTCCTGGCGACGCAAACCCAGGCATACAAGGCGTGTACGAGCGCATTCCCGGGGTTGATGGCCAAGGCTCGCTCATAGCTCCTCTCTGCAGTTTCCCAATCCCATTCGTAATAAAAAGCTATGTAGGCCGTTTGAAAATGAGCTTCGGCCAGGCGGCTATCCAATTCTAGAGCTTTCTGGAAAGCCATCTTGGCCTTAGGCAACATTTCGGCTGGAGGAGCCAAGCTCACGATCCCCATACTTGCATAGACGGTGGCTATTCCGGCGTAAGCGAGAGCAAAATTTGGATCCGCGTCGATCGCTTTCCGAAAATAATCGAGGGCTTTGTTTGATGCCTCAAGGCTCGGCCTATAAGTGAAATATAGCCCCTTGAGATAAAGGTTGTAAGCCTCCGGATCATCCGTATGACGTTTCTCGACGGCCGCTTTTTCTTGCGCCAACAAGGTGATCTTCAAATTGTCCACGATGGCCTTGGAGATTTCGTCCTGGATGGCGAAGATGTCCTCCATCTCCCGGTCGAACTTCTCGGACCAGAGGTGAAAGCCGTCTTCGACTTTAATCAATTGGGCGGTGATACGCAGCTTATTTCCGGCCTTTCGGATGCTTCCCTCGAGCACCGTATCAACGCTCAATTTTCGGCCGATATCCCGCACATCAACATCTTTCCCCTTGAAAGCAAACGCCGAAGTCCGGGCCACAACGCGTAATTCTCTGATGTGGGTCAGGCCGTTGATGAGCTCCTCGGCGATGCCGTCGCAAAAATATTCCTGGTCTTTCTGGGAGCTCATGTCCACAAAAGGGAGAACGGCGATGGAAGGTTTGTGAGCTTTTTGAGCGGGCTTTTCAAAAGATTTCAAAGCTTCGGTTAAGGCCTCCGCGTCTTGGAGGCGATTTCTCGGATCCTTCTCGAGGCATTTGTGGATAATCGTTTTAAGTTGAGCCGGAATCTCTTTCCCCTGGCGAAAGATAGGCCGAGGCTCCTCTTTCAAAATCGAATAGATAACGGCCTGATCATGCTCGCTTTGGAAAGGCCGCTGGCCCGAGAGCATCTCGTAAAATACACAGCCTAGCGACCAGATGTCCGTGCGGTGATCGACGACCTCGCCTCGTGCCTGCTCAGGCGACATGTAGGCTGGCGTACCCATAATCGTCATTGTCTTGGTCAGGTCAGCGCCCCGCTCGAGCTTCGCCAGGCCAAAATCCATGATCTTCACCTGGCCATCCTCTGTGAGCATAATATTGCCCGGCTTGATGTCCCGGTGGATGATCCCCCGGCCATGAGCGCTCTTTAGGCCTTCAGCCACCTGGGTGGCGATATTCACAGCCTCTTGAATATCGAGCGGTCCTGACAAAATCTTATCCTTTAAGCTTTGTCCCTTAATATAGGCCATGGCGATATAAGTCTGGCCTTCAGCCTCATTGATTTCATAGATTGTGCCGATATTGGGATGGTCTAAGGCTGCCGCCGCCTGCGCCTCCTGAACGAACCGTGTTCGGGCCTGGAGATCTCCGGTGAATTGAGCCGGCAGAAACTTCAGCGCGACTATCCTCTTGAGCTTCGTGTCCTCCGCCTTGTAGACAACTCCCATCCCGCCTTCCCCGATCTTTTCGAGTATTTTATAGTGTAAGATTGTTTTACCGATCATTTGCCGATAACCCTTAAAGAATATATTGCTGGCTAAAGGGCAAAGTCAAGAAAAGAAAATAGGGTGCGGTTTCGCTTTCCCAGCGGCTTCCTACACACGGTAGAAGTCAGAGGTTCAAATCCTCTATCACCCACCAACCTTCTCCCGGGAATTGATCCCTGCTCACCAGATGCGGGGGAGGAGGCGGTAGTGGACTTCCAGGACGTAGTCCTTGTAGCCCGGCAATTCGACTTGAAGCAGGCGATCCTCCAAAGCCGTTCTCAAGGTCATGAGGGCGGCGGCCGTGCCGCCGGGGATCAGCGCCCAAGAATATCTTGTAAAAGTCCAGCCCAGGCATTAAAATAGACGACCTTTTCTAAATTCTCTGGTCTGTTCTGAAAAAGCCAAGAAAGAAGAAAATGAAGAGACTCATATTATTTTGCCTGATTTCATCATTCGTCCTGTCCTCTTTTCTTGCGGCGGCCGAGCTGAAGGCCGTCCGTGTCAAAGAGGCCCCTAAGATCGACGGCAGCCTATCCGATTCCGTTTGGCAGGCGGCCGCGCCCGTCGCCAATTTCCGCATGGTCGAGCCGCAGCCCAACCAGGAGCCGACAGAGAAGACCGAGCTGAGGATCCTGTATGATGAGGCGAATCTCTACATCGGCATCGTCTGCTACGATAGCGAGCCGAGGCGGATTGCGGCGAACACCATGGCCCATGACAGCGGGGGCGCGCCTCAGGGCTGGGGCTTCGGGCACGCTCCGCAGGCTCCCAGCGACGATCTCATCCGAGTCCTCCTCGATCCCTTTCAGGACAAGAGGACCGCTTACATCTTTTTCGTCAATCCCCTGAGCGCCCGCGGCGAAGGGTTGGCCTATGCTGGAAGCTCCAGCCTCAACTGGGATGGGGTCTGGGAGGCCAAGAGCCGCATTCTCGAAAACGGCTGGAGCGCCGAGCTCCGGATCCCGTTCAAAACCATCTCCTTCAAGCCCGGGCTCACCATCTGGGGCATCAACGTCGAGCGCTATATCGCCCGAAAGCAGGAGACGATCCGGCTGTCCGGGACAAACAGGGACAGCAACTTCAACAACCCGATGGAAGCGGCCGGCCTGGAGGGAATCGAGGGCGTCGAGCAGGGAAAAGGGATCACCTTCCGCCCCTATGGCCTCGTCAGCGCCCAGAAAACCAGCGATGATCCCGGGGACTATGATTGGAAACTCGACGGCGGTTTCGACATCTACAAGAGCTTTACTCCTAATCTGGTGGGCGTCGTCAGCTACAACATGGACTTCGCCGAGACCGAAGTCGACGAGCGCCGCATCAACCTGACCCGGTTTCCCCTATTTTTCCCCGAAAAGAGGATGTTCTTTCTAGAGGGCTCCGAGACCTTCAGCTTCAGCTCGAGCGTCAGCTTTATGCCTTTCTTCAGCCGCAGAATCGGGCTCTACGAAGGCAAGCAGGTGCCGGTCGTTTTCGGCACTAAGCTCTACGGCAAGATCGGCAGCACGAACCTGTCCATCCTGGACGTCCAGACCGGCAAACTGGAGGGCCTCGAGGGCTTGCCGAGCAACAATCTCCTCGCCGCCCGGATGACCCAGAATATCTTCGCCCAGAGCAAGGTGGGTTGGATCTTCACCAACGGCAGCCCGACGGGAGAGAAGAACTCCCTGGCCGGCGCGGATTTCAACTACTCATCCTCCAAGTTCTTAGGGAATAAGAACATCATGCTCGCTGCCTGGGCGGCCTACAACTGGAACGAAAAAAAAGAGGGACGGCACCACGGCTTCGGCTTCCGGGCCGATTATCCCAATGACCTCTGGAACGTCCAGTCGACGTACGCTTACTACGGAGAGGCCTTGGATCCCGGCCTGGGCTACATGATGCGGACGAGCATGCAGACAGCCTTTGCCCGGGTCGCCTTCCAGCCGCGGCCGGAAAAGGGCATCCTCGGCAAGTTCATCCGGCAGTTCTTCTTCGATGTGAGCGCCGATTACTACTGGGACCTTGCCTGGAATCTCGAAACGAGCCGCCTTACCGCTTCGCCCCTCAGCTTTCGGACCGAGAGCGGAGAGAATATCGGTCTAAGCATCGTCGCCAACCGTGATGTCCTGCCGTATGACTTCGAGGTCGCCAAAGGAGTGGTCCTTCCCGCCGGCCCCTACGATTTCACGAGCTATGGTTTCGAGTTTAGAACCTCGACCCATAGAGCAACGGTTTTTGAAATGAATTACAGTTTCGGGGGGTTCTATTCAGGCCACTACGACAACGTGAGCTTCGGGCTGACCCTGAAATACAAAGGATACGCGACCCTGGCCTTGGACACCAACCTCGTCCGGGGTCGGCTCCCCCAGGGACATTTCAACGAGAATGTCTACCAGGTCAAGGCCGACATTTTCATTTCGCCCGACCTCGGCCTCATGAACTATATCCAGTACGACGACATCTCCAGGTTGCTGGGCTGGAGCGCCCGGCTCCGCTGGCAGATCTCCCCCGGCAACGATATCTACGTCGTTTACAACAAGAACTGGGAGAGGCGCTGGGATCCGACCAGCCGGTTCTTCCCGATGGAAGAGCGCGGTGTTCTGAAAATCTCACTCTCGCTCAGGCCCTAAAACGGGGTCAAACCTACTCATTACGCACAATATTCCAGGGGAACTTGCGTAAAGAGTAGGTTTGACCCCGGGTTGTTCAGCTTTCAAAGGGCTAGCATCTTCCTCGTATCTAATATAATATGGAATGGGATCAAAGGAACCTTTAACGCGGGCTTCTAACCTAGTATGTGCGTAATGAGTAGGTTTGACCCCGAATTATTCGGAGGAAAAGAATCTGTCTGGCGTTTTTTCGAGTTATAGAGAATGGAGGAACATATGAATTCGATCTCAAAAAAAACAGTCTTACTGGCGCTGGCCCTGATGCTTGCCAGCTGCCGGACCTTCAACACATTTTCGACGGAGAGCCGACCGCTGGATCACCAGGTTATCGTCGACGGGAAGACCGATGATTGGCGCGGCGATCTGTTCGTCGCCGAGGGACAGCGGATCGAGCTCGGCTTCCTGAACGACCGGGAAAATCTTTACATCTGTCTTCTGACCACGGACAATTTCGTCCGGGCTCAGATTCTGACGCAGGGCCTGACGGTATGGTTCGATCCGAAGGGAAAAACGGACAAGGTTTTCGGGATTAAATTTCCCGTCGGCCTGCCGCCCGGCGAGCGGAAGATGCCCTTGGGAGATAATCCCGAGGGGCCGGATCTGGAAAACCTGCCAAAGGTGCCCATGACGGAAATGGAGATCATCCGGTCGGAGAAGGAACCGCCCCAAAAATTGAATCTTGAGGAGGCCAAGGGGATCGAAGTCAAAGTCGTGCCGTCTTCCGGCCTGATCGTCTATGAACTCAAAATCCCGCTCATCAAAACGGAACAACATCCCATCGCCGTTGGGGCCGAGCCGGGAAAGACGATCGGCATTGGGTTCGAAACCCCAAAATTCGATCCGAGCCAGATGCCTCGAAGGCGTGTCGGCGGGCCCCCTGGGGGCGGTCGTCCGCCCATGGGCGGCGGAGCCGGACAGGAGGGAATGGGCGGATACGGCAGGGGATTTCAATTGCCCGAAGGCTTGAAAATGTGGGCTATCGTCAGCCTCGCCCAAGGCCAGAGCGGCCGACAGCCGGAGCTCCTGTTTTTGTCTCGCTGAAGCGGCTTCCGCGGGAAACTAAAATTCAATCGCCATACAGAAAAACTGTCAACTGTCTGGAAAGAGGATATTCGGGGTGATATTTGGGGGCAAAAAATCACCCCCTCCAGGGGTATGCCGGTTATATTGAAGAAGGACCTCCAAATATGTGATTTCAAAGAGGCGTTGGAATCGCCCCTAAAGCCCCCCTAGCGGAGGGGGGCCCCGTCGGCTTTTCGACGGGGGGAACCGACGGGACTGGTTCCCCAGGGGGCCGGGGGGCGATTCCGACGCCGATATAAAATCACACAATCGGAGACGCTTACGGCTATTGACAGGGATTTGCCTCCAGGAATATATTATTTTTGGGAAGTCAGCCCATGTCCGCCGAATCCAAAAAAGAAAAAAATCTAGACCGCGATGAACAAAACCCGGCCATGCCTTTGAATATTCTGGTCGTGGATGATGAAGCCAATATCCGGAAGACATTGTCGGTATGCCTCGAGACAGAAGGGCACAAAGTGATTGCCGTCAGCAACTTCCAGGATGCCTTAGCCGAAGCCACACAGAGGTCCTTTGAGCTGGCCTTCGTGGATCTGAGGCTGGGCACGGAGGATGGGCTTGATTTGATCCCCGCCTTGTTGGCCACAACGCCCTGGCTCAAGATCATCGTCATTACGGTTTATGCCTCCATCGACACGGCCGTTGAGGCGATGCGGCGCGGAGCCACCGATTACATCCCAAAACCGTTCACCCCGGCCCAAATCAAGTTGGCCGTTCAAAAAGTGTTTGAAATGCGGTCCCTGGAACAACGGATCGCCACCCTGCAGGAAGACTTGGGAAGGGCCCATCCCGAGATCGATTTTTCCAGCGCCAATCCCGCTATGCAGCGGGTCGTGAATCTGGCCCGCCAGGCGGCCACCTCCGACGCAACCATCCTTCTTCGCGGAGAAAGCGGAACCGGAAAAACCGTATTAGCGCGCGCCATTCATTCCTGGAGCCATCGGGCAGCCAAGCCGATCAGCGTGGTATCCTGTCCGACGTTCCCTTCAGAACTCCTGGAAAGCGAGCTGTTCGGGCATGCCAAAGGGGCGTTCACGGGCGCCGTTCGTGACCATCCCGGCCGAATCGCCGCTGGCGAGGGAGGCACCCTTTTCCTCGACGAAATCAGCGATCTGCCTCTTTCCCTTCAACCGAAACTGCTGCGTTTCGTTCAAGACAAAGAATATGAGCGCGTCGGGGACTGCCTGGCGCGCAAGGCCGATGTCCGCATTATCGCGGCGACCAACATCAACCTGGAGACGGCCGTCAGAGAAGGACGATTTCGAGAAGACCTCTTTTACCGGCTGGCCGTGATCCAGATCGAAATTCCTCCTCTGCGAGAGCGTCCCGAGGACGTAGCCGTCCTCGCCGAAAGATTGCTCGTTTTTTATGGCCGGAGCAACCATCGGTCTTTCCTCGACTTCACCAAAGAGGCTCTCCAGGCGCTCCGGCAATACCATTGGCCGGGCAACGTCCGTGAATTGAGCAATACGATTGAACGGGCGGCCATTCTCTGCCGAACCGATCGTGTTGGAATCGAGAATCTCCCCGCCATTTTGGGGCCGGGCGACTCCGCCCCAAAGATCGGCGATCCGGTGACAATAGAAAAAATCGAGGAACAGCATATCCGGCGGGTCCTGGCCGGCACGAAATCACTCCAGGAAGCCGCAGATATCCTTGGGATCGACCAGGCCACCCTCTGGCGCCGCCGTAAGAAATACGGAATATAGAACCCCGGCGATTTAGGTTTTTCTCTTTTTTTTGAAGTCTAATCCGCCTTGCAATTTTCAATATATTTTTTCTGGATTCCAGGAAAAATGCAATCCGCTCTATTCAAATTCTAAACATAACCCATTTAATTTCAATAATTTAAAATCAACGCTCGTCTGGTATGATTATTGCACCCTTTAATGAGGAAGGAGAATAAATATGCTGGGTCTCCGCCAAAAGATTTCGCTGGGATTCGCCGGTCTTTTGATCATTATCTTGGTCATCGGCATTCAAAGCATCCTCTACCTGACGAAGCTGGGCGAGTCCATTGACGTGATCCTCAAAGAGAACTACCGCAGCGTCATCGCCTGCCAACAGATGAAGGAAGCTCTGGAGCGCATCGACAGCGGGCTGTTGTTCATCCTTCTCGGGGACACGGAGAAGGGAGAGGAACTCGTCCTCAAGAACGAAGGTGTTTTTGAGAAGGCCCTTCAGATCGAACTGAATAATATTACGGTTCCCGGGGAAGGAGAGAAGGCCACCCAGATGCGAGAGCTCTATGGCCGATATATAGCCGCCCTCAATAGCGTTAAAAACACGGCGGAGCCTGCCGGACGTCGCCGGGAAGCTTATTTCTCAGGCGTCCTCCCGTTGTTCGGACAGATCAAAAGCACGGCGGACGAGATCCTCCAGATGAACCAACAAAACATGAACGACGCGAACAATCAAGCCCGCTACCGCGCAAGTCATGCCCGAAGCCAAATGTATGTCCTGTTGGTCATCGGAACGTTCATCGCCGTCGCCTTCATCTTTTTTGCCGGGCGATGGATTTTGCGCCCGATTCAACGTCTCATAAGATCGGCGGAAGAAATCCGGCGGGGCAACCTCGACCTCGTTGTCCAAAGCCGTTCCCGGGATGAAATCGGATATCTCTCGGAATCCTTCAACGCCATGGCCGCCAGCCTTCGGGAGTTCCGCCGCACCGATCAGGCAAAACTTCTCCGCATCCAGCGCGCTACGCAGCAGGCCTTCGACAGCCTCACCGATGCGGTCGCCGTCTTGGACTTGGAAGGGCGGGTGGAGGTGGCGACAGAAACCGCAAAAAATATCTTTGGGCTCCGGCCCGGCTCGACGATTTTTGATCTGCCTTTTGGCTGGATGGCCGATCTGTATAGCAGGGCCGTTAAGGAGGGCCGCCGGGTGACATTTGAGGGCCCTCAAAAAATAATCCAACAGTTCTTGTATGGAGAGGAGCGCTACTATCGACCGGAGGCGGTGCCCATCCTGGACAGTGAAAGGCTGCCGGCGGGGGTGATCTTAGTTCTTCAAGACGTGACCCAGCTCCAACAGCAGGACGAGATCAAAAGAGACGTCATCCGGACGGTCTCGCATCAGCTCAAAACCCCCTTGACCTCCATTCGCATGGCGATTCATCTCCTTTTAGATGAAAAAGTGGGCGATCTCAACGAGAAACAGGTTGATCTTCTATTAGCGGCCCGGGAAGACAGCGATCGGCTGCACGAAATCCTAGCCAACCTTCTGGACATCAGCCGAATCGTATCCGGGAAAGTCCAAATGGAACTTCGCACAATCTCGCCTCAGACTCTTGTCATGGATGCCATCGAACCCTATCGAAGAAGCGCCCAAGACCAGGGGGTGGCCATCAACGTTGAGCTTCGGGGAGATCTCCCCGATGTCCGTGTGGATACGACTCGAGTCAACCATGTCTTCGGCAACCTGCTCTCAAACGCGCTTAAATATACGCCGCCGGGGGGGACAATCAGCATCGCCGCCAGGGCCGAGGAGGAATGGGTCCGCTTCTCGATTTCCGATACGGGCGTGGGCATCCCCAGCCAACACCTGCCAAGAATATTCGAGCCTTTCTTCCGTGTCCCCGGACGGGGCCAAGATGCGGGCGCGGGTCTCGGCCTGGCCATCGCCAAGGAGATCGTCGAAGCCCACGGCGGCAAAATCACCGTGGAAAGCCAGGAAGGCAAGGGGACGACTTTTATCTTCAGGCTCAAAAGGGCCGACCGAACCTCCGACCAGGAAAATCCGCGATGATCGATTTGGCGTTCATTGTCGGATGCATTGTTTTTTTTGGGCTTTGCACTCTCTACGCCCGTTTCTGTGAAAGGCTTTGAACCATGACCAATATTTTCGGAGTCATCATCGGACTTTTGTTGATCGCGTATTTGTTCTTCTCGATTCTACGACCGGAGAAGTTTTAGGGACGGAATAAAACCATGGACCTCTATGGATGGATTCAACTGGCGCTCTACATTCTTGTCCTTCTGTTTCTCACAAAACCCATCGGACTTTACCTTGTTCGCGTTCTGGATGCCGAAGGAAAAACTTTTTTGGATCCGGGGCTCAAGCCGGTCGAGCGCCTGTTGTATCGCCTTCTCGGTTTGGACCCGAAAAAAGAACAAAGTTGGAAACACTATACGTTATCGCTGCTGGCTTTCAGCCTCGTCGGATTATTGTTCACGTATGCCATTCTGCGTTTCCAGCATATTCTTCCCTTGAACCCTCAAGGATTCGGGCCGGTCCGTCCCGACCTTGCCTTCAACACGGCGGCCAGTTTCACCACCAACACAAACTGGCAGAATTATGCGGGCGAGATCACCCTGTCCTATTTTTCCCAGATGGTCGGCCTCGTTTTCCATAATTTCGTCTCGGCCGCCGCCGGGATCGCCGTGGCGGCGGCCCTGGTCCGCGGCATTGCCCGGCATTCCGCAAAAACGGTTGGGAATTTCTGGGTCGATCTTGTCCGGGTTAATCTCTACCTGTTGCTGCCGCTCTCCATGGTGTTCGCCCTTTTTCTGGTGTCACAGGGAATGATCCAAAATTTCAAACCCTATGAGAAGGCTAAGCTTGTCGAAACCTCAAGCCTGAAGGCGCTCAATGGGAACTCCGCCGCACAGACTATCGCCCAAGGCCCCACTGCGTCTCAAGCAGCGATCAAGATGCTGGGAACGAATGGCGGCGGCTTTTTCAATGCCAATGCCTCGCATCCTTATGAAAATCCCACGCCTCTCTCAAACTTCCTTCAAATGCTTTCCATTTTCCTCATCCCCAGCGGCCTCACCTACTATCTTGGCCGAAAGGTCAGAAACCAAAGGCACGGCTGGGCGGTTTGGAGCGCCATGGCCGTGCTTTTTTTGGCCGCGGTTTTAATATGCTGGAGGGCGGAGAGCACCGGTAATCCCAGATGGCCTGCCCTTGGAGTAGACCCTGCGGGTGGGAACATGGAGGGAAAGGAGGTCCGTTTCGGCATCTTCAATTCCGCCCTGTTTGCGACCATCACCACGGATGCGTCCTGCGGAGCGGTGAACTCCATGCATGACTCGTTCACGCCTTTGGGAGGCCTGATTCCTTTGTTCAACATCCAGTTGGGCGAGGTCGTTTTCGGAGGCGTTGGCGCAGGGTTATATGGGATGCTCGTTTTCGTAGTTCTGGCCGTGTTTTTAACGGGCTTGATGGTCGGTCGGACGCCCGAGTATCTGGGCAAAAAGATCGAATCCTATGACGTGAAGGTCTCAGTGCTCGCCGTGCTCATCCTGATTTTCAGCATTCTTGGATTCTCCGCCTGGGCGCTGGTAAGCCGGTGGGGCTTGGCCGGCCTGAATAATGCCGGTCCGCATGGATTGAGCGAAATCCTCTATGCCTACTCGTCCGGCACGGGCAATAACGGCAGCGCCTTTGCCGGCCTGAGCGCGAATACGTTCTGGTACAACATCACATTGGGCTTGGCCATGCTATTCGGCCGTTTCGTCATGATCGTGCCGGTCATGGCTTTGGCCGGAAACCTGGCCAAAAAGAAGCTGGTCCCGCCGAGCCAAGCGAGCTTCCCGGTCAGCGGGGCGACGTTCATCATCATCCTGATCGGGACGGTCTTGATTGTCGGCGCGCTCACGTTTCTGCCCGCCCTGGCATTGGGCCCCATCGTCGAGCATTTCGTGATGATGGGATCGGGAGTTTTGTACTAGAGGAGAACAGGCCGTGGCCGCACAAACCCATTCCCTCTTTGACCGGCAGATCATCGGGCCGGCCATCGTCGACTCCTTCAAGAAGCTGAACCCTCTGTCCTTGGTAAAAAATCCTGTTATATTCGTCACCGAAGTCGGAGCTGCCGTGACTACGCTCGGATTTTTTTTGAGGTCCGGAAAAGAGCCTTTCGGCTTTGTCCTGCAAATTGCATTATGGCTCTGGTTCACCGTGCTCTTCGCCAATTTCGCGGAAGCCATGGCCGAAGGACGGGGCAAAGCTCAGGCCAGAGAGCTTCGGAAAACGCGCACGCAAACCGTTGCCGGCCGCCTGAGGGCCGACGGCAGCGTTGAGAAAGTCCGGGCTGACCGGCTTCGGAAAGGCGACCTGGTCATTGTCTCTGCCGGCGAGATCATACCGACGGACGGAGAAATCATAGAGGGCGCGGCGACGGTCGATGAATCCGCCATCACCGGCGAATCCGCCCCTGTCATCCGCGAGGCGGGTGGGGACCGGAGCGCGGTCACCGGCGGCACGCGAGTTTTGTCCGATTGGATCAAAGTCCGCATCACGGCCAATCCCGGCGAAAGCTTTCTCGACCGAATGATTCGTTTAGTCGAGGGCGCAGAGCGCCAGAAGACGCCGAACGAGATTGCCCTGACCATTCTCCTCTCGGCCCTGACCATCATCTTCCTGGTCGTCATCATTACCCTGAAACCCTTCGGCACTTATTCCGGAGTCATTCTGACGATCACAGTGCTCGTCGCTCTTTTGGTCTGTCTGATTCCCACCACGATCGGCGGCCTCCTCAACGCCATCGGGATCGCCGGCATCGACCGCATGGTCCAGAAAAATGTGCTGGCCATGAGCGGCCGCGCGGTGGAAGCGGCGGGGGACGTAGATGTTCTGCTGCTCGATAAAACGGGGACCATTACCCTGGGGGACCGGCAGGCCACCGATTTCCTCCCGGCCGCGGGAGTTCCGGTCGAGGAACTGGCCAATGCCGCCCAACTCGCCTCATTGGCTGACGAAACGCCGGAAGGACGGAGTATCGTTGTCTTGGCCAAAAAATACGGCCTGCGAGGCCGCTCCATCTCCGAGATGGCCAGCGCTAAATTTATTGCCTTCTCGGCACAGACAAGGATGAGCGGCGTCGACCTTGACGACCGGCAGATCCGCAAGGGCGCCCCGGATGCCATCAGAGTATTCACCGGGGATAATGTCCCCGGCGAGCTCCAGGGCGCGGTCAGCTCCATCGCCCTCTCCGGGGGCACGCCCCTGTTGGTCGCCGACGGAAAAATGGTCCTCGGCGCCATCCATTTGAAGGACATTGTCAAAGGCGGGCTTAAGGATCGTTTCGAGCGGTTTAGGGCCATGGGGATCAAGACCGTGATGATTACCGGAGACAACCGTCTCACAGCGGCTGCGATTGCCAAAGAAGCGGGCGTGGATGATTTCATTGCCGAAGCCAAACCGGAGGACAAGCTGACGCTGATCCGAAAGGAGCAGGCGGCGGGTCACCTCGTGGCCATGACGGGAGACGGCACCAATGATGCTCCCGCCCTCGCCCAGGCCGATGTGGGCGTGGCCATGAACACGGGGACACAGGCGGCCAAGGAGGCCGGGAACATGGTCGACCTCGACTCCAACCCGACCAAACTGATCGAGGTCGTCGAGATCGGCAAGCAGATGCTGATCACGCGCGGAGCCTTGACGACATTCAGCATCGCCAACGACGTCGCCAAATATTTTGCCATCATTCCGGCCATGCTGGTCGGCGTGTTTCCGGTCATTGCGCCTCTCAACATCATGGCCCTCCGGTCGCCCCTGAGCGCCATCTTGAGCGCCGTCATTTTCAACGCCCTGATTATCATCACCTTGATCCCGCTGGCGCTGCGTGGCGTGCGCTTTCGGCCCTTGGGCGCGGCTGCGCTCCTCAGGCGCAATCTCCTGATTTATGGGCTGGGCGGCCTCATCGCCCCGTTTCCGGGGATCAAGCTGGTCGATTTAATTGTGAATGCGCTTCACCTGGTATAGGATAAAAAAGGACAGGCGGACATGAAGAATTGGCTGAAAGAGCTTCGAATCTCGCTGGTGGCCGTTTTATCCCTGGCGGTCATTTTGTGCGGCCTCTATCCGGCCGCCGTTTGGGTTTTGGCTCAAGGCATTTTCCCAGCCAAAGCGAATGGCTCGTTGATCGTGCGGAGCGGGACGACCTTGGGGTCAAGCCTGATCGGGCAAAGTTTTTCCGGACCGGAATATTTTCATCCTCGTCCCTCGGCGGCCGGGCGAGGTTACGATGCCGTTCGCTCCGGCGGCAGCAATCTCGGACCCACTTCCAAAAAGCTGGTCGACGCGGTCGGTCAGCGTGCCGCCGACTACCGGGCGGAAAATTCTCTCGGCTCCGAGATATTGGTGCCGGCCGACGCCGTCACGGCATCGGCCAGCGGGCTGGACCCTCACATCAGTTTGAATAACGCGCTTTTGCAGACGCCCCGCGTGGCTAGGGCTCGGGGATTGGACGAGATGGCTGTTCGAAAGCTGGTCGAAGCTTATACCCAAGGCCGTGATTTGGGAATCCTGGGAGAGCCCAGGGTGAATGTTTTGATGTTGAATTTGGCTTTGGACGGGATGTCGAGATGAAAGAAAACCGAGCCGACGAATTTCTCCGGATGATCAGACGCGCCCAGCGCGGGAGGCTTAAGCTCTACCTCGGCTATTGCGCCGGTGTGGGGAAGACCTATCAGATGCTCCAGGAGGGCCATCGACTGAAAGGCGAAGGCATAGACGTGGTTATCGGCCTGCTCGAAACTCACGGCCGCTCCGATATCGCCAAACTCGCCAAGGGGCTGGAAGTCGTTCTCAGACGCCGACAGGAGTATCGCGGGATTGCCGTCGAAGAAATGGATGCGGATGCCATCCTGGCCCGAAAGCCCCAGGTGGCTCTTATCGACGAGTTGGCCCATACCAACGTTCCAGGGAGCCGGAACGAAAAGCGCTACCAGGATGTCCAGGACATTCTGGCGGCCGGGATCCATGTTATCAGCACGATGAACGTCCAGCATCTAGAAAGCCTTTATGACATCGTCGAAAAAGCCGTCGGGGTGAAGGTACGCGAGCGCCTGCCGGATTCCGTCCTGGCTGAGGCGGACGAAATTGTCGATGTTGACCTGGCCACCGAAGACCTCAGAAAACGGCTGGAGGAAGGCAAAATCTATCCGGCCGACCGGATCAAGACCGCTCTTGCCAATTTCTTTGTTCCCTCGAACCTGGAAAAGCTCCGCGAGCTCACCCTCCGCGAACTGGCTTCGCAAATCGACCTCCGGAGGCGCGAGACCCAGGAAGGAGAAAGCGGGGCCGCCTCGGACCAGGTCATGGTCTGCCTGAGCTCGCACGGCCCGAACAGCGAGAAATTGCTGCGCTATGGTTCCCGTCTGGCAGGTAGGCTGAATCGGAACTGGTATGCCGTCTATGTTCAGACGCCCTCCGAGGAAGCCACGGTCATCGACGCCCATACCCAGCGCATCCTTTCTGACACGCTGACTTTAGCCAAGCAACTGGGCGCGATGGTATTTACCTACAAAGGCGAAGACATTGTCGATACCATCCTCAGGTTCGCCAAGGAATATCGTGTCGGGCATATCGTCGTCGGGAGATCGCATCCAAAGCCGTTGTGGAAAAGGATCGGTATGAACAAAGCCATCGTCGCCAATCTTGTCAAAACGGCCCGGGGAGTCACGATCATCGTCATCGATCCCTGTGAGGAAGAGCGCATCCCGGCCAGGCCCCTTGTTGAGGTCCCAGAAGGCATGCCGCCCGCTGCGACATCCCCCAAGACGGAAGCACCACCTCTGGAGCAGCCGACATTCAGTCAGTCCCTTACCGCCCAACGCATCGTCATCTGGGAGCACCCTGTCCAAAAAGAAGACGTTCTGCGAGCGCTGGTCGCGGCCGTCGGCAAAGATAGTGAGATCGAAGACCGCGAAGCATTATTCAGCGATATCATGAAACGCGAGGAACAGGGCTCGACGTTTTTTAATGAGGGCGTGGCCTTCCCCCATGTACGCTTCGAAGGCTTGGCCGCTCCCATCGTCGCCCTCGGATTGACGAGAGAAGGCGTCGCCGACGTCACGACCGAGAAGCCGATCGATATTATCTTTCTGATCATTTCGCCGGCCCAAGCCCCCGATACGCAAGTGAAACTCTTGGGGTTGGCCAGCCGGGCGGCCCAAAACAGGCACCTTCTCCAAAGTCTGAAGGCGGCTCGGACACCCGAAGAGGCGATGAGAGTGATTTTAAATTGGGAAATGCCCGATGAATCCCGCCCAACAAATGGGCCGAAATGAGAATGTCCTTATCGAGAATAAAGAATAAAGATGCCCCTACGCCTGCGTTTTTTGTCTAATTAATTCCTGCCTTTTCGGTAATTCAAGCATCTTCTATAACGAAGAGCCGGGAATTCATATTCTGTGAGGATACTTTACTAAACGCGAATTTTCACCTAAAATTCAGGCGGGACGATGAACCTGAAAATCGTTGAGAAAATCGGGGATGTGAAAATCTACGGCGACGGATCCCCGGGCGGAAAAGGGCTCGGCCTGGCCCGAATCAATGAATGCCCGATCCCCAAAGCCAATAAGCTGAAAACCCGGATCCTCACCACATCGTTCTACGACCGGTTCAGGGACGGCGGCGGAACGTTCGGAAAAGAAGAATCGGATGTGGTTTGTTCGATCCTGAACGAATTGGGGGACGGCCCGGTCGGCGTCCGCTCCTCAGCCACGAATGAAGCCGCGACGTCCAGCAGAGGAGCCGCCCTTATTCACGCCGGTGAATACACCTCCTATATGTTGCCCAATAATCATCCCGACCCTCAAACGCGCCTTCATCAAGCCCGGCAGGCGATTGAACATATCTTTCATGATTTTACGAGGAAACAGCCTCCTTCCAGCCGAGAAAAAATGGCCATCATTTTGAATCCGATCCCCGGAGTCTTCGATGATACGCTGGCCGGCCCCTGCTATTATCCTTATATCTCCGGCGTGGCCAATTCCTATTTTCCCCATGCCTTAAAAACTCAGGATCCTAAAGAAGGGTTTGCCAGAATCGCCTTCGGCCACGGCTACGCGACGGTTTTGGATGACTTTCCCGTTATTTCCATGGCCACCATCAAAAACCCGATTCCTCTCAAACTGCTCCAGATCGGGAAGGGTCAGCAGTATTTTTATGCTCTGGACATGACCAAGAACAGGGAGCTCCGGGGAGAGGAATTGGAGACGATGAAAAAATTGCACGTCAACTTCGCCAACTTCCATAAAATCAAATTGTTGGGAATCCATAACAACCTCATCACCATCGAGGAGCTCATCCAGAACGATCATTTTCGTTTTAAAACGAGTCTCGTCGAGATCATGGAAATGATATCGGCCAGAATTGCGGCCCATTTCCAGATCGAATTCGTTTTTAACATCAACTTCGTCAAGAAAGATAAAGAAGACGGGATGTTTCACATCGTCCAGCTCACGCCGCTGCCGGAGCTCAAGTTCGATTCCATCCAAATTCCCAAAAAGCCCCGGCATACGTATCTTTCCATCAAAAATGCCCAAGGCCACGGCGTCATCAGGGGCATAAAATTCGCCGTCGTCATTTCCCCCTTCATCTACACAAAGGACATGCATGATGCCGTCCGCACCAAAATATCCGCCATCAACCGCCAAATGCACGAAGGCCATGAGCGCTACATTTTGATCGTTCCCGGACGGCTGGGCAGCAAAAACCGGGATTGGGGAATCGATGTGGATTATAAGGACGTCGACGGCGCCGCGGCCATTTTCGAATACGGCGTGGACATTGCCGGCCGGGCGGAACCGCTCCCGGAAGACAGCCATCTCACCGGCGGGATCTACGGCAGCCATTTCCTGTACATGATCCAGGGCGGCTACGATGAGGACCAGAAAAGGCTTCAAACCCGGATGTACGGAACCCAGGGAACGCATTTTTTGACCAACATGATGGGCAACAACATTATTTATGGATATATTGCACCCGGCCGCGACAGGATGGATCCCTGGCTCTTTTCTTCAGCCTATTCGGAGAACGCCCTGTCCTTCTTGACCTTTCCTCGTCCGGTCACGCTTTTTGCCGACTCCATCCATCAGCGCTGCAGGATTATCGTCGAAAATGGCAAATAAAAAACGGCGCAGAGAATTTCCCTTCATCCCCCGAATCATCAATCCGGTCAAGATCGAAAAGGCCGTCATTTTTTCCGCAGAAACGCGGATCCGGGAATCCTCACAGATCCTGGACGAAAACGTGCCCTGGCTTCAAACCGAAATCCTTTACAGCCCCCAAGCCGTTTCCCAGGTTAAATCTGACCGGGCCACGGTCTTCCTCTTCGACGATACCGCCCTGCCCCTGATTGACGCCGAGAGAATTCGCAGGAATAATCCCGATGCCGTGGTCGTGCTGCTTTCGGCCAATGCCTATATTCACTGCTCCCCACCCCAGCTGGCTAAGGCAAAATATCCCTATACGGCCGGCGCCGACCTTGTTTTTGCCTACAGCACAACAAGCCTTGTTCCCCCCCTGATCATCACCAGTGTCGTCAGGGCTGCCGAGGATTTGATCAACATCCGGAAGTCCTCAAAGGTCCGGCGGTTCATCTTTCTGGTCGTGGATGACGAACCCCGCTGGCTGTCTCAATTTTTGCCGACTCTATACAACATCATCGGCCAGCGCGCCGACGTGATGATCACCCGGACGTATGAAGAGACATTGAGCTTTCTTTTCGGGGTGGAGGAGGAATTCCGAATCGACAGCCGCGACTACAGGTCGCGCGGCCATGGCGACGATGTCGTCTGTTTGATCGCCGATATTTTCTTTCCCAAAGGAAACCTGTTCAATTGCGATGCCGGTCGCGATCTCGTCCGGTCGATCTCCGGTTATTACCCCCGGATCCCCATCATTATCGCCTCGAAAGCCAAGGAGGCCGAGGATTTCAAGAAGACCGCCTTTCTCCTGCCCAAGGGAGACCCGGGGAGCCTGCAAAAACTCAAGGATTATATTCATGATTTCTCCGGCATGGGCGACTTCCTGATTTGCGACAAAAGCGGCCAGGAGCTGCATCGGATTAAAAACATCCAGGGTCTGTACCGGATCCTGTTCGCCGCAGAAAAAGACACCAAGCGGGGGCGGGAGCTCCGAGAAATCATGGAAAGCTACGGGCAAAAAGATAAATTCTCAACCTGGCTTTATATGCACAGCTACCAAGAGCTCGGCGACATTCTGCGCCCTAAACGAAGTCAAGGCCGGCGGCTGATCGCCCTGCTGAAAAAGCACCTCAAAGAAGAAATCCGCCAATTGAACGCCGCTCCCCTGATGGTGGACGGCACCAAAGTATTCAACCTCGATGATCTCCTCCAGGCCCTCAGGACGATCTCTCCGGACATCATCCAGCCGTTCTCCAACAACGATATCATCTCATCCTGGCTGGACAGGAAAGGCTTTTCGGAGCTCGCCGAGGAGCTGCGGCCGATCCATGGCAGCGGGGAGAAATTGAGCGAGATCCTGGCGGCGATCGTTGAAAAATGGCAAAAAGCCTATGCCCGAAAAAATTCCATTCTTTAGTTAGCCAAAATGATTTTGCCGGGGGTTCGAGGGACGTTTGTTTGTTTCGGGGGTTTATTAGGATTCTGTTTGATTTTTGTTAGGACCATATTAAAATAGTCCTGTGGCCGGCGGCGCCAGACTTTCTGGAAATAGCGATTCGCGCAGCCGGCTGGAGAAAACGGGCCATTGATGAACGAAAATCAGGCCAAAGTCAAAATCCTGCTCGTTGAGGATGATGTGAGCCTTCAGAAGAGTCTCGCCTTCATCCTTGAAAAAGAAGGATTCAAGGTCCTCTCCACGCAGACCGGCGAAGAAGCCATTATCATCGCCCGGAAAGAAAAGCCCGACTTGATACTCTTGGATATTGTCCTCCCCGGGATCGACGGCTACAAGGTCTGCCACATCCTGAAAAAAGACCCTCAGACGGCCAACGTCTTCACGATCATGCTCACCGGAAAAAGAAAGCTCGAGGACATTGTCCTCGGCTTGAAAGAATACGCGGACGACTATATCGTCAAACCCTTCGAACCCCAAATCCTGATCGCCCGCATCCACGCCTTGCTCCGAAGAAAAAACAAATCGGAAGAGGCCAACCGGAATACCCTGGAATTTGACGGACTGACGATCACCCTCGACGCCTACCAAGTCCTCGTCGAGGGGAAAAAAATCGACTTGACCAAGACCGAGTTCGACATTCTCTCCTTGTTGGCGGGAAAACCAAATCAGGTCTTCACCCGTTCCCGGATTCTCGACCACGTCCGCGAGGACAACTACTCGATCACCGAAAGGGTCGTGGACTATCAGATCACGGGCATCCGGAAAAAACTCGGCAAAGCCAGAAAATATATTCAAACGGTTCGCGGCGTCGGATACAAGTTCGAGACTGAAACGTCATCCTAGCCTTCGTTCCTGCGAGCCCAACTCCCCTCAAGAAGAGAAGCTCCAGGGATTGTTTCCCACGACCATTTTCATTATTATCGGGAGGGTCAGTTTTGAATCTTACGAACGACAGGACCATGATCTTATAGAGGGAACGCATGACGAACTGCTTTTTTGTTTCCGATCTGCATGGACAAACCGATCGGTATCAAAAGCTTTTTCAGACGATCAAGACCGAACAACCGGAAGCCGTATTCTGGGGGGGCGATTTTTTGCCGCTGCCATTCTCCACGCCCCGGTCAGCCAATATCTCCCGCCAGGATTTCATCAACAAATATCTGGCGAAACAGCTGGTCCGTTTGCGCCATGAACTCAAGAGCGCCTATCCAAGAATTTTTCTGATCTTGGGCAACGATGACCCGCGCTTCGAAGAGGCCGCCGTCCTGGACGTCGCATCCCAAGGAATCTGGGAATATATCCACAACAGGAAAGTCGACTTCCATCATTTTCGGGTCTATGGCTATGCCTATGTTCCGCCGACGCCCTTCCGTCTGAAGGATTGGGAACGGTATGACGTCTCGCGCTATGTCGACCCCGGCTGTATTTCCCCCGAGGAGGGAGTCCGTTCCTTCCCGGCCACGGATCAAGAAAAAAAATATGCCACCATCCAAGACGACCTGGACCGCTTGGCCGGAGGCGAAAATTTGGATCAGACGATTTTCCTCCTCCACTCCCCTCCTTATAAAACAGGGCTCGATCTCGGCGCGCTCGAGGGCAAAATGATCGATCATGTTCCTCTCGATCCGCACGTGGGAAGCATCGCCATCCGTCGATTTATAGAAAGCCGTCAACCCCTACTCACCCTTCATGGTCATATCCACGAATCCGCCAGGCTTTCTGCCTCCTGGCGAGACCTGATCGGGCGCACCCATTGTTTTTCAGCGGCCCATGATGGCCCGGAGCTGGCTCTGGTTCGATTCGATCCCGATCATTTAGACGCCGCGACCCGGCAGCTCATCTAATACAAACGTAATAAATAAAGTGACAATGTATGGGGGGCGTTTAGGCCGTCCTCAAGCCCCCGTAGCGGAGGGGGGCCCCGGACACTCTTGGAGGAGGACCCTTTTGCAGGGTCCCCCTCCAACGAGCGGCGGGAATACCCGCCCGCCCTGCCACCCCTCCAAGGAGCATCCTCCCATGAA
>CAZIDN010000063.1:0-21447 GCA_964537875.1 uncultured Eubacteriales bacterium
CGGCTTTTCGACGGGGGGAACCGACGGGACTGGTTCCCCAGGGGGCAGGGGGCGATTCTGCCACCGACAGAAAATCAAATATTTGGAGATTCTTGGGGAGGAAATTCTTTTTTTATTGACGACCGGACGGCTCTTCCCCGGCTGTCAAGGTTATTTTGAGCAGCTTCACAGGTCTATTCAGAGCCTGGATGCTCAACAGATTGGGGCCTGCCTCGGACGGAAGCACTAGGGATAGAACAGGATCTCTAAGGTAATCCTCCCAGACGATCCGGCCATTAAAAATAACGGCGAGATAGGGAAAAGGCTCGGGCGGGGCTTCAGCGAAGCTCAACGACAGGCGGACCTTCCTCCCGTCCAAGAGGAGAGTCCGATTAAGAGCTTCTGCCAAGGATATGTCCGCTTCACTCGACAGGATTTCTCGCGCTGAGGCCGTCTTTTGGATGGCCTGGTCGATCGTTCTCAGCCCTTCTATATCATTCAGCCGTTCATAGTTTTTCCGCATCTTGACGAGAAGGGCGATTTCCGGGCCCGCGATTTCCGATGATTTCTTATAGAAATTGTTGGATTCATAAAGATAATCGAGCTTCTGATAAGAGTCTCCGACGATTTCCAGGACGACGGCGTAGTCCCTCTTCGCCCCCTCGGGAATGACAAGGACGCTGGATTCCAGCGCCTGGCCCGACTGGACGACATCCCGGTACCGGTTTTGTTTGTATGCCAGAAAGAGCTCGAAGGAAAACAGGGAGAGATTTTTGGTCATCACGCCCGATCGATCTTCAAGCAGGCCCCTTTCCCTGAGGAACTTTTCCAGGTCTCCTGCTCCGGAAAGCTGATCCTCAAGCTCTAAATAAGAGCGCAAATCGGGCAAGGCCTCCTCGATTCTCCGTGTCTCTTCAATTTTAGACTTGGCCAGGGCCAGGCTGGCGTTCTTGAGGGCGTTTTTAAATTCAAGGCGGTCGATGAGGCTTTGGCCGGCCAGGTCCTGGTAAAAATGGATATTCTGAAGTGCGGCCAGAACGGATCGGAACCGGGCCGAAGCGTCTTTGATGCGGAGCGCGCTCAAAGCGTTTTGGCCGGCCGATATTTCATTCTTCACCTTTTGAAATTCCAGCCCTTCCGCCCGGCTGAGATACTTCAGCCGCTCCTCCCTGGATAACGACCGCTCTCCCAAAAACCGGGCGTACAGCCGGAAGATAAGGGCGTCTTCGGGGAGGACCTTTTCCATGACGGCATAGTCTTTGATGTGGAGATCCCACAAGTCGAGAATGGCCGCTGTTTTTTCGAAGTCTTTGCCGGCTAGGATTTCCTTGACGATATCGAGCGTACCACGCCGGTCCTCGGGCGAGAGGCTGGGCCACCGGGCGAGCATAGCCTTTCCGACCTCGGTGTAAATTTCCGTGTCCCGGCCGGAAAGACGTGCGGCTTTCTTGTATTCCTCCAGGGAATTGTCCTGGACGACGATATCCAGGAATTGAATGTATTGAAGGGCCTGGGCAAAGTAGAAATGCGCTGCCGGCGAAAACGGATCCAAGGTCAAGGCGCGGAGAAACCGATCATAAGCTCTCTCGAAATCTTGATCCCGGCGTTCCAGATCTCCGAGACGGTTGACGCCCCTTTCAAAATAGGCCTTGGCCAGTTCCAGGTCGACCAGGCCGTTCAGGGGGATGACGGCCTGTCTTTTTTCCAGGATCTGGATTTTTTTTTCGATATTGGCCGTCCTCTCCTTGGCCTTGTCATACAGGTCGTTGCCCCTGAAGAAAAGGATATCTGCGACGCCGGCGACCAATAAAAGGGCCAGGACGGCCCGCTTTCTGTTCATGTCAGGACTTCCGGTGATAGACGGTCGTGTAGGTTAAAGCCAGGACGACGGAAAACAGCAGCATATTGGCGGGAATATGCAGGTTGAAATCGGTCAGGCTGTGAATCAGCATGATGAAAACCGAGATGATCCCTCCCATGGCCAGTCCCTTGATTTCAGGATTCCGGCGCTTGGACCAGGTCAGGAATGAATCCATGACGATATAAAGCACCGTGCCGGCGAGCAGAAGGAAGCCGACCAGGCCCAGCTCGGACAAATACTCCAAATAATCATTATGGGCATGGACGAGGATCATCCCCTCGAATTTGACCGTGGCATAAACGGGATAGACGGAAGCGAAAGTCCCCAGGCCCGTCCCGAAGAGAGGGAAATCGCGGATGATGGTCAGCACATTTCCCCACATGCGCGGCCGACCCTCCTGGAGCAGGTTGTCGAGCGTAAACCGCCCCAACATCGCATCGATGCCGACATAAAGGGCCAAGACCGTGATGATGATGAATGCGGCCATCAGAAATTGGCGAACCCAGGCCTGGCGGCTGCGAACCCGGCTGAAATGAAAGGCGGCCAATTCGAGGCCGATCACAAATGTCAGGACGAGGAGGAAAACGCCCGAGCGGGAATTGGACAAGACGATGCCCAGGGACATGATGACAAGGGCGGCGGTGACCAAGACAATCAAGGCGGCAGTCTTGCCCGTCCAAGCCGAGAGGCGGTCCTGCCATGTCTTGCCGGGCTTGCCGAAAAAATCCATCCGGCAGATCGCCAGGCTGACGGCCAGGGGGATGATCATCTCCAAGTAGCCGGAGAAATGGTTCCGATTGATAAATGTGCCCGTGGCCGAATCCAGGTTGAAGACTTTTCTGTAGATCAAGACTCTGGGATTTTTTCGGTAAAGCTCAAAGATCCCGTAGAGGGCTTCAAAAAGACCCATGGCCACGATCACCGTCATCATCCGCTGGATCTGGCGGCGGTGGGTGATCGTCTTGACGACAAGAAAGGCGATGAGGATGTAGGAGACAAGCTCCAGGGCTTCGCCCAATGTCTGGGACCGGACGAGGGACAGGCTGAAAAACTTGAGGTCGGCAAAGCGGGGGGAGAATTGCTGATGGAGGGCGATGGTCCGGGGAGACAGAATGCCGGTAAGAAATTTCGGCAGGGGAAGGAACTGGACGCCGATCCACAAGAAAAGAGCGGCCAGCCCGTATTTCAGCCGGCCCAGTCTCTCGGCGAGCTTGGCATTGATCTGGGGCGGATGCTCCAGCAGGAAATAAACGGCCGTCAAAGCGATCGCCGCCAGCTCGATGATCAGGATCGCCCAGTTATCCGTGGACGCCGCCGGAAGCGGGCTGAGGATCAAAAGCGTCAGAATCCCGGATTCGATGATCGTTCGGCCGAGCCGGTCGCGGGGCTCCCCGGAATCTCCCCGTCCCGGAATTTTATTTTCGACCATGTCGGGCAAGAAGGATTTCAGCCGGCCTTTCTTCTCTCGGCCTTGGCCGCCGCCTCGTCGCTTTGTTTGTCCTGGTAGTACTCGTATTGAAAATAGTTCGAGTAATATCCATCGCTCCGGATTTTCGCGTCGTTGAAGATCGCCCCGGCGATAGAGGCTTTGGCTTTTTTCAGCTCTTCGATCGCTTTCAATAAAGGTTTCCGTTTGGTGCTGTTCGTCTTGATGACGAGGATGGTCATGTCGGAAAAAGAGCTGACGATGAGCGGATCGATGACGGCCAGGACAGGCGGCGTATCGATGAGGATGACGTCGAAGCTGTCCTTGACGATCTTCATCAGGTCTTGCATCCGCTTGGAATTCAGGAGCTCGGCCGGATTGGGCGGGTGGAGGCCGCTGGGCAACAGCCAAAGATTCTCGGCGAACGTTTTCTGGATCACGTCCGCGAGAGGCATGCGGCCCGTCAAGTAGCCGCTCAAGCCGGTCCCGTCCTTGACCTTGAAGATCTTATGGAGGCGGGGCTTTCTCAAATCGGCATCGACGGCCAGGACTTTCTCACCTAATTGGGCGAATGAGACGGCCATGTTGGCGATGGTGGCCGACTTGCCTTCCTGGGGAGAAGTGCTGGTCAGGGTAATGGTCTTGGGACCCACCTCCGCCTGGGAGAACAAGATCGATGTCCGAATCGTCCGATAGTCCTCGGAAATGGGGAGCTTGGGAAAAAGATGGTTGATCAGCTCCACATCCCGGATATTCGCCAGGAGCTCTCCCCCCGCACCCTGCGTATCCGCCGGACGGTAAGACCTGTAATACCCGCCTCTCGTCTGCCGCTGGCCCGCGGAAAAATGGGGGATGATGCCGAACGAGGCCAGACCCGTAAGCTTTTCCAAATCATCCGGCCCTTTCACGGTGTTGTCGAGGAAGTCGGCCAGGAGGGCCAACCCGAGACCTCCGATGAGCCCCAGAAGAAGGGCGACGATGATGTTTCTCTGGGTGTTCGGCGAAACCGGTTTTTCGGGGATGAGAGCCTTGTCCACGATCTTGATGTTGCTCGTGTTCAAGCCGCTCAGCCGGGCCGATACGCCCGTCTCATTCTGCTTGGCCACAAGCGAGTTCAACAAGGCCTGCATGTTCTGGACTTCGATCTCCAGGCTTTTGTAGAAGATGGCGTCGCTGTTCATCTTATTGACATCGCCCCGCTGGGCCTCGCGCATCTTGAACAGCGACGCTTCCCTGGCCTGGGCCGTCCGAAAAGCCGATTGGGCGGCCTCCACGGCTTTTTGGATTTCGGTCTCCAGCTGGTTCTTGGCCGTATCGAGCCGTGTCTTGAGCTGGATCATTTCGATATATTCCGGCTTGTACAGGCGGCTCTTCTGTTCGTATTCGCTTTTGAGCTGGAGATAGTTGGTCTTCAAGCTCTGGATGATGGGATTGTTGGTGGACTGAGGCAGCGAATCGAGGCTCAGGCTCCTGAGCTCCCTGTATTGGGCTTCGGCGCCCACCCGGGCGATCTGGGCTTCCGTATAGGCCTTGTCCAGGTCGCTGAATTTTGAGAGGACGCTGTTTTCCTTGTCGCTGGTGACGAGGAGCTTCTTGTCCTCGCCGAACCTCTGGAGGGTCCTCTCCTTCAGGGCCAGATCGTCCCGCAGCTTGGCGATATTGTCGCCGAGAAATTCCGATGTCTGCTTGGTCGCCTCGAAGCGGGATTCCACCGTGAAGTTGATGAATTCCTGGGCCAGGGTGTTGACGATGTCGGCCGCCAAGCGGGCGGATGTCGACCTGAATTTGACATCGACAAGCCTCGTTTCCGGCACGGGCTGGACGGCCAAATGGTCCAGGACCATCTTGGCATACAGGCTGGTGGGATCGGCCAAGGCCGTCTCCGCATCGGCCGCCGGAGTCTTGCGGGGGGCCAGCCAGCTCAGGGTGACGAACCTCTTCAACATTTGGAACAGGCTGGGTCGTTTATTCTGAAGAGACTGAAGCTCGGGACGGCTGCTCAGGCTCATTTTTTTGACGACGCGTTCGACCAAGGAACGGCTCTGGAGGATCTTGAGCTGAGTCTTGAAATAGGTGCCCAGAACATCCGAACTGTAGGCATTGGAGCTCAGCAGATCCTGGATCGTCAGGACGCTGGACCCGGGTTCTTCGATGAGGATGGTGGCTGTGGCCTGATAGAGGGGCGTCGCGGTGATGGAGATGATGACCGCCAAGGCCATCAGGATGGCCGTGGTGCTCGCCAGAACCCATTTCCGCTTGCGGATGATTTGCCAGTACTCAACGAGGTCGACATCCTTCTTTCCGACGGGTTTGTTGATGGGGGTCATGGATAGGCCGTTACGGGAAAACAGCTGACTGTATTTTTAAATCGTCTCGAGAACGTTTCAATCCACACGCCTCCTCACGGACTTTGCCGAGAGCAGGATACACCGGCTGGGGATGCCTGACTATCGTCTGTCCCGATGAATTCCAGGGTGAATTTTCGCCGCCTTTTCCTCACCTCCGGCGAGGAGTGTCAAAAGATCGTCTCCGGGACGAACACGACATCGTCGGCTTGGAGCTGGACATCCTTGGCCTTGTTCTTTTGGATGTTTTTGACGTTGACCTTGATTTCTTTTTCGTTGCCCATCACGTCTTTCCTTCGAATGACCACGCCTCCCTTGGCCGCACGTTCCGTAAAGCCGCCGGCCTGGGCGATGGCCCGGACCAGGGTCGGGATATTGGACTTGAGAACCTGGATGGCGCCCGGGCTTTTCACTTGGCCGTAGACATAGATCTGGACCATCTGGTCGGCGGGGATATTGATGATGTCGTTGGGCTCTAGGACCATGTTCAGCTTGGCCTCCCCTTTCTGCATGAGATCTTCGACCGGAATTCTCAAGGAAATGTTCGACCCGTCCGCCTGCTGCCGGATGATGATGATCTCCTTGCCGGCGTCTCGGGCCAGCCCGCCGGCCTCGGCCAGGATCTCGAGCAGCGTCGTCCGGCCGAGCAATTCGTAGGATCCCTGCTTGCCGATAGCGCCCAGGATCGAGACCCGCTTGCTCCTGAATTCCCTGATCGAGACTTTGACCTGAGGATTGATGATGTATTTCTCCTCCAAAAGCCGGCTCAGCTTCTTCTCCAGCTGGGCCGCCGTCAGGCCGTCGACCTGGATCTCGCCTAAATAGGGGAAGCTGATCTTCCCGTCTTCGGAGACCCGGACGGTCGTGCTCAGCTTATCCTCTCCGAGGACCTTGATTTCCAACAGGTCTTTGGCTCCGATGCGGTATTCCAAATCCGTTTTTTCCTGCGGGTCTTGACCTGCCGACGGCAGGCAAGGGCCAAGAACAACCCAAATCAGGATCGCCGATAACAACAGAGGCATCGATTTCCTCATGGTGAGCTCCTTCAAAAGGCCGGACTCATGGCCTTTTTTTGTTCAGGACATCCGGGGGTCAGAACTGATAGGTGAGCGTGGCCCCGACGAGATTTCTCCTTCTGGCGAACCCCAGTGGAGTGGATGTCCATTTTGAATAATTCCAGACCAAGCCCAGGCCGATCTCCCTGTAAATCCGGACGGTCCATCCGGCCGAATGTCCAATCTGCTTGTCTTTCCGAAAGGCTTCGCCGGGGTCCCCCTCGGCCGTCAAAACCCGGATGGCCTGTGGATAATCCATGATTCCCTGGCTGTAGTTGTAATCCAATCTCAAGAAGTCCGTCAGGTAATAAGAAGCGCCCAGTCCATAGTTGTGATCGATGTAATAATAGCTGGCCGGATCATACGAGAAAAAAATATCCCGGGCATAGCGGAGCCGGACGCTAAACTGGCCCCGCCTCATCTCCAGCCCGGTATTTCCAAAGAAGCCGGAAAACGGCTTTTGCCCTTCCGTCGAGGGATTGAACCTCCTGTATCCGAAAGACAGAAGCCCCCTCATAAAACCCGCCAGGGGAAACCGGATTCCCATCAATCCAGAATAGGAAGAGGCGTTCCGCCACGTCGATTGGATATTTTGAAACTTGTAATCCGTGTATCCGACCTGAGTGAAAAAGAAGCTCTCAGGATAGAGCTGGTAGTAAAACTCAAACCGGGCTTGTTTCTCTTGACGATTCAGCGTCTGAGACAGGGGGAGGCTGTCTGTGCCGGCCGCGATATTCTGATATCCGAAGGTGAGAACCTCCCCGGCCACTCCGATGGATGTCTTCCGGGCGGTTTCATAAAAAAAGCCGACGTTATACCCTTTGGTGATATTCGTCGCAAGCCGGAACAGCTCCGAGGAGACGGGTTCTCGGTATTCACTGTGCCGGTATCCCGCGGACAGGACAAATCGGTGGAAGAGAAGATACTTCAGCCCCAAGGCATAGCTGTTGGTGAAGGTTCGCTGGTTTTTCTCCTTCCAATAATAGAGGTATTCCGGATTATCCATGAACGACAGGATCAAAGAGCCCCGGACGGGAAGATAGCAGGTGATCGATGGGGAAACGGCGCCGGTATAATCGGCCACGGCCGGGCCTTCGAAATAGATGTTATCATCATACCCGATATTCTTGAGAGCAAAAACGGGATAGAAGCGGAACGGCCCCAGCCGAAGCCAGGCATTCTTGGCGATGCCTTCGGATTCGTCGCGGAATCCCCGGTAGCTCTGGCCGAAGGCTTGTCCGCCGAGCCACGCCGAAAAACCAACGACGAGAATTTTTTTGAGGAGAGACATGGTCGTTTGGCCCGCTTAGGAGAGATCCTTGTTAAAAACGGAGGGACCCTTGAGAATTCTGTGAAGAATGCGGAAGACGGGAGCTCTGGTCATGAGATCCAGGATGAGATCGCTTTGCCAGTCAAAATTCGCCTTTTCTTGGATCAGCGGGATGATCCCATCCGTCTGGGCGAGCGCGAACAATTTCTCGACGTGGCTTTGGCTCATCCGGGCGTACAACTTTCTTGCATAATACCCGACCAGGATTTCTTTTCTCAGGGCGTGCTTCCACGAGCGTTCGTACTCGGCCAGCCTGGGCGCCTGGAAGGACCCCTGGTGATAGGCTTTGAGAATGACCTCGGCCGCGATTCGAGAACAGTGCAATCCGTAGTAGATCCCGCCGCCCGTGGTCGTCTTGACTTGGCCCGCAGCTTCCCCCAAGATCAGGACGCGTTCGCCGTAAGAGCGGGAGATCAGCCCCTGGGCGATCGCCTTCACCTTGAGGCCCTGGGACGGGAAAGACCGCTCGATCTCCGGATAGAACCGCCTCAAAAAGCTCCGGAAGCAGGTCCGCGGCTCGGCCTTCGTCACCAGCCCGATTTTGTCCCTATCCCCGGCGGGAACGGACCAGGCAAATCCTCCCGGCGCGATATCTTTCCCGATAAAGACCGTGGGAATATCCCCGTCGGCGGCCGGAATCTCGACCTGGACGCCCAGGAGAAAATCCTTCGGACATCCGAGTCCGGCTTTCTTATTTAAACGATAATCATTGCCCGTGGCCAGGACGGCCATACGGGCGGATATTTTTTTTGGAGATTTGGCTGCCTTTTTGGCCGTGATCCGGACGGCCTCTCTGTCTATAAAAATACCGGAAACCCGGCATCCCAGCTCGATTTCGACGCCGGCCTTTTGCGCTTCCTTGGTCACATTCTGGTCAAACGTCCTTCGGTTAACGATGGCGGCAAACGCGGCCGGGTGCCTGTAGGTCAAGGTCTGGCCGGAGGACATTCGGACATTCACCGTTTGGATATCTCGGACGACGGAGTCGGCGGGGAGAGAAAATTCCCGGAAAAGCTCCTTGCCGACGATCCCGGTGCAAATGACGTCTGTTCCGATCTCCCCTTTTTTCTCCAAGACGACAACATGGAGGCCCTCGTCGGCCAGGAGTTTTGCGGCATAGAGGCCGCTGGGACCGGCGCCGATCACGGCCACATCATAAATGCTCATCGTCTTTTAAGCCTGCCCATGTCATCAAAAATTTTTTTTATTATATTCTTATTCCCGGCAAATTCAAGGTGCGTAAGAAGAACGTAAGCGCCGTTTTTGTGATTTTCTATCGGTGCCGGAATCGCCCCCCAGCCCCCTGGGGAACCAGTCCCGTCGGATACTCTCCTTTCCATGGAGCATTTAGCGATGAATTCATGGGAGGATGCTCCTTGGAGGGGCGGCAGGGCCGGCGGGTATTCCCGCCGCCCGTTGGAGGGGGAACCTGCAAAAGGGTCCTCCTCCAAGAGTGTCCGGGGCCCCCCTCCACTATGGGGCCTCGGGGGCGATTTCGACACCTCTTTAAAATCACACATTTGGAGATGATTCAGAGAAGAACCCGCATCCTTTAAATCAAATCTCGTCCATTTCGCCTGGATTAAAAAGGCCTTTAAATCTTGGACTGGCGGGATTCCCACTTGCCCCGGAAGGTGATCCAGAAAGAGAGAACGATCAGCTTCATATCCAGCCAGAAGCTGCGCTTCTTGATGTAGACCAGGTCGGTCCGGAATTTTTTGCGCCGGGGCGTATCGCCGGGGAGATACACTTGGGTCAGGCCGGTCAGCCCAGGCCGCACCTCATGTCTCTCTTGGTAGCCCGGAATGTCCTCGATGTCCTTCGTCTCCGGATTTGCCCGGACCTCTTTCTCATGGGGTCTCAACGCCCGGGGGCCGACAAAGCTCATGTCGCCTCGCAGGATATTGAGAAGCTGGGGCAGCTCATCCATCGCCGTGGCCCTCAGGATGCGGCCGACCTTCGTCACCCGGGGATCATTCTCGACCGCCTGGACCGGCCCCTTCTCTCTTTCGGCCTCCTTGATCATCGAGCGGAACTTGAATGCCTTGAAGATCCGGCCGCCTTTTCCCACGCGATCCTGCGGATAAAAAACGGGGCCCCTATCCTCGAGCCAGATGAGGAGCGCTATGAGAAGCCAGACAGGAGAGGACAGGACAATCCCCAGGGAAGAGATCACGATATCGAACGGCCGTTTCAGAAACAGCGCCCTCCACACGCCCGGCCTAGCGCTCGGTAAGCTTTTCGCCAAGGATCCTCCTCACGTCCTTCTTGTTTTTTATGGAGAAATACCAGTCGATCGTCCTATGGAGCCCATCCACGAAGCTCACCCGTGGTTCCCAGCCGAGAAGTTTCCTGGCCAAAGAGTTATCGGCCACCCGGTTGAGCGGTCCCACGGGCATATCGGGAAGGAACTTGATTTTTGCCGCGCGGCCGGTGTAGCGCAGGGTTTCCAAGACGGCGTCAATGACCCGGATCCTTTCCCTAGTCCCGAGATTGACGGCCGTTCCGTCGTCGATGTTTTCTGCCGCCAGCACCGTGCCGCGAACGATATCCTCGACATACGTCCAATTGCGGATCTGGGTCCCGTCTCCCCAGACTTCGAAAGGATCCTGTCCGATGAACGCCCGGGCGATCATCGCCATCACGGCATGGTTTTCGACGCCCCGCGGGCCGTAGACCGTAAAATACCGGCAGGAGGCCGTTTTGATCTTGTATTCCTTGGCATAGGCCTTTAGCGTGAGCTCGGCCATGAGCTTGGCCCATCCGTAGAGGTTGTCGGCATCGTAGGGAGGGGCCACCTGGCCCTCGGTCAAAAAGATCTCTTCCTTGACATTGCCCTGGAGGAAATTGGGATAGACGCAGCCCGACGAAGCAAAGACGATCTTCTCGACTGCCGCTCTGCGGGCTTCAAAAAAAACCAGGCCGTCCAGGAAGAGGTTGGAGGCGGGGCCGGCCTGATGGAGATCCACATATCCTCTGCCGCCGTGATCTGCAGCCAGATGAAAGACGACCTGGATATCCCGGACCGCGTCCCGCGTCATCCCCGGCTCGCGCAGGTCGGCCTTGATGAACTCGAGGCGGCCTTGAGAAAGAGGCGCTTCGATGTTATCCGTCCGGCCGCTGCTGAGGTCATCGACAACCCGAACCCGTGCTCCTTTGGCCAGGAGTAAATCCACCAAGTGAGAGCCTATGAACGAGGCTCCTCCAGTGACCAGCACCTTTTTGTCTTTCCATTCCATGGGCGTCCCTCACGAAAGTAAATATGTGATTTTAAAGAGGTGTCGGAATCGCCCCCGAGGCCCCATAGCGGAGGGGGGTCCCGGGACTGGTTCCCTAGGGGGCTGGGGGCGATTCCGGCACCGATAGAAAATCAAACGAACGGAGTTGCTTAGGTCCTTCACTGTGAATTGAATGGCATCGAGGAGATGATCTCCTCGAATGCCTTTAAAACACGTTCTCGGGAAAAATTTTCCAGGGCGAACGCTCGGCCTCTGGCGGCCATGGCAGCGCGAAGGTCCGGGGATCGTTTCAGGGCCAGGATCGCCTCCGCCATCCTTCGCGGATCCTCGGGCGGTGCCCAGACCCCGCAAGCCGTGGCCGTGATGATTTTGAAAACCTCGGAATCTTCATTCACCAGGCCCAAGACAGGCCGCCCGGCGGCCATGAAATTGTAAAGCTTGGAAGGCACGGACAGCTGAGATTTTTCCGTATCCAAGGGCACGAGCAAAACATCCGCAGAAGCCAAGAGTTCGGGCAGATCCTGATAGGGCTGAAAGGGCAGGAATCGGACATTGGGCAGGCTGAGCCCGGCCGCTTTGGATTGCAGGTCATTTTTCTTCAGCCCCTCTCCGACGATGACGAAGACGATATCCGGATCATGCCGCAAAGCTCGAGCGGCCTCGAGAAGGCGGACAAGCGTGGCATAGCTGCTGATGCTGATCGTCCCGGAATACATCACGGCAAATTTGTCGTCCAAAGAAAATTTTTGGGAAACGGCGTTGGTTTTTGGGAGCGGTCTGAGCACATCCGTGTCCACCCAGTTGGGAAGGACCCTGATCTTCCGGGAGGGCACGCCTTTCGCTTCCAGATTTTTCTTGAACCCGTCGCTGATGACGATGATGTCTTCCGTGTGATCATAAATCCATTTCTCAAAGGCTTTGGCCATCTGAATAATAAAAGGATTCCTGAGGAGCCCGGACTCGATGGACAGGTCGGGATGAATATCCTGGACGTTGAGCAGCACCTTGGCGCCCCGAAGCCGTCTGGCCAGCACTCCCGTCAGGCCCAGTTGAAGAGGCGGCAGCCTCAAAAACAAGAGGTCTTCCCGGCCCACGCTAAAAAGGTTGATAGTGGCCAGAGCCGTGAAGATCGACCAGGCGACAAGGCGGCCGATATAATGCGGCGTGAAATTGGTCAAAAAGCGCTTGACTCGGAACCCCTGCCTCGTCTCCCGGGCAAAGAGCTTTCCTTCATAGCCTCGATTGTGGGGAGGCCTGGGAATCGTGGTGATGATCTCGACATCATGGCCTGCCTGGGCCAGGTACGTCGCCAGCTCGTTCATGAGGATGGGCGCGCTGCCGAACTCGGGCAGAAAATACATGGTGTGGATCAGGATTTTCATGAAGTCTCCGGAAGAGAGCTGAGTGATTCCGGCGCCGTCTCCCCGGCTTCTTGGGCGACCAGGGCGATAAAAGCCATGGCCGGGACGATGAGCAATAGGTCGACGCCGTAAAAAGCGGCTGTGGATTCAAAGACGCTGCGCGCCGTCATATACCCGACAATCATGATCGATTCCATAACCAAGGCCTGGTCTGTTCCGGTCATGGCCTTGACCCGGGCAAAAAGCCCTGCTCTCACGACGACAAACCAGAAGCTCAAAAAAGCGGCCAAGAAAAACAAGGCTCCGACGAGGCCGGTTTGGATCATGGCGTGGAGATAAGAGTTGTGCATGTGCTCCGACTGAAGCATGATCCGGTCGGCATGAAAGCCCCAGCCGAGGAACGGCGAATCCTTGATCTGGGCGAGACCCCTTTCCCAGGTGGCTTCGCGGCCGCTCAAGAGGATCAGCCGGCTGAGGTTGCCGTGGACCCTCCATTTGATTCCGGAAACATAGATGGCGGCGGCGGCGGCCGGTCCGACAAAAACGAACCGCCAGTCGATCCCCCTCATCAAGACAAAAAGGGCGCTGGACACGGCCAAGCCCAAAAGCGCTGTCCGGGATTGAGTTTGGGTCAATAAGAATAAGGTGGGCAGCAGGAAAAGAAGCCAAAGCCATCGCCATTTTCTTGTCTGGGTGATCATCCGGACGGTCGAGACGATGATCACGACCAGGGCAAAACGTCCCGCCCCGTTCGTCAAAATACTGCCCACTCCCAAAGGCAGTCGGTATTGCTGGTTCAATGGCGTGTTTCCCCACCCCACCCGAAGAGACTGGGGAAGAAGGCTCGTCGTGATCAAGAAAAAAACGGCATAGTTGACATAGACCAGCTTCTTAACGCTGATCTTGGCTTCCGTCTGTTCAAAGGCGCACCATGTCACGAGAAGGGGGGAAAGATACAAACCCGCCCAATAGAGAGAGGTGCCTATCTCCAGGGACAAGAACAACGATGTCAAGATGCCTGTCAGGCAGTAGGCGCCGAGGAACCTCATCGAGTTCCCTCGAAACAAATGCTTCGGCCGCCTGGCCAGAATCCACAGCAAGCAAAGAAAGATGGCCGCCAGAGGGAGAAAGGCGCGCACACCCTGGAAAAACATCAGCGGATCATCCAGGAACTTGGGAGAATCGATATACCATGGGGCGGAAAACATCGCGCCCCAAACTAACAGCCACAAGAAGACCAGATACATCACGGACTCGATTCATCCATGTCCGGAGGAAGGGCTTCTCCATAGATATCAAAAAGCCTCTGGCCAAGCCGGTCCCAGAGATAGAATTCTCCGGCCCGTCTTCGGGCCGCCCGGCCCAGCCTGCTCCTCAAGCCTTCATCGAGACACAGCTTTTCCATGGATTCGACCATATCCCGGACGACCTGTCCCGGATTTCGGGGCAAAATCTTAATGCCCCATTCCGGCCGGATATGAAAGCCCGGCCCTCCCGAATCCAGACCGATGACCGGTTTTCCGGCGCTCATCGCTTCCACGACGACGGCCCCTCCCCCATCGCGGAGACTCGGGAAGAGAAAAATGTCGCATTGCTCCATCTTCCTGAAAAGCTCCGGCCGCGGCAGCCAAGGGATAAAGCGGACGTTGGATTGCATCCCTCTGGCCGCAACGAATTTTTTCAGCCGGATTTCCTCCGGGCCGCTCCCGACGATCTCCAAAACGGCCCGCGGGAATTTCCCCTTGAAGATTTCAAAGGCCCGGAGGCCGAGCCCCAGCCCTTTGATCGGATCCAGCCGCCCGGCAAACAAAATTCGGAAGCGTCCCTCGGGATGCAAACCGGGGCCGGACTCCTGACAAAAATCGTCCGGTGAAATTCCGTTCACGGGGAAAAAAAAGATGCTCCGGCTGTGCGGAAGGAGCTTCTGTTTCGTTTCCTGGTTGCAGACGAGGATCGCCGCCGCCCTTCGGGCGCCCCTCTTCCGGAAATAGTTATGTCGCCAAAACCACTGTCCCAACATCCGGGCCCGCTCCAAAGCTCGGTTTTTGAAGTCCAGCTCCTTGAAAAGGCCGGGCGGAATCCGCTGGCCTCCTCCGACGGGTCCCCAGAGAAAAGGGATCGGCAAGAGGGCGCCGATAAAACTGGGCATCCAGTCGTTGTTAAAGGTGATTTGATGAAAGACATCGAAGCCGACCTTCCTGTGCATCCTGCGGGCGAACCGGTAAGCTTGGATCTGCCAGAACAAATAATAGACGCGGAAACCGAAAAAATTCCTGAGAAGCCCGGAAAAGGCCTTGGGCAGAGAGAGATAGTGAAAGACGGCTTGCGCCGCTTCCCCATTTTTCTGCGCCCGTTCAATCGCTTCGAAATTATAGGCCCGGGTGATCACCCAAAGCCGGTGGCGGCGGCTGAGCTGCCGGACGAGATTCCAGCCAAGGATGGCCTCGCCGGGATAAGAATCTTCGGTGGCCAGGGGGTTGCAGGCATAGGCGGAGATCAAGACGTTCATGCGCGTTCACCGGGGAGGCAAAAAACGGAGCTCCTCCAAGATCTGCCCGACCCGCTTTTTATAGACGGCGGATGAAAAATGGGTCAGATATCTCTGCCGGCTTTCTTGTCCCATCCGCCGTCTGAGTTCCGGCTCTTTGACAAGCCGGACGATTTTCTCGGCGAGCCTCTCCGGGTCTCGGGGGGGAATGACGAAACCCGTTTTTCCGTCGACGACGACTTCGGGCAGGGACCCGATATCGGAAGTGATCACCGGCAATCCGGCCCGCATGGCCTCGAGCACGACAAGGCTCATGGCCTCGAGCGGATAATGGGAAGGAAAGACAAAAATATCCGAGGAAGCCAGGAGGTTTTCTTTGTCTTTTCCATAGACAGGGCCTGTCCGCCGGACCGACCCCCGGATCCCTCGACGTTCGACAAACTCGAGGACTTCCTTTTCAACGGACCGATCCTGCCACGGGCCGGCCAGGACAAACAGGACATCCGGGGAGGTCCCAAGAACCTTGGGGATGGCGGCCATCAGCGTCCTGATGCCCTTGCTCTCATTGATATTGGAAAGAAACAAAACCTGTGTTGTCGATGAAACGGGCGCCCGCCCGGGCGGCTCCGGCCCATCGATGCAATTCGGCAGGACAAATATCTTTCCCGGGAAAAAGACTTGGATCTCCTGCCTGAGCCGGTCGCCCAGGACGAAACAGGCAAGCGCCGGCCGGAACACTTGGCGGATTATCTTCCGGAACAATAGACTTCGGGAATGCAGCCTCCCGTATCCCCGGGTATGAAGATAAAGGACATAGGGCATATGGAGAATTCGGGCCCCTAGAACAAACGGAAGTTCGGTCAGCAGCCCTAACGGCCGCGAAGACAGAAAGTAGACGACCAGATCGGCTTGAGAGATTCGCAGATCTCTCAAGAACCGCCGGGAAAAACCGATATACCTCCCCACTTTCGCCGCCTTGAGTCGATTGACCTCTTCGATCCTTCGGGAAAATTGCTTAGAGGAAATCCCGGCCTCGAGGCCAAGTTCCTGAAGAGTCCTGAGAAAGACCCGGGTCATGATGTTTGTCCCATGGAAGGGAGGCGGAAGCTGGCCGTAGATAAGAATCCGCCGCGGCCCCGGCCTTGCCGAATGTCTGCTCAGCATTTCACTCCCGGCCCATCGTCAAATGCCCTTGAAAATCGGCCAGAATGCGCTGCCAGGAATAGTGTTCTTCGACGACCTTGGTGCCGGCAGCGCCGAGCTTGGCAGCCCGGTCAGGATTCCGGAACAAGCCTTCGACCGCCTCGGCAAAATCACCTTCTTCTGCCATCACGATATTTTTCCCCGCCTCGACTTGAAGCCCCTCCGCGCCTTTGCTCGTCGAAACGACGGGCTTCGAGGCGGCCAGATATTCCAGGATTTTCAGCCGCGTTCCAGACCCCGAAAAAATGGGGGCGACACAGACATCGCAGGCGGCGATGAAAGCGGGGATGTCCCGGTAGGGAATGTTTCCCGGGGCAATCAGCCAAGCTTTTTTATAGCCGACATCTCCTCCGATGACGGCCAGCCGGGCCTCCGGGAGATGGGTAATGAGCCCCGGGAAAACTCGGTCGACCAAAAACTCGACGGCCTCCCTGTTGGGTTTATACGCGGTCAGCCCCATAAAGAGGACTAATTTTCCGCTCAAGTGATATCTTTTTCGAACGGCTTCCACGTCTTCCGGAGTGACGGCCCGGAATCGCTCGAGATCCACGCCGTTCGGCAGCAGGATCGGCCGCATCCCATAGAGCCGCTCGAAGCGTTGGGCATCGACCTCCGAAACGGCCGTGTTGAGGTCGGTTTTCTGAAGAAGGCGTCGCTCGGCCCATTTTGTCATCCGGGCGACCAGGAAACTGTTTTTTTGTCTCCTCAAGACATACTCCACGTTATGGGCGTGATAGACAATTTTCGATTTAATCCGGGCGGCTCGAACAAGATAGAGCAGGGCGAGATGATACATGGACCAGGACGATCCCTCAAAAATCAGGCAATCCGGATGAATGGCTTTGATCCTATTCACGATTGCGGGCAATTTCCAGGCCAACCCGGAAACCTTCTTGACATTTCGATCTTGGGGGACATCGACGTTGATCAGTTTGATCCCGTCCTCCGGCAGCGTTTTGCATTTGGAAGGGCTGAGCTGGAGGAGGAATTTTTCACCCTTGAGAAATCGGGCGCAACTGTAGCTGACCACCGCCGCTCCCGAGGCCGGAGGGAAAACCTCATAAAAGGCGCAGACAAGAAATCTCACGATCGAATCTTCAGGACGGCGGCCCGAAAACAGACCGGAAAAGGGCGATGACGTTGCCGCCGATCCTCGGAATATAGCTGATCTTCTTTTCTTGAATCGTTGAAACCAGGCTGATCAAGATCCTCAAAAAGAGAGCCAGATAGCATTTGGCTACCGAAAACTCAGGATGCTTCCGGACGAAATAGAGGCGGTTTTTGACCTCGCGGACGCCGAAAAAATAGGAGCTCAGCCTCCCGGATGAAGAGGGAAAATGACGGTATTCCGCCTTGGCCACGATCATCAGCTTATGGTCCTTGCCGATTCGATAGCAAAAATCCAAATCCTCGAGATAGCTGTAGCCTTCGAACCATTCATCAAAGCGGAATTCCGACAGGAGGGATCGTCTCCAAACGCTGGCGCTGGCCGGAAACCACTGGACGCATTCATCCTGCGAAAGATATAGGACGATGGTCTGGAAGCCCGAAGGCAGGATTATCCCGCTTTTTTTTCTGTAGAATCCCAGCCGCTGGCTCAAGGGCAGGTATTTGAGCCAGGCCATGGACGGCTGGGGAGGGCCGTTGACCAAATTGAAGGACGCACCCCCGATCTCATCGGCGGCGCTCTCCCAGAATTCCATCATCATGGCCAGGGCCCGGCCGTCGAGCACGACATCATCATCCAAGAACCCGACCAGGTCGGCATCGGGAGCGACGGCGTCAATACCGGCATTGCGCTGGCCGGCCGCCGACGGCGGTGAAAAGGGCAGGATTTTGACCGGCAGGCTCGCGAATTCCCGATCGATGCCTCGACAGCCCGGCCTTCCCGAATCGACGATGAGGATTTGGTCCGGACGCCGACTCTGGATGGCGAAGCTCACGAGCAGCCGCTGCAGCTCGGACCGCCGATCCTTGGTGGGGATGACAAAGGCGATTTTTTTCATGACCTCTGGAGCCTCAAAACTTCAGCTCGTTTTATGGCGTCTGTCCATCCTTTCGATGGATCCTTTTCGTCTCGTGCCAACGATATACATAATTTCCGGAAAAACCATGGGCCAGGCCCAGGATATGGGCCCTCCAGCCGCGAAAATCGCCCGTCCGCAGGCTTTCCTGAACGACCTTTAGCAAACTTCGGGCGCCGTACGCCAAAACATCAAGAATAAAACGGGCCCCGGAGGAGAATTTTTTCAAATAGAGGATCTGACTCCGCGCTAAATAATAATCCATGAGGGGCGGGTCGCTTTGGATGGACGCCCAGCCCTTATGCCAGATTCTGGCTTGGGGAACATAAACGCATCGATATTGTTTCTGAATGGCCCGGGTGCACCAGTCGGCTTCTTCCATATAGAGAAAATAACGTTCATCGAGCAATCCGATCGTCCGAACGGTGCCCTGGCGGATCAACAGGGCGCAGCCGGCGATCCCCTCCACGTCTTTCCTCGTGTTAAAAGCCGGCGCATCGAGATGTTTCATGATACCCATCCGACGGACCCGACGGCCGATCCTGGAAAAGGAAATTCCTGCCGAATAAATCCAATGGGGCCGGCTGTAAAACAGGATCATCGGGCCGGCCACCCCGATCGCCCCATCGGATTCTGCGACCTCGATCATTTCCGCGAGCGAGGAGCTGTCCACGACCGTATCATTGTTCAAGAGCCAGAGATAGCCATAGTCTCGTTCCAGACAATATCTCAGGGCGACGTTATTGCCCCCGGCAAAACCGAGGTTCTCCCCGGTTTGAATGAGGATGAGCCTTGTCCGGGACGGGGACGCCTCCATTTCGGTTTCTCCGCGGACATCGCCGCCGGATTCGGCCTCCCGGCGGCTGTAATCCAGCCGAGCCACCGGCTTCAGACGCGGTTCAAACTCGACAAAACGTGTATGAACCGGAATTTTCCCTCGGCACCAATTCTTGATCTTTTCCACGGAATCATCGATGGACCCGTTGTCGACGACGATGACCTGAAAATTCGGATAGGCGAGATGCTGGAGGGACTCCAAGCATTCGAGTGTATCCGGCCAGCCGTTCCAATTCAGGACGATGATGGCGACTTTCGGCCGACGGTCTTCGGGCCGAACATCCTCCCGACTGATCATGGAGTTGCCCGTCTTTTCAGGATCTCCCAGGATTTATTCAAAACCCAAAACCTCTCGGCCTTGCTGAGGGCGTAGAACCAGAGCGCGACAAGATAGCCGAAAGTCAAGCCGATCAGGCCGGACGCTCCCCAAGGCCGGCCGCTGAGGAGATATCCGGCGAAGGCAAATAAGGTCAAAGGGATCGCTCCTCGAATGATCCCATTTTCAGCCAGCGTGGACGGGGCCATTTTGCCGATTTTCCAGGCGCCCCAGAATAAAAGGACCATATCGACAGTCACCCGAACCGCCCATGCGGCAGCGGCGCCCTCGATGCCCCATTGCTTGATCATCACCCAGACCAGCGGGACATAGAACACCACTTCAGCCAGGTGGAATTTCGCGGTGACATCCGCCCTGCCGATCCCCTGAAGGAAGCTAAAAGGGATATTGGCCAAGGCATTGGCAAAAAAACCGACGGTCAGGATTTGAAAGACGAGGGTGCTGTTCACGGCGAAGGATTCCCCCAGCCAAAGCTTGAGAAACGGGCGGGCAAAAAATACCAGGAGCACAATCGTCGTCCCGATCGAAAGGAAGAGATATTTGACCGATCGGCCATAAAGCATCCTGGTCTTCTCCAATTCCCGGCTGCCTTTGAGGGCGCTGAAGGCCGGGAACAATGTGATGAGCAGGCTTTGAGGAAGGATGCCCAGGCGCAGGACGAGCTCATAGGGGGCCGAATAATATCCCAAAGCGGCCATCGTCAGAAGCGACCCGATGAAGAACCGGTCCAAATAGATCAGAAGGGGGCCCACCAAACTGGAAACCGACAGCCATCCGCCGAAGCTCAACATCGGTTTGATCGTTTCACGGTGGATGGCCACTCCCCGCTTCAGAATCGGAAAGACTTTTAGGCCGATGACGGCCCAGACGACGAGCGTGATCAGGCGAGAAATGGTCAACAAGACCATGATTCCGGGCAGACCAAATCCTAGCATCGCGCCGAGAAGAGGCGCGATATAATTGACGATGCCCGAAGGGATTTTGACGTAGTTGACAAGGTCAAACCGTTGGCCTGCCTCCAGCAGGCCTCGGAAAGATCCCGAGACCATCACGACGGGAAAGGAGAGGGCCATCACGTAAAAAGAGAGCTTCGACTCGCTGATGAGGGAAGAAGGGATGTTGAGGACTCGATGGACCAGCCAAGGCGTGATGAGAGCCAGGACAACGGCTCCGATGATCCCCAAAATCCCCTGAAAAAAAATTGTCGTCCAGAAAAACCGGGGGACTTTCTCGTATTCGGCCTTGCCCAGGGCCTCGGCAACGAATTTGGTCGTGGCTCGGCCCAAGCCCAGGTCGAAAAAGCCGAAGTATCCCACGACCACCCAGATAATGGACAGGATCCCGAACCTGTCTGTGCCCAACCGATGGATTACGACGGGGATGGTCAGGAATCCGACAAGGAGAGGCAGGGCGAGCCCGAAGAAATTCAAGACCGTGTTCCGGGCCAGGACGCTGCCTTGAATTTCAAGAGGAGAGAATCCAGGATCTCGGTCGTTGGATGGGGGGCTTGTCATGCGGGCAGGCTACCGCCGTTCCTTATATAAAAAAAATATCGACAAAAGTCTTTTTAGGGGATGGTTGGACTTCCGGATTTTATCCAGGATTGATCGACGATATGAAAAATCCCGGCAAAAATCGAAAATCCAGACATCTTTCTCGCTCGCTGGAAATGATATTGGATAGGGCCCGCGGAAGGCAATCGTCTCCCCCGATGAATTCAGGGGTGAAATCGGAAAACGTCATTTGGGGAGAAGGCGTCACCCGGAAAGAGGATGCCCCGAATAAAGCTCCAGGCTGCCAGGCCCGGCAAGCTTCCGTTTAAGTAATTTCAAAGAGGCGTAGGTATCGTCCCCGAAGCCCCCATAGCGGAGGGGGGTCCCGGACACTCTTGGAGGAGGACCCTTCTGCAGGTTCCCCCTCCAACGGGCGGCGGGAATACCCGCCGGCCCTGCCACCCCTCCA
>CAZIDN010000064.1:0-20552 GCA_964537875.1 uncultured Eubacteriales bacterium
CGGCCTAAGCGCCGCCCGAACGGGGATGTCATTTTAATTATTACGTTGATATTAGAGAAGAAGGAGTCTCCTGCCATGAAAGCCCGTAAAGACGTCTTTCCGCTGCCCTTTGTAAATCTCGTTTTGTCGCTCCTGTTTATGGCCGTCCTCTTCGTCGACCTAGATGCTCAGAAAGCTTCGAACGTCATGGCCATAAAAAACGCCCGCATTTTTGACGGGGAGAAAATCATCCCTGCCGGGACCGTCCTGGTGAGCGGCGGTAGGATCGCTGCCTGTGGGGCCAATGTCGTCATTCCAGCCGGCGCCGAAGTCATCGACGCCGCGGGGAAAACGGTCTTGCCCGGGCTGATCGATGCCCATGTCCATGTCTGGAGCCTGGACCAACTCAGACAGGCTCTCGTCTTCGGAGTGACGACGGTCGTCGATATGTTCATGGATGCCAAAACCATGAAAGATATCAAGAAGATGCAGGCCGAGGGGAAAGCGCGGGACATGGCCCACCTGATCTCTGCCGGGACCCTGGCCACTGCGCCCGGCGGGCACGGAACGCAGATGGGGCTAGCCATCCCGACCTTGACCGGTCCGGCTCAAGCGGCCGGTTTTGTCGAAGCCCGGGTCGCCGACGGCTCGGATTTCATCAAGATCATCCAGGACGACTGGACGATCTACGGCCTGTCAAGGCCCACGCTCAGCAATGATATCGTCGCCGCGCTCATCGATGCCGCCCATAGTAAAGGGAAGATCGCCGTGATCCACGCGGCGTCGCTCAAAAACTGCGAGGACGCGCTGAACGCGGGCGTGGACGGCCTGGCCCATCTCTTTTTCGACAACGCCTCTGACCCAGGTTTCGGAAAGCTGGTCTCAAGCAAGAAGGCCTTCGTGATCCCGACCTTCAGCGTTCTGCGGACCTTGGCCGGGATGTACGATGCCGGCAGCATGGCTCAAGATGCCGATCTCGTTCCTTACCTGAAGCCGAATGATGTTCAAAACCTCAAAGGTAGCTATTCCTTCAAGACAAGCGAAGCGAATTATGTGGCCGCGGAAAAGGCCCTCCGTCTGCTCAAGGACGCCGGCGTCGCCATTATAGCCGGAACGGATGCTCCCAATCCGGGAACGCTCTTCGGGGCGAGCCTGCACCGAGAGCTTGTCCTCATGACGAAGGCGGGGCTGACTCCGATCGAGGCGTTGAGAGCCGCGACGTCGGCCGCCGCAGACAGGTTCGAGATCCAAGGCCGCGGGCATATTAAAGAGGGGTATGCGGCCGACCTTCTTCTCGTCAACGGCGATCCCAGCGTCGATATCACGGCCACCCGTAAGATCGAAGCGATTTGGAAGGAAGGAACTCGGGTGGACCGGGAGTCCTGGCGAGCGGGCGTCGCCGGCGCCAGAGCAAAGATAGAAGAGATGAAGCAAGCTCCCGCCCCCGAATATTCTGAGTCGGGCTGGATCAGCGATTTCGAGGGAGAAAAGGTCGCCTCCAATTTCGGAGCGGGCTGGATGGGTTCGACGGACGCCTTTGCCGGCGGCAAGTCCAAAGCCCAGTTCGAACGGGTATCGGGCGGGGTCGAGGGAAGCAAAGGCGCGATGCAGATAACCGGAGAAATCATCCCGGGAGTGGCGATCACCTGGGCCGGAGTCCTGTTTTCTCCGGGAAAGACCATGATGGCCCCGGCCAACATTTCTTTCAAGAAGGCGATCGGCTTTTGGGCCAAAGGCGAGGGGAAAACGTTTGCCGTGATGATCTTTTCCCAGGGCATGGGATTTGTTCCGGCCGCGAAAACCTTCACCGTCGGGCCGGAATGGAAGGAGTATACGTTCTCCTTTGAGGAATTTGGGGTTCTGGGTTTCGACATCATGGGCATTTTCATCGGCGCCTCCAACGACCCGGGCAAGTTTGCCCTGACGATCGACAATGTCCGCTTGAAATGAATGATTGAAAAGAAGGCAGCTGGACAAAAGGAAGCTAAGAAAATGCTAAAAAGGCTCACTTCCAAAGAGAAAATAGCCGGGCTGACCATCCTTCTCGCTCTCCTCCTGTCCGGCTGCAATACGCAGAAATCCCTCACCCGGAAAAGGATCAAATCCACGGAGAGAGGCCTGCTCCAGGCCGTCTTCATCAAGGGCCAGAAGCCGGGAAAGCTCAGCCTGGAAGAGCGCATGCAGTTTTATAAAGTCCCCGGCCTCAGCCTGGTTGTCATTGATAAAAAGGGGATCGAATGGTCCAAAATATACGGTGTTGCCGACATTCAAACCCATGAACTGGTCACGCCGGACCTCCCTTTTCAGGGCGGAGCTTTCAGCCAGGCGATTGCCGCGGCCGTGGCTCTGTACCTCGTGGAAAAAGGGACACTCGACCTCGATGCGGATGTCGCCGCTTACCTTCGGACTTGGATGTTTCCTCCGCCGGCTCCCGGATCTAATAACAAGATCACGCTCCGCCAGCTCCTGACCCACAGCGCAGGATTGTCGGACCGGATTTTCGAAGGATATTCGGGGCAAGAGCCGTTTCCCAGCCTGCAGCAAGTCCTCGGCGGCGAAAAACCGGCCAAGAATGCCCCGGTCTGGGCGGATTTCAAGCCGGGGTCTCGAGCCCGCGCTTCTGAATCCGGGTATATCGTTCTCGAACAGATCCTCACCGATGTCGAGAATAAACCCTTTGCCGCCGTGGCGAAAGAAATCGTCTTCGCCCCGCTCGGCATGACAAACAGCACGTTCGAAGTTCTGCGTCCCTCGGGAGGACCGGCCAGGACGGCTTCAGGCCATTTGCGGGATGGCCGGCTCATCGAAGGCGGCTGGCGTCTTTATCCTGGAGCGGCGGCCAAGGGCCTCTGGACAACCCCCTCTGATTTTGCCGTTTTTTTTCTTGAGCTCCTGAAGGCGGCAACGGACACCTCCTTAAAAGTCCTCGCCCCCGCCACCGCCAGGGCCATGCTCAGTCCTCAAAAGGAAAATTTTGCCTTCGGTTTTTCCGTGGAAGGGGCCGTGGATGACATTAATTTCAACGTCCGCGGGAAAACGGATGGGTTTGTCTGCTATGCCATCTTTTATCCGGTCAGAGGACAGGGCGCCGTGATCATGACCAACAGCGACAACGGCATGCTGCTCGTCGAAGAAATTCTCCGGGCGATTTCGGCCGCCTATGAATGGCCGCACTTCAAGCCCCAGGAGAAACCTCTTTACAGGCTCGCTCCGTCCGTCATTCGGCAATATGCCGGCAGGTATGAAGTCAACCCGGACTATGTTCTTAACGTGGCCTTGGAAGATTATTATCTGGTCGTCCAGCCGACCGGTCAGGCGCTGACAAAATTTTATGTCGAGGGCGAGACCCTCTTTTTCTCCATCGACCCCTTTATCCGCATCCAATTCCTGAAGGATAAACAGGGAAGCGTGACCGGCCTGGTGCTGTGGCAGCAGGATTTCGAATTGACCGCCAAGAAGATCCAGTAGCCGGAAACGCTCCCCGTCCGGACCTATACCGTTTGAGAAGCATCCCAAATTCCGAGGAAGGTTAGATGGGTCGTATCATGAGAGTGCCCCTAACGCCCTTGGGGCTTCACAAAACGAAAGAAAATTGCTAAAATGGATTTTTAAGAAGAAAGGAGAAGGATCGATGAAAAAATGGCAGTTCAGAATTTTTTGTGTGTTCCTGGGTCTTGCCTTCTTGCTCGCTTTTTCCAATGCGGCCAACGCCGAGGTCTACATGAAGCAGAAGCGCCACACCGACGAGACGAAGGTGATGGGGAAGACGCAGCCGGCCAAGGATGAGATCGTCATCACCTGGCTGGGCAAGGACAAGGCCCGCATGGACCACGACCAGGACAAGTCCACGATCATCCTGCTCGACAAGAACGTCATCATTTCCCTCGACCATACCAAGATGACCTACACCGAGATGCAGATCGGCGAATGGGAGAAGACGATCGAGGAATCCATGAACAAGGAGGCCAAGACCGACGAAGACAAAGAGGGCGCTAAAAAAGCGCTGGGCTTCCTCAAGGGCCTCAAGTCTTTGGTCAAGTTTGAGACCAAGGTTACAGAGACCAAAGAAGCCAAACGGATCAAAGATTGGAACTGCCGCAAGTATATCCTCAAGTCCAACATGCCCATGGTAAAACTGACATCGGAAATCTGGGCCACGGAAGACATCCAGGTCGATTTCAACCTTTATCGCAAGATCAGCAATGCCATGCTGGCCGGCATGCCCGGGATGCAGGAATCTCTCAAAGAGATGGAGAAAATCAAGGGCGTCATGGTCTACAGCGAGTCGAGCGGCAGCGCCATGGGCGCGGACGTCAAAAGCACGGAAGAGCTCCTCGAGTTCTCCGATAAGACAGCTCCCGCCGGCGCCTACGAGATCCCCAAGGGATACGCCAAGGTTAAGGCATAGCCCGAAAAAGGAAAAAATTTAACAGGCCGATCAGTAGAGCCCGGCCTTCTTCAACACCTGGGAAATGCCGGGTTTCTTCATTAGCTCTTCGATATCCTTGACCGTGCGCGGGATTCCGGCCGTCAGGTTTTCGCAGCCCGTCTCGGTGATGAGGACTGTATCCTCGACGCGCACACCCAGGTTTTCAGCGGCGTAAATGACCATCGGCTCGTTGGCGAAGACCATGCCCGGCTTGAGCACCTGGGGACCGCCCGTGACATCATGGGTGGCCATGCCGACATAATGGCCGAACCCGCCCCTCATCCGGTTGAAGTAATCCTTTTTGAGGTCGAATCCTTGTTTAGTCAGGATCTCGTCCACTTCCATGCGGCATTGCTCGGCCGTCAGTCCCGGTCGATAAACCTTCATGTTGGCTTCGTGGACCGCCAGGGCGGCTTCATAGACCTCCTTCTGCCGCGGCGTGAACTTGCCGTTGGCCGGGTAGGAGATGGTGATGTCGATGTCGTAGTAGTTTAGGTCCGGGGCGGCGTCGCAAACGATGAAATCGCCGTCCTTGAGCAGGCGGTCATGCCTGTAGTAATGGACATAGGGATGGTTCTCTCCTGAGGAGATGATGACGCCATAGGCGAGTTCCTGCGCTCCTTCTTTCTCGTTGATATAGTCAAAGACCGCCGCCAGCTCGTATTCATACATACCGGGCCGGGTAGCCTTCATCATTTCGGTGTGGGCCTTGACGCCGATCCGGCCAGCCTTGCGCATCATCTCGATCTCGGCGGGGGACTTGATCGCCCGCAGCTCCCAGATGAAATTGGAGCAGTCGCGGATTTCGGTCATCGGGAATTTTTCCCTGAGCAGCTTGATGAACTGCTGCTCTCGGGTCAGACGCTGATCCCAGAAATTAAGCATCTGGTTTCTCTGGAGCGTGCGGAATTTTTCCGTGCTGGCTTCCCGCGCCAGCTCCTCGGGATAGAACGGAGTGTAAAGAACCTTCGCTCTGGACGCCAACATCGTCAGCATCATCGAAAAATTTTCATAGGGAAGGACCTGCTCGATCCCCGTGATTTCTTTGGGATTTTTCACCAGGTCGGCACTGATGCCCTCATTTCGTGCCGCGGCCTCCGTCGTGGTGAAGAAGAGCAAGCTTGTCTTGCGGATCCCGTCGACAACCAGCACGGCGTTCGGAATCTCGACCCCCGTCAGATAAAGGAAATCATTGCTCTGGAAATAGGGATAGTAGCTGGCGATGGGCTGGGCGCCAAAGATAATGGCGGTGCCGTCCGGGATCTTTTCCATGAGCTTCTGCCGCCGGGCGGCGTACTCGGCCTTGTCGAAAAGAAGCGCCGCGCTCAGCGCCGAAGTCGCTAACAGAGTGATTACCGAAAAAGCGATGATTTTCGCCGGAATGCCCGATCTCATTCTCATGTCAACCTCCTTGGTGGATTTCTTTGCAGATGAGTTTATCAGGAAGGAGGGAAAAAGAAAAGGTCGAACGAGACAAAGAGGCCGCCTCCGGGTCGGCATGTGAAAATTGCTTTTTTTTGAAGAAAAGATAAAAATAATGATCATTCGCTCTGGTTCACCAAGAGCCGGAAGAATCGATAAGATTTTGTGAAAGGAGGTCCTCGAATGAAATCGTTGCTTCAATTGTTGGCGCGGATTCTTATATCGCTGATTTTTTTATGGAGCGGGCTACAGAAGATCCTCCATTTTTCGGCCACTCAACAATACATGGCCATGCAAAAGATGCCCTTGACAGCGGTATTTTTGATCGGCGCGATCGTCGTCGAAATCGGAGGCGGCTTAGCCCTGTTTTTCGGATATAAAACGAGATGGGCCGCCCTGATCATCGCCCTCTATCTGATTCCGACGACGCTGATATTCCATGGGCATGTGGCTGACCAGACGCAACTCGTCCAGTTTCTCAAGAATCTGGCCATCATCGGCGGGCTGCTCATGCTGACTGCTTTTGACGGGGGGAGATTCAGCGTGGATGCTCCGAAAAAGAAAGCGGCGTGAACGACGCCGAAGACAACGTATCCTTCAGCTTTCCGCCCGAAACCCGATGGCTTGATGACCGAACGGAAAGGATGTCTTAACGCAGGAACATGGCCGAACATGTCTGCCCGCCCTGGCTGTCGTTTTTACTGATCAACCCGTTTCGCAGATGGGCTCAAAATCCAAAGAGGATCTTGGATCCCTTTCTGAAAAGGGGAGACGTGGCTCTGGATGCAGGCTGCGGCCCCGGCTATTTCACAATCGCCATGGCCGAGTTGGTGGGCGAGGAGGGGCTGGTCATCGCCGCCGATATCCATGCGGAGATGCTGGAAAGAGTGCGGAAACGGGCGGAGAAAGACGGGGTCATGTCACGGATCCGGCTCCACCTTGGTCAGAAGGACCGGCTCGGGGTGAAAGAAATTGTGGATTTCGCGCTTGCCTTCTGGATGGTCCACGAGGTCCCCGATCAGGATCGATTTTTTAGCGAAATCCGCTCTTCGATGAAACCGGATGCCACATTCTTGCTCGTCGAGCCAAAGCTCCATGTCCCGGAAAAAATGTTTAGAGAAATTGTCGAAACGGCCAGGATAGCCGGGCTTTTCCCCTGGAGTGAAGAGAAAATCTCCCTCAGCCGGGCCGTTCTTTTCAGAAGCTCTTGAGGATCGGCAGGATCCTTATTTGAAACCTTTTTGGCTGCCCGCGCGTACATATTAATGAAGATGGATTTCTGTTTGCATTCCCTTCCGAGCTCCTATAAAATCTTTATTTCCAGGGGGGAGTCGCATCACCAGGAACGTTCTTTTCCCCTCAAACGTCTCGAATTCGAGCCATGAGGGGCGTATATATATTTTGATTGAGGAGGTTTCATGAACGATTTCGTCCAAAGCAAGCCCATCCAGAGGCGGGTTTTCCTCAAAAGAGGCCTTCAGTCGGGAGCGATCCTTGTTTCCATGCCTCTGTGGAAGAACCTTTCCGCAAAAGAGATCGAAGCCCTCGCAGGCAGTGAGAACGCGGCTTCGATCCCGGCCTCTCTCTCCCAAGAAGAGCTGCAAAAGCTGCTCAAAGCTGCCCTGAGCCGCGGCGGCGACTTCGCCGAGGTCTATTTCGAGCGCACGGTCCAGAACTCGATCGGCCTCGATGAAGATAAGATCTCTTCGGCCACGCGGGGCGTGGATATGGGCGCCGGCTTTCGCGTCGTCCAGGGGGAAAAGACAGGCTATGCCTATTCTGACGATCTCGATCCCGGAAAGCTCAAAGAAGCGGCGGAAACGGCCGCCCTCATCGCTTCCGGCGCCGCCGGCTCGGCTCAAACGCTCAAATCTTTTTCTCCGACATCTTACTATCTTGTCAAGGTTTCCCCTGATACCGTGGCGGCGAAGCAAAAGGCAGAGCTGCTGATCAAAGCCAATGCCGTCGCCCGTGCCTTTGACAAGCGCATCACCCAGTTCAGGGCCGGTTTCTCGGACATGACCAAGAAAATCATCGTTGCCAACTCCGAGGGTCTTTATGTGGAAGATCTGCAGACCCTCTCCGGTCTCAGCACAAACGCCCTGGCTCTCGAGGGGGGCAAGCGCGGCATGGGCTATGAGTCCAAGTCCGGAAGCTTCGGGTTTGAACATTTTGATCCTAAACTGGCCGAGGAACTGGCCCGCAAGGCCGCCGAGATGGCGGTCCGAGTCCTTCCGGCCGAGGATGCTCCGGCCGGTGAATTCCCGATCGTCATTGCCAAGGGCTTCGGCGGGATCTTTTTCCACGAAGCCATCGGCCACAGCCTTGAGGCAGACGGTATCCGCAAGAAGACTTCTTGCTTTTGGGACAAGCTGGGCAAGCCGATTGCCTCAAAGGAGGTCACTCTTCTCGATGACGGCACTTATAAGGGCGGCTGGGGCGCGGTGAGCGTGGATGACGAAGGCTGCCCCGGCCATAAGACGGCCCTGATCGACAAGGGTATCTGCGCGGCATTCCTCCAGGATAAGCTCAACGCCCGCCTGACAAAAATGGCCGCCACGGGAAACGGCCGCCGTCAGTCGTTCCGCTTTTACCCGATTCCGCGCATGACAAACACCTATCTTCTGGCCGGCGAGTCCGCCCCCGAAGACATCACTAAGTCCGTAGCCAAAGGCCTCTATATTGCCAAGATCGGCGGCGGCAACGTGGATGAGACGACGGGCCGCTTTGTCTTCAGCGTCACCGAAGGTTACATGATCGAAGCCGGAAAAGTGACCCGCCCGCTCAAGGGCATCATGTTGATGGGCAGCGGCCAGGATGTCCTCATGAATATTTCTATGGTTGGAAACGACCTGCTCATCATCGGCGGCGGAAGCTGCGGCAAGAACGGCCAAGCCAAACCTGTCGGCTTCGGAAATCCCACGATCAAGGTGGACAAAATCACCGTGGGCGGCGGCAGAGTCTAAGAGAGCAAGAGAGGGAGAACCACAATATCACCGATCAATTTCAAGACTTTAGGCGAGGACATCATCGCCAAGGCTAAGAAATGGGGGGCCGACGAAGCCGAAGCAGTCCTGGAAAACGTGAAGAGCTTCAACGTCGATGTTAGGAAGGGGGAAATCGAGTCGCTCCAGAAATCCGTGTCCCAGGGACTGGGCTTGAGGGTCTTCATCAACAAGCAGTTCGGGTTTGGCTATACATCGGACCTTTCGCCGAGTTCCGTGGACGAGACGATCAAGAAGACGATCGAGCTGGCGCGGCTGACGGAGTCCAAGCCTTGGCAGGGGCTCCTGGATTCCGGCCCACAGCCGCTCTCCAACCTGGACCTCTACGATCCGGAGTTGGCCAAGGTCCCCGACGAGAAAAAGATTGCCACGGCGCGAGAGGTCGAAAAAATCGCCCTTTCGCTCGATAAAAGGATAACCAATTCCTACGGGGCCGGTTTTTCCGACGGCGAACGCGAAGCGGGTCTCTTCAACTCGAAGGGGATCTCTTACGTTTTGAAAACGACCCAGTGCGGCTTCAATGTCGGAGTCATCGCCGGCGAAGGCAACAATATGCAGAGCGGCGGCTGGAGCAGCTCCAAGAGGTTTTATAAGGAGCTCGATTCCATCGAGTCTGTCGCCGAAAAGGCGGTCAAGGTTACGGTCGAGCAGCTCGGGCCGAAGCCCGTGCCGACCAAAAAAGTCCCCGTCATTTTCGACCGCTATGCGGCCCCGTCCTTCTGGGCGGGGATCCTCGGCGCCCTCAACGGCGACGCCGTGTTTCGCAAGGCGACCTTCATGACAAATTCGCTCAACCAGGAAATCGCTTCGCCGATGATCACGGTCGTCGATGATCCGACGATCCCTCGTTTCGTCGCTTCATCTCCGGTGGACGGCGAAGGCAATGCCACGCGCCGGAACGTGCTCATCGACAAGGGCGTGCTGAAGATATTTCTTTACGACTCGCAGATCGCGCGCAAGGCCGGTGTCAAGGTGAACACAATGGCTGGCAGGGGAAGCTATCGGTCTCTTCCCTCGGCAAGCTTCCTAAATGTCATCGTCCAGAACGGGAAGGACAGCTTCGATTCGCTCCTTAAAGACGTGAAGGAGGGCTTGTACGTGAAGGGATTGAGGGGCTCAGGGACGGATGCGACGACGGGGGCCTTCTCCGTCGGCTGCAACGGGTTCTGGATCGAAAACGGCGCCGTCGCATTCCCGGTCGACGGCGTGACGCTCGGCGGGACGACGCTCGAGGTTTTAAAGGGGATCGACAAGGTGGCCAACGACCTTGATATGCGGTCGAGCATCAATAGCCCGTCTTTCCGGGTCAAGGAGATCACCGTCGGCGGCCGAAAAGGATAGGCGAAAACTCCTAGGCCCGCTCTCTCAAATAGAAAGCGCCTCGGGCGAAGCCATCTCTTCGACTTATTGCCAAGAACCTAAAATTTTCAGGAAAACGGGAAACAGCTACCCTGTTTTGGAGAGGCGCCGGCGGGCGTCGTCGATTTCCTTGATGCCGGGGTCGGCGTCCTTCCACAGGGAGAGGAATTTCCGGTAATGCTCCGCGGCTTCGGCCTTTTTCCCCTGCTGTTCGCTTATTTTCCCGAGCCGGTAATAGGCCTTGGCATAGAGATCGCCGTAGTCCAGTCTGCCGATTCCCAGAGAAACGATTTTCTCATACTCCTGGCGAGCGCTTTTGAGGTCATCGAGTTGATAAAAGGCTGTTCCCATAGCATCGGCAAACAGAAAATGGTTTCCTGAATTCGCGGCCAATAAGGGCAATCCCAGCTTGAACAGTCCAATGGCCTTAGAATAATTCTTTTTTTCCAGCTCGATCATCCCCGTCAGATAGTGATAATACAAGAAAAGCTTCTTATCCGGCGCTGGGTCGATCGCGGTCTTCAGCCTGCCGGCGACATCCTGGGCCCGACTGATGGATTTCATCTCCAGATGCGCGAGACCCTGACCGAGCAGGATATTTCTTTGATCCGTGAAGCTTTCGTCCGCGACCGCGCTGGCCCAGGCCTTATCCAGTTCTTGCAGGGCCGATTCCGGGTGGCCCGAAATCCGCTCCAGATCGGACAAGCCGGTCCGAATGAGTCTAACCCAGCGGGTTTGACCAAGTTTTTCCGCCATATCGATGAATATCCGCGCCTGCTTTTTCGCTTCTCCGAACCTGCCCTGGAGAGTGTACAGGGAGATGAGTCTGTTCAACCCCCAACCCCGGCCGTCCGCCTCATTTCTCTGCAGGAGCTTCTTGTATTCCCCTTCGGCCCCGCTCAGATTATCCATATAAAGATAAATATCTCCTCTGGCCCGGATGTTCTCCCAAGCGGCCGGACTCAGGCCGGCCGCTTTGTCTAATTCGGCCAGCGCGAGATCAGGCTTTCTGAGCGCGCTGTAAGTCAGGGCCAGGCTGCGGCGGATGACGGCGCTGTCCTGGATATTCTTGAGATAGGATTCCTGGACTTCTATGGACTTGTCGTAGGCGCCGATGTTTTCATAAGTCCCGGCCAGGTTTTGATAGACGACCACATCCTCGGATCCGGCCTGAATGCAAACCCGATAACGCTCGATGGCCTTTTCTGTTTCTCCCCTTCGGCCGTAGAGGATACCAAGCAGATTGTTCCCCGAAATATCATCGGGATAAATGGCCACCATTTTTTCGAGAGCCTCAAGGGCTTTATCGTACGTCTTTCCCGATCCCATATAATAGGTGCCCTGGATGTTCAATTTCTCCCGGTCGGTCAGCCGCTCGCTCAGCGCCATGGCCTTCTCTAGGTATTTCCGCTCCTCGGCAAAATAGACCAAATTGCCGTAAGACCAGGCCATGGCCAAGTAAGCGGAAGCGAACTCCGGGTCGATGGCGACGGCTTTCTCCATGGATTCGATGACCTGGCGGTATTCGCCCCTCACATCGTGCTGGATTCCCTCGACGTAATATTTGTAGGCTTCGGGCGAGCTCGTGGTGACGACTCCCACGTCCTTGTCGATATCGGAGGCGATGTCCTGCGGCGAGAGCTTGAAATTCGCCTTGACCCGCCGGGTCAGCTCATCCACCATACTGAAAATGCTCGCCTCCCCTTTTCCGGCCACAGACTCCGACCCGACAAGCTCGCCCGAGCCGGCCTCCTGGAGCGTGACATTGATCCGGAATTCGTCGCCGGCCCTGGCATAGGCCCCCTGGAGAATGTGGTTGACTCTGCCTTCGGCGGCCACCTGGCTGAGGACGTCCGCGGAGTACGTCTGTCTGCTCTCTTGACCGAGCCGGCTGAGGATCTGGAAAAGCTTATCCTCGCTCAGGACCCGGATGTGTTTCGATTGGGTGAGGTCCGTGATGAGCAGGTTGGCCAGCATGGTCCTCCAGTGGTCCAGCCCGGAATCGCCCGTGTTGTTCTTGAAGTACATGATAGCGACCGAGGGTTTATCGGTGGGGACGGGAGCCGCCTTCTTTTTCGGGAACGTCTGCCAGATGATGACGGCGACAGCCGTGAGAACGAGCAGGGCAATTACGGGAACGACCAGCTTTTTCACCCCCACGGTCAGGGTGATCTCTTTTGAGGTGAAGGCCTTTTTCTTCGGAATCATCCTCGCCGCGGCCGGCATTCCTTCCTCTATCCGGCTCAATTCCGAGTGCAATTCCCCTGCGCTTTGATACCGCCGGCCTTTCTCCTTTTCCAGGCATTTCAAGATTGCCCGGTTAAGGTCGTCAGGAACCTGGGCATTGAATTCCTTGGGCGCCTTGGGAATTTCGCTTTTCTGCTTCACGCCCACAGTGAACGGCGTGTCGCCCTCGAAGGGAACGCGCCCGGTCAGCATCTCATAGAGAATGATCCCCAGCGAGTAGATGTCCGACCGTGCATCCACCTCCTTCCCCTCCACCTGCTCCGGGCTCATGTACTCCGGCGTCCCGATCATCACCCCGGCCGCTGTTCGGCTCTTCACCGCCATCGAACGCGCGATTCCAAAATCCATGATTCGCGCGCTCCCTGCCCGGTCGATGATGATGTTCGACGGCTTCAGATCCCTGTGGACGACCCCCTGCTTGTGCGCCTCCGCCAGTCCCTCGCAAATCTCTTTCCCGATCGCGGTTGCCTTCCCGACTGTAAGCTGACCGGTCTGCCGGATTAGAGCCCGCAGGTCTTGGCCCGGCACGTACTCCATCGTAATGAAGTGCGCTCCCTTCTCCTCCATGAGCTCGTACATCCGTCCGACGTGGGGATGACTGATCTTGCGGGCCAGCTTGAGCTCCGTGTGGAAGCGCTCGAGGGTGGAGCGGTCGGCGGCGATCTCCGGACGGACGAGCTTCAGGGCGACCTCTTCGTTTAGCTTCTTATCCAAAGCGCGGTAGACCCGGCCCATTCCGCCATGGCCCAGCTCTTCGATGATTTGATAACGTCCGGCAAAGAGGCTGCCCGTGGTGAGTTCCTCGCGCGGCGTTTCCAGGGTTTCGGTGACTAGGGAAGGGGATGGTTGAGAAGGCGAGCTCGGCTTAGAAGTCGGCAGCGATGTGGCGCACTCCTTGCAGAACTTCGAATCCGAAGGATTATCCGTTTGGCAGGAGGGACATTTCATGGACGCCTCTTTCGCTTTTCCCTTGTTCGCCCAGAGCATAACAAAGAAGGCAGCCAGGGTCAACAATCATCCTCTGCATGCTGCTACCTGCATTAAGGCTAGAGAAACTGGCATAGATTGTCGCTAGGCCCACTCTTTCATAATGGCGGCAAAGCACTCCAGGCCGCTGGGGATAACTGCTCCGTATCCATGGCCGGGGCTCGTCCAGGCGCCCGACAGAAAAAGGTTCTTGATGGGCGTCTTATGGGGGAGGCGCGAAGGCCCGGAGTTGTCCAGGGTCTGATCCCAGCCGTATATCGCGCCGCGGTAGTTTCGCGTGTATCTCCAATTAGTCAAGGGTGTCCCAATCTCTTTGACCTCGATGGCCTCTCGAAGCCCCGGCAGCAGCGCCTTCTCCGCTTTCTCGATCAGGATGTCGGCCATCCGCTCTTTCTCTTTCTTGTATTCGGCTTTGTTCCCTTTCCTGTAATCCTCTTCGTATTGTTGCCAATGGTCATATCCCTGCAAGACCAGGAGGTTGAGCGTGTTTTTTCCTTTTGGAGAGTAGCCTTCATAGATATTGTCGTAAACGGTTAGGCCGACGCCGCCGTTCTCCACATTGGCCGCCAGCGAATGAGCATAGCCCGCCTCCGGATCATAACCCGGCTCGTAAAAAACCTCCGAATCTTTGATGCCGACGCTTTTCACCAGGTCTTTTTTCAAGCCCAGAAAAATTTGAAAGGAAGAGAGGCTGATGGAATATTTTTCCAGGCGCGCGAGATAGTCCTTAAGGGCCGTTCGATCTTCCACCAGAGAATAGAAGGTATCGTGGGCATTGGCATTGGAGACGATTACCCGGCCGGTGATTTTTCGGCCCTTGCCGGTCACGACTCCATAGGCCGCACCGTCTTTCACTAGTATTTTTTCAACGGGCGTTGAGAGCTCGACTTGGCCGCCTTTGGCTTTGATGATCTTCACGAAAGCCTGGCTTATCGCCTGGCTTCTGCCTTTGGGATAGTAGCCGCCCTCGGAAAGATATCCCATCAGGGGGAGAGCATAATAGAAACAGGAAAGCTTGGAAGGTGGCAGGCCGAAATATCCCCAAAGAGCTGAGATAATCCCTTTCAGTTTTGGATCCTTGATCCAGGGATCAAGAAATCCTCCCCAGGTTTTGCTATAGGTCTTGAACAGGACGGGGTATTCCTGGGGAAAACGGGACATGTCCACCTTGCCGCCGGCCTCTGAATATTTTCTGATGTCCCGGCCCAGTCCCTTGATGTCCTCGAAAAGCCCGGTAATGCCTTCCTTTTCCGCGGGGAAGTGCTTGATCAAGAGATCGACATAAGCTTGAATATTTCTCTGCGGGACGCGGATATCGTAATCCGGAAAGATGGCCCTGTAGAGGTGAGGATGCGGCACAAATTCGACCTCTGTGATTTCGGGAAAGCCGTCGATGAGGTTTCGGACGCCCTGCCGCTCGCCGACCGTCGTGGAATGGAGGGAGGCGTCAAAGGTGAATCCTCCGGGACGATTGAAGGTCGAAGCGTAGCCTCCCGGCTGACTGTGCTGCTCCAGGACGATTGGTTTGTATCCTTGCCTGGCAAACGCCGCGGCGCAGCTCAGGCCGCCAAGGCCAGAACCGATGACGATGGCGTCGAAATCTCGGTCATCGGGGCGGGGTTGCTTGGCTTGGGGAAAAGAATTCCAATCCAGATGGAGCAAAGGGAGGGCGGCCAAGGCGGTTTTCAGAAAATCTCTCCGGTCCATTTCTTTCATGTTGAAATATCCTCCTTGTTACGAGCCCTAAATTTTATCGATAGACAGGGCTTTAAATCAAGCCCGATTATTTTGAGGGCGGCGGGAATACCCGCCCGCCCTGCCACCCCTCCAAGGAGCATCCTCCCATGAATTCATCACCAAATGCTCCATGGAAAGGAGGCAGAGAGCAAAGCGATCGTTGGAGGGAAACCCGGAATAAGGGTTTCCCTCCAAGAGTATCCGACAGGACCCGTCGGGAGTTTCTATCGGCGATTTTGGATTAAGGCTTGCGGGAAGGCGTGACATCGTATAAAGTTTTAACGAGAGCTAGAGAGGTCCAAGACGGATGGAGGTCGTCTCAAAATGAAGAAAAAAAGAATCGCCATTCTTACAGGCGGGGGCGACTGCCCGGGTATCAATGCCGTCATCCGAGCCGTGGCAAAAAAGGCCATGCTCGAATTCGGGATGGAGGTCGTCGGTGTCGAGGACGGGTACGACGGCCTCATCCACAACCGCTGCCGGAAGCTCGGCAATAACGATGTCTCCGGCATCTTGACGCTCGGCGGGACCATCCTCGGCGCATCGAAGATCTCCAATCCATACCAATATGCCCTGCAAAAGGGAAAGGTGATCGTCTTCAAGGACGTCTCCCGGAAAGCGATCGCCAACTTCAGGAAACTTGGCGGTGACGGTCTTGTCTGCATCGGGGGCGACGGGACCCTCGGGATCGCCTGCCGTTTGATGAAAGACGGGATCCCTGTCATCGGCGTGCCCAAGACGATCGACAATGACCTCCGGGGAACAGAAATCACATTCGGGTTCGACAGCGCCGTCGCTGTCGCGACTGATGCCATCGACAGGCTCCATTCCACAGCCCAGTCACACCATCGAGTCATGATCGTCGAGGTCATGGGCCACCGGTCTGGTTGGATCGCCCTCTATGCGGGCGTAGCCGGAGGCGGCGATATCATCCTCATCCCGGAAATCCCTTACTCCCTTGAGGCCGTTTTGGCGAAAGTCCGGGATAGAAAGAGGAAGGGGAAGCGCTTCAGCATCGTCGTCGTCGCCGAGGGCGCTAAGCCAAAAGGGGGCGATGTCGTCGTCAAGAAGATCGTCGAGAAAAGCTCCGATCCGGTCCGGCTGGGCGGCATCGGGTTTAGCTTGAGCGATCAGATCGAGCGAGCCACAGGAACTGAAACACGTGCGGTCGTCTTGGGACACCTCCAAAGGGGCGGTTCGCCAACGGCCCATGACCGTATCCTGGCGACCCAGCTTGGCGCCAAGGCCGTCGAGCTCGTTGTCCGCAGCCAATTCGGCCGCATGGTCGCCGTCCAGAAAGGATTGATAACGTCTGTCCCTTTGGAGACGGCTGCCGGTGGGCCCAGGACTGTGCCGCTCGACCACCCGCTGATCGCGGCGGCAAGGGCGCTTGGAACGAGTTTCGGCGACGAGGATTGAAAGCCGTAACGAAGTGATATACGCTTTTTTCCGATTCAGCCTTCCGTATCGGCAAAGGCATCCTTGAGAAGCTTGCTTTGGCGGTTAAAGGCCACGCGCGGGCTCTTCGTCTCCTTCATCAATGCGATTTCCTGAGTGAGCAGGCGGGCGACATACATCGTGTAAGCAGCCGCTTTCCGGGATTCCCTTTTAAAAAGCGAATGATCGCGATTGATATAAACGATGTTCCCCTCTGAAAAGCATTCCGGGTTGTTTTCTCCGAAAAAATCCAGGCAGACGGAAACATTGTGTTCGCCCATTTTAATTTTCCGGACGATGGCATTCGGCGTGATTTTTTTGACGAGCGGATTGCGGCGCTTTTTCACGATGGGCGTTTCCGGCTTTGCGGCCGCAGCCGCTTCAGGCTGGACCTCTGGTTCAAACAACTTTCTTTTATCCGCGGCCGCGGCTCCGCCTCCGATGCCTTTTTCTTCCCCGTAGGGGATAGGCCCGAAGGGAGAAAAATCCGGGTTGAGAGCTAGCGCCCGGTGGATTCTCTGGAGGGCCTCTTTAACGGCTCGGCCGGCCCGGATATCTTCCCGTTGATCGGCCTCTTTGCCGAGCTTCTTTTTAATCGCGGCGATGACCTTTTCCATGATTTTGAGGAACTCCTGGTACTCCTCGGTGTCCGTGACGAAATTCGAGCGATCCGAAGTGATGGGCAGGAAGTTTGCCTGGATTTCGCCTTTGATTCGGGCGACCGCCTTTCCCCAGGTCTCCATGCCGAAAAGGTCTTTTTTGACAGTCGCGCCTTTGACCTTGACATCGATACCCAAGTCTTTTGTCGAGGCCATCGTTTTAGGCGTGATGATGATTTCCCCTGAAACCAGCCCGTAGCGGCAACCTTCTAAAACAGGGATTTTTTGTCCGGTGTAGCTGCGAGGCTCTATCCTGCGGCCATTCAGATAGATGGCGAAATGAGGCGCCTTCAAGGGAACTCCCTCTTTGATTTTTTCCTCGGCTTCTTCAATATCGAATGGCTTGGTCAGGCCGGAAAGGATGACGGTCGTCCCATCGCCTCTGGCGAAGTCGGGGAGAAGAATTTCACACGGGAGATGCCAGGTGTGCCTTGCTGTTTCCCAATCGTTTTTATCGAAGATCACACGGGCCGCAAATTCTCCCTGTTGGGTGATGACTTCAAACCTCGTGGCCGCAGAGAGCGAGGCGAATTTGCCGATGCCGAACTGGCCGATCCTTTCTCTGCCGAATTTGGGTGACACCGATTGGAGGACCTTCTCGTCCGATCCGATGATGAAATATTGTTTGAGGCCTTCGGCGTCCATGCCGGAGCCGTCGTCGATGATGACGATTTTTTCCGGATCGAGTTCCACGCGGACCTCTGCGGCGTCGGCGTCATAGGCGTTGTTGATGAGTTCCCGAAGGAGTTCGACGCTTTCCGTGTAGAGGCGCTCGCCGATGGAGATGATATGCCGCTTGTCGACCGTGACCTCAAGCTCTTTTTTTTCTTTAATTTGCATGGCGCCTCCGCTCGTATCTTGTTTAAGCTTATATGGTTTCATGAAAATTTGTCAATAAGATGATATGAGAATTATTGAAGACAAATCCGTTGTCATGGATTGGGATTCTTTTGGTGGAAAAAATGTTTGACATGGAGCGCCTTAAAAGTTACACTAAAGTGTAACTTTATAACGAGGTGGAAAATGCGTTTTGCGGGTGTTAAAGAGCTTAAACAAAAAACTATGGACCTAATCAAGGAGTCTCGAAAAGAAGATATCCTCATCACGGCCTACGGCAAACCTGTCGCCGTGCTTCATCATGTCGATGAGGACGACCTGGCGGATTATCTCATCGAGAATGATCCGGAGTTCAAAAGAAGAATCGAAGAGTCCTATGCAGAATATCTGACGCAGGGCGGGACTCCGATCGAAGACGTTATCGAAGACTTGAAAAAACGCCATGCAGGCAAAAAGGTTTAAGATCCTCCTAAACGCGGCGGCGAAGCGTGACCTGATGACATTAGAGTCCGAGCAGGCACTTCAAATAGCCCAGGATATCCGGACTTATCTCGAGGTCAATCCGATTCCCTTGGGCAAGCCGCGTCTCAAAAAGCTCCTGGGGTTTGATCCTCCGCTCTACAGGCTTCGGAGCGGAGATTTTAGAGCTTATTATCGAATCGAAGGGGATCAGGTCATCGTATCGGCCGTTCGGCCTAAGAAGGATAGCGAAAAGTTTCTAAAAAGAATCCAAGAGGAGCGAGCCGCATTTAAAAAGCAGCCGGAGTTTTAAGAACGGAGGTGTCCAAGATGGCCGGAAAGACAATCAGGAATAGGATTTTTTCTGGTCTTTGCATTTTGTTTTTTTCGTTCTCACCCTGCTTCGCCCAGGTCAAAACCAAGGATATCACGATCGGCTCGTCATATTCGTTGCGCACAGCCGGCTTTTAAATCAATAGACTTAATCAATGATGGTTGAACTCAAAAGCCTTCAGTCGATTAATCTGCGGGCTAAGCTGTGCAATTGTGGATTGGCCAGAGCAAGAATTTTTTTCTTGACGACTCGCGAGAAATATTCTTTCTCGGTTTTCGAGAGCTTTGCCCGCTTTAGTTTTTTCATAAAAAGTTCTTTTTGTTTAGGGGAAAAGACTTGGGATAGTGAATATTCCAATCCTAGTTCATCCCTGGCCGATAACAGATCTTCCAGCCCAGCTCGCATTTGTTCGAAATAGGTTTGAAACGTCGTTTTTAATTTTTGACCTGACATGTGGACCCGCCCTAAAAGAAAATCTCCATCCGTTGTGAATTTTCTTGAATACTTTATGCTCTCTCTTTTATCGGCAGACGAGAGCTTTTTTTGGAGCCTAGCAGCCCATGCAAATTTTAAATGAGACGATTTGTACAAGGCTAAAGAAATTAAAAGGAGCAGGCGAAAATGATTTCTATCTTCCGGACGACTAAGATGGGATATCACTTGATCATAATCAAAAATCTCCTTTTCTCCGCTATTGGCAAGCATGACAGGAAATCCTTCCCAGAGTCGCGGATCGCCGCTTTTAACGACATCGGCCAAGGTTTCATTGGCATTCTCGTGTTCTTCCGTTTCGAAAAGGGGATAGCCGAGTCTGGCAACTTTTTTTAGGAGATCTTTATCGTTTTCCATTGGCCTTTCCTTCCTTGATGAGTATGAGAAAATATTCCAAATTCTTTAATATCCTCTCCTCCGAAATATCGAATGAAGCGGTATCGCGAAATCTCTTCTCGAGACGTCGGATGTCGATTTCTTTCCTTTTGTTCTTCATCAAGCCCAGACAATCATCCATGTCCGCCGATGTGCCCCTGAACAACTTGCTTATGAGAAGATCATAAGAATTGAGAACTCCCAGATATATATAGCTGAATTCTTTGAACAATATATGGTTTCCCTTCTCCAAGGGCGACTCTAAGAGCTCTGTTGTATGGATACGGGGTCCCCTGAACAAATCAAAGACGAAATCATTTTCCCTTTTCCAACCGGAGCCGGTGACGGATATATATCCCAATTGTTGTAGAGTTGATATTAGATAATCGTGCTCTTTCTCCTCGGGCACGATAAAATCAATGTCTTTGGTCGACGGCTTTATATTGAGCAACGTGAGCGCCGTTCCGCCGCAGGCAATAAGTCTCACTCGTTTTTTGAGAAAGCTGTCCCACAACGCCAGCCGGCTCAAGAGTGTTTCTTTATCGGCTCTATATTTCATACAATAATTTGTATTAAAAGATACAATTTACTGTATAATTTAATACAATAATTATTCTATTTTGTCAAGTGGAAAAATAACTTGCCCTCTCCCAGTTTTGAGGAGGGCCAGGGGATATGAGGAAGACAGGAGGCCGGTCAGGGAAAGCGGGATTGGGTTTTTATTATTCGTTAAGGTCCAAAATTAGATTTGTTTCATCGAAAACAAGCGTCATAACGGTTGGGATGAGGCGATT
>CAZIDN010000065.1:0-20488 GCA_964537875.1 uncultured Eubacteriales bacterium
AATCAGTCCTTGGAAAAGAATATTTTGTCTATCCTTTTCAGGATGATTTCCGCCGGAAATATCCCTATAATTTTCTGAGTCTAGAGCTGGGGGAGATCATCAAGGCTTTGATCGGGGGCGAATATGCTAAAAAAAGAATGTCGTGACATCCTCATTCAATCCTTCTTTTTTGCGGTCGCCATGGTCGCCCTGCCGGCGATCATTTTCTTGATCCGAATCATCCCCAAACAGCCGTATGCCGCCATTTTTATGCCCACATTTCAGAGCGGCTTGCTTTTCTGGGCCCTTTTCATGGGCGTCTCCCTTTTCTCATCCGAGCGTGGACAGAAAGGGATGGAATATCTCCTCTCTCTTCCCTATTCAAGACTCCAACTTCTCGGCATCAAGATCCTGCCGCGATGGCTTTCAATCCTATGCTTTTACCTCGTCTTTCTCGTGCTTTATTATCAAGGGGGAAGAGACTTTGTCGCTTTGGCTTTGTTCTCGTTTTCTTTCCTCTATTTCGTGCTCTTCTTCATATCGCTCTGCTTATCGCCATTATCGGACAATTTCTTAGTCCTCAGCCTGGTGTCTCTGTTTGCTCTTGTGATCTTCAACGAAGTCTTTTTTCTGATCGCCTGGCTGCTCATGCGGATGGCAGGGATCACTTACTTTTCCTGGTCGGATATAAGTTCCACTTTTCTCAGTCTCCAATGGGAGGCCGAATCTGAGCTATCTTTTCCCGTTTTGATCCTCGCGGCCCTCTTCCTCCTTTTTCCACTGGGGCTGGCCATGCTCTTTTCTTTTAAAAGATTCGACGTGCGCCCTTCAAAAATATACGGCCGGAGATATTTCAAATTTCTTGGGCCCTCACTTGCCCTGGGCATCCTTTGCGCTGCGCTCACAGTCTGGTTGGGAATCGATCGAGGACCGAGGTCCTTCTATTTAACCCAGGACCAGAAGTTGATCGAATCGAACTACATCTCCACCAAAATCTATGACCATGACAGTGTCTCAGAGCCACAGGTCCATTTTTTTTATCTCTATCCTTATTGGGAGGCACCCCCCTTTCTCTACTTTTTTGACTGGGGCGAAGGCTTGGTCAGACTGAATACTGACACGGGCGCCAAAGAAATAATCTATCGGCAGCCGAAATTTAAGCGCAGGCAATATTGGGAGTTTTGGGGTCGATTCAAATACGAAAAAACCATTGCCCTTTTTGAGCCGGGTCGGGCTCGGAAAGAAATCCAGCTTGTCCTGATCGATACCGGCACCAAGAATGTAACCCGGATCCCCTTCACGCATGATTTTTTCGGAGACTCAGGCGCACCCAAAATACTGGATTCAGCCATCCAGGAGGGCAAAAGGTTTTGGCTGGTGTTCTTCCGGTGGTCCCCTAAACATCCGCTGCGGCTGTGGGAGGACGGACATGTAGAAAACGTGGAGTATAGAGATAAAATCCTCGACAAGAGCACAGCCGATTATATGAATGGAACACTTTTCCTGACCAATCGTGACGGCCTGACTATTCTCAAGGAACAAGACAACTCCTTTGTTGTCATAAAAAAATTCCCAAAAGAAGACAGGCCCTGGTACTGGATGTGGGATCGCCTGCCGGGAATCCCGGAAAATGCCCGGATCAAAGAATTTTACGGAAGAAGGAATGACCGGCTGGTCCGTTTTGACCTGGAGACGCTCGACCTTGAAGATATCGGGGAATGGAAGAAAATCGCGGGCGGCGTCTCGATCGGAATCCATTCTTTTAATCCCAATGAATTTTACTACACCGAGGAAGACTGGAACGAACAGACCATAAAAATCTTTAAGCTCGAGGGAAGCCGGAAGACCCTTCTAAAAACTTTTGAAAATTTCGACGGCCGGCAAAGAAAAAATGGATTTGAGATATTCAAATCAGGAATTGTTATCCAGAAGGGTAATGAGGTCCGGGTCTATTCCCTGCCGGACTTCCAGGAGATAAAATTTAAGCAGCTTGGATGATTGAAACCGGGCCGAAAAAGGATTTTTTTGCCCGCCTACATATCGACGACGACCTGGATGGTGACGTAGTCGTCCTGCCGGATTTTCATTTCATTGTAGGTAACGGCCTTGACGCTCCCAAAAATCTCGTATTTATGGGAGCCTTGGTCGCCTGAAAAAGAGGCCTGCAGCCCGAATCCTTCCGGCTTTTTCTCGATCTTCACGCCGTCGACGGCGCCGAGCAGGAAGTTTTCCGTGTCCAGCAGATAGAGGATCTCTTCGAGGAATCTCACCAACAACTGCTCGAGATCACTGCCCAGAACATCGACCGGGAAGGTCACGCGTTTCTCGATTTTCTGCCAGTCCCACATGAGTGAGGCTACGGCCAGGGCCGAATGGGCATAAGCCTCCTCGAGCGTCTGGCCGAAGGCCATGAACTTGCCATCGGCCGTGTGGGAAAGAATGATGTATTTTTCCATCGGAAATCCTATTATCTCAAAAAAAAGATTCGATTTCTAGGACAAGGACTTTGTTTTGTCAGGATCAGGAGAAGACACCCGCGATCGGGGATTGACAAAACGGACATTTGCCGCCCTTGACCTTGTTCTCCTCCACCCAGAAGCCGCGCCGCTTGATCAGGGATTTCTGGCAGTTGGGGCAAAGCGTAAAATCGCCCTCACCCATGACATTCCCGATGTAGACATAGCGGAGCCCGGCTTTTTTCCCGATCATTAAAGCCCTATGCAAGGTATCGGCGGGCGTGGGCTTCGCATCGGTATATTGATAATCCGGATGGAAGCGGCTGATGTGCCAGGGGATGTTGCCGTCGACCTCGGCGATGAAACGGGCGATATCGCAGAGCTCCTCCTGGCTGTCATTCATCCCGGGCACGACGAGCGTCGTGATCTCCAGCCAGATGCCGAGAGCCCTCATCAACTTGATGGAATCCAGGACAGGCTGCAGCCGGGCTTTGCAGACCTTCTTATAGGTCTCCTCGCGGAAAGCCTTGAGGTCGACGTTGGCGGCGTCCAGGTACGGATGGATCGTTTCCAGGGCCTCGGCGGTCATGAACCCGTTCGTGACGAAATTATTGCCCAGGCCGGCCTGCTTGGCGAGCTTCGCCGTATCATAGGCATACTCAAAAAAGATCGTCGGCTCCGTGTACGTATAGGAAATGCTCCGGCAGCCTTGGTCCAGGGCTTCTCGGACGACATCCTGGGGCAAAAGCTTATAGCCGCGCCCTCCCGGAGAATCTTCCTTCGAAGCCTGGGAGATCTCCCAATTCTGACAGAACGGGCATCGAAAATTGCAGCCCACGGTGGCGATTGAAAACGATGTCGTCCCCGGCAGAAAATGGAAAAACGGCTTTTTCTCGATGGGGTCGACATGGGCAGCGATGACCTCGCCATAGGCATGGGTGACAAGCTTCCCATCACAATTTTCCCGGACGCCGCAAATCCCCCACTTGCCGGGGCCGATCCGGCAGCGGTGGGCGCAGAGGTTGCAGTCCACTTTCCCCTTTTCGAGACCCTGGTAAAGCATCGCTTCTTTGATCATTTGTTCTTGAGGTCAGGATAAAACTGCTTGACCGACGGACAGATGTGTTTGATCACGCATTCCGGGCATTTCGGCTTGCGCGCCTGGCAGACGTCACGGCCGTAGTTGACGAGCATGTAATTGAACTCCAGCCAGTGCTTCTTGGGGACAATGGCCAGGAGGTCTAGTTCGATCTTCTCGGGATCCCGCTGCTTGCTCAATCCCAGCCTTCCGGAGAGGCGCCTGACATGCGTATCGACGGCGATCCCTTCGGCTTTCCCATAGCCGGAGGACAGGACGATGTTGGCGGTCTTGCGGGCTACGCCGGGCAGGGTGATAAGCTTGGCCATGGTGTCGGGCACGCGCCCGCCGAAATCCGTCACGATCTTCTGGGTGGCCCCGATGATGCTCTTGGCCTTGTTCCGGAAAAAGCCGGTCGGACGGATCTCCATTTCGAGCTCCGCTCGATCGCCGCCGGCGAACGCTTCGGCCGTCGGATATTTTTTGAACAGGCCCGGAGTGATCTGGTTCACCCTGGCGTCGGTGCACTGGGCAGCCAGGATGGTGGCGATCAGAATCTGAAGGGGGCTTTCGAAGGCAAGGGCGGTCCGCCTGGTCGGGTATTTCTTCTCCAGGAATTTAATGATCTTGACGATCCGGTCTTTGGCTTTTTCCATCATCCATCCTCCGACCCCGTGTCATCGCGAGGAGCGAAGCGAAGCGGCGATCCCTTCCCATGCTCCCGTGAGATTGCCACGCCCTTTCAGGGCTGGCAATGACAAATAAGACAATTTTAGGGGCCGACGTGGAACAGGTCCTGGGCCACGTGGAAATCCTCGACGTTGTAATAATCCGGGAATTTCTGGAGCAGATCGATCTCTGACTTAATCATAAAGTAATGGCTTCTCTCGACGCGGCTGAGGTAGTCGAGGATCTTCCGGCTCTGCTCATGCTCCATGGTCTTCCGGGAATCTTTATAGAAATCTTCGGCCTGTTTTTCCTTCTGGAGGGCGAGCTTGAACAGATCAAGGACCGAGGATTTCTCGTCGATGGGAACAGATTTGAGCGGCAGGTCCGGCCAGTCCGGCACCTTCAGCTCCTCGCCGGGAAACCTGTCGGCAAAAAGTCTTTCCAGGATGGCCCGGTGACGCTCCTCTTCATGGGCCAGGAATTTCAGCTTCTGCAAAAGGACTTCATTTTTCACCCGGCCCTGGAGGCCGACGTAAATCGATGCCGCATCGATTTCCGCCTTGACCGCGATGGCCAGGATCTCCGATGGTTTTAAAGCCGCATCTAAGCTCATGGGACGCTCCTTTTCCGAGCCTCACCCGGATTCCGGTCAGAATTTAACGAACTTCTCTTTAGGCGCGCCGCAGACGGGACATTTGTCGGGAGCGCTGCCTTCCATGGTGAATCCGCACACCGAGCAGACATGGATCGGCGTCACCTCGGCATCCTTCCCCTTGGCCAAGGCTTCCTTGGCCCTTTTATACAAGCCGGCGTGGACCTCTTCGGCTTTCAGGGCGGCGTTGAACGCCACGAGCGCCGTCTTTTCACCCTGCCGCTCGGCGACTGCCTTATAGGCGTCGTACATCTCGGTTACCTCGAAATTCTCCCCCTCCATGGCCGCCACGAGGTTGTCGGACGTCTTTCCGACGCCGTCTAGAGTCCGCAGGTGGTTCGTCGCGTGAACCTGCTCGGCATAGGAATTGGCGCGGAAGAGCCGGGCCACGTTGGGCCAATTTTCCTGCTGGGCCTTGTCGGCGAAGGCAAGATACTTGATATGCGCCTGGCTCTCGCCGGCGAAAGCGTTCTTGAGATTCTCTTCGGTCATCTTTTTGATGGTAGGCCTCCTTCACAGTTTGACCATTTTTTCGATCGCCCCCCGCGCTCTTCGGCTTATCTCGGGGGGGACTTGGACGCGATAGATCATCTGTTCCAAAGCCGTGTAGACTTTTCTCAGGTTGATTTTCTTCATGTTGGCGCAGAAGGCCAGGTCATGGGCAGGATAAAAATTCTTGGCTGGATTATCATGTTTAAGCCTGTAGATAATGCCGGCTTCTGTGCCCACGACGATCTCCCTCGTCCCGGTCAGCCGGGCCTCCTTCACCATTTTCCCCGTGGACAGGACCTTGTCGGCCAAGTCGATGACTTCCGCCCGGCATTCGGGATGAACCCAGACTTCCGCTTCCGGGTACGTTTTCTTTTTCTCCCGGATATCGCGGGCCAGGATGTTGTTATGAACATAGCAGTAGCCGTCCCAAGGGATGATGATCTTGCTGACCTGGCGGGCTACCCAGGCGGCCAGGTTTTTATCCGGGGCAAACAGGATCTCGTGACTCTCCACGGAGTTCACGACGTTGACGGCATTGGACGAAGTGCAGCAGATATCGCATTCCGCCTTCACCTCGGCGGAGGTATTGACATAGCAGACGACGGGCCTTCCCGGATAATTCTTTTTCCAAGCGACAAGTTCGACCGCCGTGATCATATCGGCCATGGGGCAGCCGGCATGGATCTCGGGCAAGAGAACGGTTTTTTGGGGGGAAAGGATGGACGCCGTCTCGGCCATGAAATGCACGCCGCAGAAGACGATCACGTCTTCCTCGACGGCGGCCGCCTTCTGGCTCAGCTCCAGGGAATCCCCGATATAATCGGCCACGTCCTGGACTTCCCCCGGCTGATAATTGTGGGCCAGGATAATGGCGTTTCTCTTTTTTTTGAGCTCAAGGACCTTTTGGGAAAGCGCTTCCTTATCCAGGTCGTCGATCATGGCTTAAGATTTGTGAAGCTTGGCGCCGCAGTTCACGCAGGTGTCTTCGGCCTTGTTCGTGTATTTCCCGCACTCCGGGCATTCTTCAAGCTCGAGATCGCAATGGTGGCAGGAGCAAACTTCTTCCATTCCCTCCACCGGGCCGTCGCAATAGGGACAGCAGCACGCGGCTTCCTCCTCATGGACCTCCGGGCTCTTGGCGGCTGCTGCCGCAGCGGCTTCCTTCGCCCCGGGCTTCGTCTTCGCCTCGTAATCTTCGATCGCTTTATGGAGAGCGTCCGCGCCCAGGTTCGAGCAGTGCATTTTATTCTTGGGAAGGCCGCCCAGCATCTCGGCCACTTTATCGTTGGTGATGTCCATCGCCTCATGGAGCGTCTTTCCCATGGCCATCTCAGATACCATGCTGGACACGGCGATGGCGGCCCCGCAGCCAAACGTCTGGAACTTGACATCGGCCAGATGGTCGTCCTTGACTTTGATATAAAAGGTCATCATATCCCCGCAGACGGGATTGCCGACCTGCCCGACGCCGTCGGCATCGGGAATGACGCCCACGTTGCGCGGGTTCTGAAAATGGTCCATGACTTTTTCTGAGTAAATCATTTCCCCTTCTCCTCCAAATATTTTGTGTAGAGCGGAGACATCTTTCGCAGCCGGTCGATAATCGGCGGGAAGACATCGAGCAGATAGCCGATATCCTCGGCCGTGTTGTCGTCGATGAGGCTGAAAACGAGCGACCCCTGGGCCAGGGCATGGTCGAGCCCCATGGCCAGGAGGACATGAGACGCCTTCAGCGCTTTCGAAGTGCAGGCCGACCCGCTCGAGGCCGCGATCCCCTTCATGTCCAAGTTCAAGAGCATGGCTTCGCCCTCGATGAACTCGATGCAAAAGCTGGCATGGTGAGGAAGCCGCCTATCCCTATGGCCGGTGAGGACGACGCGGTCCACTTTGCCGGGCAGCCGATCGATCAGCAGATCCCGGAGGACTTTGGCCTTTTCCGACCGCTCTGTCATTTTAGCCTGGGCGATCTCAGCCGCTTTGCCCAGACCCACAATTCCGGCGACGTTCTCCGTGCCGCCCCGCCGTCCGCCTTCCTGGATGCCGCCCTCGATGAACGGCAGGATGCGCACGCCCTTTTTCAGGTAGAGGGCGGCGCTGCCCTTGGGTCCGTAAAACTGGTCGCCGGCCAGGCTGAGTGCATCCACGGCCAAGGCCCGGACATCAACGGGGATATTTCCGGCAGCGGCCGCGGCATCGGTGTGAAACAGAACGTTGCGGGCCTTGCAGATTTTAGCGATCTCGGCGACGGGCTCGATCGTTCCGACTTCGCTGTTGGCCATCATCACCGAGACCAGGATTGTCTCCTTGGCAATGACTTTATCGACATCTTCGGGATGGACCATCCCCGTCTGATCGACCGGGACCAGCGTGGATGTGAAACCGAGCTTTTCCAGGCTCTTCGCCGGATTCAGGACCGAGAGATGTTCCACGGCCGACAGGACGAGATGGCTGCCGCGGCTGCGGTTGGCCAGGGCCAGCCCCTTGATGGCGAAATTGTTCGATTCCGACCCGCTGGATGTGAAATAGATCTCGCTCTCGGCGGCATGGATCAGGCCGGCCACCCGTTCCCGGGCCTCCTCGACGACCTCGAGCGCGCATTGACCGTCAGAATGAAGGCTCTGGGGATTCCCAAAGCGCTCCCTTAAAAACGGGAGCATGGCCTCGAGCGCTTCCGGGTGAAGCGGGGTCGCGGCGATATGATCAAGATAGATTCTTTTCACGTGCGCTCCCCGTTATTTGAAAGACTCGTTATCGTCTATATGGCGACGACTTCTTTGATGTCCGGAACCTCTTTCTTCAGGATCCTCTCGATGCCCATTTTGAGCGTCATCTGGGACATCGGGCATCCGCCGCAGGCGCCGGTGAGCTTGACCTTGACGACTCCGTTGTCCACGCCGACAAGCTCGACGTTTCCACCGTCGGCCATGAGGGACGGCCGAATCTTATTCAAAGCCGCTTCGACTTTTTCCTTCATCGGGAACTCCTTTTCATCTTTCTCGTTCCTGCTTGATCCGTTGGGAACAACCAGGAATCGAGGGGATAATTCTTTACTATAATGCCATTACTATAATGCCATTACCGAAATTTTTCCATGATTTTTTCGAGTCTGGGAATGTCAACCTCGAGGCTTTCGCTGGCGATCGTCTTATTGACATCCGGCAGGACGAGCTCTTCGAACGGCGGCTTCTGCTCCTGGTAGATCAGGCCGATCGGAATCCTCTGAGGGTCCTGAAGCCTTGTCCATGCCTCCATCTTGTCGCCGGGATGATACCCGGGATCGTCCTCCAGAACATAGATATTTTTTCGATACCATTCATACGTATTGATTTTGTTATGGGTGACGCAGGGGCTGAGGGCTTCGATCAGAGCAAACCCGCGGTGCTTCATGGCTTTTTCCAAAAGGCCGGCCAGGTGGGCGACATTCCCGGAAAACCCGCGGGCGATAAATGTTCCGCCTGAGGCCAAGGCCAGCCTCGGCCCGTCGATCGGAAATTCCTTCGACCCGTAGGGGGAAGAGATTGAGACAAAGCCCATCTCCGTCGTCGGCGAGACCTGGCCTTGAGTCAGGCCGTAAATCCGGTTGTCCACAACCAGGTAGACGATCCCTACGTTCCGCCGGGCGGCATGGATGAAATGGCCCTGGCCGATGGAATAGGCATCTCCGTCGCCGCTGACGCCGACGACAAGGAGACCTGGATGGCTCAGTTTCACACCGGTGGCCACGGGCAGAACGCGGCCGTGCAACCCGTGAAAGCCGTAGGCCCGGAAACAATTGTTCAGCCGGCCGTGGCAGCCGATCCCCGTCACAACGACCGTCTGCTCGGGGTCGAGGTCCTGAGCGGCGGCCGCCCGCTTGAGGGCGTCAAAAACGCCGAACAGCCCGCAGCCCCGGCACCAGGCCGGGTATTCCAGATGATAATCTTCTTTGTTTCTCACCGCAGCGCCCTCCGGATCCTTCGAGAGATGTCCATCGGCTTGAAAGGAAGCGAGGAATATTTCAGGATATTTTTGAACCGCGGGCAGACTTCGACCTGGCTCTTGACGAGCTGGCTGAGCTGCCCGGAGAAGTTGTTCTCGACGACAAAGACCTGCCGGCAGCTGTTCAGGAACGCCTCTGTCTCTTTGACGGGGAACGGCCAGAGCGTGCGCAGCTGCAAAAATTTCGTCGGAATTCCTTTTCTGGCAAGCTGCCCCTGGGCTTCGACGATCGCCCCCAAGGTCGAGCCCGTGCCGAGGATGCCGACCTTCGCTTTCCGGTCTCCCCAGACTCGCGAGGCGATCAGGTTTTTCGAAGCAGCCTGGAGTTTTTTCATCCGCTTGTCCATCATCCGCCGGCGGATCTCCGGGTCCTCGTCCCTGTATCCTTTTTCGTTGTGCTCGTTCCCCTCGACCATGTGGAGGCCGTTCTTCATGCCGGGAAGAGCCCGCGGCGAAATCCCGTCCGCCGCGAATTCATATCTTTTGAAATTTTCCTTGCCGAGAAGCTCGTCCTGGCTGAGAAGCCGGCCACGGTCGATCGAAATCTTATCGAAATGAAATTCCCGGGCCGTGCGAAGGTTCTGGCCCATGTCCAGCTCCGTCATCAGGATGACGGGACATTGATATCGTTCGGCCAGGTTGAACGCCTCGACCGTAAATTCGAAACATTCCTCGACGGTCCCTGGCGCCAGGACGATCCTGGGGAAATCTCCATGAGACCCAAAGATCCACTGGGTGATGTCGGACTGCTCGGTCTTTGTCGGCGTCCCGGTGGCCGGGCCAACCCTCTGGACGTGGGCGACGACGACGGGCACCTCGGCCATGCCGGCCAGGCTGAACGCTTCCATCATCAGCGACGCTCCTGGCCCCGACGTCGAGGTCATCGCCCGGGCGCCGGCATAGGCCGCCCCGACCGCCATGTTCATTGCGGCCAGCTCATCCTCGGTCTGGACTACGGCCCCGTTGAAACCGGGAAGATAGACGGCCAGCCACTGCCAGATTTCCGAAGCCGGACAAATTGGGTAGGCGGCAAAAAAGCGGCAGCCGGCGGCCAGCGCGCCCAGGGCGATGGCTTCATCGCCGGAAAGGACGATCCGGCCCTGGTCCTTCGTTCTATCCAGGGCATGGCACTCTGAGTCGGCGATCATCTCTCCGGCCTTCGCCCAGCCCAGCATCAGGGCCTGGGTGTTTTTGTCCACGATCTCCTGGCCTTTTTTCTTGAGGAACATCTCGCTGATGATCTCTTGGATGATCTGGGTGTCCAGGTCGAGGACATAGCTCAGCGCGCCCAGGGCAATCATGTTCTTGTAAACTTCCTGGCCGAACTTTTCCTTGGCCAGCTGCCGAAGCAGAAAGCGATGGAAGGTCTTGCCTTTTTTGAGAGGATCGGGCATGGCCCCGACCCCTTCACCGTCACAGAAGACGACGCCGCCGCGGGCGATCGTCTGGACGTTCTTAAAAACGGCCTGGCAGTCGAAGGCGAGCAAGACATCGATACAGTTGCCCCAGCTGTAGATCCTGTCCAGGGACGCCCGGACGACGGTGCTGGTCGCTTCACCGCGGATATTGGAGGGGAAATCCCGGCAGGTGACGACCTCCCAACCCTGCCTTTTCAAGATCCTGGCCAGGACGTTGCCGGTGAACAACACCCCGTCGCCGGCCTTCCCGGCGATCAAGACAGAGATATCGGTGATGGGTTGTCCCTTCCTCAGGTTAGCCATGGCCGTTCGTCCTTGTCCGTAAGCGTCCCTAAAAACACCTTTCTATTATATAAAAAAAAAGGAGCGTTTTCCAAATTATATTTTACTATTCTTATAAATTAAATGTAGTTTGCCGAGGCGAACCAACGAGGCCCGCCTTGTCCCGGAAAATATGCAACCCGGCTTCATAAGCATCTTCGTTTGTGCAATTTTCTATCGGCGTCGGAATCGCCCCCGGCCCCCTGGGGAACCAGTCCCGTCGGTTCCCCCCGTCGAAAAGCCGCCGGGGCCCCCCTCCGCTATGGGAGCTTCAGGGGCGATTCCGACGCCTCTTTGAAACCACATATCTAGAGAGGCTTCCCCGTCAGCCCGTCTGAGGCAGCCGCGTCGAAAGGCGCTCCCGCCGTCCCCAAGAATTTAGAATCAAAGGGCTCCTGTGTCATTTTCCGGAGAACATCTTTTTCAAAACTCGCTAAGAGCATTTGTTCCAGCCGCAGTTGGGGCAAGTCGGGCATTTCTCGTCGGGAAGCGTCGCCCCGCACTGTTTGCAGATGGATTTGAAGAGGTCCCTGGAGTTGTTTTTGACTTGGCCAAAATGCCTTTCCAGGACCTTGGAGATGGCGTCAGGGATAGAATGGACGAGGCCGCCGTCGGTGAAGATCGGTTCCGAGCCGCCGATCCCTTTCAACTGGTTGACGACCTCCTTGGGGTCGACGCCGCTGCGCAAGGCCAAGGAGATCAGCCGGCCGAGGGCTTCCGCATCGGCCATTGTGGAGTAGCCGCTCTTGCCGATGCTGGCGAAGACCTCAAAAGGCTTTTGATTGAAGAAACTGATCGTCACGTAAAGGTTGCCGAACCCGGTCTTGATCTTGTCGGTGATCGACGTCAGAGTGTCGGGCCGCTCCTGCGGCAGCCGCTTTTCGGCAGCGCCGGCCTTGGTCAGGACCTGTTCGTCGCGGCAGCCGTCCCGATAGATCGTGATGCCTTTGCAGCCCAGGTCAAAGGCCATCAGGTAGGCCTGCTCGACATCCTTGAGAGTAGCCTCGTGGGGAAGGTTGATAGTCTTGGAGACCGAATTATCGACGTGCTTTTGAAAGGCCGCCTGCATTTTGATGTGCCCTTCGGACGCGATATCGTGGGCGACGACGAAGTAATCGGGCGCGGCCTGGCCGGGGTTCTTGCTCTTCCATTCCATGTACATGGGATGGAGGTCCTTGATCTCGGAATCGATGATCCGGGACGTAAACTCGAAGGCGAACACCGGCTCGATGCTCGAGGAACAGCCTGCGATGCGCGAGATCGTGCCCGTGGGAGCGATCGTGAAGACGGTGGCATTCCTCATCCTCTTCCCTTTATAGACCGACTTGGCGATGTTGGGGAAATTCCCGCGGATTTTGGCCAGCTTGGCCGACTCCTGGGCCGCCTGGCTGCGCAGGAAGGACGAGATCTTCTCGGCAAAGGCCAGCGCGCGGGAGGAATTGTAAGGAATCTTTATCTTGATTAGGAGATCGGCCCAGCCCATCACCCCGAGCCCGATCCTCCGGTTGCCCTTGGACATCTCCTCGATCTGGGGAAGCGGGTACTTGTTGACATCGATGACATTGTCCAGAAAGCGGACGGCGATCGCGATGACCTTGCCGAACCGGTCCCAGTCGAATTGGTCTTTTTTGTCGGGCGCGAAAAAGTTGGCCAAGTTGATCGAGCCGAGGTTGCACGATTCATAGGCATGGAGCGGCTGTTCGCCGCAGGGATTGGTCGCCTGGATCGACCCCAGGGCCCGCGTCGGATTCATTCTGTTGATCCGGTCGATGAAGATCAGGCCCGGGTCGCCGATGGCCCAGGCGGATTCGACGATCATCCGGAAGATCTTCCGGGCGTCCTTCCGGTCGACACCCTTTTTCTGGTAGGGATCATGGATGGCGTACGAGCTTCCTTTTTTCACGGCCTCCATGAATTCGTCGGTGGCGGCCACCGAGATATTGAAATTGCTGAGGGTCTTGCCGTCTTTCTTCATCAGGATGAATTCTTCGATATCCGGATGGTCGGCGCGCAGGATGCCCATGTTGGCGCCGCGGCGGGTTCCTCCCTGTTTCACGGCCTCCGTGGCGGCATCGATGACCTTTAAAAACGACACCGGGCCCGACGCCACTCCCTGGGTCCGGTGGACAAAGCTTCCTCTGGGACGCAGCCGGCTGAAATCAAAGCCCGTCCCGCCGCCTTCCTTGTGGACCAGGGCGGCGTTCTTGACCGTTTCGAAAATGGACTCCATGGAATCCCCGATGGGAAGGACAAAGCAGGCGCTGAGGCACATGTCCCGGCCGGCGCCGGTGAGCGTGGGACTGTTGGGCAGAAAATCCCGGGCCATCATCACTTCGGAGAAAATCTGCGCCCAGAGGTGCCGTTCCCGCTGGGTCTTCTCGGCCGCGGCGACCGTCCGGGCCACCCGGCCGAAGAGGTCGGCCGGAGACTTGTCCAGCAGCTCCCCCTTATCATTCTTCATGAAATAGCGGGCCTTCAAGATCCGCAGGGCGTTGGCCGAAAATCCGCTTGTGTCCGTCATGGGTCCTCCGAAATTTTTTGGGAGCCGGTCCCGGTTATCTCTTCCCGACCGCCTTGAGCTTCGACTCGATCGAAGCTTCCTTGTCCAGCCGGTGGTCCACCCGGAGGTCGATATGGATCCTCTGGACGCCCATCTTGACCAGGGCCTCATGGGCGCGGGTGATGACCTGGAAAAGGGCCGGCAGGTCGGGAGCCTCGATGGTCGTGGACATCCCGCCCGTTTCGCTTTTCAAGCCGGACTTCTCGATGGCGCGCAACGCCTCTTTGACAAAGCGGCTGACCGAGGCGCCTTCACTCGTTGGAAAAATCGCCAGCTCGGCAATAATCATGGCTGATCCTTTTTATCGAAAATTCCTGTCCCTTCCATTCTAGCCAAATCTTTCAATCTTTATCAACTAGATAGTAATAGTATGATATAAGAATCGGCCGCCTTTTTAAAGGAGAATTTGCCTGATCCTGTCCCCGCCATCCAGCGGGACGAGGTGGCCTGTCAATCATTCCCAGTCTAAAAGCCTTTTCTGCCCCTCGAGCTTCCGGATCGAAGTGACGTCCTGGCTGACTTCCAGGCAGCCCTTGTAGGCGCCGTTCTGATCGCGCACGGCCATGTACCGGATCAGGATGAATTTTCCCCCCATTTGGATCCAGAACTCGGCCTCGTCCTTGCGGCCGGCCTTAAAAGCCTCCAAGATTTTCGTGACGACATGAACGCTCGCCGGGGGATGGCAGTTCTGGACTTTCCGCCCGATGACGGCCGGGCTGCGCGAAAAAATGCGGTCCGGCGTGTCCGAATAATAGACCACGGTGTCGTTCTCGTCGACAACGCTCATGTCGAAGGGCAGGTGTTTCAAGACGAGGTTGACGAGCTCCCGGGACATAGCGCCGGTCTCAAGCTCCAATTTTTGAATAGACGCCCCATCGTTTGCCATGATCAACTCCTTTTCCCGGAATTTTTTTGAAGGTTTCCAGTCCGTACCTGGTGTCAGCCAAGCCCAGCCGATCTCTTCCTCGCCGTGTTTGACCCGCGCCCAGTCTCTCTCATCTTGAGCAGCGCATCAATCCTGGTTTTTTCCGTGATCCGCATGGTCTCCTCCTTCCCCGGGGACATCCGCCCTCATGGGCAATCCTGAACGCTTAGAATTTGATGCCCAGCATGAACACCATCAGCCGGGATTTCGACAAGAACTTCTCTGCCCCGGTCACAAGGGTTTCATAGTCTCCGGGTTTTTCCTCCAACTCGGCCATTCCCATATGATACCGCCCTTCGATAAAAAAGTTGATGCCGCCCAGGGGGAGCGAGGCCCCCGCCCCCAAACCCAAACCGTAATCAAGCGGCTTCAGGTTCTTTTTAATATCTTCGGTTCCCGAGCTGTCGATGACGGACTTATTTTCAGTGGCATTATAGGTCATATTGGCCGAGACCAGGCCCCCCATGACCTTGAATCCTCCCAAGGCGCTTCGCGCCGTTCCATATTGAGAAGCCTCCGGCACCTCGGCCTTTTCAAGCTCTTTTTGGATGACGGGCTCCTTCTCGACGACAGGTTCTTTCCGTTCGGGAGCTTTCACGGCCGGCTCGCCGGGTTTCCCTCCTGAGACGATGTCGACGACGCTCTGGCTGATATAGCCGAATATGGCCTTGCCCTGATCATCCTTCACGGTGATTTCAAACCAATCGCCCAGCTTCTGGGAGGCTTCCAGGAGCGTGCCGGACCTCAGCTGTTTGATGACCGGCGCATTCATGTCCGGCTCGGAGCGGACGTTGGCCAATTGGACCTTGATTTTAAGAATATATATTTCCTGGGCATAGAGCCCGCAAAAAACTGCGCACAGAATCATTCCGGCGACCAGCATTTTTTTCATGCGTTCCTCCGCTTATGGGCGATCATTTTTTGTTCATGCCGGCAAGCGAAGACATTCCTTGATAGCGTCGAGGTTCAGCAGACCCTTCAGCCGCCGCCGGTCAAGAATCGTGTCTTCCCGCTCGACTCCCGTCGAGATGATGACGGCCCTGGCCTCGACGAGGTCCTCGATCAACTTGAGGTAATCCTTGAAAGCCCGGGGAAGGTCGGCAAATTCCCGCGCGCCGTGAACGGGCTGTTTCCAGCCGGGGACATTTTTATACTGAGGAACCACTTTTTCCAGGACCCATGGCTCCGGCGGAAAACTCCGGAGAAGACTTCCTTTATATTTATACCCCGTCGAGATGCGGACCTCCTCCAGCCCATCCAGGATGTCGGGCTTGGTCAGGACGATTTTGTCGATGCCGTTGACCCGGCAGGCGTAGGAAACCGCCAAGACATCAAACCAGCCGCAGCGCCGCGGCCGCCCGGTCGTCGCCCCGAATTCATCACCCCGCCTGGCGATGATCTTTCCCGTCTCATCGAAGATTTCCGTGGGAAAAGGCCCGGACCCGACCCGCGTCGTATAGGCTTTCGTCACACCGAGCACGGCATCGAGCTTGGAAGGGCCGATCCCCAGGCCCGTGCAGACCCCGCCCGCCGTGGAATTGGAGGACGTCACGAAGGGATACGTGCCGTGATCGATGTCCAGGAGGGCGCCCTGGGCGCCTTCAAACAGGATCGATTTCCCTTCCCTCATTTTTTGATCGAGGAGGAGGGACACATCTTGGATATATTTTTTCAATCGCTTGGCATAGGCCGCATACTCGTCATAAATCACCTGAGCATCAAACGACGGCAGCCCCTGGCGCGTGCAATACGAATTCTTTTCTTCGACGTTCTCCCGGATCTTTTCTTTAAGGACCACGAGGTCGAGCAGGTCCCCGGCCCGGATCCCCCGCCGCGCCGCCTTGTCCTCATAGGCGGGTCCGATGCCCCGGCAGGTCGTCCCGATTTTCTTAGCGCCCCTCTGCTCCTCGCAGAATTTTTCGACAAGGCCGTGATAGGGCAGGATGAGATGGGTATTCTTGCTGATGGCGATGTTTTCATCCCGGATGTCGACCCGCTTTTTGAGAGCGGCCAGCTCCTCCAGGAAGGCTCTGGGGTCCAGAACGACCCCGTTGCCGATGACGCACAATGTCCCGGGGTGCAAAATGCCCGAGGGGATCAGGTGGAGGACGATCTTTTTCCCTTGGACATAGACCGTGTGGCCGGCATTGTGCCCGCCCTGGTAGCGGGCGACGACATCAAACGACGGGGTCAGAAGGTCGACGATCTTGCCTTTCCCTTCGTCTCCCCACTGTGTGCCCAGAAGGACGATATTGGCCATGGAGCTCCTCGTCAAAAATGGACGGCGACCTGAGCCCGGAAGATGTTATCTTGGAGCTCGAGGTTTTTTTCGCGGTTCACGTCATATTCGACCTTCAGCAGAAAATTCTGATGCGGCGAATAGACAAGGCCGAACGCCCACCGGCTGTGGTCGCTGAACATCCCCAGCCCGGACTGGAGGGGAGACGCAAATCCGGGGCCGTGAAAAGCGTCTTCATATCTCGATTTTTCATAGGCCACGACAGGGCTGAGATTGCCGAGGTTGAGCCAGAGCTGGACGAAAAAGCCTTCCGCCTTTCCGCGCGAAAACGGGGCCGGGTTGTCCGCGAGAGCCCGGGAATATTCGGCCTTGATGTTGAAGTTCGTGGCGGTCCACGTCGCGTCCAGGCCTTGGAGGGAGAGGTTCCGCTCGTCGGTGTCATCGTATTTTCCCTTGTAATAAGAGACGCCGATTTCCAGGCTCTGGCTTGGGGTAAATCCGAGCCTGACACCCTTGCCCTTGTCGCTGTTATTGTCCTTGAACTGCTGTCCGGCGCGCAGGTTTTCGCCCTCGGCCAGACCATTCCCCATATAGGCCGCATACTGGAGAAAGCCGATCTTTCCCTCAACGAGGACTCCGAGGTCCCTCCAGCTCGAAGGGAAAAATTCTCCGACCGGGTAAGGACTCTCGACCAGGCTGGTCTGGAAGGCCCGTCCGGAGGCATTGTACTTCCCAAACGGAACGAGATACAGGCCCAGCTTCAGCTGGAAGGCCTCCGAGGCCGTAAATCCCGCCCAGGCCTGCTCGATCTCCGGCCTCATCGCTTCTTTCGTCTGGACTTCCAGGGCATAGGAAAATTGAGGAGTCCATTCGCCGGAAAAAATGAGCCCCGCCCTTATGTTCTCAGTACTGCCATGGGCATACGAGCTCTGTTTCTGGCCCTTGAGGAAATCCATGGAAAAATACCCGTTCATAAGGACCTGGCCAAAAGCGGTTCCACCCGCGACAATCCCGATGATGAACAAGACCGCCAGTCGTTTGATCATAGAATTGAAAAATCGAAATCATCTTCAAGGAGGGACTGTTTCCACCGTTCCACATTCAGCTTCTGGGTCACGGCCCGGGAAATGCCGTTGACGCCGTTTTTGGTCCCCATCCAGATCGCCCCGATCAGGATGCCGTCTTGAAGGACGATCTTCTTATAGATTCCTTCTTCCTTGTTTTCGCGCCGGACCTCCTCGAACCCGCCGCCCTCAGGATTGACCAGGCCGACGGAAGTGACCAAGAGCCCGACGACCTTCAGCGTGTTCGAGGGTATCGTTCCTTCGTATTTTTTCCTCTGGCCGAGCATGTTGGCCGCGACCAGCCGGGCTTGCTCGAATGAGGCGGGGATGATTCCATAGATCCTGCCGTTATGCTGGATGCCGTCTCCGGCTGCGTAAATGCGAGGCTGTCCGGCTTCCAGGAACTCGTTGACGACGACCCCGCGGTCAACCGCCAGCCCGGCCTCCTTGACGATTCCCACATTCGGCCTGACGCCGGCCGCCACGATGGCCATATCGGCGGAGAGCTCTTCGCCGTTCTTGAATCGCAGGCCGCGGATTTCATCCGACCCCAGGATCTCGTCCGTGGCCACGTTGAGGCGGACCCTGATCCCGCATTTCTCGATCTCGGTTCGCAGGAGGGCAGCTCCCTGAGGGTCCAGCTGGCGCGGAAGAAGATAGGGGAAAAATTCGACGACCTCGACGTCCGCTCCCCGGGCCTTGGCGGCGCGGGCGATTTCCAGGCCTAACAGCCCGCCGCCGATCACAACCAGCCGCGGGTGCGATTTCATATAGTCCAGAATGTTCAGGGCATCGCTCAGGGTCCTCAGCGTGAATATGCCTTTCTTGTCGGCGCCCTTGATCGGGGGTAGGAAGGCCGAAGCTCCGTTGGCCAACAGGAGAAGGTCGTAGGTCAGGCGCTGTCCATTCTCGATTTCGACTTCCTGGGAATCGGGGACGATTTTTTTGACAGGCGTGCCCAGGCGGAGCTGGATTTGCTCCTGGCTGTACCAGACGCCGGGAAAAGCGAACATCCTCTCAAAGGGCAGGTTCCCGGCCATGAACTCGATCAGATTCGGCCGCGGATAATAGATAACCTGTTCCTCGGCAAAGATCTCGATCTCCGCCCGCCTGTCCAATTCCCGCAGCGTTTTCGCCGCCATCGTTCCGGCCAACCCGTTTCCGACGATGATGATCTTCACGACGAGCCTCTCAGGATCAGCCGCCTCAGGCGGACATCTTCTGGAAAAACTCTTTTCCGACTCCGCACTGCGGGCAGACCCAGTCTTCCGGCAGGTCTTCGAAGGCTGTCCCCGGAGGGACCCCGTTTTCCGGGTCGCCGACGGCCGGATCATAGACATAGCCGCAAGCCGTGCATTCCCATTTTTCCATCTGAATCCTCCTTCCCTTGAGAAAATGCTCCGGTCAATCTTCCTGCAGGATAGTGGTCTCGTATTCTTTTTCCAGCTTGAGCTTATGCGACTTCTCCTGTTGGATCAAGAATTCGAAAAGACGCTTCTGCTCAGGAAGCGGGCATTCGCCAAGGAGCCGGGTGTAAAGCTCGACCGCCTTGGCCTCTTTTTTGGCCGCAAAAATGAGCAGGTCTTGGAGGCTGCTCCCCTCGTCCAGCGGTCCCTCGATCAGGTAATCGCTGATCCGGAGGTCCTCGATCTCGCCGGTCGGCAGGGGAACGACCTTCCCTGCGGCGAGGTCCTCGAGAAGCTTTTTATGATTTTGTTCTTCCGATTGAAGCTCGAGGAGCATGGTTTTCAGGCCCGGGGTCTTTGTTTTGCGGGCCATTTCGCCGTAGCCCTTGGCCGCTTCGATCTCGCCCTGGATGGCAAATTGAAGCACGTCATGGACTGTCTGACACGTCACAGTCTTTTTTCTTCCGCCAGCCATGAAAAATCCTCCTGGTCATCATAACGATAAAGAACAGACGCTGAGGCTTGAGACGATCCTGCAGACGAAACCATAATTATAGCGAAATCGCCGAGCAAGTCAATTTGCCCGTTTCCGCTGGCAGCGGGGACAGAACGAGCTCGTTCGCCCTCCGATCTTCAGGCGCCCGATTTTCGCCCCGCATCGAAGGCAGGGCAAAGAGGCCCTGCCGTAGACTCGGTGCTCCTGCTGAAAAAGGCCCTCGGCGCCGTCGGCATCCTGAAAATCACGAATCGACGACCCGCCCGCGGCGATAGCCCGCCGAAGCACATGCCGCATGGCGGTCCACAGTTTTTCTTTCTGCTTCCTTGTCAGGGAAACGGCCGGCGTCAAAGGATGCAGGCCGGCTTCAAAGAGCATCTCGTCGGCATAGATGTTGCCGATTCCCGCTAAAAATGTCTGGTTTAGGAGCAGGCTTTTCAACCGCCCTTTTCGGCCTTGGAAGAGATGGACGAAAGACTCGAGGTCCAGGTCGAGCGGCTCGGGTCCGAGACTGCGGAGTTCCCGGCATTCCAGCGGATCCGAAGCTTCGAGACAGCGCAGATATCCGAATTTGCGCACGTCCCGGAAACGAAGCTCATGGGTCCGGCCCCGGAAAGAAACGACGAGATGGGTATGCTCGTCTCGCGGAGTTTGGCGCGATGTCCAAAGCAGCCGTCCGGTCATCTTGAGATGGAAAATCAAATACAGCCGGTCCTGACATTCGACGAGGATCATCTTTCCCCGGCGGCGGACGG
>CAZIDN010000066.1:0-20008 GCA_964537875.1 uncultured Eubacteriales bacterium
ATGCTGTTGATTTTAGCCCGATTCGGGCACTTTCGCCAAGAGATTTCGCCGGCGGGCCCGGGCTGAACCGGGGACGCAGGGATCCCCGCGGGCTCCGGGTGGGCGACAGCTTGGAAGGTCTAGTTGATCAATTCACGAAAAGGCTAGAGAAGGAAACGCAATAGATAGGCGGCATTTCGCCTGCGATTTATTTCAATAAATTAAAAAAAAATTGACAAATAAAAAATTTCAACTAATTTGATATATATCAAGATATATCTAGTTATATCATGAATTGAGTTTTATGGATTGGAGGTCGACATGTTTTACAGACACAGATATGGATTTTGGCCGAGGGGAGAACGCATGTTTCATAAAGGTGATTTTAAATACCTGATTCTGGACCTTTTAAAAGATAAGCCGAGCCACGGCTACGAAATCATTCGTGATCTGGAAGATCGTTTTCACGGCTTTTACACTCCGAGCCCGGGGGCTGTCTATCCGACACTCCAGTGGCTCGAGGAAACGGGCTACGTGACGTCGGCCCAGCAAGATGGAAAAAAGATCTACACGATCACCGATGAGGGACGCCGTTTTCTTGCTGAAAGGGAGAAAGAAACGGAAGGCATGAAGGACCATATGCACGACTGGTGGGGAGGCTGGCGCCAGGAGGTCCACCAGGACTTGAGAGAGATATGGCAGACATTCGGCGATCTGGGCGGCCTCATCGGCCGGACGGCCCGCCGCTCCGGGGCTGAAAAGCTCCGCCAGGTCCGGGAAATCCTGTCCAATGCCACCAAGGAAATCGAAAGGATCCTGAGACCCTGAAAAAGCCGGCCCTTCGGTCAGTTTTCAAGCCATGCTTTTCCCCTGGATTTCTTGGAGAATTCCCCTAATCTTTCAAGGTGATAAAAAACGGAGAAATTCACCCCTAGAATCATCCAATCCGGCGATTCATTTTCTCGGCTGTGGACGTATCATTGAAAAGGTCGTATCCAGAGGTATTGTTCCATGCCGAGAAGGAAGAAGTCTCCGAAAAAAGAGGCTGTTGTCCAGAAAACGGACCTGAAGTCCGTTTCTCGGAAAGCCTCGGAGAAGTCCAAAACTAAAGAAGATCATTCTCCTTTGATCCTCGTCCTTGAAAAGGAGGATGCGGAAAAAACGCTCGCCAGCCTGATAAAGGCGATGCAGGATCGCCTCCGCACGACCTCCGAGCTCAGAGTCCAACTGGAGAAATTGGTTGAAACCTTGCTTGACGAGTTTGCAAACGTCCAGGCGCTCTATCAACGCGTTATTGCCCTGGAAAAAGGCATATCGGGGGATGCCGCGAGCAGATCCCAGAAAAAGCCTGATGCCGCCACGACCGAAATGGTTGAGCTCGGCGACATGCTGCTTGAGGGAGGCAAAAAAGACCGGATCAAACAGGAAATAGAATACCTGCAGACGATCAAACATCTTCTCAAAAGTATGAATAATTTGCCGGATCTATTGGCCGTCGCCTCCAGCCCTCCTCGGCCCGGCGCCATGGCCGGCCTGGTCAAAGGCAAAAAAAAGATCCTCATTGTCGAGGACGATCCGATCAGCCGGAAGCTGTTGAATCATTTTTTGGAAAAAGAGAATTACACGGTCTTGACGGCCGCGAGCGCGGAGGAAGGGTTTCAATCAATCGGCCGGGAAAAACCGGACTTGATCCTGCTGGATATCATGCTTCCTGGAGCCGACGGCTTTCAATTTCTTTCCCGCTTGAAAGAAAACGAGTCCGACCCGCCTCTTCCCGTTTTTGTCATCAGTTCGCTGGCTCAGGAATCCGATATCGTCAAAGCGCTCCAGGCAGGCGCTGCGGACTACATCCTCAAGCCCTTTTCTCCTCAGGTGATCCTGGTGAAAATCAGTCAGCTCTTTAGGTCGAGCCGATGAGCCACTTCGTCATTATCATCCGCGCCAGCGTCTACGTTTTGATTTTCTTCGCTCTGCTCATTCTTCTTTACATCGTTCTCAGAAGGATCTATCAGCAGGTCAATAACAAACGGTTCAACCTGAGGTATGTCCGGATCGAAGGAGAACTCTTGAACGTCCTCTCGACTCCCGGCCCGGAATCCGCCGTCCGGTTGGCCGAAGAATACAAGCGATTTCCCGATGTGTTGACCAAGCTTCTGCTCGATTACGCCAAGCTTCTTAGCGGACCGGAGAGAGAGCAACTGAAAATCATATTCCGAATCGCGCTTGAGAAAAAGTCCTTGAGAGACCTCAGGTCAAGACGAACGATAAGGCGGCTGAGAGCCACGCGTTTGCTCGGCTTCTTCATCGATCCTCTCAAAATGGGTTCTATGCTCAAGCTTCTGGAGGATAAGCCCATTGTCAGGCTGGCGGCTGTTCAGGCGATTTCACAGCTTTCCACCCCGGAAACGCTGGGCCTTGTTTTTCAGGCCTTCGAATCCGATTTGTGCTCGAACATTCATTCCTATATAAGTATCATTCTCAGCCTGGGCGCCAAGGCCGAGGTCAATATCCACGAGGCTCTTAAAAAACCTATTTCACAGGAAAAAATCGCCCTCCTGATCGAATTGGTGGGCGCCATTCCGCTTCGCTCCCTGTACCTGGATATTCTCTCGTTCGCCGATCATCCGGAAAAGGAGGTTCGGATCAAGGTCGCCCGGGCGTTGGGAGGCCTGTCGATCCCGGATTCCGTCCCGGTTTTGATCCGCTTGGCCTCCGATACAGCCTGGGAGGTCCAAGCCCAGGCCGTCAAAGGTTTGGGCAGACTCAAAAGCCCGGAAGCCCTGGATATTCTCACCGAGGCCTTTTTTTCCAAGAATTGGCATGTTCGTTTCAATGCTCGGAGCGGGCTCATGAGCCTGGGCGAGGCGGGAGTCAAGAGGCTGGAAGAGATCTCCCAACAAACCCGCGATTCCTACGCGGCGGCCATGGCCGCCATGGCCCTTCATGATCTTTATCTTTCTTGCGAGCAGATGAATCCATGATCGGCCTTTTGATTGTCCTCTTTCAAATTTTTTCCTACTTGGTGTTGATTTATTTTCTCCTCCTCAATGGATTTTATCTTTTTTTTATCATCCTGAGTTTTTTCGGGATTTCCCGCTATCGACATCGAACGGAATATGTCCGGATGGAAGAGATCTTCTTATCCCCCTTGGCCAAGCCCATCTCCATTATCGCTCCCGCCCACAATGAGGAAAACAGCATCGTCGAAAGCGTCCGGAACTTGCTGTCTCTGGAATACCCTCAATACGAGGTCATCGTGGTTAACGACGGGTCGACGGATTCTACGCTGAAGAAGCTCATCGAAGCGTTCGGCCTCAAAAAAACGCAGTGGATCTTTCGGAAAGTCGTCGACCATAAGCCTGTCCGCGGCATTTATGTCTGCCCGGCGAACCCCAAACTGATCGTAGTCGACAAGCTAAACGGGAAGAAAGCCGATGCCATAAATGCCGGGCTGAATATTGCCCATTACCCTTTGTTCTGCGCTGTGGACAGCGATTGCCTCATCGACCGCGACTGCCTCCTGAAAGTCGTCCGTCCATTTCTCGAGGATCCCGAACGGACCGCGGGGGTGGGCGGGATCGTCCGCTTGATCAACGGCTGCACGGTCAAATCCGGTCAGGTCACAAGGATCCGACTGCCACGGAATATTCTTGCGCGCTTCCAGACTCTGGAATATTTTCGCGCCTTTTTGGCAGGACGAATCGGCATGAGCCTCGTCAAGAGCAACTTGATCATCTCGGGCGCCTTCGGCGTTTTCCGAAAAGATCTTATCCTAAAATGCGGAGGCTATCGTCCGGCGTCCATCGGCGAGGATTTGGATCTCGTTGTCCGCCTGCGTAAATACCTGCATGACCATAAGATCCCCTATAGCATTCATTTCCTTCCCGATCCCATCTGCTGGACCGAGGTTCCGGAGACCCTCAAAACCTTGGGGAGGCAGCGGAATCGGTGGCATCGGGGCCTGATCGAGGCGTTCTATCACAGCCGGAGGATGATCTTCAATCCCCGATACGGAGTGACCGGGCTGTTCGCCATGCCTTTTTACTCGATCTTTGAGCTTCTTGGCCCCCTCATCGAGCTTCTGGGCTATGCGATCTTTGTTCTTTGCCTGTTCCTCAACTTGGTCAATTATCCTTTTGCCTTCATTTTTTTTCTTCTTTCCGTCGCCCTGGGAACACTATTGTCTGTTGCCGCCCTCCTGATTGAAGAATTTTCGCTGCGACGGTTTCCCCGGACATCCGATATTCTTCTGATGGCCTTTTATTGTATTCTAGAAAATATTTTCTATCGCCAATATCTGGCCTTCGTCCGGGGCAAAGCCTTTATCGACTTTTTTCGAGGGAAAAGTGAGTGGGGGGCCATGGATAAGAAAGGATTTTCTGAGGAGATTCCATGCCCATGAGAAAGCGCCCTTGTCTTGTTCTGTGGATATGTCTCTGCCTCCTGGCCATCGGGGCGAGAGGCCAAGCAGGCGCGGACCGGGCTGCCGCTCTGAAAAAGGCCTCGGCCTCTCTTCAATCCCAAAGCTTTGCCGAAGCCATAAAAATATGTCGGGAACAGCTTTCATCGACACCGGACGATTATGAACTCAATTTTCTCCTGGCTCGGGCTTACTCGTATTCGGGCGATTGGGAAAAGGCTCAGCAGACTGTGGATAAGCTTCTGGCCAACGATCCTGAGAACACCGATGTCCTCTTGCTGGGAGCCCGCCTGAAATTCTGGAGGAATGATCGTCGGGGCGCCGAGGAAGGCTATGGCCGTGTCCTGCGGCTGAGGCCGGGTGACGCCGAGGCGCTGATGGGGATGGCCGAGGTGGCGGCCCTCGAAGGACGCTCCGACGATGCGCTCGGCATCTATGAGAAAATCATCCAACTCCATCCCGACTTCCCAGAGGGCTATTTCAAGCTGGGGCGGCTTTATCAAGGACGGGGGGATTATCAGAAGGCCAGGGAGAATTTCCAGATGGCCGCCAGCCTTGATCCGGCGAACGCGGATTTCCGAAATGTTTTAAGCGCGGCCAGCGCCCGACTTCCCAAACGCTATGAACTCCGGTATCAAACCATGATCGAGAGTTTCAACGACGGTAGGAAGGATTACCTCAGCCAGCAGCTGGTTTTTCAATTCGAGCTGCCCAGAAAAATCGGCCCTCTCCTCTTGAAATACAATCACACCCGGCGATTCCAGGAAGGCGATTCGCAGGTTGGTCTGGAATTCTATCCCAAGCTTGGGTCGAAAGCCTACGGCTATTTCGATTTCGGGTATTCCTCTCAAGCCCTTCATTATCCCCGGTCGTCCTATCTCTTCGAGCTCTATCAAGGTCTTCTCACTTCAGCCGAGCTCTCCTTCGGGTATCGGCGCCTGAATTTTCCCGCCGAGTCGCTTTCTCTCTTCATGGGCTCGTTCGCCACCTACTTCGGCAATTATTATGCCGTCTGGCGTTGGTATTATAAGCCGGGCGAAGAAACCCGCGCCCTGTCCTGGTTTGCCCAGTTGAGACGATATTTTGCCGACCAAAATTTCATCTATCTGGGCTATGGCCGGGGGTCTCGGCCCTTCGATATCGTTATGGTTCAAGACCTGTTGGTCCACGACTCCTGGATCTTTCTTTCGGGCCTGGTCTGGTATCTCTGGGACAAGGTCAGGCTGGAACTTCATTTTTCCAGAATCGAGGATGCCAACGGCCCGCGGCGAGATACCTTTTTTGCCACCACCGGCTATCGATGGTGAAGAAAAGGGCCGGGCGCCGGCATTGACCGTCCTTTTTTCCTGTGTTACAAATAAACACCACCATGAACCGCCGGCGCTTTCTGGACGCTTTTGCGATTTTCGCCACAGGTCTTGCCGTCGTCCTGCTCGCCTCCTGCGTCCCGCTCCGGATTTCTCCGCCGGGTGAAAAACCGGCACGCCTTCGCTTCGGCATCATCACCGACCTCCACTATGCCGATATCGATCCCAGCGGCGCCCGCTCCTACCGGGAATCTCTGGTTAAACTCGAAGAATGCATCCGAGTCATGAATGACCAAAAGGCCGATTTCTTAGTGGAGCTCGGCGATTTCAAAGACCAGGACAAGGTCAACCCGGCGGAGGGCAAAACGCTGTCCTACCTGAAGCGGATCGAGGACGTTTTTCAAAAATTTAACGGTCCCCGCTACCATGTCCTCGGCAACCACGATATGGACAGCCTCTCCAAAGCCCAGTTTTTAAAGGCGGCTAGAAATTCCGGCATCCCTCCGGACCAAAGCTATTATTCCTTCGGCGTCAAAGGCGTCCGCTTCATCGTCCTGGACGCCGATTTCCGCTCTGACGGCACTTCCTATGACCACGGCCATTTCGCCTGGGAAGACGCCAACATCCCGGTTGCGGAGCTTAATTGGCTGAAGCAGGAATTGGCATCTTCGTCAAAGCCGGCGATGATCTTCGTCCATCATCAGCTGGACGGGGAAGGCGCTTACTATGTCAAGAACGCGGCCGAGGTCCGGCGGGCGCTGGAAAGTTCGGGCAGAGTTTTGGCCGTGATCCAGGGTCACCGGCACGAGGGCCAGCTGAGCATCATGAACCATATTCCATTTTACACCCTGAAGGCCGCCGTGGAGGGGAGCGGGGCCGGCAACAACAGCTACGCTCTGGTCGAGATCGATCGCGACTTTAATATCACCATCACCGGTTTCCGCAAGGCCGTGAGTGTAAGGCTTCCGAAATATTCCGGGAGGGGGAAATAGCCGTGTTTATCGGGATCCGGTTTCTGTGGCCAGGATGAAGAGGACGGGACGATGACGCCGCGGGAACGAGCGCTTGCGGTATTAAGCGGCCGGCGGCCGGATGCCGTTCCCTGGTTCGGGGATCTGGATTATTGGGCGACTTCGCTCATCAGCCGGGGGTTGAAGCCGGCCGACTTCAAGACGAGCGATTCCTATATTCAGTGGCACCGGGAACTGGGCGTGGGGTTCTATCTGCAGGGATATTTTCCGTTCACGACCATCATCGAAAACTGCGATGTCAAAGAATGGCGGAACGGGTATGACCGGATCCGGCAGATCGAGACTCCGCAAGGGATCTTGCGTGAGCGCTGGCGGTGGCTGCCGGACTCTTTCGCGGAAGCTCCCGCCGAACGTTTGGTGAAATCCGCCGTGGACCTTCCGGCCTATCGATATCTGCACCAGAATATCCGCTACGAGCCGGATTACGATTTTGCCGACAAGCGGCGCCGCCAGGTCGGCGAGATGGGAATCGTGCTGGGCTATCTCCCGAAGAGCCCCTTCATGCAGATGGTCGCTCTGGATGCGGGGATCATGGCCGTGACCGAGATGTCCGCCGACGCGGCTGACGAACTCGATGAGACCATCGCCGCTGTGAGACGCTCGCACGATCGAGCCGCCGCCGTCGCCGTCAACAGCCCGGCCGAGGTTCTCATGATCCCCGAGAACCTTTCTTCCGAAGTCGTCGGACGACGCTTTTATGAAAAATATATGCGCGCTTATCATGAGACTTGGACCCGAGAGATCGGCCGGGCCGAGAAATATTCCTGTGTCCATCTCGACGGAACGCTCAGAGGCCTGCTGGCCGAGGTGTGCTCGGCGGGATTTACGTTCATCGAGGCTATGACTCCGGCGCCCGTCGGAGATTTGGAGGTAGGGGAGTGGGCCGCTTGGAGCGGGCATTCCAAGACCATTTTTTGGGGCGGCCTGCCCGGGATTTATTTCACGGACAAAGTCAGGGATGCCGAATTTGACCGACATGTGATCGGCGTCCTCCGGGTCATGCGCCGGGAGCCGCGATACGTGCTCGGCGTCGCCGACCAGGTCCCCCCGGATGGGCTCGAATATCGCGTGAAGCGCGTCGGCCGGCTCGTCGAAGAATATGGCACGGTTGAAATAGGTGAACCATGAAGCTCACGGGATTCGATATCAGCGTCTTCCTGGCTTTTATCGCGGCCGTCATCCTTCTCAGCATGTTCAAAAGCCGCCGGGAGAGAAACAGCGTCGATTTTTTCCTGGCCGGCCGGGAGCTGAAATGGTACCTCATCGGCTTCTCCATCGTGGCGGCCAATATCTCGACGGAGCAGTTTGTGGGGATGGCCGGACAGGGGGCAGGAACAGTCGGGCTGGCCGTGTCGGGCTTTCAGCTCCTGGGGGCCGTGACGATCATTTTTGTCGCCATATTCTTCCTGCCGCGATTTCTCAAAGCGGGCGTTTATACGATGCCCGAGTATCTCGAATACCGGTATCATCCCGCCGCGCGCGGCATCATGGCCTTTTATACCTTGGTGATTTATGTCACCGTCACTTCGACGGCCGTTCTGTATTCTGGCGGCCTGACTCTTCATACGATTTTTGGCATTGACCTCACCCAGGCCATCTGGCTGATCGGCGTCATCGCTGCTCTTTACACGACTTGGGGCGGGCTGAAGGCCGTAGCCTGGGCCGACCTCCTTCAAGGATCCGGTCTGCTTGTCGGCGGAATCCTGACCATGGTCTTGGGGTTTGCCGCGATCGGCGGAATCGCGCCGTTCCTGAAGGCGAGCGCCGGCCGGCTTCACATGGTGCTTCCCGCCAATCATCCGCAGATCCCTTGGACCGTTCTCCTCCTCGGCCTCTGGATCCCCAATTTCTATTATTGCGGCCTGAACCAGTTCATCGTCCAGAGAACGCTGGCCGCCAAAAGCCTCCGCCAGGGCCAGCTCGGGATCATTTTTGCCGCCGCCCTTTGGCTGATCGTGCCTTTTGCCATTGTCTTCCCGGGCATCATGGCCGTCGAGCTTTACGGCGGCGAGATCTCGTCCGCCGACCAGGCCTATCCGTTGCTCATCCGAAACCTGGTTCCAGGAGGCTTGAGAGGTTTCATCCTGGCCGCTCTAGCGGGCGCCGTCATCAGTTCTCTCGCCTCGATGCTGAACTCGGCCTCCACGATCTTCACCATGGATCTGTATAAGAGATATTGGAAAAAAGAGGCCACTCAAAAATCCCTTCTCCTCATCGGCCGAGTCATGACGGTCTTGTTTTTCCTGATCGGCTGCTGGATCGCGCCCCAGCTGACCAACCCCAAATTCGGCGGCGTCTTCAAATACATTCAGGAATTTCAGGGCTATATTTCTCCCGGCATCCTGGCCGCCTTTGTCTTCGGGTTTGTCTTCAAGAGGGCGCCGGCGGCCGCCGGCATCACGGCGCTGGTCATCTGCGCGCCCATATACGGCCTGCTTCACTGGCAGTTCTCCGAGATCGCCTATCTCAACCGTATGGCCATCACTTTTATCGTGACGATCATAATCATGGGAGTCATCACCCTTGCGAAGCCGTTGGCGACGCCCAAGGTCATGCCTGTTCAGAAGGATTTTGACTTGCGGCCATCGAAAGCCGTACTCTGGCTCGGCGGAGCCGTGATCGCCGCCGTGCTCGCGTTTTTTATTGTTTTCTGGTAAATACGCGAAAAAAAATCAAGGGGGTCAAACCTCAACATTCAACATTTCCGGATCTCTTCCATTTCGCGTGGGTGAATATAGGAGTCCGTGACGCTCGCAGCGACCATCAGCGAAGGTTTAGCCTTCCCGTTCTTTATTTCTGGACCGGCTCGGCGCTGTCGATGACCCACATGCCGCGGCCGTTGGTCGCGGCGACGATCATATTGTCCCGCGGATGGATCTGAATGTCCCAAACGGCGACGTTCGGCATGCCGCTGCCCAAATAATTCCAGGTCTTACCGCCGTCGGTCGTGACATAAGGGCCCAGGTCCGTGCCGCAGTAGAGGACGTTGCCCTTTTTGGGGTCCTCGCGGACAGAGTTCGTCGAGCCCGGGAGACTCGTGCCGATATTCACCCAGGTTTTGCCGTAATCGGCGGACTTGAACAGGTAGGGGGCGAAGTCGTCATCGTGCCGGCCGATGAGCGAGATGTAGACCGTCGCCGCGTCATATTTCGAGGCGACGATGCCCCAGACGTGCTTGTTAAAAGGCAGCCCGGCCGTGATCTCGGTCCATTTCACGCCACCGTCCATCGTCACGTGGACGCGGCCGTCGTCGCTTCCCGCGTAGAGCACGCCGGCCTTGAACGGAGATTCGTCGATGGCCGTCAACGCCGCGTAGTTAATCGCATAGGGAAGCTTGCCCTGATTCTTGGCGTCATTGTAGGTCAAGTCGGGGCTGATCTTCTCCCAGGTGTCGCCCTTGTTTTTCGAGCGGAAGACATACTGGAAGCCGTGGTAAACCACGTTGGGATCATGCGGCGACAGGATCGTCGGCGCCAACCACTGGCCCCGATAGAAGGGCTCCCCGGGCCCGGGCTTGGGATAGACGTCTTTGCTCTGCCACTGGCCATCCTTGGACTCCGAGCGCATGAGCATTCCGTAGTACCTTGAAGAATAGACAATATTGGGATTGGTCGGGTCTATGGCGATGATCGTCCCTTCGCCGCCGGGCGCCGTTTCCCAGCGCACGCCTTGTTGGCGGATGCGGCGGCCGGTCGCCGGCTGGGGCGGGCGCACGCCGAGTCCGCGCATCGTGCCCTGGTCCTGGATCGAGCCGTACACGGCAAACGGTTTCTGCATATCATACATGACGTTGTAGAACTGAATGGAAGGAATACCCTTGTGGAAATCCCGCCAAGCCTTGCCGCCGTCGTAGGAGACGTTGGCTCCGCCGTCATTGACGTTGATCACGCAGTTCGAATCGTTCGGGTCGATCCAGATGCCGTGGTGGTCGCCGTGGAGGCCTTCATAGCTCACTCTGGCAAAGGACTTGCCTCCGTCCGTGGATTTGGCCAGCCCCACGCCCATGAGATAGATCGTGTTGTCATTGCTGGGATCGACGCGGATCTGGCCGAACACCCAGCCGTAGGTGCCGCCGAATCGCTCCATTGTCGGGTCCGACGGGCTCATCTTTTTCCAGGTCTCGCCCTGGTCCTCAGAGCGATAGACCTCGGCGCCGGCGATATCGGGGTACGTTCTTTGCCGGAGGTAGGAATCCAGCTCCCCTTCCTTCGGCATCCGGACCGGCGTGTGATTGTCCACGAAAGCGTACACGATGTTGGGCTTGCTCAAGCACAGGTCAAGGCCGATGCGGCCGGTGAACTTAGTGTCGGGCAGCCCGCTATTGGCGGGCTTCCAGGTCTTGCCGCCGTCGGCTGTTTTGAACAGGCCATCCTCAGGCTCGGGCACCGGGTCGCTCCAGCGCAGCCGGATACGATGGCACATCGAGGCGATGAGGACGTCCGGCTTCTCGGGATCCATGACCAGGTCGATGGCCCCGATCTTCTCGTTGATGTAGAGGATCTTCTGCCAGGTCTTGCCGCCGTCGGTCGTCTTGTAGACACCGCGGTCCGGGCTGTAGGTCCATTCGTGGCCCGAGGCCGCGATATAGACGATATCGGGATTCGTCGGATGGATGCGGATCCGGCCGATGGTGTACGTTCCGGCCAGGCCGACATGGGTCCAGGTCTTGCCGGCGTCCGTAGATTTATAGACTCCTGTCCCGGCCAAGGACGCCCGGAAAATGTTGGCCTCGCCCGTCCCATAGTAGATGACGTTCGGGTTGGACTCGGAGATGTCGATGTCTCCCGACGACATCGTGGCCAGCTCGTCGGTCAGGCATTCCCAGGTGATGCCGGTGTTCTCCGTCTTCCACAGGCCGCCGACGGCAGAGGCGATGTAGATGATGTTCCGGCTGCCCTTAGGCACGGCGATGTCCACGCACCGGCCGCCGATGATGTCCGGGCCGATGAAGCGCCATTTCATGTCTTTAAAAGGCGTCTGGGCCTTCATGGCCAGATGCTGGTCGACCCACTCCATGCGCAGCGCCGGGTCGGTGTTCTCCACCTTTTTTAGCGCGGCCTTAGCAGGCGCCTTGGTCTGCCCGGTTGCGATAATGACGAGCGCCAGCGCTGCAGCCATGACCAGAAATAGATAGGAACGCTTGGAAAATCTCATGGTGCCTCCCTGAAGACCTTGATTTGGAAAAAACACAGATACATCATATACCGAATATCAGGAAGAATACTATTTTTTTTGAAACGAAAAGTCAACTTGGAAGGGGAACCCGCGGAGATGTTTACACCGTCGTCTCGCCGATTGAATTTTCACCCGTTCTTCCGTATGATGCTGCCATGACATCTCGGGAGCGGGTGTTCGCGGCCTTCGCCCATCGCCAGCCCGACCGCGTCCCGGCCTGGCTCGGCGCCTCGCCCGAATTCAGAGCCCTGGCCAGGCTTTTGCTCCGGCTGCCGGCGGATGAAGACCTGTCTCGTTATATCGGTGACGATTTCCGCCGGGTCACGGCGAAATTTGCGGGACCCGCAGACCGCTCGCCGGATTCGAATTTCACCTTTTCCGATGCGACGAGCCGGACACCCTTCGGGATCGAGCGCCACGGCTACGGCTATGGCCAGCCCCTGGTTCATCCCTTGAAGGACGCCCAGACGCCGGCCGACCTCGATGAATTTCCCTGGCCCGACCCGGGCTGGATAGATGTCTCTCACATTCGACAAGAGGCGCTCGAATGGGGCGGGCGGTGCGCCGTCTTGGGCGGCGATTGGTCCCCTTTTTTCCATGACGCCATCGATCTCCTCGGCATGGAAAAATTCATGACGGCCATGCTTGAAAACCCGGCTCTGGTCGATGCCCTTCTCGGCCGCATCGTTGACTATTATTTCCAGGTCAGCCTGCGGATCTTCAGAGAGGCCTCCGGCGCCATCGATATTTTCTTTATCGGGAACGATTTCGGCACCCAGAACGGTCCGGTCGTCGGCGAGCGGCTGTTCCGACGCTACTTCCTGCCTCCTTTGAAGCGCCTGGTCGACCTCGGCCACGATTTCGGCCTCAAGGTCATGCTCCACTGCTGCGGCGGTTTTTTCCCGCTCATCCCATCCATGATCGATATCGGCTTGGATGCCCTTCAGTCGCTCCAGCCGGACGCGCGCGATATGGAGCCGGCCAAGTTGAAAAAGGCTTTCGGCGGACGGATCGTCTTCTGCGGCTGCATCGATACCCACCACGTTTTGATCAAGGGAACGCCCGGGCTCGTCAGGACCAAGGTCCGGGAGATACTCGACATCATGAAGCCCGGGGGCGGTTATATTGTCTCTCCCAGCCATGATTACCTGTTGCTGGAGACGCCCGTGGAAAACGTCCTGGCTTTATACGAGGCCGTCCGTGAGTTCGGCGCATATTAATGTAAACGCAATAATTCAAGTGACATGCGCGTTCGGGTGGTGCTTAGACCGCCCGCAGCCCCCGCGCCCCGGGGAACCAGTCCCGTCGGTTCCCCCCGTCGGATAAGCCGACAGGTCCCCCCTCCGCTACGGGGGCTTGAGGGCGGCCTAAGCGCCACCCGTACTTTGTCACTTTATTTATTGCGTTTGTATTAGTATTTAGGCAAGAAAGGAGGAGGCTGTGAGATTCACTCGTTTTAAGATCCGCATTGGATATTTTATCGCAGGCTGTCTAGGGCTTTGTCTGGTTCTCGGTCTTGCGGCCTGCGTCAAGACGGCCCAAAAACAAAGCCCACCGGAGAAAACCGCTGCCACGCTTTTGCCGGAAGACAAGGTCAGGCTGTCGAACGACCCCCAAAAAACCGAGGTCTTCCGGGATGCCGGGCTCGGACTGTTCATCCATTGGGGGCCGAATTCCCAGATGGGAACGGAGATTTCCTGGCCTCTCTACAATGCCTCGGACGATTACATCAAGAAATATTATTCCTTGGCCGACACCTTCAACCCCGTCGATTTCCAGCCGGCCGCATGGGCGCGATTGGCCAAGCTGGCCGGCATCGAATACGTCGTCTTCACAGCCAAGCACCACGACGGTTTTTGCATGTTCGACACGGCCTTCAGCGACTTCAAAATCACCAAGACGCCCTACGGCAAAGACATCCTGGCCATGCTGGTCGAAGCTTTCCGCAAGGAAGGACTGCTCGTCGGGATCTACTATTCGCCGGGCGATTTCCGCTATCAGGTTGAAACCGGTCATCGCTTCAGCCATCTCTACGAAGCGGATTTTGCAAGCCCCGAGCTGTTCGGGCCGCTGAAGAAAAATTTTGTCGACTATGAGCGCGGCCAGGTCGAAGAGCTCCTGACGGGCTATGGCGACGTGTTCATGCTCTGGTTCGACGGCAAGTGCGAGCCGCTCAAAAAGCACGCCTGGCGGGTGAAACAGGATGTCTTCATCGGCCGGGGCGAGATCCCGACGCCCGAACAAGAGATCCCCGGCAAGCCGGCCGAACATGCCTGGGAGAGCTGCATGACGACGAGCATCCAATGGTCCTACCAACCGAACCCGGATATCCGCACGTCCAAAGAGATCATCAAGAATCTGATCACGATCCGGGCCCGGGGAGGGAACATGCTCCTCAATGTCGGGCCGCGGCCCGAGGGCCGGATGGCCGATCCCGATGTGGACCGGCTGCGCGACCTCGGTCTGTGGATGATGCTCTACGGCGAAGCCGTCCGCGGCATCCGGCCTTGGGTCGTGACCAATGAAGGCGATGTCTGGCTGACGCAACGCCCGAGCGACGGCACCGTCTATGCCATGGCCGACCTTGAGTATGGTTTTGGAGGACCGAAGCCTCCCGCGCCTTCGGGAAGGCTCTTGACTCTAAAATCCATAAAGACGACCCCGCAGACGAAGATCTCAGTGCTGAGCCAAGCTGGGGAGTGCGAATGGAAAGAAGACGCTCAAGGACTTCATATCACCGTTTACAGGAAGCAGACCGTCCAGCTCATCCGGAAACCCTCAAAGCCTGCGGGCGGCGAGAATGCGGCCGGGGACGCCATCCAAATCACCTGGGGACCGGACTGGCCTGTGGCGGTCAAGATGGCCAATGTCCTGCCTGCCCGGCAATATGTTGCGAAGGTGAAATGATTAAAGGCGGACCCCGGAATCCGTTCATGAAAGCTGAGAGCGAAGCCCGGATTATCGAAGTAAATTCGCGTCAACGCATTCTTAGAGCAACTCGGCAGGCGGGCAGGGCATCACAGATGCCCAAATTTGCCGATGGGGACTGCTCAGTGGCGAGAAAGTGTTTGGCTTTCCTATGAATCAACATAGATTTCCCAAGCCCGAGGGGTGGCGTGGTTCGAGGGCCCCCCGCCGACCCGAGCGTTTGGTGCGCCTCATCTTCCTGCAAAAGAATAAACAAGTTAGACCGCGAAGGGGCGCCGGGGGTGAACCGCGACAGGACCCGTCGGGCATTTCTATCGGCAAATTTGGGAGAGGAGGAGAGATTGAAGATCAAGGCAAAGCTGCTTAAATGCTCGGTCCCTGCTATCGCCGCCCTGGTTTTCGTTGCCGGGTTCTGCGGATTATTCGGCCAGCCCAAGGTCCAGCGCTACGGCATGGTCATCGGCATCAAGCCGGAAAAAATCGAAGCCTATAAAAAGCTCCATGCCGCGGCCTGGCCCGGCGTCCTCCAAAAGATCAAGGAGTGCAACATCCGCAACTACTCCATCTATTTGAGGGAGATCGAGAAGGGCAAGTTCTATCTTTTTTCTTATTTTGAATACACCGGGAATGACTTCCAGGCCGACATGGCAAAAATGGCGGCCGACCCGACCACCCAGAAGTGGTGGAAAGAAACAGATCCCTGCCAGATTCCCATCCCCATGCGCGCGCAGAAGGAATTCTGGAGCGTGATGGAAGAAGTGTTCCATTCGGATTGAGGCGGGCGCCGGGAGAGGCGGATGGAGACCAAAACTCTTCTGAACATGGCCTGGCCCGATTTTCTGGTGATCGCCGCGTATCTCGTCGGCATCGTCGGGCTGGGCTTTTGGGCGTGGGCCAGACGGAATAAACGTCAGTCCTCAAGCTCCGAATATTTCCTGGCGGGCAGCTCTCTGCGCTGGCCCGTGATCGGGCTGGCTCTTTTTTCCACGAATATCTCGACGACTCACCTCGTCAGCCTGGCCCAGGAGGGCTATGTCAACGGGCTGGCCTACGGGAATTTCGAATGGATGGCGACGTTCCTCCTCATCGTCCTCTCCCTCTTTTTCGCCCCGTTCTACATCCGGTCGAGGGTGGCGACCCTGCCTGACTTTTTGGAAAAGCGCTACAACCGCGCCTGCCGCGACTGGCTGGCCGTCCTTTCGATCATCTCGGCGGTTTTCATCCATATCGGGTTTTCCCTTTACACCGGAGCCCTGGTTTTAAAAGGAATGTTCGGGATCGAAATCAACACCAGCATCATCATCACCGCCCTGCTGACGGGCGCCTACACCATCATCGGGGGATTGTTGGCCGTAGTGATGACCGAGTCCGTTCAGACCATTGTCCTGATCCTCGGCTCGGCCTGCGTCCTGGTGATCGGTTTCGTCGCTGTGGGCGGCTGGGGAGGTCTGGCGGCTTCGGTGGAGCCGGTCAAGCTGACCGTCTTGCGGACGGCCGCGGAAACGCCGAGCTTGCCCTGGTATTCTGTCTTCCTGGGCTATCCGATCATCGGGCTTTGGTATTGGTGCGCCGACCAGACCATCGTTCAGCGCGTGCTCGGGGCCAGAGATGAGAGACAGGCCCGGCTCGGCCCGCTGTTCGCCGGGTTCATCAAAATCCTTCCCGTGTTTCTTTTTGTCCTTCCCGGCCTGATCGCCTTGGGCCTGGCCCGCCAGGGAAAATTGCCTGCCCCCGCAAATTCCGCGGACATCTATTCGGTCATGATCAACAACCTTCTTCCGGTCGGTCTCAAGGGCCTTGTCGCGGCGGCGCTGCTGGCGGCGCTCATGAGCACGGTTTCGGGCGCCCTGAATTCCATCGCCACCCTTTTTACCCTGGACATCTACAAGCGCTGGAGGCCGGAAACGCCGGAGCGAAAATTGACCTTCATCGGCCGGGTCGTGACCCTGATCGCCATGATCGCGGCTATCCTTTGGTCGCCGCTGGTCTCCCATTTCCAGAGCATTTTCCAGGGCATCGTCGCCGTGATCTGCTACATCTCGCCCCCGATCACGGCCGTGTTCGTCTGGGGCGTCTTCTGGAAAAAAGCCTCGGCCGCGGGGGCTTATGCGACCCTGTCCTTGGGTTCAGGCCTCGGCCTGGTCGTTTTTTTCCTGGACTGGTTCAAGGATAAAACGGGATGGAACATCCCTTCGATGATGGCCACGTTCTATCTCTTTGTGATCTGCTCCGGGATTCTTGTCATCGTCTCTCTCAAAAAGCCCCAGGTCCACACTGCGGAAAGCGCCAAATTGGTTTGGACGAGCCCCCTTGAGGCTGTCCGAGGAAGGTTCGCGGCCGGGGCGCTCGATTTCCGCATCGTCTCCGCGGTCTTGTTTGCGGCGATGGTCATTCTGTATATTGTTTTTGCCTAAGTTTTTAGATGGTTCTCGTCCATCTCGTGTGAGTTAAAAAAGGAAATGATCCGGAGACGGCTGAAGCGACCATGGAGGGCTCGGGAACGGCGTGAAAAACCCGGATAGGGAGCGAGGCCGTTTCCGGATCGTTTCCCAGACAATTTTTTCCACAGGAAATGGAAGAGAACCATGGGAAAAAACAGAAAGGAAAATCAAAGGAGGAAATTAGCCATGAAATTTTTCACGAAAAAAAGAATCTGGCTGGGGATCGTTGTCCTCGTTCTTGCGCTCGCCGTTTATATCGGCTATACGAACCGAGAGTACGTCCAACAGCTTCCCATCGGCTGCGGGGCCAAGGCGGAACTCCTTTGCTCGGGCATCTTTGTCTCCGGCCGCGATGAAGCTTCGGTTTTGAGCGAGGACGTCGCCTTTCACCCTTTGTTCAAATTGTTTAAGCCGAAGATCGACTATAACGAAAAGAGCGTGACCGTTTCCCTTTGGGGACTTGGCCTGTTCAAGAAGAAAGCCATCTATCACGATCAATTGGGCGCGATCCTTATTCAGAACGTCCCGGAGGACACGATCCGCGGTAGGAAGGTGAACATCCCATCGCCGGAGCCGGCCAATCCCGAAACGGTTCCCTGGCCGATGGGCGATCTCCTGCCTGCCGACCCGTCCCCTGGGAATGTCGATCCGGCCAAACTCAAGGCCGCTCTGGACAAGATTTTTTCCGAGCCGGAACCGACGCGACTCAAGCGGACACGGGCCGCCGTCGTCGTTTATGACGGCCGCATCCTGGCCGAGCGGTATGCCGACGGGATCACCAAGGACACCCGCTTGATCAGCTGGTCGGTAGCCAAGAGCATCACCAACGCCCTGGTCGGAATTCTGGTCGGGCAGGGCAAGCTGAACATCAAAGATCCCGCGCCCGTTCCCGAGTGGGGGTCTCCGGATGATCCCCGTCACGCCATCACGACCGACATGCTGCTGCGGATGAGCGGCGGCCAGGAATGGTATGAAGCCTATGCCGAACATCCCGTCTCCGACGTCAACATCATGCTCTTCACCAAGCCGGACATGGCCGCTTTCTCCGCGGCGAAGCCTCTCGCCGTCCCGCCCGATACCAAATGGGAATATTCGACGGGGACGACCATGATCATCAACAGGATCATCCGGCAGGCCATCGGCAACGAGGAAGAATACTGGGCCTTTCCGCGCCGGGAGCTTTTTAACAAGATCGGCATGCGGAGCGCCGTCATCGAAACCGACGCCTCGGGGACGTTCACGGCCGGCTCCGGTATTTATGTCTGCGCCCGCGATTATGCCCGGTTCGGCCTGCTCTATCTTCAGGACGGTGTCTGGCAAGGCGAAAGGATTCTTCCCGAGGGCTGGGTCGCTTATACGACAACCCCGACCCCGACGTCGAAAGCGGGCGATTACGGCGCCCAGTTCTGGCTGAACAAGGGAGATCCCAACGATCCGACGAAGCGCCCTTATCCCAAGCTGCCGCAGGACATGCTCATGGCCGATGGCTACCAAGGGCAAATGGTCGCGATCTTCCCCTCTCGCAAGCTCGTCGTCGTCCGTCTGGGCATGACTTGGGATAACGACTGGGGCAGGAGGGAATTCTTGGAAGATATTTTGAGCGCGATTTCGTAGTGTAGCGGGGTCAAACCTACTCGTTACGCACCTTCTCGGGAGAAATCTTGCGGAATGCGTAATGAGTAGGTTTGACCCCGATTCAATGATTATTTCTTAGGGATAGGAATGATTCCGCCGGCCAGCTCTCCGATCACGTTGATCAGTTCCGTGTTGGCGGGAACCACGATCTTGGCGTTATTGGCCAAGGCCTTTTCCACCGTTTCCAGCCTTCTCAACAACTGGGCGTTGCCGATGAAGTATTGATTGGCGGCCTCGTTGACGAGCTTGATGGCCTGGGCTTCTCCTTCGGCCTCGAGGATCCTGGCCTGCCTGATCCCCTCGGCTTTCTTGATCTCGGCGCGCCGGGCGCCGTCTGCCACCGTCTCCGTCGCCGTGGCAAAGTCGATCGCCGCGATCTTCTCGTTCTCCGCCTTGACGACCTTGTTCATCGTCTCCTGGACATCCTTCGGCGGGTCGATCTCTTTGAGCTCGGTCCTGACGATGTCGATGCCCCAGCTCTTTGTTTCCTCCCGCAACGTCTTTTGAAGCTCGAAGTTGATCTTGCCGCGTTCGCTGTTGGCGGATTTCAAGGTCAGGGTGCCGATGATATTCCTGAGCGTCGTTCGGGCCAGGTTGACGATCTGCCACTGGTAATTATTGACGTTATACTGGGAATTCTTGACGTTGTCCTCGTCGTCCTTGACCTTGAAATAGACCTGGGCGTCGACCCGGGCGTTTAAATTGTCGTTGGTGATGATTTCCTGGGGTTGGGCGTCCACCATGACCTCGGTGATATTGACCTGGAACAGCCTGTCGATGATCGGGATGATCCAGTTGAAGCCGCGACGGCCAAACCTCTTGTATTTGCCCAGGCGCTCGATCAGTCCCCGGTGCGTCGGCCGGACGATCCGGATCCCGCTGAAAAAGATGACGACGATGATCCCGACGACGATGAAGATGATGCTTTCCATATTCCCCTCCTTATTTCTCAGGGTGCATTCTGGCGATCGATAACATTTTATCCATATTTTCCTCCCGCTGCAATGCCATGATATTTTTCCGAAATTAGGATCCACTATCCTACATTCCGCACATCGGAGAGGCTAAATTTCGGCATTTATTCTGTCCCCC
>CAZIDN010000067.1:0-18149 GCA_964537875.1 uncultured Eubacteriales bacterium
ATGTCCTTGACATTTTCCAGGGGCCTTCTAAACTATAGGCATGAGGTATCGTCCATGAAGAAAATTCTGCTCGCAGCCGTTCTTCTCTCTTTATCAACGTCCATGGCGTTTCCCGGGATATCGGTGAAACTGACGGGGGGGATGACCTATTTCTTTGACAACGACTACACCAAGGGCATCCGGGGCCTTTATGACTACTATCTTGACTCCTATGAGGGTGTGACAGGAAAGTTCAAACCGCTCAGGCTCGGCCTGAACTTCGGCGGCGAGGTCGCCGTTTCCCTCGGCGGAAACTTGGCCGTCGGGTTCGGCGCTGCCTATCTCCGATGCTCTCGGGAAAGTGAGTTCGGCTATCAACTGCCCTATTTTTCTTCGCGGGATTCCCTAAAGCCCGATATCCGGCTGATCCCACTGACCGTGAATATCCATTATTATGTGCCGGCGGGGCCTCGTCTGAAGGCCGACTGGTTTGTCGGAGCCGGGTATTACATGATGAAATTTGACCACGACTGGTCGGTCACTACGGATTTCTTTTCTTACCACACGGAACAGACGTTTCGTACGAACAAGGGCAACCTGGGCTTTCAAGGAGGCCTCGGCCTCGAATTCGAGGTCACCTCTCAAATCGCTCTGGTTTTCCAAGCCAGCGGACGTTTCATCAAATTTTCGGACCTCAAAGGCGATTTGAAAGAAAAAATCAGCACCCTCAATGTCAATTGGGAGAATGAAACCAGCAACGCCCTTTTCTGGTTTTATGGACGCAACGAGGGCGGCGCCGCCTATGCCCAAGTCAGTTTTGCCGAGACGAAGCCTTCCGAGACGGAATATTCCGCCATTAGAAAGGGGATCTTGGATTTGAGCGGGATCGCCGCCGGGATCGGCTTGAAATTCAGTTTCTGATGATCAATCTTTTCTGAAGTGGGCGCCCAGGCTGGTCGGGTTGGCCAGGGCGGCATGGGTGATCATGAGGGCGACCAGGATTCCCTGGCGCAAGCCGATCAGCTTGGCATCCATGGCCGCTTCCCTGTAGAATTTTTCGATCCTGTGGAGGAGATATTCCAAATCGGCCTTGGCTCGCTCGAGCCTCTTTTGGGTCCGGATGATCCCGGCATAGTTCCAGAGCGTCGAGCGGATCGTCAGCCAGTCCTGGTTGATCAGGGCGGGATCAATCGCTTCCTCGTTTTCGGGGTAATACCACTTATGGATATCCGATTCCTTGTAGGGTGTGCTCCGGAGGAAATGGCCGGCGATATCCCGGGCTGCCCTTGTCCCCCAGACCAAACCTTCGAGCAGGGATGTCGAAGCCAGCCTGTTGGCGCCGTGGATGCCCGTACAGGAGACTTCTCCCACGGCATAAAGGCCTTTCAGGGATGTTTTCCCCCAACCGTCGACCAGCACTCCGCCGCAGCAATAGTGGGCGGCGGGCACCACGGGAATGGGCTCTTTGGTGATATCGATCCCGTACTCGAGGCAGGTTTTATAGATATTGGGAAATCTCTTCTTGATATCGACTTTGGCGTAAGAGGCCAAGTCGAGCAGGACATAGCTCGAGTTGCTGTTGGTCATCTCCTCGTAGATAGCTCTGGTCACTTCATCGCGGGGAGCCAGGTCTTTTTTGTCGCTGTATTTCTCCATGAACGTCCGGCCTTCCCGTGTCTTCAGCCGGGCTCCCTCCCCTCGAACAGTCTCGGAAATCAGGAAGCTGTCGGCGTCCCTGTGAAAAAGCGACGTCGGGTGGAATTGGACATATTCCATGTTGACGATCCTGGCGTTCGCCCGATGGGCCATGGCATAGCCGGCGCCGATGGCATCCCGAGGGTTGGAGGTGTACAGAAAGACGGCGCCGCAGCCGCCGGTGGCCAGGACGGTCCGATGGGCGAAAAATATTTTGACCTGGCGGGTCTTGTTATCAAGGACATAAGCGCCGATGCATTGCGGTTCACTGTAATAAGCGATAGGATTTTTGGTGTGGTGGGGGACCGTCAATATGTCCACGGCCGTGTGGTCTGTGAAAAGGGTCACCTTGGGAAACTTTTTCAAGGCGGCGATGAACCGTTCCTCGATGGTCCTCCCCGTCGTGTCCTTGATATGCAAAATGCGGCGCCGGGAATGGCCGGCTTCCTGGGCGTAGTCCAAAGAATCCGGAGCGCTGCGGGTGAACGGGATGTCCAGCTCCTCGATCAGTATTTTATCGACCAGCGGCTTGCTTTCCCTGACCAGGATATCCACCGCCTCCGGATGGCTGATGCCGTCGCCGGTTTTGATAATATCCTCTTTTAAAAGCTCGGGATAGTCGTCCTCGCCGAGAGAGACGATGCCGCCCTGGGCATAGAACGTATTGGAATCCTCCAACGTCGGACTTTTGGTGATGACGATGACGTCGAGCCCGCTCTTGGCCGCTTCCAGGGCGGCGCTGGCACCGGCGATGCCGCAGCCGATGACCAGGACATCCGTTTTGTATCGTTCGTTTTTCACAATCGTCCTCGCTCCTGCTCCACGAATTCCAGGCTCAAGTCCAGGGAGGCGTAGGAATGGGTCAGTCTGCCGATCGAAATATAGTCCGGTCCGAACGCGGCGATGCGGCGGACGTTTTTCAGGCTGACATTGCCCGACACTTCGATGGAAATTCGTCCCTGCACCCAGCCGATGATGTCCTTCATCGTTTTCGGCGGTATGTTGTCGAGCATGATCATGTCCGCTCCGGCCTCGACGGCCTGTCTGGCTTGGTCGAAATCCGTGACCTCGACTTCGATTTTGATTCGCCGCCCCACCTTTTTTCGGGCTTTTTGGATGGCGACCGGGATGTTTCCGACGAGACGGAGATGATTGTCCTTGATCAGGACCATCGTCGATAGATTCAGGCGGTGATTCTCTCCTCCCCCTGTCTGGACCGCATATTTTTCCAAAATCCTGAGGCCGGGCGTGGTCTTACGCGTATCCAGGATCCTGGCCTTGGTTCCTGAGACGGCATCGACGTATCCTTTGGTCGTGGTCGCAATGCCCGACATTCTCTGCAAAAAATTGAGGGCCGTCCTCTCCCCCTTCAGAATCGAGATCGAATGTCCCGAGACTTCGGCCAGGACCTGGCCAGCCTTGAAAGATTGGCCGTCTCGAAAGAACTTTTTAAAAATGATCCGGGGATCGATCCTTCGGAAAACACGGCCGGCGACATCGATCCCGGCCAGGACGCCTTCCTGCTTGGCCAGGAATACGGCCTTGGAGACAGAACGTCGTGGGACGATATTTTCAGAAGTGATATCGCCCCGCGGCATGTCCTCCTTCAGGGCGGCCTCGATGACGGCATCGATCTCTTTTATTTTCATTAGGAAAGGAATTATAACAGATTTCACCGGCCGATGAAAAGGAGGCCTGGAAAGGAAGAAGCCGAAATTTTCAGGCTCAATCCCTCATCGCCGCTTCGCTCCGTTCCAACCTCCTTTCATTCCCCTAAAAAAAATATCTTGTTAACCAGGCAGGCTCTGGATATATTAAGCGCATGAGCTGGAAGGAGGTCCCCATGAACAGGCTTCAACGGATGGTCGCTCATGGCTGGTAAGATCGCGGCGCTGGCCTCTCGCCTGGACCAGCTCTATGAGTTCGACCGCGAGCCGGTCTCTTTAAATAAACTCCAATCGGGCGGAAAATTCGCCGGGCTTTTTGCCGGCGAGCACGTGGCGGCCACGGAATTCGTCATCGGCGCCTTCTTCGTCCTCCATGGGGTGACGGCCAAAGACCTCGTCTTCGGCCTGCTCTTCGGAAACCTCCTGGCGGTGCTCTCCTGGACTTTTATCTGCGCGCCGATCGCCGTCCGGACGCGGCTCACCCTTTACTGGTACCTTCGAAAAATCGCAGGACCGGGCTTGACGGTTATCTATAACATCGCCAACGCCATCTTGTATTGCATACTGGCCGGCGCCATGATCGCCGTGTCGGCCACCGCGATCGGCCTGGCCTTTAAGGTCGAGACTCCTTCACTTTCCGACGTATTTCCCACCAGCTGGGGCTGGGTTTTCATCACCGTCGCCCTTGGCGCGGCTTTTACAGCCATGGCCATTTTGGGCTTTGAAAAGCTGAGCAAATTCGCCCAGGTCTGTTCGCCCTGGATCTTTGTCGTTTTCCTGGCCGGCGCCTTGGCGATGCTGCCAAAATTGGGCGTCCATGCCAACTTCGACAATTTCTGGGAGGCCGCCACCACCAAGGTCTGGAACGGGATCGCGGCCGCAGGCCAGGACAAGTTCAGCTTTTGGCATATCTTGTTCTTCGCCTGGTTCTGCAACCTGGCCATGCATGTCGGGCTCTCGGACCTGGCCCTATTCCGCTATGCGAAAAAGTGGACATACGGCCTGTTTTCCGCCTTCGGGATGTATCCGGGCCATATGCTGGCCTGGATCTGCTCCGGGATCATGGTCGCGGCCGTGGGCCGCGAGATGAATCCGGGCCTGATGGCCTTCGAAGCGGCGGGCTTCGCCGGAGTCGTCGGCGTCCTGTTCGCGGGCTGGACGACGGCCAACCCCACACTCTACCGGGCGGGGCTGGCTTTGCAGGTCATCACACCGAATTGGCCGCGATGGAAAATCACGCTGGCGGCGGGAACGCTGACCACCATCATCTCCTGTTTCCCGATCGTTTTCATGAAACTGTTGGACTATGTCGCGATCTACGGGCTAGTCTTGATGCCCATCGGCGCCATCGTCTTCGCCGAGCACTGGATCCTGCCGCTGTTAGGAATCGAGCAGTACCGAGCCGAAAAATATCAGTGGATGATCAACTGGAGGGCTTTGGCTGTCTGGTTTGGGACGCTGGTCCTCTGCTTCTTTCTGCCCATTCATCTCTATTTTCGCTGGCTGCCCGGCTACTTGATCGCCCTTGTCGCTTATGTCCTTCTTCAGGCCATGAAAAAGAATAAAAATTAAGGGAGCATCGCCATGCAGCGCATCCTGTTTGGAACCCTAGCCATCGCCAGTCTTGCCCTTTGCCTGGTCTTCCCGATCCTCCATTTTCTGGGAAGGATCGAAGCCGACAGGTTCAAATCCGGATTCCTTTTTGCTTCCATCGCCTGGTTCATCTTTGCCACGCTCCGGGCCACCCGGAAGAAAAAGTCGTCAAAGACGTGAGGCATGCGGAACAGGCTGAAATTCCTGGTTTTTCTTTTGGCCGGCGCAGCCTGCCTTAAAGTCCGTCCCCTCACCCAGAAGATCGTCATCGAATAAAGTCCGAATTGCGCTTCGCCGCTTTCCTATGATATAAGCAAAAATATGTTTTCTTGGAAGGAGGGAGTCATGAAAGACTATTTAAGAAAGAGCTGTGTTCTCTTCTGCGCGCTCAGCCTGTGTTTTGTTTTTACGCTGACCGCAGGCGCAGCGCAAAAAGTCCCGATCAGCTTCAATGATTACCACGGCTATACGGGCGCCGTGAAATACATCAAAGACATCGCCGCGGTTTATCCGAACCTCACCGAGCTCCAGGAAATCGGCAAGAGCAACCTCGGCCGGCCGATCTACGTGCTCACCATCACCAACACAAAGACCGGGACGACGGTCGACCGTCACGTCGAAATCCGACATCCGCGGAATGCGGAAATCAAAGAGGCGTTCCACCTCAAGCCCTATGACGGCAAGCCCGGCCAGTGGATCGACGGCGGCCTCCACGGCAACGAATATACCGGCGTCGAGGTCTGCCTCTATATCATCGATAAGCTTCTCAGCGGCTACGGCTCGAACCCGGAGATCACCAGCCTCCTCGACAACAAAGTCATCTATGTCTGCCCCGTCGTAAACCCGGACGGCGTCTTCAACAGCGTCGAGCGAGAGATCTCCCAGCGTGGGAATTGGGACCTGGGGGCGGCCAAGGACAGCCCGCGCGACCTCAACGGCGACGGGCACATCACCCAGTTTCGCTATAAAGACCCGAAGGGCACTTCCGTGATCGACGATAAGGACCCGCGCCTCATGGTCCGGCTCGGTCCGAACGAACAGACGGCCAAACAACGCTATTCCGTTGTTACCGAAGGCCGGAGCGCCGCCGACACAATGCGCCCGAGAGACCAGGAGACCGGCCCGACGACCAGCATCGATGTCAACCGCAATTTCCCCGAAGGCTGGTGGACGGAGGAAGGCATGCCGGGAGGCACGGGCAGCTATCCGACATCCGCTCCCGAAGCGCACGCCCTGGTCGAATTCGCCGTCAATCACCGCAATATCTTGATGGTCCAGAATTTCCACACGTCGGGCGGGTTCACCTACCGGCCTCCCGGGGTCGGCCCCGATACGACCATGGCCGCCAAGGACGTCGCCGTCTATGACCTCGTCCTCGGCAAAAAATATCTCGAGATCATCGGCGAGAAAGTCCCCGAAGCTTGGCAATATCCCGACCGGATGGCCGAATTCAAGGCCAAGCTCCGCGGTGCATCCCGCAACAAATACGCCTTCGAACGCGGCTATGAGATGCCCCGCGGCTGGATCATGGGCTATAGCGAAGAGCGCGACCAGCGTTACGGGTACGGCATGGTCATCGACTGGTGGTATCAGCAATACGGCGCCTTCGCCGTGACGACGGAGCTCTGGAATCCCGGCGCCGATATCCCGGAATTTCCCAAGATCGACTCCCAGGCGCCGGGCGGGCGCAATGAGCAGGAGCGCGCCTTGCTCAAATATAACGACGAAAAGTGCGGCGGCAAGCTGTTCGTCAACTGGAAGCCCTACAAACATGCCGCGCTCGGGGAAGGCGAGATCGGAGGCTGGATCCCCAAATACAGAAGCAATGCCCTCCCCGGCGATCCGCTGAAATACGTCTGTGAGAACCACTGGCAGTTTGAGCTGTTCCGGGCCGGGTTGCTGCCCGAGATCGCCATCACAGAGGCCAAGGCCAAGGTCCTCTATACGACGGACAATGCCTATGATGCGAAAGCCGTCGTCCAAGGCGATCAGGTCACGATCAAGAAAGGCGGCGGGAAAGGCAAATATAAGATCGTCGAAGTCACGGCCACGATCGAAAACAAGGGCAAGTTGGCCACCCAAGTCGCGAGAGGCGCTCAGCTCAACGGAAACAGGGATGACGTCGTCTGGCTCATCGGCGACCGGGGCAAGACGGGGTACCTCCAGGGTTCCCCTTGGCAGAGGCTGGGCGTGCTTGACGGACAGATGAAAATCCCCGGTCTAGAGACCGGCCCCGCCGTCGGTGGTCAGCGGGGAGGGCCCGGCGGGCCTGGCGCTCCGGTCACGGTAACCCCCCAGATGCCGCCCGGGATACCGGGCATGCCCATGGGCCAGCGTGGCATGGGCATGCGAGGCGGACAGCAACAGCCGCAGCAGACAGGTCCCAAGCGCGAAGTCAAATGGCTCGTCGCCGTCCAGGGCGACGCGGCGCTCAAGATCGTGGCCACATCGCAGAAGGGCGGGACCGTGGTCAAGGAACTCGCGGTCCGCTGATGAAGGAGCCTACCATGAAGACAATCAAAACTCTCCAGAATGCACTGAAAACCAAGGCTCTTCTGGCCGCGGCCGGCCTCGTTCTCATCAGTCTTTTCCTTCTTCCGGCCCATACGCCCGGCCAATCCAAAATCCAAAAATCCCCGGGCGGCTATCACGGCGAGCTCGATTTTCCCATCTCCTGGAAACATTACTACACCTATGACGAGTGGACCAAGATCATCCATGACCTGCAGAAGAAATACGCTAGCCTGGCCGACATCCAGACCATCGGCAAAAGCCGGCAAGGCCGCGACCAGTTCCTGTTGACCATCACCGCCAAATCGACCGGCAAGCCGGAAACCAAGCCGGCCATGTGGGTGGACGGCGCCATCCACGGCAACGAGGTCAACGGCATTAGCTGCTCGCTCTATTGCGCCTGGTACCTGCTGACACGCTATGATTACGACCCTTCGATCTACGACCTCGTCAATCGCACCACGTTTTATATTCTGCCCGGTTTGAACGTGGACGCCAACGACTCTTATGTCCGCTACCCCAACACGGCCAACAACCCTCGCGAGCCGTTCCGGCCCATGGACGATGATGGCGATGGGCTTTTTGATGAGGATGCGACCGAAGACGTCGACGGCGACGGCGAGCTCTCGACGATGTACGTCCAAGATCCGGCCGGCGAGTTCAAGCTATCGCCGGACAAACGGCGCTTCGTTCAAGTCGAAGACCCGAGGGAAGAAGTGCTGAGGTTCCGCCGGATCGGGATGGAAGGGTTCGACAACGACGGCGACGGGAGGATCAACGAGGACGATCTCGGAGGCCCCGACCCGAACCGCAACTTCCCCTATGATTGGAACCTCCGGAACGGCTACCCGTATCCCCTGAGCGAGAGCGAGACGCGCAACGTGATGGAGTTCTGGCTCAGCCATCCGAATATCTTCGGTTCATTCCATTTTCACAACACCGGTAGGCTGATCATGTTCTCGGCGCCTCCGGCGGCGCGCGGCGTGACCCTGACGGCCGAACAGCAGCGCCAGATCCAGGAGCAGAACGCCCGGCGCCTGGAAGAAATACGGAAGACCAACCAGTACGCCCAGCTGTTCGACCGCATCGTTGATCGCAGTTACCAGGGAGACATGGATGCCCTGACCGAGATGGTGACCATGGGTGCGAGAATCCTGAAGGACTATCGGCCGACGATGAGCGGGTTGGTCGGACAGGCCCAGGCGTCCTCCTATTATATGCTCGGCGCATACGCCTACCTGATTGAGCTGTGGGGCTCGCCGACGACCGAGGCGGACGAAAATAAGGACGGCCGCGTTTCGGACCAGGAAATGATGAAATGGATCGACATCGAGCTCGGCGGCGAAGGCTGGATCAATCCCCGCAAGTTCAAGCACCCGGACCTGGGCGAAGTCTGGCTCGGCGGCACGGCCAAGAAGCATATCAGTCGGACACCGCCGGCGAGATATATGGAAGAGGAAGCCCTGCGGAACACGCAATTCATCCTGTACAGCGCCAGCCAATTCCCAAAGGTCGAGATCGACAGGGTTGAGGTCAGGCCGGCCACGGACAACCTGCTGTGGGTAGAAGTGTCGGTCAAAAACGGCAGCCTCTATCCGACGAGCTCGGACCGTACCGTTCAAATGAGACGGGACGTCAAGGACAAGCTGACGATCAACACATCGGGCAATGTAAAGATGCTGGAGGTTCCTGAAGGACAGACCATCCTCGATCCGACGAATCCAACCGACCGGATGCAGACGCCCAAGGGGAAAACCGCCGAATTCCGTCTGGCCGGCAAGTCCTCCCAAAAATTCGCCTATCTGGTGAAAATGGACGGCGGAAGCGGCTGGGTCGAATTCGAAGTGAGCTCCAAGTTCGGAGGGACGGCGAAAAAGCGGGTCAACCTTCAGGTCGGAAACTGATATTCTAATTATTCTCCGCTGAGGTCGAACGAATAGCGGCCCGAGCCAATTTTGAGAATGACGGCCTGGGCGGATTCGGTGACATTCAGGATACCTGGAATGCCGGGCTCCAGCCTTTTTTGGGCCCAGAGGGCCTTCCCGCCCTCCTTGACAACGATGTTCTTCAGGTTGAACTTGGGCAGGATGATCTCGGCCTCGGACCCGACCGGGACAACGGCATCCAGGGACACGCTATTTTCGGTCCTCTTCCAGGAGGAAAGCACCCGTCCCCGCAGTGTGTCAACCGAACCGGATGCGTAAAAAAGATCGCGGACCATTTGGGGCGCGATCCGGATCTTCTCGAAACCGACGGCATTAGGGTCCAGGTTGATGCCGGCGAGCGCCTTATACAGCCAAGCCCCGACGCTGCCGAACATGGGGTGGTTGTGTGAATTCATCGACGGCCCCTGCCGCAGCTGCCAAAGCTCCCAGAGCGTTGTGGCCCCGTTCTCAATCATATATCCCCAGCTGGGATATGTCGTTTGGGTGGCAATGTCGTAAGCAAGGTCTGAATTATCGTTCCGCGTCAGAAGCTCCATAATGTACTTCGTGCCGATAATCCCCGTGGTCAGGTGAGAATTGTTCCGATAGACAAGATTGTCGAAAAGATTTCCCCAGACCTCTCCCCTTTCCTTCTGGGGTGCGAGATCCAGGAAGAGGGCCAGCGCGTTGGCGGTCTGTGTTCCGTTGGCATAGTTCTTGGTCTTGGGGTCGAAATATTCTGCGTGAAAGGCTGTCTTGATGTCCTCGGCCAGCTTCGAGTAGGCTTGGGCGTCCTTGGCATTTCCCAAGATTTTGGCGACATCGGCCAGGATCTTCACGTCATAGTAATAGTAGAACGATGAAACGATGCTTCCCGGAGTCTTTTCCACGGCCACCCAATCCCCATAATAACTGTACTTAAGCAGCCCGTTCTCGGTTTTAGAGCGTAAGAACTCTACGTATTTTTTAAGGCCATCGTACTGCTCTTGGAGGATGCGCTTATCGCCGTAGTACTGGTACATGTACCAGCAGAGCAGCGGATAGGCCGAGCCCCAGGCCGGATCGCCAAAATCACCTCCCCAGACTTTTGGAACAGTATCCGGAATGATGCCAACATCATTCTGAGCGTCCCGGATATCGCGGATGAAATTGGTGTAAAAGGCGGCCATGTCGAAATTCATCATGGCCTCCTCGGCCGTGCCCTGGGCATCGCCCATCCACCCCATCCGCTCATCGCGCTGGTTACAGTCCGTCGGAATGCTGTGGAGGTTGGTCTTTTGCCCCCAGGTGATGATGCGCTGGAGGGCGTTCAGGACGGGTTTCGAGCAGGCGAACGAGCCGGCCTGCTTGACGCCGGAATGGACAACCCGGCCGCGGATGGTTTCTGCGGTCGGCACGCCCGGGAACCCGGTCAGCTCGACATAGCGGAAACCATGGTAGGTAAAACGAGGCTCATACACTTCTTCGCCCCGGCCCTTGAGAATATAGACATCCTCGGCCCTGGCCCCGCGCAGGTTCTCCTGGTTCAACATTCCGGTGTCATACAGCATCTCGGCAAAACGCATCTTGACGGCGGTATCGCGGGGGCCGGAGACGCGGAGCCTGGCCCAGCCGCTGAAGTTCTGGCCCATATCGAAGACAAAAACTCCGGGCTTTGGGTTGGTCATCTTGAGAGGGACGATCGTGTCGACGACCCGGATCGGAGGCATCATCTGGGCCGACAGGACGCCCTTTGGAGCAGGAACCGCATCGGCCGGCTTCCATGCTTTCTCATCGAACCCGGGTCGGTCCCACCCCGCCGTCTCCAGCCGGGCATCATAGACTTCGCCGTTATAGATGCTGTCTTCGACGATCGGGCCGTTCTTCGATCTCCATGAGCCGTCGCTGCTAATCGCCAGGGTCTCGCCGTCGGCCAGCTCGATGTTCATCTGGCAAAGAAGAGCCGTCGATTTATACCATCCCTTGCCCAGGAGGACGGCAACGGCATTGGCTCCCGGCTGGACCATATTGGTCACGTCATAGGCGACGTAAAGAGCTCTTTTATCATAGGTCGTCCAAGCAGGGTCGAGGACATTGGAGCTAACTTTTCTCCCGTTCAGACGAAGCTCGGAGTAGCCCAGGCCGCAGATGTAGGCGCGGGCGCGCACGACGCGGCCGTTCACCGGAAATTCTTTGCGCAGCTGGTTGGCTCCGCCGATCCACGCCCCTTTCCAGTCATCCCTGGAAAAAAGCCCCGTCTCAAAGCCGGCCACTTCACTGTAAGGCCCCCCCTTTACATCTTGGTCCCAATAGCGGACTTTCCAGAAATAGCTCCGGCCGCTGGCCAGAGGTTTTCCTTGATAAACGATTTGAACGGACTCTGAAGAATTCACCTTGCCGCTGTCCCACAGATCAGGCTTGTCACAAGCAGGCTGCGTGGAAACAAGGATCTGATACGCCGATTGCTTCTGTCCTCTTTCTGAATGCTTGAGCACCCAGAAAAAGCGCGGCTGTTTGACATCGATCCCGACGGGATCTGTGAGATACTCGCACCTCAGGCTGACCGGCGCCTGGGGCCCGTCGGCCGCGCTTGAGCTTTTTGCTATCGTTAAGCAAAAAATAAAAAGGCAGACAAGGAAAAACGCTTTAGACTGAACTATCGAAGCCATGGGCCCCTCCTTGATAAAAAGAGTTGAGAGATCATCAGCAATTTCATTGATTGTTTTTAGAATATCATGTTCATCGTCTGCAGACAATTCCTATAATCCTTTAATAACCAACCGGCAGTGTTATTTCAAAGAAACCTTGGTATCGCCCCTAAGGCCCCCATAGCGGAGGGGGGCCCCGTCGGCTTTTCGACGGGGGGAACCGACGGGACTGGTTCCCCAGGGGGCGAGGGGCGATACCAAGGTTTCTTTGAAGTCGCATAATTGGATGCCTCCGATTTTCTTTATCCCGACGGGACGGCGAGCGGGTTCCCCCTCCAAATTGACGAGCGGCTCCCCGTGGCTTGCCACGGGGAGCCGCTCGTAGAGGGTTCCAAGGGGGAGCCGCCCCCTTGGTCGCAGGGCGGGGTTTCATGCCCCGCCCGAGAAGGGGAGGCAGAGCGTCGGACGAAGTTCGACGCCCGTTGGAAGGGGTCTTCCCCTCCAAATTGACTTTCTGGAAAAAAGAATGAGAAGATAAGGCCGTGCCGAAAAAAAGGATTTTTTTCGTTGTCCTATCGCTGGCCGTCTCTGTCCTTCTCATCGGACTGCTGCTCTCAAGAATTCAAACAAAGGACCTCACTCGAACGCTGGCTAACCTTCACTGGCCCGCCCTTTTTGCCTACATCGGCATCAGTCTCTTTTCAACATGGCTGCGCGCCTGGCGATACAAGTGGCTGTTGCGGCCCCGGCCCATCACATGGGGGAACATGTTCCTGGTCACCTTCATCCGCAACTGCTTCGATGACCTGCTGCCGGCCCGGATCGGGTCGCTCTCCTATATCTATGTCCTGAACAAGAGGCTGGAATTCTCATTCGAAAGCGCCGCCTCGACATTTGTCGTGGCTTTTGTCCTGGACTTCTTGACCCTGAGCCCTTTTCTGGCCTTGGCGATCTTCATTGTCGGCTTGGGCGCCTCGGCGGTTTCCACGCCGGGCCTCCTTCTCCTGGCACTTCTTTTCTTCATCATCATCTTGGTCATCCTCTGGCAGATCATCCCGATTTTCCGAGCCGTCCTGAACCTCTACCGGTCTCTTCTCAAAATTTTGAAGGTCGGCCAAAAGAAAGGGGCCCGGCACTCGATCGCCAAGCTCGAGATGACCCTGGACAGCCTGGCCGAGATCAAGGCCAAAAAAATCTATGTCCCGCTGTTCCTGCTGTCGCTCCTCATCCGCCTCGGCAAATATGTCTCCCTTTATTTTCTGCTTTTCGCCCTCCTCAGAAGCCATGGCTTCCTTATGAAAGACTTGAGCTTCTGGAAAACGATCCTCGGGATCACCGGTGCGGAAATGACATCGGCCCTTCCCGTCAAAGGCCTGGCCGACTTCGGGACCTGGGAATCCGCCTGGGCCGTCGCTTTCCGACTGATGAATTTCGAAGCGGGCCTGGCTATCCTGTCCGGCATCGCCGTCCACCTGATCACGAATCTCTTCGAATACAGCTTGGGCTTCCTGAGCATCTTGATTCTGGCCGTTCCCTACATGAAAAGAAACCGATGAATTCCCGCCCCTTGATCAGCCGTTTGCTTCCTGGCCATTTTTATGCCAGAATTTATCGGCGAGGACGACAAGGATTCCGACCAAGATGAGTCCGGCGAAGCCATTTCAACCCATCGTCTTCGAAGACCATTTCCAAGTTTCCCGCAAGGACCTCCATAACATCCTGGAGATTGCCCTGTCCAGCGGCGGCGAGTTTGCCGAGATCTTCCTCGAATACCGCGCCTACAATTTCATCAACATGGAAGAAGATATCATTAAAGAAACGGCCGAGAGCATCGACGTGGGAATGGGAATACGCGTTCTCTCGGGAGAAAAAACGGGATATGCCTACACCAATGACTTATCCTTTGACAAGATGAAAAAGGCCGCTCTCTCGGCCTCCGCCATCGCAGCTTCGCCAGGCCCGGTCCGTGTCGCCGACCTCCGCCGTGCCGCCCTTGATCACAATTATTATCGCATGGAGGTTGTCCCCCACCAGGCTCCTCTTGAAACCAGGATCGACCTGGTCAAGGAATCTTACGCGGCCTGTCAACGTTTCCATCCTTCCGTCAAAAAAGTCAAAGCCGCCTTTCAGAGCCAGATCCAATACGTGACGATCGCCAACTCGGAGGGACTCCTTGTCTCCGACGCCCGGCCCCTGTTAAAGCTGACCTGCGTGGCCATAGCCGAAAAAGGGAAACTGAGAGAGTTCGGCTTCTCCGGCGGAGGAGGCAGAGTGGGCTTGGAATACTTCTCTACGGCGCTGGGGCCGGCCGAGATCGGAAAAGAGGCGGCCCGGGAAGCGGTCACACTTCTCGATGCCCGGGACGCTCCGGCCGGAGAAATGCCCGTCGTCCTGTCTCCAGGCCATGCCGGCGTCCTCATCCATGAGGCGACGGGCCATCTTCTAGAGGCGGATTTTCACAGAAAGAAAACGTCCATTTTCTGGGACAAGTTCGGCAAAAAAGTGGGGTCTTCCCAGGTCACGATCTATGACGATCCGACGATCCCCGCCTTCCGCGGCTCTTATAATATCGATGACGAAGGGACGCCTCCTCGGAAAACGCTTCTCATCGAAAAAGGCACCATCACCGGCTTGCTCCAGGACAAGCTTTCTTCGGGGATCATGAACATGCCGCTGACGGGCCATGGCCGGCGACAGGATTTCACCGATATGCCGATTCCCCGGATGGCCAATACCTACATCGACAAGGGAGAATACGATCCCGAAGAAATTATCAAGTCCGTGAAAAAAGGCTTCTATGCCGATAAATTCCAGGGCGGCCAGGTCGAGGATTCGGGAAAATTCACGTTTTCTGTCAGCTCCGGCTATCTGATTGAAAACGGCCGGTTGACAGCGCCGGTCAAGCAGGCCACCCTCATCGGCACCAACGTGGATATTCTCAACAAGATCGAGATGGTCGGCCATGACCTCGAATTCAGCCTTCAAACCGGGACATGCGGCAAGGAAGGGCAGGATGTCCCCGTGACAGACGGCTGCCCGACCCTCAAGATCACCAAAATGACCGTGGGCGGGCTCAAGTGAAGGGGAAAGCCCAGTCCGATTTCCTCCGTCTCGCCGAAAGCCTGGTCCGCTTTGGGAAGGCCAACGGCGCCGATGAGGTTGAAGTCGGCATCGGCGACGGCCGCGAATTCGACGTCGATGTCAGGCTGGGCCAGATCGAGAACCTGGTCGAGGCCGGCTCCCGGGCGGCGGGCGTAAAAATCATCAGAGACCAAAAAACCGCCTTCACCACCTCCTCCGACCTGTCTGAGGAGACGCTTCATAGGTTGATCAAAAATGCTATCCTTCGCGCCGAGCTCTCGAGCCGGGATGAGTTCGCCGGGCTTCCTCTCCCTTCTTCCATGAAGATCGATCCGGAAAGCCTGGATCTCTACGATCCCGAGGTCGCCCGTCTCGGCTCGCAAAACAAGGTCCGGCTGGCCCTGGAGACCGAACGGATTGCTCTTGCCGATAAAAGGATCACGAATTCGCACGGGGCCAGCTTCACCACGAACGAGGTGAAATCCGCCCTGGCCAGTTCGAACGGATTTTCCGGCGAGTACGACAAGACCTACTGCAGCCTGAGTGTCGGTCTCCAGGCCGGCGACACGGATCATCTCGTCGAGGATTTCTGGTTTTCCTCCCAGACCCATCTCAGGAGCTTGGAAAACCCGGAGCGGATCGCGAGGACGGCCGTCGAGCGGACGGTCCGACAGCTCAACCCGAGGAAGATCAAGACTCAAAGGGTCCCTGTCATCTTTGAGCCCTTGAGAACGTCGGGACTGCTGGGATTCCTGTTTTCCTGCATCTCAGGAGTGGCCATCTACCAAAAGGCCTCGTTCCTCCTGGACAAACTGGGTCAGCCGATCGGCAACGATAAGCTCACAGTCATCGATGACGGCCTGTTGCCGGGAAAGCTCGGCAGCGGGCCTTTCGATTCTGAAGGCGTCCCCTCGCAGCGAACGGTCGTGATTGAGAAGGGCGTCCTGAAGAATTATCTCTGTCACACCTATGCGGCGCGCAAGCTCAAGCTTCAATCCACCGGCAACGCCGACGGGAATTCCGTCAGTCCCAATAATTTTTATTTGGAGCCCGGGATCCACACTCCCGAGGAAATCATCTCCTCTTGCCAGAAAGGCCTGCTTCTCATCCGGACCCTTGGCCACGGCCTGAATCCCGTGACCGGGGATATTTCCAGAGGGGCTTTCGGGCTTTGGATCGAAAAAGGGGAAATCGCCTACCCAGTCTCGGAAATCACGATCTCGGGTAACTTGGGCAGCCTTTTGAACGACGTGGAGATGGTCGGCAACGACCTCGAGTTCCGCGGCTCGATCTGCGGCCCGACCATCAAAGTGGGCGAAATGCTCATCGCCGGATCCGATTAAAAGGAAGCCAAGGAAAGCGATGAAGCGATCATGAGAAATCTATGGCGAAAAAAATCCCGTTAGGGACCGAATCCCTCTCCTGAGCTTCCTCTAAAACCTGTTGAAATGGACGATGCTATCGACTTTCCGCTTCGGGACATGGAATTGACCGTCGGGGTCCTTCCAGTAGCGGCAGGAATCTCTTAGTTCTTCGACCTTAGGCTGTTCGGCGGGATAGCCCAGGGCGAGGACGCAATCGATCTTATAGGGCTCCGGAATTTTGAGCAGCTCGATGACCCTCGGCCTATCGACTGAGATCAGCCAGCAACTGCCGATCCCCTCTCCGAGCGCCGTCAGGATCATGTTTTCCATCGCCGCCCCGACATCATATTCATAGCCTTTTTCCCGGACCCGGCAATTCACGAGGGTAACGACATAGGCTTGCGGCTCATGGCCGGGCTCAGGATTGCCCAGCGGAGCGATGTAGGCCGCCCATTTTAAGCAGCGGAATAGCTCTTTCTTGAGCGTCTCGTCGTCGACGACAATAAACTCCAGCGGCTGAAGGTTTGCGGCCGACGGGGCGAGCCTCGCCGCGCCGACGATATTCTCCAGGATTTGTCTTTCGATCGGCCGGGGCTCGAACTGCCGGATTGACCGCCGCCTCAGGACGAGATCGTAAACGCCCACGCCCTTAGCCTTGGGCCAGGATGGACTTAATTTTTTCGGCATAGGCCCGGCTGGCGGCATCCGGCGTCACGAGCTCGATCTGGTCGGGCTTGCCGCTGCCCAGGCCGAGCTCGACGGCGCGCTGGATCTGTTCCTGCTCAAAGATCTTTTTGGACATGATGGCTTCGTTGGAGCCGAGCTCCTTGAGAATGGCGACTCCCACGGCATCGACCGCTACCCGGTTGGTTCCGCCGATGAAGACATGGGCATCGACTTTTTTCCCGTTCGAGGGGCCGCCGTCGACAAACGCCTCGACGCCGTCCATGACGATGAGTTCGGGCTTGTAGCCCAGGTTGATCTCGGCGATCATCTTCCTGATATCCGGCGAAGCGTGAAGCTCCCTCATCAGTCTTTTCGGGGTCATGCCCACCGCCAGCTTGAGGGACATCGTGATGGTCGCCCATTTATGAGTTTTTAAGCAGCCCGTGGACACAAGATATTCGGCTTCGGCCGCGGGCTTGGCGATATAAAATCCCTCTTTCCAGTGGCTTCCCGGCGGGTTCACATGGACCCAGCCATCCTCCGGAAGATCTTCAAAATTGATGACATCGAAACCGACGTCCTTGGCCAGATCGAAGATACCCTTCTCTTCCATCACCCCTTTCGTCGGAGGAGGGCCGCTCCTGTCACCGACTGCGACGGCGGCAGCGCCCCTGGCCTTCAATTCCAGGACCAGCTGCCGCAGCGTGTCGTTATGCGTGGAACCCGGGGCCGGGTCGGCGGTATTGAAATTCGGCTTAATGATAACTTTTTTCCCTTTGGCCGAGGCAAAAGAAAGGAGATTGACCACGTCCTTGACGCCCTGACTTCGGTCCTGGGTTTTCACCAGAGCGATCATCGTTTTTCCTGCCGGGCCTTGTCCCGCGAAAATCTTTTTCGGAAGGACGGACAGCGAGGCCACTCCCGCGAGGGAAGTTTTGATGAACTCCCGGCGATTGACTCTCGATAAGCGTTGTTCATTCATGGCGGTTTCCTTTCGGCCTAGGATTTTACCATATTTTTTGCCAAATTGGGCTGGGGAGC
>CAZIDN010000068.1:0-18125 GCA_964537875.1 uncultured Eubacteriales bacterium
TTGTAATCGACAAATCTTCAAACCTACCGCCTTCCAGGCGGTAGTTGTTTAGTTCTATCCGGCCCGGACCGGCGAGTCGGGCGCTCTGCAGGTCGGAAAATACGGGCGCGCATGAGGGCAGAAAAACAGAAATCACAACGAGGACCATGATTAACGTCAAAGGCTTACCCAAAGAAAATTGTCTTAAGTTTTGCATGTTTCCATCCTCCTGTTTAGGTTTAACTCTCATATCTCTATTCCAGAAGATAAAGGTTTTCGAGGAGAAAGTTGTTATGAGATTGTGAAGATTTTGTTAAAAGTCTGTTAAACCCGATAACGAAAATTCCCCTTTTCTAATACGCATAGAGGAATACTGCCAATAGATAGGGGAGTTAATCGGAATAGTTTCCTAATCCCTGTGTCGCTGGTTCGAGTCCGGCCAGGCGCGCCACCCTTTTTCCAAAAAATTTTCAAAAGAATAGATAGATTTCTCCCTTGGCGAATAAAAGAGGCACCAGATACTTATTGGTAGCTTAGATTTTTTCGGTTCCCGCTTCAATTTTTTTCATGCTTCGGCAGCAACATGTTTGGTAGAAAAGGCTCATGATAGCCAAGATCGCCGCTGCGGCAACGATCACCCATTTTGCCCATGCAGCCGGCCACCAGAATATGGCCAAAACTATAACGGCTGCAGCCAACAAAAACCGGCAGAAACAAAGCTTCACGATTCTTTCTCCTTCTTCCTCGAGCTAAAATCATGATAAATCAAAATCCGAACTTATTACAAGTGACCCGCCACCGTTCATTAAACTTCCAGGTTTTTTCCCATTATACAGGGATCGATCTAAGGGGGGACCGCTGCTTTCCATTTTAGCTCCCTTGGTCAGAATTAGGCGGTTTTAAGCATTCAAAGTGCTGCTTGATATTTTCGCCAGATTTAATCATGTTGACATTCCTTTACATTCTTTTACATTTCTTTGACACCTTTCTGATATTGTTGCGTTATTGTAATCAGCGAATAGGATTCCATAAATTAATAATCTCATCAAAATCAGGGAGGAATGAATGAAAAAGCCACTTTCTTGGGTAGGAGCAGTTTCTCTGGCCGTGCTGCTTGTTGCTGTTCCGGCCACCGCCGGGGCCGACCCTTCTCAGACGGCTCAGCAAACTGAAATGGACCTGGCCGTGAAGGTCGGAGTGGGGGCGGGAGTCCCGTACGGTGTACTCGGAGCCGGGATTGATGTCGGCATTCCGCACTTCTCTTTAGTCGGCGGATTTGGCACGACGGCCTATGGGCCTGTCGGTTGGTCCGCGGGCGTGCGCGCGTATTTATTCGGTCGGACACGCCGGTTCCGACCTCACTTGACTGCGGTGTATGGAACCACCATGATCGTGGATGTGGTGGGGGGCGACTCTTACACTGTGAATGGATTTGGTTTCTACGGCAGCCTCGACCATGACATCGGTCCCATTGGCGGGCTGATCCTGACCTACGGAGTTGGCCTGGTCACGAACGAACCGCCGGGGGCGGGCGTCGAGGATCCTCGATTTTCGGTCAAAGTGATGTTCGGGCTCAATTACCGATTTGGTGGCCGATAGTAACTCGCATGCTGGTCTGCGAGCGGGAAGCCAGCTATTAATGAGAGACGATTAGCCGTTCCGCACCATCCTTTTATCGGGAGGCTAGACCGTCCGGCCTCCATATGCCTGGCACATAATCCATGAAATCTAAATTAAGAATTTCGTTCTCTCCATATTGTCGATACAGTGAGAGCTTTTCTGCGATAGATACGATACTCGGACCGCTTTATTAGCCGATGAGCTTTGTGTAAAGCCAGTAAAGGAAGGCGGCGCCGTAGGCTATCACCAAAGTCCAGACGACGATAGTGATAATTTTATCGATCCGCTTGAGGAACGGGTCTCGAGAGATTCGTTTCTTATTACCAAGCGTGGAAATGGCATAAAGTATTGCGATAACCAATAACAAATATAACCATTTTCTCATGAAGCGCAGTCCGAGCTGTTTACTATCCTAGCGGAAGCCCGATTATTCCGGTTCGGCGGACTGGTGTCAAGGCGCGCTATGTGCTGACGCGCTTGGGGCTTTTTAGAGAACTTGCCAGCCGGCCCGGTACTTTTTCGTCAGCAGCTCATTGGCCTCCGGGCAGTTCGTCACGCGCAGGTTCTCGCCGTCCCATAAAAGCTTGGTCTGCATTTTGATGGCGACGTTCCCGAGGAGTGCGACTTCGGTGACGAGAGAGGCAAAATCAAAATTCGCTCCGGCCGGCGGCCCGCCTTTGCAGGCCTGGATGAATTCTTTAAAATGGCCCTTCGAGCGGGGAAGAGTTTCCGGAGGTTTGGGAAATTCCCGGTGCTTTCCCTCCGGGATGATACGGTTGCCGAGCATTTTGCCGGAGTCGCCGATATAGAGAGTTTCGTTATAGTCCAGCTTTCTCGAGCTTTCGAGCTCGAACGGCTTGGGCGGCCTCAACATGCCGTCATACCAGGTGAGCGTCAGCGGCGGCCATTCCTCGCCGCGCGCCGGGAACTCGAACTTGACCTCAGAGACGAGCGGAAAGGTTTCGGCATGGAGCTCCGTCGAAGCGGCCTCGACGCTCACGGGGTGTCCCAGGTTGAGCGCTTTAAAGATCGGATGGAAGGCATGGCAGGCCATGTCGCCAAGAACTCCCGTGCCGAAATCGTACCAGCCGCGCCATCGAAACGGATGATAGATCGGATGATAAGGCCGGTAGGGGGCGACGCCCAGCCAGAGATTCCAATCCAGCTTTCGGGGGACAGAGGGGAATGTTTCGGGCCGTTCGACCGCCTGCGGCCATGGGAATCCGCCTCTCGGACGGTCGCACCAATGGTGAACTTCCCGCACCTTGCCGATCGCGCCGGCCATGATATATTCGGCCAGCGTCCGGACACCCTCGGCGGCCTGGCCGGCGTTGCCCATCTGCGTGGCCACTTTTTGTTCGCGAGCCACCTTGGCCATCTCGCGCGCCTCAACCACGGTGTGGGTGAGGGGTTTCTCGCAATAGACATGTTTTCCCATGCGCATCGCCGCGAGAGAGATCGGCGCATGCATGTGATCCGGCGTGGCGACAATCACGGCGTCGATATTTTTAGCTTCTTTCTCCAGCATGACCCGGTAATCGCGGTACCGGGCGGCCTGGGGATATCTTTTAAAAGTTCGCGCGGCGAACTTCCAGTCCACGTCGCACAGGGCGACGATGTTCTGCTGTTCTTTGGAAAAGGCCTCCAGGACACCGCCTCCCTGGCCGCCTATGCCGACTCCGGCGAAATTGATCCGGTCGCTGGGCGGGACCTGTCCGGGACCGCCCAGGACGTGCCTGGGCACGACACTCACGCAGCCGGCGGCGCTGAGAGCGGCCAAACCTGCGACAGAGATTCCTAGAAATTCACGCCGGGAAAGCCGGGCCTGGGGCGGGGAGGAATTGTCGATTTTGCTCCTGTCTTCAGGAGAATCTTTCATGGCGAAAATATATCTCCCGGGAACGGTCAAGTCAAGACCATTAATTGGGGTCAAACCTACTCATTACGCAAAATTCTCTCGGGGAAGATGCGTAAAAAGTAGCTTTGACCCCGGTTTTAGACGGAAGCGGCGGCGCAGGCGGCCAGAATAACCGGTCCCTGGCCATGCCAGTCATTGACCGGCGTCTCTCGGCGATAATAATCCTCCAGCGTGTCCTGGGTGGATGTCCCGATGCACGTGCCGTATATATTTCCGTCGATATCGATTTTTTCCTTCAAGCTCTCAAAACCCCTCAGGGCGCATTCCTTGTATGTTTCATCGAGCCATCCTTGGTTCGCGCCCTCGAGGAATGAATAGATAAACATGGCCGTCCCGGAGGTCTCCTCGAAAGAATCGCGGTGGGTGAGGAGCTGATGCCAGCGGCCGCTCGCCCCTTGGTTGTTTCGTACGGCTCTGCAGAAATTCTGGTAGAGTTCGAGAAGGCGGTCCCAGCCGGGATGCAAATACGGAATTGTCTTGAGGACTTCGACAAAAGCCAGAGACAGCCAACCATTGGCCCGCGACCAGAAGCCAGGCGAATGGGTTGTCCGATTTATTCCCCAACCCCAGCCCTGGTGATAAAGACATTTCTCCGGATCCTGGAGTCTCACCGTGTAATTGAAAAATTGACGGAGGACGTCATCATAGCGCTGCGGCTCACTCAAAAGACCGGCCGACTTGGCCAGAAGGGGACACAGCATGAACAGGGCGTCGAGCCAGGTCCGCCGACGCCAAGTCTCCAGCTCGAAGCAGAAGCTTTGGTCGAGAAGCCGGGGCGCTTTATGCTCGTAGTGATACGTAATTTCTCGGAGGGCTTGAAGATAAGGCTCTTTGGAACGACGTTTATACAACTCAAGAAGGGCATGGGCTATGGCTCCGCCTTCGTCGATGCTGCTGGATTTTATCCGTTGGCTGGATAAATAGAAGTTGTAGCTTTTCTCAACAAAGTCCAAGTATCTCGTGTCGTTTGTCAGATCGTACACATGACAGAGCGACCAAAGGGCCACACCGGTGGGATACAGGCAGCGATAGAATTTCTGTCCAGAATTTTCCGTTGGCTCCAGCTCGATGTGCTCCGGCGAATAGCCAAAGCTGATGTATTTGTCGGCAATCAAAACCGCAACTTCTCTCGGCGTCTTAGTCTTATGATTTGAAAAGATGTCGTCAGCCGAAGATTTTGTCGTTTTTGGATTCATGGTATGCGGTCAATCCTATATTATATCATGGGGTCAAACCTACTCGTTACGCAATATTTTCTCGGGGAAGATGCGTAACGAGTAGGTTTGACCCCGGAGGCGGAGGTGCATGGCTGATTGATACCATAGAAATGTTAGAAAGCGGAAGCCATTTTTGAGGGAATGATGGGTTCGGATTTATAGCTGTTCTTCAGCCGGACATATAATGGATAGGCGTAAACATGGAATAGGAGCATCTGGAAAAATGAGATTCGGTCGGGATTGGAGGGATGAGAATCGCCGTTTTTCCCGAAGAGCGAAGTCGGCTCTTTCATCTTGTTTTTATAGTATCTCTTAAACGAGTAGCGTTCCCGTCAGAGTTTGGCGCACTCGCCATAAAACTCCCTGCAGTTGGTTTTTTGGGCCAAATATGATAAAAATGAAGGCCGACTCCATACAGAGCCTTGAGGAGACTCAGTCATGAAACGAAAAATCAAGAGGCAGCTCAAAGAGGATGAACTGGTCACGGGTTTCCAGAAATTTCTCGAATTCGCCAAGACCTGGCAGAAAGAAGTCATCATTTTTGCGGTCGTCGTGGCGGTTCTCGCCACGCTCTATGGAAGCCTCCAGCTGATAAGGGCCCAGCAGGCGAAAAAAGAAAGCCGGCGGGTGGGAGAAATCCTTGCCCTCCGCGCCGACCTTGCCAAAAATCCTCAGAATGTGGCCAAGCTGGAGCAGTTGGGCGGGACGGAGAAAGCAGCCCGCCTGGCCTTCATCAGCCTGGCCACGTACTGGATTGAACAGGGAAACCTGGATAAAGCCCTGGCCAGCCTGGCGAAAATCAAGGACATTCCCAAGGATTTTTTTTATTATCAGGCCCAGGACCTGACGGCCCAAGTCGAGATCCTCAAAGGCCGGTACGACCAGGCGATCCAGATCCTGAAGAAAATCGAGGAGGCCAAGCCGAAAGACTATCTTCTGGACGTCGTTCTCTACCGTCATGCGGAAGCGCTCGAGAAAAAAGGCCAACCGAAAGAGGCCCGGGATCTTTACAAGAAAGTCCAGGACGAGTATGCCCAGACCTACTTTGGATATGACGCCTCAGCCAAGGTCAAGAAATTAGAGAGCGCCAAATAGAGGTCGGGGAAGCCTGTTCATTTCGGTGATGGAAATCGTGTCAATAGATTCTTATGAAGCATGAAGAAAAATATTAAATTAAAGCTATTCATCCCCCTGCCCCGTCTAGAGAACTCAGGGGACGGAAACGGGTCGGAGGGCGGACCGCTCACTTGTAAATTGGGGGGAAAAGGCTATAATAGATTTTCATTTTAGATTGGAGGACCTTCATGGCCTATAAGATAACTGAGGAATGCATCAACTGCGGCGCCTGCGAGCCCGAATGCCCCAATCAGGCGATTTCGGCCGGCGACGAAATCTACATCATCGACTCCGCCAAATGCACGGAATGCGTCGGGCATTTCGACGAATCCCAGTGCGCGGCCGTCTGCCCCGTGGATTCCTGCGTCCCCGACCCGGAGCATCGGGAAACGAAGGAAGAGCTAGAAGCTAAATATCGAAAGCTGACGGGCAAGGGCTAATTTCCGGCGACGATTCAACGATAAACAGGAGCGAGCGGATCCCTCCTATTTTTTTATTGTCACCATGGACCAAGAACAGATGGAAGGCCGGCCGGCTCGGCCACCGATCGCTTCTTTTTTCGCCAAGAGCCGGGCCTGGCTGAACGGATCGCTCTTCGTCCTGACGATCGTATCCGCGTTCGTCGCTGGGATCTACCAGAGCGCGAGCTACAAATATGCGGAGGACATCGGCCGCGATCCTCGCTTCGTCCCTCCCGCCGGAATATTCAAAGATCCCCAGATTGTCTGGTTGAGCCTGCTCTATGCCGCCGTGCTGATGATCATCCTCCTCGGCCATGAGTTGGGCCATTATCTGACCTGCCGACGCTATCGGATCGACGCCACGCTTCCTTATTTCATCCCGATGCTCGGGTTCATCGGCACGATGGGAGCCTTTATCAAGATCAAATCTCCCATCACCCAAAAACGGCAGCTTTTTGATGTCGGCGTCGCCGGGCCTCTGACGAGCTTTCTCCTGGCCGTGCCGGCGCTCGTCTACGGCCTCCATTTATCCAAGGTCATCCCCAACTTGCCGAGCAGCGAGGGTTATCTCTTGGGCGAGCCGCTTTTGATGAAGATCATCGGCGCCGTCTTTTTTAAAAACGCGGCAGCGGACTCCGCCATCATCCTCCACCCCATGGCTTTTGCCGGGTGGGTGGGACTTCTTGTCACGGCTTTGAATCTTTTCCCGCTGGGACAGCTCGACGGCGGACACGTGTCCTATGCCATTTTCGGCTCCAGGTCAAAAACGGTCGCAAAAATTTTCTTGGCTATCTATTTGATCATGGCCATCTTCTTCTGGTTCGGCTGGCTCGTCTGGGCCATGCTGATCTTGCTTTTGGGATTAAAGCATCCCCGCATCCTTGACGAGGACTCATCTTTGGGTCCGAAGAGGACGATCCTCGGAATCCTGGTTCTTGTGATTTTCATTTTGTCCTTCATTCCCGACCCCATAAAAGGGTATAATATCATCGACTTGATCAAACAGTATTGGCCGTGAAAGATGAAAATAGTTTTTCACAATTTCTGTGGAAAAATTGTGGAAATCTGCCGTCATTTTTCGGCAAATTCAAGAAAATTGTTGAAGATACGACTGTTTGCACAAAATCTCGTCACGCCTCTATTTTCTTTATTATGAACAAGTTATGAATTCATTGAAAATAAACGAGTTGCAGAATACGCGACCGGGACCAATCAAAGGGGGAGCGTATGGACACACAATTTAAAGATATCGAACAGGCTTTTAACGATCTCAAGAAGAAATTTCAGGCGGGAGAGATCTCCCGGCAGGAATTCGTCGAAGAAATGAAGAAGCTCAGGCTCAAGGACGGGCAAGGCCGATTCTGGATGATCGGGGCCCAGAGCGGAAAATGGTATTACTTCGAGGGCAAGGATTGGGTCCAGTCCGAGCCGCCTTCGCAGGCGGAAAAAAAGGCCATTTGCATCTACTGCGGGTTTGAGAACAAGCTGGAGGCCGAAATCTGCGCCCGCTGCGGCGGAAACCTGATCGAAGGGCCGAAAGTGTGTCCGAAGTGCGGGACCAAATTAGAGGAGCCTTTTTTGACCTGCCCTAATTGCAGCAGCCAGTTGGAGGCGTCAGAGCCGGAAAGGGCGGCCCGGGCGAAGCCGGAAGAAAAGGCCGAGGAGTCAGGGACTCATTCTATTTTAAGGGCTGTCCATCCCGTGTCCACGCTCTTGTTTGGAGGGACGTTCGGGCTTTTCCTGGGAATCATTCTCGGCGCTTTTGCCGGAGCAACGGCCGCTTTCACCCAGTCCCTGGCCTTTTTGCCCGCAGCCCTCCTCGAGCTCCAAGGAAAACTGCTGGGAGCCCTCATCTACGCCGTTCTCGGCGGGTTCGGCGGCTTCCTCGTGGGCGGGACCTTCAGTTTTCTCGTCGCCCTCGTCAGCAATTTTGTCCTGTCGCTTGTCGGGGGCATCCGTTTCACGGTCGGCAAAAGTGCAGAGAAGGAAAAAAAGAAAAAACCCGAGGACAGTCACGACTACGGGTTCAACTTCGGTCCCAAGGAATAAGGGATTCCCCGGCTTTCAGTCGGGCCAGGGCATAGGCTATCTGGCCGAGAGACAACGATTCGTCGTTCGGGGAATAGTTTACCGGCCTCAGGACTCGGAAACCTTCTCCCTCGAGCAGAGACATGGCCCGGCCGAGCAGCTTTTTATTGAGAAAGACGCCCCCGGATAAGGCGACGGTGCTTATTCCAAGCGATTGTCTGGCTCTTCCAGCCACATCGAGAATGACCCGGGCCAGGCTGTTATGAAATTTCGTGGAGATGACGGATGGCCCCGTCCCGCGCTCCCTATCTTTAATGATATTTCCAATCATCTCCGTAAAGGAAATTTGGAAAGCGGTCTTCCCGCCGGAGATTTTGTAGGGATAGACGGCTGCGGTTCGGCTGACGGCAGCGGCTTCCAGTCTCATGGCCGCCTCGGCTTCAAATTCATTTTCCGTCGGAGCTAGGCCGCTGAGCGCCGAGACGGCATCGAACAGCCTGCCGCAGCTTGAGGAAAGAGGGGATTGAATTCCCTTTTCGAGCATGGCCAGAACTCCGCTAATTTTTTTCGGATCGACATTGTTCAGCCAATCGGCTTTTTGGAGCATTCCGGGGTCCATTTTTTGGAGATAGGCCAAAGCCATCCGCCAGGGCTGCTTGGCGGCCAGGTCGCCGCCCGGGAGAGGGATATATTCGAAGTGGGCGAATCTCTCGAATCCTTGCAGATCTCCCAGCAGGAATTCGCCGCCCCAGGCCGTCCCGTCCTGGCCGTAGCCATAGCCATCCCAGGCGACCCCCAGGACTTTTGTTTTGGGGGGCAGGCCATGCTCCAGGAGGACGGCGAGGACATGGGCATAGTGGTGTTGGACTTGAAGATGTCGAATCCCTAGTTTTTGGGCATAGCGCGTTGTCTGGAAATCGGGATGGAGGTCTGAGACAACACAGAAAGGCCTGACTTCGAACAACCGGCCGAGATGCCGGACCGTCTCCTCGAAATAGAGGTGGTTCTGGTATTCGTCCAGGTCTCCCAGGAATTGGCTGGTGACGACATATCCGTTTTTGTAGATGGAGATCGTGTCCTTCAACTCGCCCCCGAGGGCCAAGATGTGGTGGGAAGATTGGAGCTGCCGCGGGACTTTTTGAGGATAAGGCACATAGCCGCGGGCCCTGCGAACAAAAAGCGGTCGAGAACGGACCTCTTTGACGACGGAATCGTCCGCTCTCATCTGGATCGGACGGTTATGACCGAGAATATAATCGCACAGACGTCCGATCCCTTCCTGTTCGTCTTTCATGATCGGCGAGTCTTTTTGATTGGAGCTTGTCGCCACGACCAACGGGACGTTTTCGAGGAGGAGGTCATGGAGGGGAGCATAGGGGAGCATGATGCCGATCTCATCCAGATGGGGGGCGATGCCCTGAATGTCATTTTTCTTTTTGAGAAGGACGATCGGGCGGAACGGCGAAAGGAGGAGCTTCTTCTCCTCGGATGAGCAATAGACATATTTTTCCAAGGCTCCGAGATCCCGGGCCATAAGGGCCAGGGGCTTTGTCCTCCTGTCCTTGATCTTCCGCAGCTTCAGGACGGCTTGTGGGTTGAGGGGGTCGCAGACCAGATGAAATCCTCCAAGTCCCTTGACAGCCAGGATCTTTCCCTTTTTGATGAGGTCGGCCGCTCTTGGAATGCCGCCCGCAACATCTTTTCCCGTTTTTGCATGGCGCAGGGTCACCCAGGGTCCGCATGTCGGACAGGCGATCGGCTGGGCATGGTAGCGGCGGTCTGAGGGATCATGATATTCCGCCGCGCAAAGAGAGCACATCTTAAAGCCGGCCATGGTCGTTTGGGGCCTGTCATAGGGGAGGGCCTTGACGATCGTATAGCGCGGGCCGCAGTCGGTGCAGTTGATGAAGGGATAGCGAAACCTCCGGTCCCTCCGGTCATTCATTTCCCGGCGGCAATTCTCACAGACGGAGATATCGGGCGAGATGAAGACAAAGCTCTCTCCTTGTTTTGTCTTTTGGACCTGGAAATCGACCCGGCCGAGAAACGGCGCCCGTCTTGAGGTGACCTGTTCGATCCGGGCTAACGGAGGTTTTTCGTTTTGGACGGCCTTCAGGAACGCGCCGAAATCGGCCGGCCTCGGAGACTCGATATGGATCTCCACGCCGGAACCGATATTTTTAACCCATCCCTTGTAGCCGAACCGCTGGGCCAAACGGAAAATGAACGGTCTGAAGCCCACGCCTTGGACGACGCCGAAGACAGTGACCCTCGCCGCCGATCCGGGCAGGGATTTCAAGGAGCGCTTTTTGGCGTTCATTTTGACGGGGCGGCCGCTTCTTTCCTGCGGCTATATAGGCAGCCGCAATAGTTCTGCCGATAAATCCCGTGCCGGCGGCTGAGGGAGACGCTTTTCTCGAAACCGCCTTTTTTCTTGAAGTCGGCCTCCAGGAAACGAACCTGATGTCTCCGGCCGAGCATCCGACCGATACGGTTCAGGACATCCGCTTTCTTCCAGGGGCTGAGGCTCATGATCGTCGTGAACGAGGGGATCCCCAGGGCGGCGGCTTTTTGGGCCGCCCGCTCGAGCCTCAGGGCATAGCAGATATCGCATCGCCTTCCTTTTTCGGGCTCGTCTTTGAATTTTTTGGTAGCCTTGAGCCACCGCTCCGCATCATAGATCTCTTCCAGCAGCTCGAAGCCGAGAATCTTCTCGACTTTCCGTGTTTCTGCCAGCCGCCTAACGTACTCGTCCTCTGGCCAGATGTTCGGATTATAAAAATACCCCGTCACCTCGTGTTCGTTCTGGAGGAGGTCGATGACATAAATGGCGTCGGGCGCGCAGCAAATATGGGCTAGTATTTTCGGCTTGGACATGCCCCTATTTTATGCGGATTAGGGGTACCCGTCAAAGAATTCGGTGAGTGAGAATTCTAAATTAAATTGGGTAGCCCGGCATGCCCCCGTCCGCCCGAGCTCATGAGTGGTGGGTGGAAAACGGCAGGAAGTAAGAATGAATATTTAAAACCTATTAAACGCCCTACCCCCTTGACCAATCAAGGGGGAAGAGAAGGAGCAAAGAATAAAGATTTGAATCTTATTAACCCCCCTACCCCCCTAGAGAATTAGGGGGGAATTAATATGCCGCCCCTACCCCCTTGACCAATCAAGGGGGCTTTAAAAAGTCGAAGGACGGACGGGGGCATGCCGGGCCAGAACCCGAGATTTCAGGCGAGCTTCTCGATGCGGCTCATGAGGTTGAGAATGTTCCGGTTCATCTCGTCGATCTGGGCATAGATCGGCTGAAAATCCTTGAGGTCCAGCCTCTTCTCGTCCATGAATGCGCCTAGCTGCTCGAAGTTGCGGTTTTTATGGGCTTGGATGTCCTTGAGGGTGGCTTGGCCGGACCGGATCCTTTTGTCAAGGTCTTTGGTTTCTTTCTTGAGAAGCTTAACCTTTTCCTTGGACGTCCGGACTTGTTCCATGTCCGGCTGTTGGCCGGACTCTTTCATTTTCATCAGGCCCTTATAGTGCTGGCGAGCCTCTTCCTGCTCTTTTTTAAGAGTCACGATTTTGGCCAAAATGTCCTTCAAGTCGGACTGGCAGCCGGATTCCTGGCTCTCCAGGCGTTCGAGCTCTTTGAAGGTCGCCAGGAATTTCTCGTTCTGGATCTTTTCTTCCCACACCCGCTTTCCCAGGCCCCGGACAAGATCGGCTTTCTTGCGCTTTTCCTTGTTGAGCCGGATCTGGAGCTGGGTGCGCTTCATGCGCCGTTTCGCCCCGGAGAGAAAAGCGTTCAGCCGCTGGCGCAAATCCTTGTCCCGGAGAAAGATGAAGGCGACAAGCAGGAGGATGATGCAGAGCAGGAGCCAGAAAATCCAGTAGGGAAGTCCTTCCCTCTGCAGCCCTTCGGACGCCTGCCGGCTGAAAAGACCAACTCCCTTCATCCCAGTTCCCTGATAATCCTGTTCTCTTTTTTCTTTTTCTTAACGAATTTGCGAAGATTTGTCAAACTTTTTGTCCGGGCGGTCCGGGCCAAGGTCGGCTCCCTGCGGCCTGTAATCCTGGATGAACCGGTCGACGAAATAGAGCATGGCCGGCAGGTTCTCCTGAAAAATCGACTGGATATCCGCCTCGGAGTTGAAAAATCCTCCGCCCATCTCATCGATAGGAGGAAGTTCGATCGTATAGGAAGGAATGGCGCTCGTCCCGAACGTCCAGTCGACCGTATCGCCGTTTGTCAGGTAAAGCGTCTGTCCGGCCGGCCCGAAGTTATACGATCGTCCGTTCACTTCTTGGATCAAGGCCGCAATCCTGGCCGCGATATCACGGAGAAGAGGTTCTTTGTCCGGGGCCTGGACCGTGTAGCCCCAGGGATACATGATCGACTGAGAAAAGCTGTGATAGGTGATCATCCCCTGAAAATATTTTTTCAAGAAGAAGTCCCGGATCGCTTTTGTCTCCGGTTCCGAAAAAGCCTGGAGCCCACGGTAGATCTCCGAGGCAGGATCCGGGCTTGATCCGTTATTGCTGGTGCCCCATTTGTAGCCGTAATTCCTGTTGAGGTCAACTCCGTAAGTCCCGTCTTTGTTATCGCGCCGATTTTTTCGCCAGTACCGGTAAACATGAATGGTGTATTCCAGACCGTCGGGATTGACCAAGGGGACGATCCAGACTTCGCTCCGATCGACCAGACGCTTCGCCTCGGGATCGGTGGCATAGTTTTCGAGAAGATATCTTCCGAAGAGAAACGGCACCTCCACGGAAATCCATTCCCGGGCGTGATGGCATCCCAGAAAGAGGACCTCGGCTTCGTCTTCATCAAAAGCGACGTTGGCGCTGATTTTTAAAGCATAGATATTTCGTTTTTCCAGGCTGTCCCCGATATCGAAGACCTTGGCCAGGCCGGGGTATTTTTGTTGCAGCGCCAGCAGATCCGTTTCCAACTCCCTGTATGAGTGATAGGCTCCGTTGATGCTTCCCCCGGGAGGCGGCGCGGCCGCCTGGGCAAATGGCGGGAATTTGGCCGTTTCTACTGTGAACGGGATCTTGGCTTGTCCCAGCGTCCGCAGGTCTTCGGGCCGGGCGACGATGAAAATTTTGCCGTCCCAATCCGCGAGCAGGTCCAGGCCCATGTTTTTGAGCTTATTTTCGAAAAAGGGCGTTTTGGCCACGCTGACGATTTCCGTGCTGCCTGGGCCCTGCGGACCCGGCAGGAGCGCCGCGCTCAAAAGAATAAAGACCGCTAGAAAAATAAAACGGGGGGGAAAAAAACGGCAAAAAAAATGGGGACAAGTACTTAATTTTCGAATTAGGCACCTGTCCCCATTTTTCTTGCGATTTTTTTTATCGTCGTTTTTCTGCACGTTTATTTTGCCTTATAATTGAAAAGTCAATGACACCGAGACTTTTCTGGCGGCCAAGTCGTTTCCGGAGCCCGATTCCCAGCCGGCAAGCGCCCCGAAGTCCAGCCTAAAATTCCGCCAGGCAACGCCGCCTCCAAACGTGATCGAGGCGTAGGAAGAGCGGAGATCTTTCATCGGCTGGGGGTCATAGACGAACCCCAGGCGAACCGGAAAATCAAAACGTTGGCCGAAGACATTGAAAGTGGACTGGAATTCCATCCCCCCTCCGGCCTTCAAAACGTCCCTGAAATTTCGTTCCAGGGTCTCGCCGAAATAGCCGACGGAATAGCGGGACCAGCCGTAATAGGAGAGGTCCAGGGCGGCCTTGAGGTTTGTCAGGATTTTGCAGCTTGCGCCCAGGCCCAAAACGAGAGGCTGTTTAACCTTGTCTTCGGATGAAGCCTCGATTCGGATATCGGTGTTTCCCGCCGGCGCGGAGTACTCGAGAAAGCTGCTGTTTTTTGACTGTCGCGGGGACGGGGTCCTAAAGACGGCTGCCAGACGAATGCGGTCTCCGAGATTCACAAGCAGACCGCCATTCAGATAGAACTCCTTCAAATCCCGAGTCTTTCGGTCGGTGATGGAAATGCCGGTCTGTGTCCACTGCTCGACCATTTCTCTCTCGAGGTCGCCGAGGGAAAAGTTGATCCCCAGCCCCGCGCTGAGCCAATCATTGAAGCTGTGGGCCGCGGAAAGGTTGAGGTTCCTGAGGACTCCCTCTTGGGTCAGGCTGAGCGAATAGAGGACTGTCCCCCCATAAGAATAGTCTGCCAGGGCCGACGGCCGGTTGTAGAGTTCGTTGATGCCGACGGTTACGGCAAACGCCCATTTTCCCAGGTGGAGTGAGACGCCCGAATAATCCAAAGCGTACAGGGATAGGGAGAGATTTCCGTCCGACCCAAGGACTCCCGTGTTGACCAGCGAATACTTGAAGAAGGAAGCATAATGGAGAGATCCGTTGACCGTGGCCGTCCATCGGGGGAGGAGTAGGAGGAGGGCCGGGTTGGACAGCGAGGCGGAACTATCGGAGGCCAAAGTAAAACAGGTCCCGCCGCGGCCGATCGAGGAGGCTGAGGCCGGGGCAAAAGTGTTCCATGTCCTGAAAGGCGCTTCTTCCTCATACTGGCCCAAGACAAGCTGGGCTCGGGCCTGGGGAGGCCATGAGATGCAGAAAGGGAAGATCCAGACGATGAGGCAAGCGACGGTCTTCCTGAGCATGGAATGGTTTTCGATTGTACCCCTCTTCCTCCTGATTTGCAAATTGGAAGCCGTTATGCTATTAAGTAAAGTCTTTTTTGGAGACGTCAAAAGATTGGAAAAACAAAGACGAATCAAGATCACCGGCACGGGCTTTTATGTGCCCGACCAGATTCTGACCAATGCCGACCTGGAGAAAATGGTCGACACGACGGATGAATGGATCGTGTCGCGGAGCGGGATCCGCGAACGGCATATTGCCAGCGCCGAGCAGGCGACATCCGATCTTTGCATCGAGGCGGTCAAAAAGACGCTGAGAAACTCCCATCTCGAGGTCAAAGACATCGACCTGATCATCGTCGCGACCTCGACGCCGGACACCTTATTCCCTTCCACGGCATGCCGGGTCCAACAGGGACTCCAGGCCGATCATGTCCCGGCCTTTGATATTTCGGCGGGATGCACGGGATTTCTCTATGGTCTGATCATCTCCGAAAGTCTCATCCTGAGCGGGTGCGTCAAGCGTATCCTCTTGGTCGGTTCAGAGCTCCTGACCAAGATCACGAACTGGAAGGACCGCAGCACATGCGTTCTTTTCGGGGACGCCGCTGGAGCCGTTGTTCTAGAGGAAAGCAAAGACGACTCAGGCATGCTTTCTTCGTATTGGAAAGCGGACGGAAACCTGGGGGATCTATTGATCATGCCGGCCGGCGGTTCAAGGATGCCGGCTTCTGTCCAGACCGTGGCCGAAAGTTTGCACACTCTTAAAATGAAAGGCAACGAGGTCTTCAAGCATGCCGTGAAACGGATGGGGGAGGCGGCCGAAGAGGCTCTCAAGAAAGTCGGTCTGAAGAAAGAGGACGTGGACGTTTTCATCGCCCACCAGGCCAACATCCGCATCATCGACGCGGTGGGTGAGAGGCTGAGTATTCCCAAGGAAAAGGTTTATGTGAATATCGACCGTTATGGGAATGTGTCCGTCGCCTCCATACCGATCGCCTTGCACGAGCTGAGGCAGCATAAAAAGCTCAAGCCCGGAACGATTATTCTCATGGATGCCTTCGGCGCCGGCTTTACCTGGGCGGCCGTCGTCTACCGCTGGTAGAGATCTCAAAATTGCGGCGTTTCTGCCGGTCGAGGAGAGCGAGACACGAGGCCGAGCAGCTTCCTTGACTCGCTAAGCGCAAGCGCTGCGCGTTTTAGAGCCGATCAGTCCGAGCTCTCCACCTTGCGCAACAGCCGTGCCCAATTCTTGTCGACTTCCTCCTGCATGAACTTGATCTGCTCCTCGGTCAGGTGGCGGAAGCGTCCCTGGAGCTTCAGATAGTCATGGATGGGCTTTTTGTCTTTAACCTTGATGCTCAGGGTATATTTTTCTCCATTCTCGATCTCATAAAGCGGAAAAATCGAGTTTTGGACGACCATCCGGGCCAGCCTGATGCTGTCCTCCGGGCGGCTCTTCCATCCCGTGGGACAGGGGGCATAGATGTGCATGAACCGTGTCCCCTGAATGTCCTTGGCTTTCTTGGCCTTTTTATAGACGTCTTCGGGATAGGCGATGGAAGCCGTCGCGATATAAGGAATTCTGTGGGCGGCCATGATGGCGTCGATGTCTTTTTTAGGCCGGTTTTTGAAATGCTTGACCGGAGTCGTCGTCGTCCAGGCGCCGTAGGGCGTGGCCGAGCTGCGCTGGATCCCGGTGTTCATGTAGGCCTCGTTATCGTAACAGACATAGATGATATCGTCGTTGCGCTCGGCCGCGCCGGAGAGGGCTTGGATGCCGATGTCGAAGGTGCCTCCGTCGCCTGCCCAGGCCACGACGGTCGTTTCTGTGTCGCCGACCATTTCCAGCCCGGCTTTAACACCAGATGCCGTCGAGGCGGCCGTCTCGAAGGCGCAGTGATAGACCGGGACATCAAGGCAGGAATGGGGGAACGGACCGTCAATCACGGACCAGCAGCAGGCTGGGATGCAGAGAACGGTTCTCTGTCCCAATGCCTTCAGGACATAGCGCATGGCCAAGGTGGCTCCGCAGCCCTGGCAGGCCAGGTTGCCGGAGCCGACGAGTTCTTCTTCGGGGAGGGAGAGTTTCATGGTCCTTGCTTTTTTCATCTCTTGACTCCGATCCAGATGATTTCTTCTTTGGGCTTGTCCTTGGAGAGAGCGATATCCACGATTTCCTTGAATGTCGACGGCGTGATGTCCCGTCCACCCAGCCCGGCAATAAAGCCGAAAACAGGCGGGCTCTTGTCTTGGCCATACAGGGCAGATTTCACTTCCTGGAAAAACATGCCATGATGACCGTAGGAGATATTGCGGTCCACGACGGCGACTTTTTTAGCCTTCCCGACGATCCGCCGGATGTGCTCAAAGGGGAAGGGCCGGAAGACTTTGACCCTGAGATTGCCCGCTTTGATGCCGCTCTTGCGCATTTCATCGACCGCCCCGCGTGCTGTATAGCCCGCCGTCCCGGATGTGACAAGGATGATCTCGGCGTCTTCGCACAAATAGTCATCGACCAGCCCGAGATACCGGCCGAACATCTTCTCGTATTCCCGTCCCGTTTCTTCGATGAGGCCGGGCGCCTTCTCCATGTCTATTTGGAGCTTGTAGCGCAGCTCAAAATAATGTTCGGGCGAAGTCAAGCCCCCGAAGGCGTGCGGATCATCCGGAGTCAGCCTGACCTGAGGTCTGAACGGCGGCAGATACTCGTCCACTTTTGCCTGGTCGGGAATATCGACGACTTCATAGGTATGGGAGAGGGCGAAGGCGTCGAGGATGACCATGCTTGGAATGGCCAGTTGTTCGGAGACCTTAAAGGCTTGAATCACGGTGTCCAGGACTTCTTGGTTGGAGGCGCAGTAGTACTGCATCCAGCCCGTATCCCGTTGCGAGAGGCTGTCGTTCTGGTCCGTCCAGATGCTCCAGCCCGGGCCCATGGAGCGGTTGATATCGCCCATGACGACCGGGAGCCTTCCGCCAGACGCCCAGTGCAGCATCTCGTGCATCAGGGCCAGGCCCTGGGAAGAGGTGGCCGTGAAAGTCCGAGCGCCGGCGACGGAGGCGCCGATGCAGGCAGCCATGGCCGAATGCTCGGATTCGACCTTGATGAACTTGGCATCGAGGGTTTTGTCGGCGCACATTTCCGAGAGGAGCTCGACGACCTGGGTCTGGGGCGTGATCG
>CAZIDN010000069.1:0-17916 GCA_964537875.1 uncultured Eubacteriales bacterium
CCTAAGCGCCGCCCGAACGGGGATGTCATTTTAATTATTACGTTGATATTAATTACGGGAAAGAAATATCTACTGGTGGCCGGCCTGGAGCTTCTCCAAGAACCAGGCCCAGAGCTTCTTGTGGAACTCGAAGCTGGGCGCATGACTTTCTAAAAACGGCTTGATGGCGATCATATCCCTATCCTGGGGCGTAAATTTATACTTGGGCTCTGTGGTCCACAGCATGGAGAATTCGGGATGAAACTGGACGCCGAGGACGTTGGGATACCGTTCGTGCTCGATGGCCTCGGTCACCTTTCCGTCCAAGGACGTTGCCGCCACGCGAAAGCCTTTGCCGGGCTTATCCGCCATCTGGTGGTGGGCGCTCATGATGTAGGGCTGGTCGTCGGCCTTGAAGCCGAGCTCTACGCAGAATTTGCCTTTACCGTTGAGCTGGATCGGATGGAGCATATAGGACAGCAGGGTCCTGTTTTCCGGGTGGAGGCGCCGGTGAGGATTGGTGTGCCAGTTGGGCTGGCCCAGCTCGACGACGTCCTCGAAAAATTTCTTGCCGTAGACCTCGGACGAGATATCCTGAATCATCGTTCCGCCCGTCCCTATACTCAAGCTCTGGCTGCCCAGGCAAATCCCCAGGATGGGAAAATCAGGCCTGGATTCCAGAAGCCCCTTAAAAGCGGCATTCTGCGATCCGCCGAGCAGGTGAAAAATGCAGGAGAGTTCGAAAAAATGGCGGAAGGGGTCTTCAATCCCCGTCAAAAGGTTTGTTTTTTGTCCATAGACGATGGGCGGGATGTCGGGACCGCCGAAGAAAATGATGCCGTCGGATTTCTTGAAAATCGTCTCGAATTCCGGAGTGCAGGCGTTTTTACGAAACAGGGACTGCGGGGTGAGCTCCGCAGAAACCCGGTGGAACTTGAGCCAGGTGAGGTTGTTGTTCCGGGCGTAGCGGATGGCTGCTTGGTAGTTCGTTTTTTCCTTTTCATGATAGACGCCGATGACTTCGAGCTTATCCGCCGGAAAGAGTCCGCTGTCCTTAAGCGCAACCAGGTCCTCGATCGTTCCGACCGATGGATAGAAAATCACCAGCCGGACCTGCCCGGCCGGGGGACCCGCCGTGTCAAAGAACCTGTCCGGCGTCTGGGCCCAAAGCCCTGGGCCTAAAAGGGCCAAAATAGAAAGCGTGATAAAGCAAAATTTTGACCTGCTTGTTATTTTCATGCTATTCCTTTCATTCTTTATAATTGCCCATTTCGCTATAGTTATGCAGAAAGCAGAAACGATCCGGAGACGGCTGAAGCGACCTTGGAGGATTAGGCTTTGACGAGCGAGCCGACGGTCCTGACCAGCACGGTTTCCAGAAGGTCAACCTTGTAGCCGTTCTCCTCGAGGGGTTTGGCATCGGCCAGGGCGGCCTTTGCAGCCTGCCGGATGAGCATGTCCGACGCTCTTCTCCCCTTAATCAAATCTTCGGCTTTCCGGAGCCTCCAGGGCATGGGGCCAACGCCGCCGCAGACAATCCGGATGTCCTCGATCGTGCCGCCGGAGATCGTCCCCTTGGCCGCAACCGAGACGACGGCGAAGTCCCAGGCGCCCCGTTCGGTGAATTTCATGTAGGCGCTCTTATCGCCCCTTTTCGCCGGAGGAATGCGGACCTCTTTCAGGACTTCCTGCTCGCTCAGAATATTTTCCTTCCGGACATTCACGAGCGGCGGGGTATAGAACTCGGCCAGGGGAACGGTTCTTTCGCCCTGAGGCGAAGCGATCACCGCTTTCGCTTCGAGGGCTATCAAGGCCGGGGCGAGGTCCGAAGGATAGACGGCATAGCAGATCCCTCCGCCCAGGATGGCATGGTATTTGTTCCGCCCTTTCTCCGCGTAGCACTTGGTGCCGCCTTTTTTGGTGCAAAGGACCTGGCCGTCGCGGTAATACCAGCAGCGCGGCCTTTGGCAGAGATTCCCGCCCACGGTCCCCATATTCCGCAGCTGCGGCGAGGCGACAGCCCTGGCGGCCTGATGAAGCACGGGGTAATCCTGCTGGACAATCGGGTTTTCGGCCAGTTCGGCCACGGTTGTGAGCGCTCCGACCACGACGCCATCCTTATCTTTCTTTATATAAGAAAGGTTGGGGATCGCTTTCAGGTCGACGACCACATCCGGCGCGATGATGCCTTCCTTGATTTCCGATAGAAGGTCCGTGCCGCCGGCCATCAGGAACGCTTTCTTATTTACTTTGGCCAGAAAGGAGGTCACTTGTTCGATCGATGCGGGCTTGGCATATTGAAAGCTGCTCATGACTTGGCCTCCTTTCTTTTGAGCGCCTGAAGGACTTTGGCGGGCGTCATCGGGATTTCTCTCGGATGAACGCCGATCGCGTTGAACACGGCGTTGGCGATAGCGGCCGAGGCGGGAATGCGCGGCGGCTCGCCCAGCCCCTTGGCGCCCAGGTTGTTCAGCCGGTCATCGATGACATCGACGAACACCGGCACCATCTCCGGGATATCCATCGACGTGGCCACTTTGTAATCGTGGAAGTTGGGATTGATCATGGTCCCGGTCTCGTGGTCCATGATCTTTTCCTCGAAAAGAGCCGCGCTCATTCCCTGGGTGATGGCGCCGATGACCTGGCTCTCGGCCGTCAGGCGGTTGATGACCCTGCCGATATCGTGGGCGGCCACCACTTTTTTCACCTTGATCTTTCCGGTCTCTGTATCCACTTCAACCTCGGCGAAATGGGCGCCGAAGGTGTTGAAGGCGAAGGTGGCTGGAAAGGTCGAGCGCTCGCCGTGAAAAACCGCCGGCCGGCGCAGGTCCTTTACGACCTCGCTGAAGTCGAGCCCTTTGGCCGGGTCGCTTTTGAGGACAAATCTTCTGTTCTCCAGGACGATTTCGGCCGGAGGAGCGTTGAGCTTCTTGGAAGCCATCTGCTTGAAGTACTCCACCGCTTTGAGCGCCGCATCCCGGACCGCCGGCGCCACAGACGGCGTTGTCTGGCTTCCGCCCGAGTTCGGGGCCCATGGATAGTCGCTGTTGCCGATTTTGACCGTGATGTCCTTAGGTTCCAGGGTCAATGTGTCCGCCGCGACGACGGCGATGTGCGTCCTCGTCCCGCAGCCGATGTCTTGGGTCCCGCATTCGACATCGACGCTGCCGTCCCGATAGATCTTCAAGTCGGCCAGCGTTCCGGGCACCCCTGACCCCCACCAGATCTGGCTGGCCATCCCGATTCCGCGCTTGATTTTTCCCGCGCCTCCGCCCGGCTTTTTATTCCTCGAGGCCCAGCCGATCTTCTCCGCGCCCTGCTTGTAGCATTTTTCCAGTCCTTTGGTCGAATAGGGAATCCCGGTGTCGCCCGCATTCTTGATCGAATAGTTTTTCATCCGGAGTTCCAGGGGATCCATATTGAGCTTGGCGGCCAGTTCCTCCAAGAAGCCTTCCAGGGCAAAAGTCCCCTGGACATGCCCGGGAGCGCGGGTCGGCCGCGAAGCGCAGGTGTTGACAAACACCGAATACTCTTCAACTTTGACGTTCGGGCACTTGTAGACGTCGACGACCGGCTCCGCGCATCCGTCGCCCCGTCCCGTTCCGCCGCTGTTGTAGTTTTTCATGGACAGGGCGGTCAGCGTCCCGTCCTTCTTGACCCCGCCCTTGATCGTAATCCTGGATGAGGGACGGTAGCCGACGCAATAGGAATTTTCCCTGCGGGTTAGGACGATCTTGACCGGCCTTCCGGCTTCGAAGGCCAGTCTGGCCGCAGCTACCGTGAAATCCTGCGTGCCCAGCTTGCTGCCGAAGCCGCCCCCCATGTAGGTTTTGATGACCTTGACCCGGCTGGCGGGCATATTCAGGGCTCGGGCCAGGCCGTCTCTGACACCTATGACGGCCTGAGTCGAGTCCCAAACCGTCAAGTTCTCTCCGTCCCATTTGGCGATGCTGGAATGGGTTTCCGCCGTCTGGTGAACTTCCCAATTCGTCACGTAAGTCTGCTCGAAGACCAGGTCGGCTTCTTTGAAGCCCTTCTCGACATCGCCCCGGTTGGACTTATTCAATTCCTGAACATTCCCCGCATCTTGCACCTGGGGCGCTCCCTGGGCCATGGCTTTATCCACGCTGACGACATGGGGGAGCACTTTGTATTCCGTCTTGATGAGCTTTAGAGCTTCTTCGGCCGTCTGCTCATCGACGGCCGCCACCGCCGCTACCTGCTCGCCGGCCCATTTGACCCGGCCTTCCTTGAGCTTGATCGCGGCCTTGACGCCGGGATAATTCAGGGCCGGACCCAGGTCGATGGAGACAACATCGGCGCAGGCATGCGGCGAGCGGAGGACTTTCCCGTAGAGCATGCCTTCGAAAGACAGGTCATGGGTGTAGCGCGCGGCGCCCGTGACGATCTTTTTCCCGTCCACCCGCGGCGTGGCCTTTCCGATATATTTAAAGCCTTCCGCCGGAGCCGCCGGCTTCTCAGGCTTCGTCTGAGTTCCCTGGATTTTGGCCAGTTCGATATATTCAAGGCTCGAGCTGTCAATAGGATTGTGGTTCTTCATCTCAGGCCTTCCTCATCGTTTCCGAGGCCGAGGAGACCGCCTCGTAGATCTTTTGATAGTTGCCGCAGCGGCAGAGGTTGCCGGCGAGGGCCGCCCGGATGTCTTCGGGCGATGGAGTCTTGGTCTTGTTCAATAGAGCCACGGAAGCCATGATGAATCCCGGGGTGCAAAAACCGCACTGGTAGGCGTCTTTATCGATAAAGGCCTGTTGGACCGGGTGAAGCTTGTCGCCCTTGGCCAGCCCCTCGACAGAAAGGATCTCTCCTCCATCCGCCTGCAAGGCCAGCATGTGGCAGGAATAGACGGGCGTCCCGTTGAGAAGGACCGTGCATCCGCCGCACTCCCCGCGGTTGCAGGTCTTCTTGGTCCCGGTCAATTTGAGCTTATCCCTCAGGACCTGAAGCAGCGTTTCGTCGGCATCCACTTCCAGGCTCAGGCTTTTTCCGTTCACGGTCAGAGCAATTTTTTTCCTCGAGAAAATCTCGGGGTCCCCTGGGCTTGCCTGCGGGAAAACGGGTTCTTTGCCCAGGACTTTCGAGGCCACTCCGACGCCGACGGCGCCCCCGCCCAGGCTTTTAAGAAAATCCCGGCGGGTAAACGTTTTTCTTTTCTTTTTTCCGGTTCGCTCCATGGCTTAACTCCTTAGACCAGACGGACGAGGCTCAATATGCCCAGGCACAAGACGGCGGCAGCCGCCGGAACGAGAAAACGGAACGCCGGCTTCCGGCCGGATGCCATGGTGTGCGTCTCGATGGCCTCTAATCGGGCCCCGAGCCAAAACGCCGCGGGAACCGTCAAGAGAGAAACTCCGACGGCGATGGGCGCGTAGTAAAGCGAAAGCGGGATGGTCGTGCCCGGGAAAACACAGGCCGGAATCCCCGTAGCGAATTTCACCAGAGGAAAGAGGTTGACGGCGACGAGGGCAGAGAGGCCGCCCAGAAAGGCCTGGCCGGTTGCTTTCCCTTTCCAGCTCTCTTTCATGAACGCGAGCATCAGGACAAGAGCCAGCCCCTCGGTCCAGAAGGCGAAAATCGGGTTGGCCACGGCGCCGTCCTTGACCGGAAGCGAAAGCAGGAGTGCATCGAACAGCTTGAACAGGCTGGCGATGGCGACGAGAATCAACGGCCCGATGATGTGCTGAGTCCGTTTCCAGGTCGCGCCGATAAAAAAGAGGGCCACGCCGGTCATGATCGAGCCCGACGCGAGCGAGGCGCAGCTCCGGAGGCCGATGCCGAGCACGGCTTCGGAAAGGCCCCAGACAGATCCCAGGATGATGACGATGCCCAGACTTCTGGACGGGAATGCTTTGGTCATCGAATTCTCCTTTCGGCAGGGTTAGGCTTCATGGCGAAGCTCATCCCTCCATTATAGTAATCGGATGGAGATTTGGCAATGCTCAGGTGATCCAGAGAAAAAATCTCCCGCAAAGCCGCTCGGTGAACGATGTTTTCTTGCTTTACGCTCCTCATCGAACTGTTGACAGTTGAGCGGACGAGGACACCCAGCCGCTGATCGGAGTGGCCGTTATTTTCCCGGACATCGATTTCGAGGGCTAGGGCTCCGGCAAGTAGGAGTGAGGACTTGTGGATAGGGTATTGCAAAAACATATTGACATTGTAAAAAAGCATTGTAAAATGACAATATAAAAGTGATGTCCATCAAGCCCGACTTGCCTTCTTATATCCAGAGATTGATCTCTCTTCCTGAAGTATCATTCTTTCTTTTCGGGCCTCGGGGAACCGGCAAAAGCACTTGGCTTCGGCGCGTCCTTCCCGACGCCCTCTTCCTCGACCTCCTGGACGCATCGCTCTACCTGGAACTCGCCCGTGCTCCGGGGAGGTTAGAGGCCATGGCAGGCGGTCGGCCGGAAGGCGCCTGGATCGTCCTAGACGAAATTCAAAAAATCCCAGTGCTTCTGGATGAGGTCCACCGGCTCATGGAGTCTCGACGGTGGCGCTTTGCTTTATGCGGCTCATCGGCGCGGAAACTCCGACGCGGCGGCGCCAACCTGCTTGCCGGCCGGGCTCTGACTCTGAACATGGAGGGCTTTTCGGCCCGCGAGCTCGGCCACGCGTTCGACGTTGATACGGCCGTCGATTGGGGGACGTTGCCGTTTGTCATCCGGGAGCCGGGCCGGGCGGCCGATATTCTCTCAGCTTACCTCAACACTTATCTCAAGGAAGAGGTTCGCGAAGAAGGGCTGGTCAGGCGGGTCCCGCCGTTTGTCCGATTTTTAGCCGTCGCCGGCCAGATGAATGGGCAAGCGGTCAACCTTCAGAATATCGCCCGGGAGTCCGGCGCAGCCCGGAGCACCGCGGAGACCTATTTTACGATCCTCGAGGATACTCTTCTCGGTCATTTCCTTCCCGCCTGGCGCCCCCGGCTCAAGGTGCGGGAGGCCGCCCATCCCAAATTTTACTGGTTCGATCCGGGCGTCGCCCGGGCCGCGGCCGGTTGGCTGCGCGACCCGACCGACCGCCTCTGGCAAGGGACCGCCCTGGAAACACTTATATTTCATGAGCTCAGGATCTATAACGAAGCTGCCCGAAAGCACCGGCCGATTTTCTATTACCGGACGGCGGCAGGTGTCGAGGTGGATTTCGTCATCGAAACGTCCAGGCGCCGCGCCGGCGAACCCGCCGAGATTGTTGCGATCGAGGTGAAACGTGCCGATAAGTGGAATCGGGAATACGAAAGAGCCCTCCGATCGCTCGAAAAGCTTGAGGGAATTAAGCCGAAAAAGCTGATCGGCGTTTATAAGGGAAAGCGCTCTTATGTGTTTGATGGGATCGAAGTCCTCCCTGTCGAAGCGTTCTTCGACTTTCTCCACGATGGCCGGATTTTCTGATCAAAGCCCTCTTCGACCGGTTCCGGGAGCCGCGGCGGTTAGGGGGGCATCGAGCCCAAAATTCCAGGTCCTGATTACGGCCCTCATAAGCGCGTTGTCCGGGTCGGGATGAGTCTTGAGAAGTTTTTCTTGACGGCGGCCGCGGAGTTCTTTTAAGAACCGAGGGACGTTCGCTGGGCCGATTCCCGTTGGACGAGGTGAGCGGGCAAATCGTATAATGAAATGGGGACGGGTTCCGGATGAGGCCTGTCGCCAAGGAATTTTTCTTCATGAGCCTCAATTTTCTGGACGATGTCGCCGAATTCAAGGAGCTTGTCCGCTCCCTTCAATCGGGCGAGACGAGCCTGAGGATTTCGGGCCTCATCGAAGCGGCGAAGCCGTTTTTCTTCTCTTTCCTGGCTCAAAAGCTGCAGAAAAGAATCGTTTTTATCCAGCCGGCGAGCGCCTCGCTTTTCCGGCTTGAAGAACAGTGCCGCTTCTTCTCTTCCCAATGGACCCCTTCGAAACATGTCAAAGCGCTTCCGGCCTTGAAGGAAAATCCTTATCAGGAAGCCTCCCCGCCGCTCGAGGCAGTCTCATCGCGCCTTCTGTTTTTTTACGACCTTCTCTATCGACAGCCCTCTCTCATCCTCACCAACCTGTTCGGGCTGTTGAAGCCGTTTCCCTCACCCGAAGAAATGCCGAATCTTTTTATGAAGCTGAACAGAGGGGAGTTTTTCGACAGGGATAAGCTGATCCGGACGCTCGAGGAGTACGGCTATAGCCGCGAAGACCTCATTTCCTTCAGAGGAGAATACGCCTGGCGCGGAGGCATCGTCGATGTCTTTACGCCCTGGCAGACGGTTCCTTACAGAATTGAGTTCAGCGGAGACGAGATCGTCTCGCTCAGGGAATTCGATCCTTCGATCCAGCGGTCCCTGCGAAAACTGGACCGAGTGCTGGTCCCATCGCTTCTTGAATCGCCGGGCCAAGACGATAGCGGCGTGCCCTTCACCGCCTACCTCGAAGATTCGGTTTTTATCGTCGATCATGTGGAGGAAGTCCAGAAGGAATGGGAAGAGGCCATGCGCGAGCTGAGCGCCGAGGCCGAGGCTCTCCGGACGAGCGGCAAGAATGTTCAACCCCCAGAAAAGATTTTTCCTCCCCATCTCTGGGAAACCATCCAAAAAGAAGCGATCCTCAGCGAGGATTTCGAGCTCCGCAAAGTCAAAAAAATTTTTCACTTCCCCTTTCAATCAATCCCCCGGTTCGACAACAGGATCCCCTTTTTCCTCGATTATGCCCGGAGGCTCCAGAGAGAACGGGAACGCTGCACCATATTCCTGTCCAGCAAAACCATCCGCAAGAAAATTTCGAGCCTTCTCGCCCAGAACGAAATCCCGGCCATGGAATCGGACTCGCCGTTCATGCTTCCCAAGAGCGGCGAGCTCGTCCTCCTTCTCGGCGAACTGGCCCAGGGATTCAGCTTCCCACGGGAAAAAATCTCGTTCTTCTCAGAGACGGATATCATCACCGAGGAACGGGTCATCGTCAGCCGCCCCTCGGTCCGTCCCTCCCTCACTCAATTCCAGGACCTCAAGACGGGCGATTTCATCGTCCATGCGGATTACGGCATCGGCGTTTTTCAGGGGCTTCTCCGGATGGACGTGGAGGACAAAACGAGGGAATTCATCGAGCTCCACTACCGCGATGAGGACAAACTCTATGTCCCCGTCGAGGATCTGAACCTCGTCCAGAAATACGCCCAGGTCGGAGCGGCGCTCCCGCCGCTGGACAAGCTGGGGACCAATTCCTGGCAGAAAACCAAGGAGCGGACCAAAAAGGCCGTCGAGAAATTGGCCAAGGAGCTTCTCGAGCTGTATGCCCGCCGAAAGGCTCTGAAAGGATTCAGTTTCAGCCCCGAGGGCAACTGGCAGGCCGATTTCGAAAAAACGTTCGAATATGAGGAAACCGATGACCAGCTGCGGTCGATCCGCGAGATCAAAAACGACATGGAAGCCGAGGCGCCCATGGACAGGCTGCTCTGCGGCGACGTTGGGTACGGAAAGACCGAGGTGGCGATGAGGGCAGCCTTCAAGGCCGTCATGGACGGAAAACAGGTTGCCGTGCTCTGCCCGACCACGGTCCTGGCCAGCCAGCATTTGAAGACGTTTCTCAGCCGGATGATTCTCTTTCCGGCCCGGGTGGAGGCGCTGACGCGGCTTCAATCGAAGACCGAGCAAAAGAAAATCGTCGACGACCTAAAAAAGGGCCGAGTCGACATGATCATCGGCACTCACCGGCTGCTTTCCAAGGACGTCGAGTTCCGGGACTTGGGGCTGTTGATCATCGATGAGGAGCAGCGTTTCGGCGTCAAGCACAAGGAGCGGATCCAGCAGATGAAGGCCAATATCGATGTTCTCACCCTCACGGCGACCCCCATCCCGCGGACGCTGAACTTGTCGCTGACCGGCCTGCGCGACATCAGCCTGATCGAAACGCCCCCCAAGGACCGGCTGGCCGTGCACACCGTCGTGACCACGTTCAGCCCCAAGCTCATCGCCTCGGCGATCAAGCAGGAACTCGCCCGCGGCGGCCAGGTCTACTACATCTTCAACAAGATAGAGGACATGGAGCACATGGCCTCGCTCATTGAAAAATGGGTGCCGGAAGCGAAGGTCGTGACCATCCACGGCCAGATGCGGGCGGCCGCCTTGGAAAAACGGATGATCGATTTCATCAGTCAGAAGCACAACGTCTTGGTTTCGACGACGATCATCGAGAACGGAATCGACATTCCTTTAGTTAATACCTTGATCGTCCACAGGGCGGACCATTTCGGGCTGGCCCAGCTCTACCAGCTGCGGGGCAGGGTCGGCCGCTCCTCGCGCCAGGCTTTCGCCTACTTTCTCGTCCCGCCGTTCAATGAGTTGACGCCCTTGGCCAGACGGCGTCTGGAAGCCCTCAAGGAATTTAGTGAATTGGGATCCGGGTTCCGGCTGGCGGTGAAAGATCTCGAGATCCGGGGGGCGGGGAATCTCTTCGGCGAGAAACAGCACGGAACCATGGAGGCCGTCGGTTTGGATTACTTCATCCATCTTCTGGAACAGGCTATCCGCGAGCTTAAGGGCGAGAAAGTCGAGGAGGTCAAAAGCGAGATCAACCTGAAGGTGGATATCCAGATTCCTGAGGACTATCTGCCTCAGATCAACCTCAGGCTCAACCTTTACAAGCGCGTGTCGTCCGTAGAAAGCCTGGACGAGGTCAGGGCCATCCAGGACGAAATCGCGGACCGCTTCGGACCGCTGCCGGCGAGCGTCTCGAGCCTTCTCGACTACGGGAGGATCAAGTTCCTGGCCCAGAAATTGATGATTAAGGCCATCGACCGAGTCGATCATAGAATCATTTTTAAATTCTTGCCATCCACAGACGTTCAGATAGCTCGAATGACAAAGCTCCTGAACCGGTATCGGGGAACCCTGACGCCCCAGGGCGTCATGAGCCTGGAGGTTCGTCCGGGAGGCGAGGGCGAGCTTCTCCGTGAAACGATCGCCGTCTTGATGGAGTTATACGGATGTAATATAATAGATTGAATTTAAAAAAGATGAGATACTCTACAGAACGGCGGGCCTGGCTGGTTCCGCTCATGATTGCCGCATCCCTTTTGTGTTTCGTCGATTGCCGCCGGCAGAGTCCGGCCGGGGAGACGGAGGCCTTCCGGCTGGATGATCCTGAAAAACAAAAAGAGATCGTCCTTGAGGTGGAAGGAACGGCCTACACCAATGCCGATTTCATTAAGTATTTGCAGGATAGTGTCGGGGACAGCCTGAAGTCCTTGACCGAGGCCGCCCTCAGCCGTATGTTTGATGAGTTCGTCGATGATAAGATCCTCCTGAAGCGGGCCCAAAATGAAGGGGTCAGCCTGACTGAGGATGAAAAGGCCGCCTACCTGGCCAAGCTCAAAAGCGCCCTCCGGACGGAGACCGGAGAGGAGCTGCCGCTCGAATCGGACCCGGCAGGGCTCTATGACAGGCTCCTTGTCCAGAAATTCCTCTCTCTCTTAGTCAAGGACATTGCCGCCGATGATCAAGAGGTCGCCGATTATTACGAGCAGCATAAGAGTGAATTCCTGCAGCCGGAGCGGGTCCAGGTCAGCCAAATCCTGCTGGCCTCCGAGGGGCAGGCGAGCGGAGTGATGGACAAGTTGAAGAACGCCTCTGAAGAGGAATTCAGGAAGATCGCCCAGGCCGAGTCGGCGGGGCCCGAGGCCTCCAAAGGCGGCGTGATGGGCGTTTTCAAGGTCGGCCAATTGCCGTCGGAGCTTGAAAAAGTCGTCTTCAGCCTGAAAAAAGGAGAGATCAGCCGGGTCGTCGAGTCCACCTATGGCTATCACATCTTCCGCCTGGACAAGAAATTCGAGCCGCGCCTATTGACGGCCGAGGAAGCTAGTCTTTCCATCCGAACAAAACTCCTGGAGCGAAAATCCGAACAGGCGGTATCTGCCCACTTGGCGACCCTCCGAAAGACGATGGACTGGAAGTCCACGACCGAAAATTTAACGTTTCCTTACCAGAGGATCGAAAATGAATAAAGCCAAAAAGATGTTCAGCCTGATCCTGTTCGGCCTGTGCGGGATCGTCCTCGTCGGCCAGGAAGTCGTGGAGGAGATCGTGGCGATCGTCAATGACGATGTCATTACGCTCTCTAAATACAAGCAGGAATATGAAATCCGGGTCCAAGGTGCCCGCTCCCAGCTCAAGGGGGAGGATCTCGAGAAATTTTTGGAGCAACTGAAAACGGGCTTGATGGATGCCCTGATCACGGACCTGCTCGTCCTGCAGCTGGCCAAGGAAAAAAACCTGAACGTGGCCGACGAAGTTAAAAGGTATATTGAGAACCTCAAGAAAGAAAACAACATCGAGTCGGATAATGACCTCAAGCGGGCCCTGGCCAGCCAGGGCATGGACTATGCCCAATTCCTGAAACAGGCGGAAGAGGGCATCCTCAAGCAGGCCGTCGTGAGCATGGAAGTCGACCGGTCCATCGTCCTGGATGATTCGGAAGTCGTCAACTATTTCAAGCTCCATCCGCAGGATTTCGTCGATCCCGAGGAATATAAGATCAGCGCCATCTATCTTTCCCCGGAGGGCAAGAGCGCCGATGAGCTCGAGCAGAAGAAGACCGAGATCGGCGGAAAGGTCCGGGCTGGGGAAGATTTCCTTGCCCTTTCCCAGTCGTATTCAGACGGCCCCATCAAGGAATCCAAGGGAGAGCTCGGGACATTCAAGAAAGGGGAGCTTGATAAAACCTTGGAGCAGGCCGTGAGCCAGCTCAAGCAGGGAGAGGTCTCGGCCTGGGTCGAAACGAAGAACGGCTGGTACTTGCTGAAGCTCACCGAAAAAAAGGAAAGCCGGAAAAAAACGTTCGAGGAAGCCAAGCAGGCCATCGAACAGAGAATCTATGCGGAAAAACGGGCGGTCAAGACAGACGAATTCTTGAACGGCCTGAAAAAGAGGAGCTTCATCAAGATCCTCAAGCCCAACCCGCTGGGTGTCTAACGCTGGCGATCTCGCACGGCTCGTGCTTAAACGGCGGCCGGTGCTGGCGAATCTAAAAAGAAGAGGATGATCATGAAAAAAGCGACATGGATTTTTGCCCTTTTTGCCCTCGCAATCCTGGCCAGCTTACCGGCCCCCGCCCAGGGGCCGCAGCCTGTCCGTAAACTGGTTTATTCCCTCGAAGCGGGCGAGGAGATTTTGCAGCCCGAAAGCGCCATCTCCATGTCCGCCACCAAGGAAAGCGTGACGCTGGTCCTGGCCAAGGGAAAAGGGGATAAAGGCCCGTTCTTCGTCGTCCAGAACGGGAAAAGGAAGGGCCCGTTCACGAAGCTGAAAGACGCGATGGCGGCGGCCTACGCCGAGCAGGACGAGGCGGCCGGCATCTTCCGTGACTGCGCTGAGTATACCCCGGATCAGGGGCAAACTCCGCCGGATGCGATCCCCTTGGCCGGAGCTGACGACAGCGGCGGTCAAACCGTCATTTTCATGGGGAAAACATATGGCCCGTATCTCTCCGTGCTTGAGGTGAAGGGCACGCCCGACGGATCACGCGCTTATTTCACGGTGAACGACAAAGACCGGCTGTGGCTCGTCTGCTCCGACGGGCGAAAGATTCAAATCGCCGGTTCTCCCGAAACCTTTAAGCTCAGCCCGGACGGCAAGAACGCTATGGTCGCTTGCGCAGGCTCGCTCTCACCGGCCGAAGCGGAAAAAATGGCCGCCGCGCAGCCCGAAAAGCTGAACGCCGAATTGAATAAGAAGTACGTATACACGATCGACGGTAAGAAATTCGGGCCCTTCGGCGAGGACTTCAAAGAATTCTGGTTCCCCGTCGGCAACAACAGCTTCTTTTTCCTCGTCGGCGATCAGCTTTACATGAACGGGTCGGCCACCATCAAGCTCGAACCGTTCAGTCCCTGCGACTTCTATCCCAGCGCCGACGGCAAGAAGTACGCTCTTTTCACGTACGAGAACCTCGTCTTCAGCGATGGCAAGAAATATCCTTTTCCCTTGAGCATCGTGACGTTCCAGGAGAACGGGCAGACCATGATCAAGTGGGTCGCCCTGGAGAATAAAAAGGACATCGTTGTCTATCAGAGAGCGATTTAGCGCCCGGCCCACCCTGCCCCCAGGAGTCCGGCCCTTGGCTGCCCGATCAGCTTGCCGGGAGCGCCGCCCGGTGCGGCCGCTCGTCGGCGTCCTTCTCATCCTCATGCTTTTGTCCTCTTTGGCCGCGGAGGAAGATTACGCCGCCATCTTCGGCGCGAAATACACCGAGGCCGAGAAGTTCCTGCGGCAGAACTCCTGGATCGCCGATTCCCTGGGCCTTTCCCCGTTGGAGACCCGGATCACCCTGGCCATCGTCTTTCCCGAAATCATCCGGTTCAAGTCCTTGGAGGACAAAATCCAGGTGCGGGCGCTTAAGGTGCTGTATGTCCAATACGGCCGGAAATACGCGGACTTCTCGGTCGGCCACTTCCAGATGAAGCCAACGTTCGCCGAACAGATCGAAAGGGACTACAACCGGCTCTTTTCAGCGGTTGAGAAGGCGGCCGCGGAGATCGCGTCTTTTGATGCGGGCGATTCCTCCCGATTACGCAAGGAGCGGGTGACCCGGCTCGACGATCCTCACGGGCAGGCGCGATATCTCCGTCTATTCATGATGGTTATGGACAAGCTTTACGGGAACCTCAAATTCGTCGATGACCTGGAGAAGCTCCGCTTCTATGCCACGGCGTACAACGCCGGGTACGCGAGTGGCGAGAAGGCGATCCGGAGAATGATGGGGATCCGGCGTTTTCACGTCCAGCCGCTCTTCGCCAAGACCCGCTACAATTATGCGGACGTTTCGGTGTTCTACTTTACCCGCTAGACGGCTTTTGAGCCCAATCCATGAACTGAGGCCTTCGATCACCAGGCGCCGAACCGCCCCGTATTTTTGCGGTCATGGCGAAAACGCGGCCAGGCCGACGGCATATATCCCATGCTGGTCGATTTTACGGCATAGAGATACCCCTGGTAATTGCCGCCGCGCAGAGTCCCAAGGTAGATCGTGCCGTCATTGGCAATAGCGGGGGACGACCAGTTGATAGCGTGCTGGAGCTGGAATTTCCAGTTCAGTATCCCATTCGGATTGACGGCGTAGATGAATCCGGTCTCAGCCCCGAAATAAATTAAGCCGTCGGCTCCGATAGAAGGAGAGGAATAGACATCATCCGGAGTCTGATGGACACCTTCGACGGTATAATCCCAAACCTTTTGACCATTCGGGGCCAGGGCGATGAGCTTTGCGGGAAGATCAAGCCCGTTGGCTTTGGTCGCGATATAGATGACGCCGTCGATCCCGACGGCCGGAGAGGCTCTCACGAACCGGCCGCCGTCGACCGGATACTTCCATTTTAGCGTCCCGTCCGGATTGACCGCATAGAGGTTTGATAGAGCGGTCCCGCCAGGGTTGCCTTCGGAGGCGAGATAAATGACGCCGTTTTGGTCGATGGCCGGCGAGGTGAACGACATTTCCCAGTCATGGGCAAATCGAAACACCCATCGGCGTCGGCCGTCGGGATTGATGGCAAAAAGCATGTCCTCGCCGATGGTGACATAGATGGCGCCGTCAGGTCCAATGACCGGCGAGGCGAGGCATTCCCGGTCGGCATAATCAGGATGGGCATAATGCCAGATTCGCCGGCCGGTCAGCGGATCGACGGCATAGAGTCCGTCCGCGGCGATGTAGACCGTGCCGTCGGCGCCGATGGCCGGACTACGCTGCCCGACGTCATGAGGGTAGAAATATTGATAATCGTTATAGATCCATTTGAGCGTTCCGCCGGGAGCAAAGGCATAGACGTTGTTGCGATAATCCTGGATGTAGATCGTCCCGTCGACGCCGATCGCGGGAGAATAGAAGGCGCTGGCGATCGAATACGACCATTTGAGAACTTTGTCGGGCCCGACGGCATAGAGCGTGCCGGGCCGCGACATAGACATTCCCGTGCCGAAGTAAACCGTGCCGTCGTCGCCGACAGCCGGGCTGGAATAATAGACCGCCGAATCGACGTCGTATTTCCAGAGGACCCGCTTGAGACAGGTCACGACAAGAGAGTGTTTGGCATTCATGACGAAGGAGCCGGTCGCGGCGACCGGCTCGCCGTCGAGGGTCACGACGAGATCGGAATAGTCTTCGAGGGCCCAATATCCATAGTTGACCCCCATCCCGGGATCATAGGTATACGTCCCTGGATTGGGGTACCCATCAACGCCTTCGCCTCGCGTTACCGTCAGCGTATAGGTTTTTTTTGGCGGCTCCTTGGAATTCTCTTGACACCCGCTGAAAGAAAGAACGGCGAATATGACGATCCATAAAAGCAGGCTGAAATGAGCAAAATGAATACAGCCCCTCGATGAACGTCCGGCAAGCCTCATACCGCCCTCCTCCACATGAGCTTTGCGATGAAATCAAATTCGCCGTGAGTTCATGATACGTACCCTGGCCGGCAAAGTCAATTTGGAGGGGGAACCGTCCGTCAACTTGATCCCTCAAAACAAGCTGGGCTTGAACTTGCCACTTCGAACCATGAAATATCAGCGAATTTGGTCCCGGGCTAACAGCGTTTGTCCGTTGACAGCGGCTCGATGCGGGTGCTATATTGCCTTCCGTTAGTTATCCGGCCTTGTCTCCGGCTTCAAACTCATCGAGAATGGATGACCCCGCAATCATTCACGGCGAAATACGCATATCGGCAGGCTGCTCATTGTTGTGTCTTCTCCTGGGGACGATGATATCGGCAAATCCCAAATCCCGCCGGCGGCGCGCTGATAGAAGGGCTGAGCGAAGTTTTCGGCACAAGCACCTTGCTCGATCCGCTGTGGAAGGTCCTCGAGGACGGAGTGGTAGTGTTGGGAAGGTATGCCAACGGCGATGTCGCCGCGGCGGCCAAGTGGACCCCCGCCGGACTGCGCGTTTACGTCGGAGCCCTCTACTGCCCGGCCAAGCTGTTGCCCAACATCCTCCGCGCCTCCGGAGGACATCTTTACTGCGATTCGGATGACGTCCTGCTGACGGACGGCAAATTCCTCGGTTTTATCGCGACGAGCCCGGGACCGAAGCATCTGACGTTCCGGGCGCCGTGTTCGGTAGTCCGGCTCCTCGACGGTCGGGAGATCGCCCGGGATGTGATCTCCCTCGACTTGGTCATGGAGCTCGGAGAGACGAAGATCAATTTATTGAAAAAGCCCGTGAGATAAGGAGTTGGGCGAGCACAGGGATGAGATTAGAGATTTTTAATCATTTCCTAATCCACGCTTAATGAGACCCGGCTATAATGGGCCTGTGACAAGAGAATACCATTGCCGATCCGCAGTGCAAAAGACTTAGGGCGGATGGACTCAGGCGACTTCATAGATCCCAAGGAGGAATGTCATGAAAAAGCGAACCCTGACAGGAATGTTTATCCTGTTGTGTTTAACCCTTCCGACGCTGTCTTATCCCCAGGAACGGGAGGAGAGGGGGATTCAGTTCAACATCGCCGAGATAAAACAAAAAGCACCCAAAGTCTACATCGATTGTGAGGACTGCGACCAGGACTACATCCGGACCGAGATTCCCTTTGTCAACTATGTCCGGGACCGGAAGGAGGCCGATGTCCATGTCCTGATCACGACCCAGGACACGGGCAGCGGCGGGACCGAATACACTCTCACCTTCATAGGGCAGGGCAGCTACGCGTCCATAAACAGCACCTTGGTTTATGCGTCCAGCAAGACGGATACGGAAGAGGAAGTTCGGCGGGGGTATGTCTCGGTCCTGAAGATGGGGCTCGTTCCCTATACGGCAAAAACGCCCATCCGCGATCTCATTTCCGTCGAATTCAAAGAAAAGGTCAAGCCGACGGACGTCGTGGATAAATGGAAATTCTGGGTTTTCAGCCTGAGCCTGGGCGGCGAGCTCGACCGGGAATCCCAGACGAAATCCCAATCGGTCAACTTCAATT
>CAZIDN010000070.1:0-17794 GCA_964537875.1 uncultured Eubacteriales bacterium
TCGCTTTTCGCAAGGCCAAATAATCGGCGTCGCCGACGATCTTCATCCGGGTGGACTTGGACCAAAGCCAAATGATCGCCTTGCCAAAAGTCCCGACGAAACTCCAGCGCAGCCTTTCTCTGAACGTCATCGCAAAAATCATATCCGAAAATTCGCTCTCAGTAAACCGATCTTATTTCATGGCTCTCTGCCATTTCGTATGCGGAACAATCGGCTGGGAGACGATCCGGAGACGGCCGAAGCGACCATGGAGGGTTTAGCCTTCCCGAGCCCTCCTTCGAGGGCAGCCGGCTCGGAAGAAGCCGGCCGGCGAAGTTGTCTGAGCTTCCCGGCGAACGTCCGTAAAATCAAGGCCGGGAAGCGAGTTCTGAGCCGCCGAGAAGGAGGGCTCGGGAACGGCGTGAAAAACCCGGATAGGGAGTTAGGCCGTCACCGGGTCGTCCTCCCATTCAATCCACGCGAAAAGGAAAAGAACCGAAAGCCGCTTACGAGCGCGGTTTTTTCTTTAAGTCTATAACGAGCCCGACGACAAAGCCGAACAAGCTGAGCGAGAGTCCATAGGGAACCGAAAAAGGCCAGGCCGGCAAACCCAGCGGCAGGATATTCATCGCCCCCAGAAAGCTCAAGACGGCAAATCCTCCTCCCAGGCAGAGGCTTAGAAGGCCGGCCGAGGGAAGGGGTCTTTTCAAAAAAATCATCGCCAACCCCGGGATGAAAAATCCTTCGGCCAGGATCTCTGAAGACAGGCCGATGGTCTTCAAGATGCTTTGAAACCGGGTGGCGATCAAAAAGGCTGAAGCCCCGACAAAGACCGTCGCCAGCCGGCTGACCAGGACGGGACGTTCCCTGGCCGAAGGGAAGAACTGCTGATAGAAATCCCTGGTCAGGGCAAGCGCTCCCGTGTTGATGGCCGTGTCCATGGTGGAGAGGATCGCGGAAGCGACGGCGATAAACAGGATCCCCCCGAGCAAAGCTCCGACCTTCGAGAGGATGATCTCCGAGACCAGGGGGCGGGCAAGCGCCTGCCCCGAAAAAAGCGGGAGAGAGAAAATGCCGATCAGGACGACGAATCCATAGAGCAAGAATAGCGTTGCGGCCGTGGCGGATAGTCCCTTCCTGGCTTCTCGGACATCCCGCGCTGCCTGGATCCGCTGGAGCGCGATCGGAGAGATGGTCCAGGCCAGGGTGAAGGACAGGGCGATCAGGAAATTTTCGTTGATGTTATGGAAAAAATCAAAATAGCCGTGTTTGCCGAGGCCATCGGCCAGGAAAGAAATTTCAGACAATGAGGCGCGGCCGGCTAAAAACAGGCAGAGACCGATCATGCCGGCAGTTAGAAGGAAAAATTGGACGCAGTCCGTCACGACGACTGAACGAAGGCCTCCGAAGACGGAATAGAGGAGCACGACGGCCGTTCCCAGGGCCAGGCTCCAGAAATAGGAAAACCCGAGAAACGTGCCCAAAAAATTTCCCAGGGCGACCATTTGCGATGCGGCGAGCACGGCCATATACCAGATGATGAGAATGGACGACAAGTGACGGACGGCGCGACCGTAGCGGAGCTCGACGAGGTCGGGCAGAGTCATGACGGAAAGGCGGTAGAGAGGCTTGGCCAGAAAAACGGCCAGGATGAGGACCGTGGCCACGGCGGGAAGCCCGACCAGCCAGAAGGAGCTGATTCCCGACTTTAAGGCCTCATCGGTGGAGACAAGAATGGAGGTCGCCCCAAACCAGGCCGCGGTCAACGACAGATAGATGAGCCCGGCCGATAGCTTCCGGGAAGCCAGGAAAAAATCCTCCAGGCTCTTCATTCGTCTGGAAAAGCCGATCCCGGCCAGGAGAATCAGGGCGAAGTAGGCGAAGAGAAAGACGAAGAATTGGGATTTCATGCAGTGCTTTTATATCAAAAAGAAGAAGCGACGGCAAATATGCTATAATTCGGGTCGCATGAGAAAGGCTCTGATTTTTCTGGCGGTCATTCCAGCGTCTATGATCCTTTCAGCCGCCCAGGAATCCTCCCGGGATATCGTGGCCAAGGTCGAACAGACGCTGGCCTCTCTCCAGTCCTTCCAGGCCGATTTTGAGCAGACCTACTACGCGACGACCGTCTCCAACCCGCTCAAGGAGAAAGGCCGGGTCTATCTCAAGAAGCCGGACCTGGTGAGGTGGGAATACAAAGACCCGGAAGAGAAAGTGATCGTCTTCAAGGAAGGGATCCTGCTCACTTATATGCCCGAGGACAATCAGCTCTTCCGCCAAAAACTGGCCAAGGAGCAGTATGAGACCGAAATCCTGGCCGTCCTCGCCGGAAAAGGTCATCTCGTCGATAAATACCTTATCGAGCCCAACCCGTTTCCGGGGGAAGGCGGCAATACCTCCCAGCTCAAATTGACCCCCAAGGAAGAGAGTGAATACACCTACATCCTCCTCGAAATCGATAAAAAAACCTGGCTTCTCCGGAAAGCGATATTCTTTGACTGGGCCGGCAACAAGAACGAATTTTTCTTCGGCAAAATCCGGACCAACACCCGGCTTCCGGCCGATCTTTTCGAGATCAAGGTGCCTCCGGACTGTGAAATCATCGACGACGCGGCGCCCCGGAAAAAATAAACCTTTTCCCCTGGCGTCCGTATAAGTCCTTGAGGACAAAGTGAGTCCTCGATGCATGAAGATCAAACTCTGGTCCGACGAACCCTTAAAGGAGACAAGAGGGCTTTCGAAATGATCGTCCAAAAATACCAGCAGCCCGTCCTCAATTACATCGGGCGCATGGTCAGAGAACGCGAACTGGCCCTGGATTTCAGCCAGGAAGTCTTCCTCAAGGTCTATGCCTCTCTCGGTTCTTACCGGCCGCAGTATAAATTCAGCACCTGGCTGTTCAAAATCGCCTCCAACGCCGTCATCGATCACTGGCGGAAAAAGAAGGTTTCCACGCTCTCTCTGGACCAGCAGCCGGACGATGCCGAGGACCATTGCCCGATCCAGATTCCCGACGAGAACCCCTCCGTCGTCCGGCAGTTCGAGCTCCGGGAGCTTCGCAAAAAAATCGACGCCGCCATCGATAAGCTTCCGCCCTCTCTCCGGGAGCTGTTCGTCTGGAGGCACATCAACGGCCTGAGCTATGAAGAGATGGCGGAAATCAAAGACCTGCCCTTGGGCACGGTCAAAAACCGAATTTTCCAGGCCAAGGAAATGCTGAAACGGCTTTTAGAGGAGCCCGCATGAGCTGCCTCAGCCTCGAGCGACTTTATGCCTACCTCGAGGGAGAGCTCTCTCCCGCGGATAGCCGGGATATCGAAGGCCATCTCGCCGCCTGCCCGATATGCCGGGACGCCGTTGAAGAGCGGAAACGGATGCTCCAGGCGATCGAAACCCTGCCGGGGTTCGAGGTGCCGCCCGATTTTGCCAAGGGGATCATAGATAGGATCTCCGCCGCACCGGCGAAGGCCAAGGTTTCGTTCGTCCGCTGGCTGGCAGCCGGGGTAGCCGGATTCCTGGCCTTTGTCGCCGCGCTTTCCCTGATCGCGCTTGTGACCGGACAAAACTTTTTCCAATTTTTCATCCGCTTCAACCGCGGATTCTGGTCCTATGTCCAGGAGGGCGCTCTGGTCTTGGCCAAATTCGCCAAACTTGTCTTCCTCTTCTTAAAAGTTGTCCAGCAGTTCCTCGGAGAGATCCTGGAAGGCCTGGGGGTCTTCGCGTCTTTGATCAGCTCCGAAGCGCAGGTCATTTTCATCTGCGCCTCCTTTCTCCTCATCCTGGCCGGCGGTTTTCTATGGAGGAGGAAATTCCTGGTGGAGAAAAATTATGAAAATTAAAGGAAAATTCACGGCCGTTCTTTTGACTCTCTTCCTGGGAACGCTGCCCCTGGTGGGACACCAAAAACAAGGAGACCGGTTCGGCTACCACGACACGATCATCGTCCCTCCCGGCGAAACACGCGATAATGTCATCACCGTCGGCGGGGAGGTCATCGTCGAGGGCAAAGTCAGGAAAAGCGTCGTCGCCATCGGAGGCACGATCACGGTCAGCGGCGAAGTCGAAGATTCGGTCGTCGGAATCGGCACGAAAATCACCCTCAAGGCGTCGGCGGTCATCCATGGGGATCTGGTCGGTTTGGGAGGCACTATCGATAAGGAACCCGGGTATCGCGTCGACGGCGACACAGTCTACTTCAAATCCTCCGACATCACCGGCAAGTTTTTCAAAGAAGGCGCCAAAGGGATCTTTTCCTTCTCTTTTCTGCCCATCATCCTGGTTTTCAAATTCGTCTCGATCTTCATCTGGTTCCTGATGACCTTTCTGGTCGCCGCCCTCTTCCCCAGGCAGATCACGCTGGCGTCAGGCCAAATTCGAAAATCCTTCTGGCCTATATTCGGAACGGGTCTTTTGGCGATCATCCTCTATACGATTTTTGTTATTATCGCCGCCGTTCTCTGCCTCGTCCTGATCGGCATCCCCATCCTTCTCTTCCTGGCGGTAGCAGGATTTATCGTTAAGATCTTCGGCCGGGTCGTACTTTTCTATCTCTTCGGCGAGAGCCTGGCCAGGGGATTCAACCGGCAGAGCGTCTCCGCGATGGGCGGCTCGCTGCTGGGGCTGCTCGTGGTCAGCTTCTTCGGATTCATTCCCCTCCTGGGGTTCCTCTTCACACTCTGCCTGAGCATCATCGGATGGGGCGTCGTGATCCGGACAAAATTCGGCACGGCCGAGAATGCCTTTCTGAGAAAGGCGAAGGTTTAGTTCCGGCGAGGTCAGGCCGGCGTTTTTGACAAAGTCGCCCTTTTTCTGCCAACGACGAGCGATGTCGCAAACGGTATGTTGATCCTGGCAATCCGCGATAAACCGGCCTCTTTCATCAGTTCGCGCACTTCGCGCTCGGTATAAGCGTCACCAGCTTCGGTCCGCACCAGCATATTCAAGGCAAAAAAAGCTCCCTGCTCAGGTTTGGTGCGGTCCTCGTTCATGATGTAATCCTGGATGACCAGCTGCCCGCCCGGGTTGAGAGCCCGCACGGCCTTTTTGAATAAATTCAGGTTTTCCGGCAAAGAATTCATGTGGATGACGGCCGAAACCAGAATGAGGTCATAGCCGGAGCCGAAGCCGTCCCTGTCAAAATCGCCTTCGATGAAATTGATCCTGGCAGCTACCTCCGATTTTCTGACATAGGCCCGCGTCAGCGGAATGACGTCGGGAAGGTCAAAAACGGTTGCCCGGAGATCCTTTTTCGCCTGGGCCAGAGCGATCGAATAGGCCCCCGACCCGCCTCCAATGTCCAGGGTCCTGCGAACGCCGGTCAAATCAAGCCCTTTAACGGTCTCTTTCGCCTGGGCGGAAGCCCTTTGGTCCATGGCTGCAATGAACCCAAATAGCCTTCTTCCCTTTCGCTTCAAGGGGCCTCTTTTTATCACCGTCTTCCCATGAATGACAGCCTGAGTGAGCGTGCTCCAGCTGTTCCACATATCCACCGAATGGCTTAATCCAGCCAGGAAGTTGGGCCGGCCGCTGACAAGATATTTTTTTGAAAGCGGCGTGTTGGTGAATTTTCCGTTTCTCTTTGTCAGAAGCTCCAGAGCGCAGAGCGCATTCAGCAGTCGGTCCATCCCTCTCGGGTTAGTCCTCGCCCGGTTGGCAATCCCGGCCGACGTCATCGCGTTTCCTCCGATAACCGAAAAGACATCCAGCTCAAAAGCCGTCAGAACAATCCGGATCGGACGAAACAAATAGACTAACTGCATGAGGGCTTCGGGCGATGTCAGTTTGCCTTCTTTTTTCGTAATGGCCATTTGTCTCTCCTTGGGATCAGGCCTACTCATCTGAAAAACACCTTCGTCATTCCGAGCTGCGCGAGGAATCTCGTCTTTCATCGCGAGAGACTAAAGAGGAGATTGCCACGACAGCTTCGCTGTCTCGCAATGACTGCTTGGATTTCCGCGGCACAAGCTGCCTAGCAATGACCGGACTTTTTCCTTCCCCCTCTCATTATGTAGGGGGCAGGAGTCTAATACCATAATTTTTGGTCTTTAATCCTGCTTATCCAAATATGTCAAATCTGTAGACCTGACGCAGACGCTATTTCAGGGCGGCTTTGACCCTTTCCGGAGTCATCGGAAGCTGATAGAGGCGCGCCCCGGTCGCATCAAAGATCGCGTTGGCCACAACGGCGCCCATGGTAATAATCGGCGGCTCGCCGCCTCCGGAGATTGCGACCTCGGGCGAATCCAACAAGACGGATTCGATCTTGGGCAGCCAGGAAAAGCGGGGAAGCTGGTAGGTGTCGAAATTGAGGTCCTTGACCTCCCTTCCCTTGAAATGGACCTCCTCCGTAAGGGCATAGCCAAGACCCATCGTGATGCAGCCTTCGATCTGCAGCTTGGCCCCCTCGGGATTGACCGCGATACCCATGTCCTGGGCGCAGACGACCCGCTTGACCTGAACGGCTCCCGTCGCCTTGTCGACCGCGACTTCGGCCATGGTCGTCAGATAAGTCCCTTGGTAATCGGCGCTGGCGACTCCCCACCCCCGTCCGCTCGGCGCTTTGGCCGGCGTCCAGCCAAATTTCTCCGCCGCGGCCTTGATGATCCTCTGCATCCTGGCGTTGTTGAGGTTCATCAGCCGGAATTCCACCGGGTCTATGCCCGCCTTCGCCGCCATGATATCGATCTGGGATTCGCGGGCGAACGTGTTCGAATTGCTTGCCGGCGCCCGCCAAGCGCCGACGCTAAAGGGATGGGCCGAAGGCGCGCCTCCGCCCCGGCCTCCGCCCCACTCTCCGCGGACAACGGTCCGATGGTGGGGGATGTTATAAAACTGCTGGGAGCTTCGCTCACCGGCGAAAAGAACTTCATAATCCCAGAAAACGATCTGGCCGGAACTGGAAATCCCGGATTTGATCGTGAGGACCGCCGCCGGCCGGAACGTGTCATAGAAGAACTCATCGGCGCGGCTCCAGGCGACCTGGACGGGCTTGCCGGTCGTTTTCGATAAGCGCGCGGCCTGGCCGGCCTGGGTGTTTCTCGTTTTCCCGCCGAATCCTCCGCCGATGAACGGTGAGATGACGTGGACGTTCTGAGCGGAAATTCCCGCGGCCTGGGCAACTTCGTCCCTGACCCCGAAAGGCGCCTGGGACGACGCCCAGGCCGTCGCCTTGTCCCCTTCGACACTGACCAGCGCGGTATGGGTTTCTATCGTGGCGTGGGCGACATAGCTGTTCAAGTAGGTCTCGTCAAAACTGACCGCGGCCAGTTTGGCCCCCTCTTCAAGGTTTCCGCCCTGGGCCACGGTCCGTCCCTCCGGCGCCGCTTTGATCAAATGGTCAAAAATGTTCTTATCATCGAGGGTCGCATCGGGCAGGTCATATTGCGCCTTGATCAGCGTCAGGGCCCGTTCCGCCTCATCGGGGAATTCATGAAGGACAGCGATGAGATCCCCGTCCCGAATAACCCGGGCCCCGCTGATTTTTTCGGCCGCAGATGTGTCCAGGTCCTTGAGTTTCGCGCCGTGGGCCGGCGGTCGCAGGATCTTCGCGTAAAGCATGCCCGGAAGGCGAAGGTCGCCGGCATAATGGGCTTCGCCCGTGACTTTCTTCAAGGCATCCCGCCGAGGTTGAGGTTGGCCCATGACCTTAAGCTCGGCAGGCGTCTTCAAGGCGGGTTTTTGGGCAAGATGCCTCTCGATCTTTTTGCCTTGGGCCAGCTCGGCGTATGTCGTCCGTGCTTGAGGCCGTGTCTTATCAAAGATGACGCCGTCTTTGGCTTGCAGACGTTCGATAGGGACCTTTAGCTTTTCGGCCGCCAGCTCCTTGAGCACTTCCCTCGCCTCGGCGGCGGCTCCCCGGAGTGCGGGCCCGAAAGAACGGATCGTCTGCGAGCCGAACGTCCCCGCGTCCCAAGGGCAGAGGTCGGTGTCGCCTAAAACAATATCGACCGACGACAGGGGAACCTCGAGCTCTTCGGCCAGCATCTGGGGCAGGGCGGTGATGGCGCCTTGCCCCTGCTCGATCTTGCCCGTGTAGCAGGTCACCCGGCCGTCCTCGCCGATCCTCAAAAAGGCGTTGAAATCGGTGGGAAGTCCCGGACGCGCCGCTTGAGACCGCGCCGGCTCCTGAAAGGCCAGCTCTTCTCCGTAGCTGACGAAGATGACGATCCCTCCGCCGACGACCTTCAAAAATTCCCGGCGGCTCAGCGAGGAAGCGGCGCCTGCTTTATCAATAACGATATCCGGATGGACGTCTTTTTTCATCTCTTTACCCCTCCTTTCATCCCCTGGGCGGCCGTCTGGATGGCCTGGAGGACGCGGGTATGGGACCCGCATCGGCAGAGATTATCCTCCATGCCGTCGATGATTTGTTTGAGGGTCGGCCGGGGATTTTTGATCAACATGGCATACGCCGTCAGGATCATGCCGGATGTGCAAAATCCGCATTGCATGGCGTCGTGCTTGACGAAGGCCTGCTGGAGGGGGTGGAGGGCTCCATCTTTGGCCAATCCCTCGATCGTGATCAGGTCTTTGCCTTTGACATTTTTAACGGGCAGCTGACAGGACTGGACGGCCTCATTATTCACGAGAACCGTGCAGGCTCCGCAAAAGCCCTCGCCGCAGCTGTACTTGGCACCGGTCAGGCCGAGGTCGGTCCGCAGCACCCATAAAAGCATGCGGTCGCTGTCGACAGCCAGCTTGGTCGGCTTCCCGTTCAGCCTAAATTGGATTGTTTCTTTCATCGTGCGCTCTCCCTTTCCGAGCGAATAAAAATTCCGAGAGAAGGATCTTCTTTTGGGAATGAAGTCCCTCTCCCTAAATATTTTCCTATCCGTAAAACTTATCACAAGGTTTTGCAGATGTCAAAACGAGCGAAGGATCTTGCCTGAACATTTGACAAAACGCCTTCAAAAACGCATATTTAGAGAAAGGGAAATATTCTCTGAACGGGCTGCCGGACGCGCGGGCCTGAACTCAGCCGGCTGTTCGGCGGCTTCATTGTCCCTCAGGAGGGGGCTGCCATGAAATGGAAAGCGTTGGCATTATTCCTGAGCTTGGTTTTTCTTTTGTCCTGTGCGACATCCGACGCCGCCAAGCAGGTGAAAATCTATCAAGACAACATGCCGCTTCTGGTTGGCAAGGACGCGGAGGAAGTGACGAAAACGATTGCCTATTCCTGGAAATTTGGCCTCCTTGACCGATGGGAAGCCGTCGACCCCAGCCTTGAGGCGGTCATCAAAAATAATTTCCAGAAGCGCGGTTTTTCCAAGCAGGAAGCCCAGGACATCTTCGCGCCCAAGGGAGCCTATAAGGTTATGCTTTTTCAAAAGCCTTTGGGCCGGGAGGAAGCGACTACGGAAGTCCAGATGAACATGTCCCTGCGCGGCATGGGCCAAAAAAATATCGCCCAAGAGCTCGCCTACATTCGGGTGGTCTTCAGGGATAACAAGCTCGTCCACCAAAGGGTATGGTGAAAGGCATACCCCGAGCCTTCTAGATCTGCATGATCTCTTTTTCTTTGACCGCGGCGGCGTCCTCGATCTTTTTGGTATAGTCGTCGGTGATTTTCTGGAGCTCGTCCAAGCCTTTGAACTTGTCGTCCTCGCTGATCTCTTTCTCTTTTTCGAGCTCCTCGATGAATTCCTTGCTCTCCCGCCGCATGTTGCGGAGGGCGGTTTTCTCGTCCTCGAGCATCTTTTTGACTTTCTTCACGATCTCCCGCCGCCGTTCCTCATCCAGGGGCGGGATGGGGATTTTCAGGACTTTGCCGTCGTTGATGGGGTTCAGGCCCAGGTCGGCGGCCTTGACGGCCTTATCGATGGCTTCCAACAGCGACGTGTCGTAGGGCTGGACCGTGATCAGGCTCGGGTCGGGCACGCCGATCTTGGCCATCTGGTTGACCGGCGTCAGGACGCCGTAATACTCGACTTTGATATCCTCAAAAATGCTGAGGTTGGCCCGTCCCGTCCGGAGCTTGCCGAGGTCTTTCCGGAAGTGCTCCAGAGATGTTTTCATCCTCTTTTCGAGATCCTTTAAAACATCTTTGACCATCGTTCACCCCCAGAATTCAATGTGTTGCGGCCGGCCGCAAGAGGAGGTCGCTTTGTCGCATAGCTCCACGCCCGGGCAGGCCTAATAGACTTTGGTGCCGATGTCCTCGCCCAGGACCGCCCGCTTGATATTGCCGCGCTTCCTCAAGTTGAAGACGATGATGGGCAGGTCGTTTTCCTTGCAGAGCGAGATCGCCGTCGTGTCCATGACCTTCAGGCCGCGCTTGATGACGTCCATGTAGCGGATGGAACGGAATTTCTTGGCGGTCTTGTCCGTCATCGGGTCGTCCGTGTAAATGCCCTCTACCTTGGTCGCCTTGAGGATGACTTGGGCCTTGATTTCCAGGGCCCGCAAAGCCGCCGCCGTGTCGGTCGTAAAATAGGGATTGCCGGTGCCCGCGCTGAAAATGACGATCCGGCCTTTTTCCAGGTGGCGGACGACGCGTCTCCGGATAAACGGCTCGGCCAAGGCTTTGACCTCGATGGCCGAGATATGACGGGTGAGCACACCGGCTCTTTCCAGCGCGTCCTGGAGGGCGATGCCGTTGATGATGGTCGCCAAGAGCCCCATCTGGTCGGCCGAAACACGATCCACTCCTTCGGCCGTGCCCCGATAGCCGCGGAAGATGTTGCCGCCGCCGATGACGATGCCGATCTGGACGCCCAGGTCGTAAACGTCCTTGATCTCCTGGCAGATGGCCGCCGTGGTTTTAAAATCGATCCCGTATTGAAGCCTGCCCAGGAGGGATTCGCCCGAGAGCTTCAGCAGGATCCTTTTGTAGACTGGCTTGGGGGCGGGCATGGGCTTATCGGCCTACTTTCCTATCTCAAACCGGGCGAACCGGCTGACTCTCGTATTCTCTTTGAACTTAGCGATGAAGGCCGCCAGGAGGTCCTTGATGCGCGTCTTATCATCCTTGATGAACGGCTGTTCGAGCAGGCAGACTTCCTCGTAGAACTTGGCCAGCTTGCCCTCGACGATCTTCTCCACGATCTGAGGCGGCTTCTTGGAATCCTTGAACTGCTCGCGGATGATGTCCTTCTCCTTCTCCAGCTCGTCCGCCGGCACGTCCGCGGGAGCGATATACTTGGGCCGGGCCGCCGCGATGTGCATAGCGATATTTTTCAGGAGGTCCTTGAACTCCTCGTTGCGGGCGACGAAGTCCGATTCACAGTTGACTTCGACCAGCACGCCGATCTTTCCGTTCATATGGATATAGGACCCGACCATCCCCTCGGAGGTCTCCCGATGGGCCTTGTCCTTGGCCCGGGCATGTCCTTTTTTCCGCAGGATCTCGATGGCTTTTTCGGCATCCCCCGCGGCCTCTTCAAGGGCCTTCTTGCATTCCATCATACCGATCCCTGTCCGTTCGCGCAGCTCTTTGACCTGTTCCACTGTGATGTCCATGTTCTCTCCTTCGTTTATCCCGAATCAGGAATGAATTCAGCCCGTCTCCCGCCTTCCGCCGCCCTTGCCGGCGGTTTCGGGCTTGCTCGTCTCGGAAGGCGCTTCTTCCGTTTTCTTGTCCTGAAGCATACTTTTTTCGATCCGGCTCTTTTTGCCCTCGATGATCGCGTCCGCCACTTTCGAGGTGAAGAGCTCGATGGCCCGGACCGCATCGTCGTTCCCGGGAATCGGGTAGTGAATATTGTCCGGATTGCCGTTGGTGTCGACCACGGCCACGATGGGCAGATTCATCTTCTGGGCCTCGGAAATGGCGATCTCCTCGTTCGAGGAATCGATGACAAAGAGCGCTCCAGGGACGCCGGTCATGGTCTTGATGCCCCCCAGGTTTTTGGAGAGCTTCCGGTAGACCTTCTCCATTTTCGACTGCTCTTTTTTGGACAGAAGGTCCCATCGGCCGTCGTCCCTCATCTCTTCCATCTCGACAAGCTTATCGATGCTGCCGCGGATCACCTTAAAATTCGTCAGAAGCCCGCCCAGCCAGCGCTGGTTGACATAGCTGGATTCACATTTGGCCGCCGCGTCCTTGACGATATCCTGGGCCTGTTTCTTGGTGCCGACAAACAGGACGGACTTTCCGTTCTCGGAGACGTTTTTGACGAACTGCAGGGCTTCCTTAAAAACCTTTATGGTTTTTTGCAGGTCGATGATATAGATCCCGTTTCTCTGGCCGTAGATATATTCCTTCATCTTCGGGTTCCAGCGTTTAGTCTGGTGGCCAAAATGAACGCCGGCTTCTAAGAGTTCCTTCATTGTTACTGAGACCAAGGGCATTCCTCCGTTCACGTTACCGTTTATGATATTGGGGAGCTTTGCGGGCGCCCAGCAAGCCGTATTTTTTCCGCTCTTTGATGCGGGCGTCCCGGGTCAATAGGCCGGCCGATTTCAAGGTCGGCCTGAGCTCCCTGTTGAACTCGACCAGGGCCCTGGCGATTCCCAGCCGGATGGCTTCGGACTGGGCTCTGACGCCACCGCCCTCGACGCGCAAGAAGATGTCGAACTTGCTCTCGGTCTCGGTCAGCATCAACGGCTGCCGGACGGTCAGCTTGTAGGAATCCAGATAAAAATAATCGGCAAAGGGGCGCGTCTTTTTATTGACGAGCAGAGTGATTTCGCCTTTTCCGGACCGGAGAAAGACCCGGGCCACGGATGTCTTGCGTTTTCCTGTTCCGTAGTACTGGATTAGACTCAACAGCTCCTCCTAAAACTTGTATTCCTGGGGATTCTGAGCCTGGTGCGGGTGTTCAGGGCCGCGGTACACTTTGAGCTTCTTGTAGACCGCGCGGCCGAGCTTGTTCTTGGGAATCATTCCCCAAACCGCTTTTTTGATCACCTCTTCAGGCTTTTTGGCCAGGAGGTCCTGGAGGACGTCCGTTCTCAGCCCTCCCGGATATTGAGAATGAGAATAGTATTCTTTTTGGGCCAGCTTTTTGCCCGTGACACTCACCTTTTCGGCGTTGATCACAATGACAAAATCGCCCGTATCGAGAAAACTGGAAAATTGCGGCTTATTTTTTCCGCGGAGCAGGGTCGCCACTTCCGTGGCCAGTCTTCCCAGGATTCGGCCTTCGGCGTCGACTACCCACCATTTCTTCTCGATGTCATCCTTTTTTGGGACAAATGTCTTCATCCTCATAGACCTCAAAAATGATGAATTTTTAAACTTTCTCTATAATAAGTATAAGTTTAAATGATGCAATAAGATACTAAATATCGGCCGGAAAGTCAACTCGGAGGGGCATTTATCGAAAGGAAGCAACCCGCCGCCTTTTGACGAACACCAAGACGAGCCAGATACCGACAAGGAATCCGCCGATATGGGCGAACCAGGCCACTCCTCCACCCAGACCCACGTTAAGGACCTGCAGCAGGAACCAGAGTCCCAGGATGATGGCCGCGGGGACGGGGACGACCCACATAAAGACCAGGGTGATCACGCCGTCGGGTTTTCGTCTTTTAAGGGGATAAACACAGTCCCGCTCTTGATCAGGGAGAAGCGTATTTAAGAGTCGACCCTAGGAGTCCAAAATCCGGCGCTCAGGTCGTCTTTTTCAGTTCCTTTTCGAACTTCAAGCGGTCCACTTGCCGTTTCTTGGCCTCCGTGTATTTTTCCCCATAGCGGTCGGCTTCGGCTTTGTAGCGGGATTCTTTTTCGGGATACAGAACGGCATGGACGTTTATATAAAGGATTTTGACGTAGGAATAAGGATCGGGGTAGGCCGGGTCGAGCTCGATGGCTTTAAACAGGTTCTTTTCGCTCTCGGCCGCCAGCGCTTCCCTTTCCGCCTGGCCGAGAAAATTCTGGAGCCGGTAGGCTTTGTTGAACCGGTTGACGCCGATGGTGTAATACATTTCGGCGCTGTTCGGTTCAAGGGCCAGGCGCTTTTGTTCATAGAACAGTGCTTTATCGAATAAATCTTTGTTCGCGTCAATCGGCAGGTTGTCGTAATATTGGTACATGTAAGCATAGCCCTGGACGCTCTCCGGGTCGGTTTCGATCCTCCGGAGATACATATCCACGGCCTTTTTCCTCAGCTCCGGCTTTTCGCCCATATAGCGCTTGTAGAACTCGGCCAAGACATAATAGTTGTTCATGTTGCCGGGCTCGAGCTCGACGATCCTCAGGTACATCTTCTCGGCTTCATCGAAATTCCTCATTCTGTCGTACATGTCGCCGAGGGAATAAATGATATCCTCGTTGTTGAGGTCGATTTCGTAGGCCTTCCTCAAGCCCTCCAAAGCGTTCTCGGCAAAAGCTTTATTTTCAGGAGTATCTTTGGCGGGAACGAAACGGCTCTTGTAGCTCTCTCCCAGGAAGCGGTAGGCCTGGACAAGCGTGGGGTTGTATTTAAGGGCAAGTTCGTATTCTACGACCGCCTTGCTGAATTTACTGTCTTTGAAGAGCTGATTGGCCTTGTTGAAATGATAATTTCCCTGCAAATTTTTCAAACTCAGTTTTTTGCAGCCGGCAAAGGTAAAAACGACCATGAGTGCGAGCGTCGCAACGAGAAAAAGATGAGTGCGTTGGCGAGACATCCTGACCTCCTTGGACATCGAGAGTCCCTTGTTTAGAATAGAATAAATTTATAAACGAACGGAGCCGCAAAGTCAAGAAAAACGAAGAGGCTGGGGCGGGACGCGGGACTAGCTTGACTTGAGAATCAGCTTGATCGGAGTCCCCCACAGGCCGAATTTTTCCCGCAAGCGTTCCGTGAAATATTTCTCGTAGGACGGAGCGAAGGCGGACCGCGAGCTCGAGAAAAGGACAAACGTTGGGGGCAGCACTGCTTTCTGGGTCATGTATTTGATTTTGAATCTTTTCCGGGTGTTTGACAGTGGCAGATTCGTCTTTTGGACAGACGCCAAAAACTTGTTCAGGCCGGACGTCCCGATTTTTTTGAGGCCGTTTTGATGGACCTTCTCCGCCAGGTCCAGGATCTGGGTGACCCGCTTTCCCGTCAGGGCGGAGACAGTCAGCAGGGGGGCATAGCTTATGAAATCAAGCCTTTGAAAAATGATGTCCTTGACCTGAGCCAGAGTGACTTGACTCTCCCGGACGAGGTCCCATTTGTTCAGGACGAGGACAAGCGGCTTACCCGAGTCGCGGGCCAGGCGGGCGACCGCCGTATCCTGGCGGGTTGGAAATTCTCCCGCATCCAGAACCAGGCAGATGACATCGGCCAGGGGGATGTTCTTTTTGGCCTTGATGACGCCGGCGCTTTCCCGTTCGTCTGAAACCCGGGCCAGCTTGCGGATTCCGGCGGTGTCGACGAGAAGAAACGGCGTGTCTCCCCTCCAGATCAGGACATCCGAGCTGTCCCTGGTCGTTCCCGGGATCTCGCTGACGATGAACCTTTCCTCTCCGCAGAGCCGGTTGGCCAGCGATGATTTTCCGACATTGATCCTGCCGACAATAGCGATCTTGAGGGGCCGAGGTTCGCCGGCGTCCGGCCCCGCCTCGGCTCCGGACGGAAGAGCATCGGCAATGGCCTCCTCCAATTCGTCCAGGTTGATTTTGTGCTCAGCCGAGATGAAAAAGATCCTGTCTTCTCCCAGCCTGTAAGAATCGCCCGCGGCAAACCTTTGGGACTCGACATCGATTTTATTGACGACAACAAGGACAGGTTTTCCCAGCTTTTTCAAGGACCGGAAGAGGTCTTCTTCGGCAGGCAGCAGTTCCCTCTTCCCGTCCAGGAGATACAAGAGAAGGTCTGCTGTCTTGGCCGCTTCCCAGGCTTTTGCCTTGACATCGGAGGAAAGGCGATCGGCCTGGAAATCCAAAAAACCTCCCGTATCCACAAGCTCGAACCTCTTGCCGTGCAGGGTGCAGAGGGAGACGACACGGTCCCTGGTCATCCCGGGAAGGGAATGGACCAGGGCTTTCCGTTTCCCCAGCAACTTGTTGAACAGAGTGGATTTTCCGGCGTTGGGGAAACCCAAGATGACGACCTGAGGCAATCTTTTCGTCCGATCGGTGTTCATGGTCGAAGTGATATGGGCCTGCTACTCTTTGACGATCAAAGAATAGTCCGGCAGAAAGGGATGGTCCAGGCTGATATGGCCGCCCAGCGTTTCCCTTTCCTCGCCCTCGATCAAGATAAAAACCTTCTTAATGGGCTTCAAATTGTAGGCCAACGAGTTGACGATGGAGTAGACCGTGGAGATTTCCGCCGCCGAGCCGGACGGGTGTTTATCGACCAGGTCCTTGGAAAAATCGACATAGGCGACGCCTTCTTTGGTGATGAACAGCTGGACCAGCTTGGTCTCGGCAGGCAGGGATGAAACCAGGCCCGTCTGCGATCCCCTGATGAGCTCGGCGATCACCTCCTCCGCTTCGCGGACGGTCGAAGGATCCGAGGCGATATCCCGCTCCTCTGGGACGAGCTGGCTGTCTTCCTCCCGCAGGAAAAACAGAGTGACTTTTCGCGTCGACTTCTCGATGGGGGCTTGGGTCGAAACCGCGGGCTGGGGGATTTCTCCCGGCTTCTTGATCCGCTCGCGGCCGCTGTTTTTTAAGAAGATGAAGGCCAGGACGACAAGCAGGAAAACAAGGACGAAAAAAAGAATCGCTTTCGTTCTGTCCATGATCCCTGCTGTCCTCAAGAAAAAAGCTTTGTGTATTTTTTCAGGCCTTGGTAGATGGCCTCCGCGACTTTTCGCTGGAAATCGTCCTTGATCAGCTTCTGCTCTTCCTCCGGATTGGAGATGAAGGCCACTTCCACCAGAATGGCCGGGCAGGCGACTCCCTTCAGGACTTTGAAGGGCGCCTGCTTGATGCCCCGGTTCTCCGTCCCCAGGAAGATGTTGAGTTCCTTCTGGATTTCCTCGGCCAGCTGGCTGCTCTGCTTGATGTAAGCGGACTGGGCCATGTCCCAGAGGATCGTCTTGACCTCGTCCTTGTTCTTATCCTCGATTTGTTTCTCGAGCTCGGCCGACGTGTTTTCCATATAGGCCAGCTTCCGGGTTTCCTCATCCGAAGCGTTCAAGTTCATGAAAAACGTCTCCGAGCCCTGGGCCTTTTTCCGCTGGGACCCGTTGATATGAACGCTGATGAACAAGACGGCGTCATTATTGTTCGCGATCGCCGACCGGTTCTCCATCGAAACGTCGATATCCTTGTCCCGGGTCAGGACCACCCGGTAGGGCAGGTTCTGCTCGATGAGCGCCTTGAGCTTGAAGCTCACGGCCAGGGTGATGTTCTTTTCGAGCGTCCCGAATTTGCCTTTTGCGCCTAAGTCCATGCCGCCGTGGCCCGGGTCGATGACGATGGTCTTCAGCTCCTTCGAGCCGGACACCCCGGCCGCGGACAGGGCCAGGACAAGGGCTAGAAGGACAAGGCCGGGCCCGCATAGAATCCGGACTGTTCTTTTCGGCATGTTCATGAATAAAAAATTTTGGAGGCGGCGGGAATCGAACCCGCGTCCGAAGACATTCAGCAGAAAGCCTCTACATGCGTATCCTCTTCCTTCTACTCGTTCCGCGGTGCCCGAAGAGGAAGGGCGCCGCCGAACCAGCCCCGAAGATGTTTCACCCGCCAGGCTCAAGGCCGACCCGGCCGGCTATCCTGCTTGTCGACGCTTCTCAAGAACCGCAGGAGAGAACCTGAGAAACGGCATGCCTATTTTTTAGGCAGCAACAGGTTGTGCTTCTGCACTTACTTGGGTCCACCGTTTTACGAGGTGGATGGAATCTCGACATGAGCTTTCTGCCTCACTATCTCCGTCGAATCCGTTCGCCCCCATGTCGTTTCTTTCCATAAAGGATTATAAGGGAGACCGGAAAAAATTGCAATGTCTCGAGA
>CAZIDN010000071.1:0-17748 GCA_964537875.1 uncultured Eubacteriales bacterium
GACGGGGCCCCCCTCCGCTACGGGGGCTTGAGGGCGGCCTAAGCGCCGCCCATACTTTGTCACTTTATTTATTGCGTATGTATTAGCATAATCTGGTGGGATCGCCACGCCGCTTCCTTTCTCGCGATGGTACTTAAATTTTTCTATACGTTTGTCGCTAATGAGCAGCGGAGTCGCCAATTTTGGAGAATTTCGCCGACCAGAGGATTTCTGCGTCCCCGCCGGGCATCAGCGTCAGCCGAAGAAGGCCGCCGCTGCGTTCGGTCTTTTCGAGTTTGGCGCCTTGAATATCGAGCTTATCGAAAGTGAAGCCCGTCGGCTCCGTGATATAGAGGATGTAGGGATCGCCTTCGACGCCTCGGCTTCTTCCGGAAAGCGATGCCCCATCCCAGCGCGCGTCCAGAAGGTCCACACCGCCGCATGTGACGTGGCGGCTTGTGGCGATGAGCTGCGGATGCGGCTTGCGTTCCCGGATGCAGAATGCCTGGGACCGGAATTTCGGGTCGAGCGGGCCCGGCGCAAACGAGCCGGTGAAGCCGCCCAGAAGCTTCTTCGACCAGAACTCGAAAACGAAATACTCGCGTTCCGGGTCGAGGCCGAGGTCGGCGAACCGGATCTCTGCAAAATCGCCGCCCGTCCTGCCGAGAGCGAGCCAATTTTCGAAAGGCCGGTCGATCTCCAGCAGGTACAGGAAGCAGGCCGGCGTGTAGCCGCCGTCGAAGACGCGCGGGCCCGAGCCGCTGACCTCGACGTCGGCGCGCCAGAGGTTTAGCGAACGCGAAGGGTCGACATCGAAGACCTGGCCAGGCAGGGTGAAGAGGACGGGCACGGCGCGCTTGGCCGGCTCGATGGCGGCGGTCCGGTAGAGGGCCGGTTTGTCGGTGAGCATGAGTAGCGAGCCCGTGAGCGTCGTCACTAAGGTCGAGCGGAAGGCGTCCTCGTTGAGCTCGATGTGGTCCGGGTCGTTCCGCCAGACGACATTATTGAACGAGTTGTACTGGGCGAGGCCGGCGTAGGCAAAGCCGTCGTCGCCGATCCGGCAGCCGTCGATGAGGCCGGTCAATTCCGGACGGATCCCCCAGCAGCCGAGCATGAAGTGGTCCCGCCCGATGACGTCCCGCACGGTTTTCACGTAGCGGCGATAGGCATCGACGCGGTCGATTTTTTTCCGGTCGAAATAATCCTTGTTCGCGTTGTACCCTTCATAGCGCAAATGGCGAAGCCCGTCCACTTTGAAATACTCCCAGCCTTGGGCACGGAATCCCTGGAAGAGCGGCCGGACGACGTTTTGGAGCGCTTCCGGGTTCGACGCGTCCAAGGGGAAGCTTATCCAGTTGCCGCGGACGGGATTCCCCCGGACGTCTCGGACGAACCAGTCGAGGTGCTTCCGGACGAAATCCTCCTGAGAGACCTGGACGCCCATCCAGATGCCGGGGATCAAGCCTTTGCTCTTGATATAGCCGGCGAGGAATTCAAGGCCGCGCGGGAATTTTTCGTTGGGATTCAGCCAGAATTCGGGAGCGCCGGTCGCGCGCTGATAGCCGTCGTCCATCTGGAAATATTCATAGCCGTACGGCCGGAGGGTTTCGGAGAAGACGTCGGCCGTCTCCAGCATGTCTTTCTCGGTGACCCTATCGAAGAAGGCGAACCAGGAGATCCAGCCGGCCACGGAGCCAGCCCAGGGTTTGTAGGTCCAGGGCTCGAAATAGGCGAGGCCGCGGTGCTTCTGGTAAAACCGGGGCCGAAAGCGGAGGACGATTTCGTTCCCTTCGGCGGTCAGGGCGAAGGAGTTGCCCTGGGAGGACGAATCGATGGGCAAGACCGTCACTCTTGGATTTCCATCCACCGACAGGACCCAATCCTGCTTCCGGTCATAGACGGCGCGGTTGAGGAGGCTTTGGCTGAGACCCGAGACGTGGCGGACGATGAGAGGGCCCGCGCCGCGGCGGTCGCGGCGATCCGCTTCGCAGGGGAACGCCTCTTCGCTGCCGCGGATCGTTCCTGAGAGCTTGACCGGTGTCCTGCTGTCCTGGCTGAAGAAGAGAAGCATTTGTTCGACCTTGTCGCCGGTCGTGTAGACCTGCGAATGCTGCTGAAGCGCTTTAGCTTCCGCTTCAATGCTCCCTTCGAAGATGAGCCTGCTGGCGTAGGTGATCCGGATCTTTCCGTCCGCCGCATCGATGCGGGCCGGGGCATTCGGGGCCGGGTCGATGGACGACGGCCCTTTCTGGGCCGCCAGCAAAAGGCCCGCCGCGATCAACAGCGCCCCGCCGGCGCGAATAATTTTGGCTGATTTCATCCTTGTCTTTCTCCCTAATCCGGCGTCAAAATCCGGGGTCAAACCTACTCATTACGCAAGCTCCCCTGGAGAATTGTGCGTAATGAGTAGGTTTGACCCCGGTCCTTAATTCTCCTTGTCAGGCCCGATTAAAGCGGGAGATGTTTTTATTTCACAAAACAGTACGGCATTCAATAATTTTTTTGAAACCGGAGAGGGCACCGGGATGATGTCGCGTTGCGGATAAAAGATTCGATTTATTTCACCGGGCTGATGCTGACAAGCATTTTGGGCGCGGTTATAGAGGACTCCATCTCCATGGTGCCCAGATCGGTGAAGCGGATTCTGGCAGTTTCGTAGATTTTCCCTTCGCCTTTGTAATTCTTGTCCAGATCCAGCACAACAACCAGGAAGAGGAATCCTCCAAGGCCCCTTCGGCTGGACCCCGGCTCAACGCTCTGGCTTTTGCCATAGAGAAAGATCTTGTATCCATTATCTGTAGGGATTTCATAGGCGGCATGGAGGCCGATATTCAAGCCGGGGCCTCCAAAAAAACGCAGGGAGGCTTTGTTTAATTGGCGGAAAGCGGCAAAAAATCCGTCCTCGCCGCCGCCGGCCAAGACCTGCTGCAATCCGCGGATTTCGTCCGGGGTCGAGAAACTTTCAATTTTTATCCGGACGTTGCTCACGGGACCTACGCCCGTCATAAGCCGGCCCTTGAATTGCACCTGCGCCCAAAGGGAAGACGTCCAGCCCAATAGAAGCAGACAGAGCCCATATATTAAAATTTTTTTATGAATTTTCTTGTTCATAAAACCCTCCTCGTTGGTATCTCTTTGTATATTATGTTTCACGCGAAAGACTGTCAAGCTTTATGAATACCGGCCGTCGTTCCCCTTCAACACCGACGGATTCGAAAGACGGTTGAGGTTGGTCCCGTCTTCGGGTAAACTTATAAAGCCTTTGAAAAAGAAAGGGCGGCATGGGTCTGATCTCCAGTCGGCCGGCGCCGCTCGTCCGCCGGCTGCTCGAGGAGGGACTGGATTTCTGGTTCAGAAAGACCGGCGACCCCCGGTTGAACTCCTGACGGAAGGCGCATATTTTCATTTTTGGCAGATTGTAATATATTGGGCTCTCTCCAATTTCGTGTGGATCATAAAACCCGGACTCCCGGATTGACCCACACGAGATGAGAGGGACCCTTTTATTGAATTATCTTGAGGGTTGCCTTGAGAGGAGGAGGGGAAAAATGAAAAAATCGGGCTGGTTTCGGCCTTTCCTTGTTTTTATAGCGCTCTTGACGTTCGGCGCGAGCTGCGCCCAGAAACCCAAATCGGACTATTCCATAAAGGCAGTGCCTCTGACCGATGTGAAATTCACCGGCGGCTTCTGGGCGGACCGCCAGGAGATCGACCGGACCGTGACGATCCCCCATAACATCCAGGAATGCGAAAACACGGGCCGCGTCAAGAATTTCGAGATCGCCGGTGGAGCGACCCAGGGCAAATTCTGCACCCGGTACGCCTTTGATGACTCTGATCTTTATAAAGTCCTCGAGGCGGCGTCCTATTCCCTGACACTCCATCCCGACCCTGAGCTGGACAAGAAGGTCGATGAGATAATCGGCAAGATCGCCAAGGCCCAGGAGCCGGATGGCTACCTCTACACGGCCCGGACGATCGATCCCAAGAACCCGCCGCAGATGTCGGGCAAGGAGCGCTGGGTCAACCTCAAGGATAGCCACGAGTTGTACAACCTGGGTCACCTTTACGAAGCGGCCGTTGCCCACTACCAGGCCACCGGGAAGAAATCGCTCCTCGACGTGGCGCTCAAAAGCGCCGATTTTATCGACAAGACCTTCGGTCCGGGCAAAGACCAGCTCAAGCTGGTCCCCGGCCATGAGGAAATCGAGATCGGCCTGGTCAAGCTCTTCCGGCTCACGGGGAAGATGAAGTACCTGAACGTGGCCAAATTCTTCATTGACGAGCGGGGCAATGCCGCCGGCCACGAGCTCTACGGCGATTATGCCCAGGATCACAAGCCGGTCGTGGAACAGGCCGAAGCCGTGGGACACGCCGTGCGTGCGGCCTACCTCTATTCGGGCATGACGGATGTGGCAGCGCTGACGGGCGACCGGCGCTACATGGACGCCCTCGACAAGATCTGGGACGACGTCGTTGCCAAGAAGCTTTACCTTTCGGGCGGCATCGGTGCGGCCGGCGGGTGGGAGGGATTCGGCCCGGCTTATGATCTGCCCAACGCCAGCGGCTATGCCGAAACCTGCGCCACGATCGCCTATGCCCTGTGGAACTACCGGATGTTTCTCTACTACGGCGACGCGAAGTATATGGATCTCTTCGAGCGCGCCACCTACAACGCCTTCCTTTCGGGCGCGGGCCTGGCCGGCGACAAATATTTCTACCCCAATCCTTTGGCCTCCTTCGGCCAGCATGAGCGCAGCACTTGGTTCACCTGCGCCTGCTGCCCGCCCAACATCGCCCGGTTCATCGCCGAGCTGGGCGGATTCGCCTACGGCGTGGCCGGCGACAACATTTATGTCAACTTCTACGCCCAGGGGACGGCCGACGTAAACACCGGAACCGGCAAGGTCAGGCTCGAGCAGACCACGGATTATCCCTGGCAGGGCGACGTCAAAATCCTGGTCGCGCCGGAGAAGGCCGGTTCCTTTATCTTGTATGTCCGGATTCCCGAGTGGGCTCAAGGCAGGCCTCTGCCGAGCGATCTGTACAGCTATTCCGACGGGACCGAAGAAAAGCCGGTCGTGAAGGTCAACGGCGAGACAATCCCCTTGAATATTGAAAAAGGCTATCTGCCGATCGCGCGTGCTTGGAACAAGAATGACACGGTAGAGATCAGCCTGCCCATGCCGATCCATCGTGTCTCGGCGAATGAAAACGTCAAGGCGGACGCCGGCCGCGTGGCCATCGAGCGCGGCCCGATCGTCTATTGTGCGGAGTGGCCGGACAACAACGGCCTGGTCAGCGACCTTGTCCTCGATATGCAGGCGCCCTTGACGGCCGAAATGCGGAGCGATCTTTTGAACGGCGTCATGGTCATCAACGGCGAAGCGACGGCTTACAAAGCCAAAGGCGGCAAGATCGTCAGCGAAAAACAGAAACTCATGCTCGTCCCGTACTATGCCTGGGCCCACCGCGGTAAAGGCGAGATGGCCGTCTGGCTGGCGGGCGAGCCGAAATTGGCGCGCCCCGTGCCGGAGCCTACGGCGGCCTCTCTGGCCAAGGCCGGCGCATCCGGGGGAAGGGGCGTCTCTACGATCAACGACCAGTTCGAGCCCGAAAATTCCAACGACCATTCCGTCGGCTACTTCCACTGGTGGCCGAAGAAGGGGACCCTGGAATGGGTCCAGTACGATTTCAGGGGCCCGAGGCTCGTGTCGGAAGTGTCCGTCTACTGGTTTGACGATACCGGCCTGGGAGAATGCCGCGTGCCCAGGTCCTGGAAGGCGCTCTTTAAAGCGGGCAACACGTGGGTTCCCGTGAAGAACCTCAACCCGTACGGCGTGGAAAAAGACGCCTACAACACGGTTCGCTTTGCGCCCGTGCGCACTGCCGCGATGCGCCTGGAGATCCAGCTGCCGGAGAAGTTCTCGGCGGGCATCCACGAGTGGAAGGTGAAATAATTTGGCTGGATGCAGATGGTTAGCGAGAGCTTTGGGAAGGGATTCGCTCCCTAACGGGATTTTTAACGCCATAAAAATATCGTCTTTTTCGGCGGCTGCGTTTCTCGCATGCCTGATAGCCGCGCTAAAAAGATGTCCTTGTCCACAATGCGGCGTTTCTTTTTTTTGGGAGCCGGCTTATACATTCTCGCCGGCCCCAAAGGGGCTTCCCTCAAAAGACGATATTTTTAGGCTAAATCCCTCATGGTCGCTTCATCCCTTCCCAAATCTCTTATCCAATTTTCTTAACCGTGCCCGCTCCGTCCCCAGATGGGTTTTTACACGGCATAGCCCGAGCCCCATCAGAGGATGAGGGGCTTAAGTGCAGACAATGGGGCAGCAGCGACGCCACCCATTAATCCGCCCACCCCTTAGGGAATTGGGGGGGGGATAAAACATGAGCAGGATAGAAGAGTAAAGATTTAAACTTATTAATCCCCCTCCCCCCTTAGGGAATTAAGGGGGATTAAAAGGTTGGAGGTGCCATGAAAAACACGGGGAAAAATAGTCTTAAGCTTGTTCTCAACGGCCTCATCGTTCTTTTAGTTGTCATTGTTGCTCTCATTGGATATGCTTTTTCTATGCAAGAAAAGCAGTCTTCGGGATTCACCGCATCGGCAAAAAATCCCATTGCCAATCCGTCGTTCGAGGACGTTGAAGGAAACCGGCCCAAGGGCTGGCGGACGGTCAACTGGCAGCCGAAGGCCGAGTTTGCGGTTGATGAATCAGTGGCGCACTCAGGCAAGCGCAGCATAAGAATCTCGTCGGCCGACGGCGCGGATTCGTCATTCCAGAGCATCGTCATCGTCCAGCCTTACGCCAAGTACCGGCTGAGCGGCTGGATTAAGACTCGCGACCTTAAGCCCGGGACGAGCAGAGGGGCGCTGATCAACCTCCACGCCATGGACATCATGACCAAGGCTGTCAGCGGCACCCAGGACTGGACCCGTGTCGAAGTCGTCTTCGATACCGCTGGCACGGACGCGGTCTCGGTCAACTGCCTTTTCGGCGGCTGGGGAAAAGCGACGGGAACGGCCTGGTTTGACGACATCCAGCTCGAGCTCCTTTCCGCAAGAACGTTGAAACCAGAGGCGGTCATCGATACGACAAAGACCATGGCCCCGATCTCCAAATACATCTACGGCCAATTCATCGAACACCTCGGCCGCTGCATCTACCAGGGCATCTGGGCCGAGATGCTCGAAGACCGCAAATTTTGCTATCCTGTCGGCGGCAAGGAATCGGCATGGAAGATCATCGGCGAGCCCCGCAATGTCCGGCTGAACCCCATCCTGCCCTATGTCGGCGTCCACGCGCCGGAAATCCGCCTGAAAGGGAACGGCGAAGCCGGCGGCATCTATCAGGACAGCCTGGCCGTCATCAAAGGCAAAAGCTATGTGGGCCGCATTATCATAGCCGCCGACCCCGGCTCATTGCCCGTACAGGTCAGCCTGGCTTGGGGCCCCGGCGCCGGAGAGAGGCAGACTTTAAGCCTATCCGAATTAAACAACGATTACCGCACCGTCCCCCTTTCTTTTAAAGCCGAGGGGACGAGCGAAAACGCGCGGCTGGAGATCGCAAGCAAAGGCAGCGAGGCTTTCCGCGTCGGGACGGTCTCCATCATGCCGGCCGATAACGTCGAGGGCTTCCGGCCCGAGGTCCTCAAGGTCCTCAAGGAACTCGACGCGCCTGTTTATCGCTGGCCGGGCGGAAATTTTGTCAGCGGCTACGACTGGAAGGACGGCCTCGGCGATCCCGACCGGCGCCCGCCGCGAAAAAACCCGGCCTGGCTGGGCATCGAGCACAACGACGTCGGCATCCATGAGTTCCTGGATTTCTGCCGGCTCATCGGAACAGACCCCTATATCAGCGTCAACAGCGGGCAGGGGAGCGAGACGCTGGCCGCCGAAGAAGTCGAGTATGTCAACGGCGCCGCGGACACAGCCATGGGAAAATGGCGCGCCCAGAACGGCCATCCGCAACCATGGAGCGTCAAGTTCTGGTCGATCGGCAACGAAATGTATGGAAACTGGCAGCTCGGACATATGCCGCTCCAGGATTACACGAAAAAGCACAACCGTTTCGCTCAGGCGATGCGGGCCAAGGACCCGACCATCAAGCTGATTGCGGTCGGCGCAGTCGGGACCTGGAGCGAAGGGATGCTGGCCGAAAGCAGCGACGCCATGGATTATATCAGCGAGCATTTTTACTGCGGCGAGCTCCCCGGCCTGTTGAGCCATATTTCGCAGATCCCGCGCGAGGTCCGGCAGATCGCCGAGGCCCACCGCAAATACAGGACGACGATCCCCACCCTCAAAGGCAAGGACATCCGCATCGCCCTGGACGAATGGAACTACTGGTACGGGGACCATCTTTACGGCGAGCTGGGCACGCGGTATTTCTGGAAGGACGGGCTGGGGATCGCCGAGGGCCTGCACGAATATTTCCGGCAGAGCGATATCATTTATATGGCCAACTACGCCCAGACGGTCAACGTGATCGGCGCCATTAAAACGACAAAGACCGCGGCCGAGTTTGAAACAACCGGACTGGTGCTGAAGCTCTACCGCGCACATTACGGGACGATCCCGGTGAAGGTGAGCGGCGCTCCCGAGCCGTTGGACGTCGCGGCCGCCTGGAAGGAAGGCAAAAAAGTCCTGACCCTGGCCGTCGTCAACCCGACCAAAACGGCCCAGACTCTGCCGCTCTCGTTCAAAGGGATCAGCGTTCCCAAATCGGCCAAGCTCTATTTAATCACGGGCAGCAACGAGATGGTCTACAACGAGCCCGGAAAAGAGCCGGCCGTGAAGATCCAGGAGACGAGCAACGCCCCGTTCGGAAGCAAACTGACGTTCCCCCCGCTCAGCATCTCGCTGTATGAAATCCAGGTCGGGAAATAAGAGGGGGAGACATCTGACCGACCTAAAGCATGCAGAAAGATTTTGAAATAATGTCATTAATTCCTCTGCCTTCTTGGAAAAGCAAGGGGGAAAGAGAAGGAGCAAAGATTAAAGATTTAAATCTTATTACCCCCCTACCTTCTTGGGAAATAAAGGGGGATTTATTAGGTCGGTCATCGCGCGTTACCTTAGGGAGCGTGGCGATCTGGCTAACGCGTTATTGCGAGGCACGCAGTGCCGTGGCAATCTCCTTGTCATGCAGAGGGGATTGCTTCGCGGCACGGCTCCTCGCAACGACTTCGTCGGATTGCCGCGATACAAAACGCTTCGCCATGATTGTGTAACAATAAAGTACCGAGGTTCAACATGCAAAGACAAATCACCCTAAAATATTTTATTGTTTCCATCTCATTCTTTTTCCTCGTTTTGTCTGCTCCCGGAGGCGACCCGCAGAAGGACTATCCCATCCGCCCGGTGGCTTTTACCCAGGTCCAGGTCCATGATGTTTTTTGGGCGCCCCGCCTGGAAACAAACCGCACGGTGACAGTCCCTTATGCCATGAAAATGAACGAGGAGACCGGCCGGGTGGATAATTTCCGCAAAGCGGCGGGTCTCATGAAAGGACCGCATCAGGGAAAGCGGTACAATGATTCCGACGTCTTTAAGGTCATGGAGGGCGCGTCTTACACGCTGATGCTCCATCCCGACCACCAGCTCAAGAAAGAGCTCGATAACTTGATCATGATCATCGGCAAAGCCCAGGAGCCCGATGGCTACCTCTACACGACGCGGACTAACGACCCCAAGAACCCCGCCCAGGGAGCCGGAAAAGAGCGCTGGTCCAACCTGCGCGTGAGCCATGAGCTCTACAACGTGGGCCACATGTACGAAGCTGCCGTCGCCCATTTCCTGGCGACCGGAGAGCGAAGCTTTTTGAACATCGCCATCAAGAACGCCGACCTGCTTGTCCGGACGTTCGGCCCGGCAAAAAAGCGCGCATTCCCGGGCCACCAGGAGATCGAGATCGGCCTGTCCAAGCTGTACCGGGTGACGGGAAATCGCGCCTATCTCGACCTGGCCAAATTCTTCCTCGATGAGCGCGGCCATTATTTCGGCGGCGAAAAGCACGACCCTAAGGACCCGTTCTCCGTTTACGATTCGGATGAATACATGCAGAACCACAAGCCCGTCGTCGAACAGGAGGAAGCGGTCGGCCACGCCGTCCGGGCCATGTACATGTATGCCGGAATGGCCGACGTGGCCGCGCTCGGCGGATATCCCGATTACGTCAAGGCCATCGACCGGCTCTGGCAAAATGTCGTCGGGAAGAAAATGTACCTGACCGGAGGGGTCGGCGCTCGGGACACGAGCGAAGCGTTCGGCAGCGCCTATGAACTTCCGAACGCGAGCGCCTATACCGAGACGTGCGCCGCCATCGGCAACGCCCTGTGGCAGCAGCGGTTGTTCCTGCTCCACGGCGACGCCAAGTATGTCGATGTCCTGGAGCGGGTGATGTACAACGGCCTGATCTCAGGGCTATCGCTCGACGGCATGTCGTTCTTTTACCAGAACCCGCTGGAATCGGCCGGCATATACGTCCGGAGCGCCTGGTTCGAAGTGGCCTGCTGCCCGCCCAATATCACCCGCTTTCTGCCGTCGGTCCCCGGCTATGTCTATGCGACCAGAGACGATGTTATTTATGTGAGCTTATTCATCGGGAGTGAGGCCGCGGTCGATATGAAAGGGCAGAAGATCGGGCTAAAGCAGGAAACTCGCTATCCATGGGACGGGGCAGTAAAAATCATGGTTGAGTCGGAGAAGCCGGCTGAATTTGCCGTTTATGTTCGCATCCCTGGTTGGGCACAGAACCAGCCGGTGCCGAGCGATCTCTATAAGTCTTTGGATAAGAATGACGAGAAGCCTATTCTCAAAGTCAACGGTTCCGTGGTAGCGCTTGACCTGGATAAAGGGTATGCGCGAGTCAAGAGGGGATGGGAAAAGGGCGATGTGATCGAGCTCGTTTTGCCCATGCCCGTTCGACGTGTTGTGGCTCATGCCGCTGTTAAGGAGGATGCTGGTAAGGTCGCCCTGCAGCGCGGTCCGATAATCTTTTGCGCCGAAGGGCTTGATAACGGCGGGCGGGCGTTGAATATAGTACTTCCAGACGCCGCGAATTTCTCGGCGGAGTTCCGTCCGGACATGCTGAAGGGCGTGGTTGTGCTCAAAGGGAAGGCGCTGGAGGCGGCAAAAAGCGCGGAGGGCAAGATCGTCTCAACAAAAGAGCAAGATTTCCTGGCCATCCCATACTATGCATGGGCCAACCGCGGTGCGGGCGAGATGAAAGTCTGGTTCTCGCGGAAATAAAAGAATCGTGGACGGGCACTTAATTTAAAAAGACTGTCGATGCGGCCATCCTACATCGACGCTCGGGCTAGTCTGGGGTCAAAGCTACTTTTTACGCATGCTAAGCCTGGAGAATTGTACATAAAGAGTAGGTTTGACCCTGCCCCCAGCTTTAAAATAGAAAAAATTAATGATAAACAGACTTGACATAATATATATTTTATGTTATTTATAATTTACGTAAAAAAAATGATTACCTAAAGCCATGCCTGATCTTAAAGATTCTCTCAGAGAATTCAATCCTTGGTGGCGGGGAGAATTCCGTCTTGATTTCCGGCCGAGGTCCATCTATCAAGAGATCCAGAAATTTTTTCCTTTGCGCCAGATTATTGCCTTGACCGGACTCCGTCGCGTCGGCAAGACGACTCTTCTTGAAAAGGCCGCCCTGGACAAAATAAGCTCCGGATTCCCGGCGAGCCACATCCTTTATGTTTCTTTTGATGAATTCAGGAATATCGAACTACGAGAAGTCGTCAGGGCATATGAAGATCTTTTCGGCGTCGACGTCCGGCAAGACGCCTATCTGTTCCTCTTGGACGAAATTCAGAAGCTTGACGATTGGGATGATCAACTCAAGGTCCTCTACGACACCGCCAAGGACATCAAGATCGTAATCTCCGGCTCCGAATCCCTGTTCATCCGCAGGAGATCTCGGGAGACGCTGGCCGGGCGGATCTTCGAATTCAAGGTCGAGCCCTTGACCTTCAAAGAATTCTTATCGTTCAAAGGGATCGATCTTAGGCCTGTCGGACTTTACGAGAAAGAACTCTCTCGGCATTTCGCGGAATTCATGAAAACGCTCGGCCTTCCCGAGCTGGTCGGCATTGAGGACAAGACCGTCGTCAAGAAGTATGTCAGGGAAAGCCTTGTCGAGAAGGTCATCTATCGCGATCTTCCCGGGCTTTTGAAGGTCAAGGATATCGCCGTTTTGGAATCCATCCTGAACATATTCATGGAAGAGCCCGGCCAGCTCATCGAGATTTCCGGATTGGCCGGAGAACTGAAATTGTCGCGTCCGACCTTGTCCAATTATTTAATGTATTTAGAAGAGTCCTTCCTGGTCCGGAAACTCTACAATTTCTCAACGAACCGCAGAAAGACCGAAAGAAAATTGAAGAAATATTATCCGGCGGTGCCGTCCGTCGACCTTCTCTTCCGCGAGGACCCTTTTTCGCAGTCCAAAGTCTTTGAGTGCCATGTCGTCAATCAGCTCCGGGCCGAGTTCTTCTGGCGTGACCCTCTAAAGCATGAGGTGGACGTCGTTTTAATGGGGGAGGAAACATGCCCCGTGGAGATCAAGTTCGGGAAAATCGAGACCCGCGGCCTGGAAGCTTTCTTGAAAAAGTTCGACGGGAAGAAGGGCGTAATCATTTCCAAGGATCAAGAGAGAACGCTTAAGATTTCGGACAAGACGATCGAAGTCGTCCCGGCGTATAAATATTTTCTATCCTGAAGAAAAGCAATCCGAAGGTCATCCGGGGTAAAAGCTACTCTTTACGCACAATTCTCCAGGGGGAGCTTGCGTAATGAGTAGGTTTGACCCCAACCTCTTATTAAGTACCTGTCCCCGAATCTCTCCGGAATTCTAGACTTTTAGAGGGATTTTTTTGCGTTCGCTTTTAAAGGGGCCTGCCTGGTATTCGCAAACGATGTAATATTCCGTGTTTTCTTGGGCCACATCCCATGTGGCCGCGCAGCTGAATCCTCAGCCATATTCGAAGAAACCTTTGGTGACCACTTCTCCGTCGGTCTTCATGATTTCATAAGTCGGCTCTGCGGGCCGGTGGCCCAGGTTTTTCTTCTGCGAAAGCGAGATCGTGGTCTTGTTTCCTCTGATGTGGCTTAGGTCATTGACGAATTCCTTACCCATTCCCTCTATGTTAAAGACAATAGGAACGCGCGGCGGAAGCCTCTTGGTCTGCCCTTGGCTTTGCACGGTGAAAGCCGGCAGCCTGTTGGCTAATGTGATGGCTGGAACAAAAGGTTCTCCGAACTCGAGCAGGGCGCCGTCGCTTTGTCCGGCCGTAAAATATGGCGTATCCGTTGTAGCGTTGGCGCACAGCCGCCAGAGGTCGCCCTGCTCATCTTCTCTAAAGAGCTCATAGTTGAACAATCGGTATCGTCCCGGCGGAATCATGATTGTCTCGGCCGGTTGGAACATCATGATGCAGTTCTTCCCGTCTTCCATGGAGATGGACAGGCGCTCCGGGAGCATGGCCAGCCTGAGGGGAACGAGGTTTTCCTTCACGGGCGCTAAAGTCATCGTTCTCTTTGCCGGGCTGAAACTGATTTTATACAGATTGTCTTTGATGACCAGCCAATCGCCGTAAACCAAGCGGTCAATGGAATCCGGCTTCCCGTCGCTGCTGATATAGAAAGAGTCTCCTTGTGCGGACGCCGACAAACGCCGGGGATAATTGATATTCCTGATTTCAAACTTGTCCGTAAAGCTTCCGTTGCAATTGGTGTCCGCGAGCGTCAATGAGTAGCTCAGGCCATCGAGCTTGAATTCTCCCGTATAGACGCAATTCGTCCTCAGATAGCACTGGACGTATCTGGGGAGGATTTTTGGATCGAGCTTGCTTTCCGAGTATTGCGCTAGGTTTATCAACATAAGTTCCGGACGGAAGCTATAGGGAACCATCCTGTCCTCTACTTCGATCCTGGTGTCAACGGCCCCGAATTTCACCCGGCAATAAGGTCCCCGGCTGTCAATTTCTTCTTTTCCGTCCACGACAGGGTCATCGGTGAGATCCTTATTGGCGTTGGCATCGAAATAGATCCGGTTGTAGTATTTGTCCTCGCCCTTTTGCCGGTCGAAAACCAAAAGGCGCTCGGCAGAGCCGATTTTGACGAGGCCATAAAGAGGCTTTTCCGTTGTGCATTTGGGAAACTTCCATTCCCCCGGTGGGGCTTGCGGTGTCAACCTGAGAGAAATCTGGCCGACCGGGATTAATCCGGTCGCGCCATCGGGAAATTTCATGAATTTCAACGGGACATCCACGGCCAAGGCCGAGGCGGTGAAGGCAAACGCCGCCAGCACCACCAGCGAGCTTAAAAGACAATGCCTTCGCATGTCACACCCTCCTTTTATTTATATTTCCTTTTTTTTCTGATCAAGAGGATTATGTCAAGAAAAAGGATGATCGGTTTGCCAATTTTCGAACGATCAATCATTATTCCCTTCTTTCGATCAACGAAATACGCAGATTTCTCCACCTCTTCCCTATATTTATACGCCGGCATACCCAAAAATGTAAGGGCCCACACGCAACCTCCCATTATTTCCAGGCCAACGAATATCTCTTCACGAGGAGAATGCCCTCTTTGTAATCTCGGATCATGCTGTACAAATTGTCTTTCTTCACGACGACGGCCTCTTCCTTTTCAGGAAATGAGAATCTGGAGATGTACCGGCCTTCGGGATCAAAAACCTCATAAAACAGGCCTCCTCGGCCGTCCTTCTCATAGGTCTGAACAAAAATCCTGTCCTGATCGTCTAAAAACATATTTTTGATGGGCGGTAAAGAGGGCGGGAACTCGTAGGTGGGAGAGGGAAACCCCGCCGGCAACCCCTGTTTGTCTTCCCGGATGAGCCGTTCCTTTTCGGCGCCAGTGATTTTGATGGGATCGAAGTCTTTGATAATACGCTTGACTGGTTTTCCCTCGGAATTGAGGATGTTGATTTCATACTTAGAAGCTATTGCCCAGACGAGCTCATCACGATGCGTAACGTCAAAACGGATCCATAGGCTGAAAGGTTTGAAGACCCCCGGCTTTCTTTCTTCGTCGAAGAGCGTAAGTGTGGCGATTGGTTTCATGTTAGAGTTGAATTTGATCAACTCTTGAGTTCTCTTTTCAGGACCGGAAATCACGTTAAGTGCGTAAATATCTCCTCGGTGGTCGCAGTGAATACCCCCAATGGAGAACCCGGAAGTGGACACCTGCCGGAGAAACTCATCTTTGGGAGAACAAAACACCAGGCGCCGTCCCAGGAAATCCGTGACAATTTGGTTTCCGTCCGGAAGGATGACGATTTGGCTCGCGCCTTGAAACTCTCCCGGCCCTTGTCCTCTGCGGCCAAACGATCTGAGGAATGATCCATCGCCCCGGTAAATTTTGATCTTGTTCTCTTTGCCATCCACGACATAGATATTTCCGGAGTCGTCGACAGAAAAAGAGCTTAGGGAAGAGAAGGAGCGTTCAGGATTGTCCTGCTCTTTGCCTATGGTAAGCTCCTCTTTCAATATGATCGTCGATGGGATGCCTTTTCGCAGGATTGGCGTTTTTGGGTTATGGATGATGGTGACGCCGTCAACAGTTTTGACCTCAACATTCTGGGCCGTTGCGAAGCCGAAGATAATCGATAGAGCCAGGACGGCGAATAGGAAACGCCTGTCGAAGACTGAAGACATTGAAGATACAATTCGTTTGAGCATTATTATTCCCCCTAGATATCATATTCCCTTTTTTATCTGATCCCAGTTCTTGATTCTATAGCGCTTGACTTTAAAATAGCCGGTTTCTTTATCTCTCTCAGTCAGCATCTCCGGAATTTCTTCCTTTTCGATTATGGATACAACGGCCCCCGATGAGTCATTCAGGTAGAGCTTGTATTCAGATGAAAACCCATACACACCTATCTTCTCAGTTATAGGACAGAATGCAAGATAAAAAGCCCAGCTATTTCGAGCGCCGAGCGCAATTCCACCAGCTGGGACGACGCGAACATTCGGAAAAGTTGCCAGAGTTCTCAGCCTTTTCCCCGTGGAGTCGAAAAAAATCAGGTCCTCGCTAGTTTTTGCAGGAATTATGGAGGATGTTGTCGCAATGATATTCCCATCCGCGGTTATTCCGAATGAATATATGTGAGTGCCAAGAGGAATGCTTCTAATGTGTTTTCCCTTATTATCAAAGACGCTTATACTCTGGCCTTGATTGACATAAAGGTTGCTCTTCGAATCTATGAATGCGCCGGAGAGACCTTGAAATTCGCCAGGCCCCTGGCCTTTTCTCCCGATAGTCATAAGATAGCGGCCGTTCTTATCAAATTTTTGTATCCGGAAATTCCCGCTATCGAGGGCGAAAATATTCCCCTCGTTATCAACAGCCACACCTAATCCATGATAAAAAATGTAATTCTCATTGTTTTCGTTTCCTATGGATACCTCTTCTTCCAAATCAAAGATGATTTCACCATATAAAGGTTCTTTTGGGTTTTTTATGAGCTTGATTCCATTCTCGGTCTCGACTTTTCCTTTCCAAACGGGCTTCTGGTCATCCTTCGCCTTAGCGAACGTGAATAAAAAAAGCAAAGAGACAACAAAGAAATATTTAGTTTTTATTTTCATTTTTCGATGATCTCATACTGATAATATTTGGCAAAGTTCCTTTCCCATGTGAATAAATAGTTTTTGCAGATGCGCATACCGTGAACGCGATGATCGAGCCGCATTTCACCGAGAAGAATGCCGTCGGGGTCAAAAATTTCAAGCTTGTAGGCGTCAATTTTCTCTAGTTCCGGCGCACTCTCTACTCTCTTAATCCCGGGGGCGGAAATGACAGACCCCTCTTCTTCCCTTGTCAGTTGTCGATTGAAAGTGGCTACCCAGGCTCTTCCTTTAGAATCCACGGCTATCCCGTTGGAAACATAATTCAATTGCGGCCCTTGAATACTTGTGCCGCCATCAGCTGTCCTTTCGACATGTCCCATGGATAAAGGCTCGGTGCCATAATTCAGCGGCCTGTCTGCTTTCCAAAGGAGCTTGCCTCCTGGAGAATATTTTTCGATGCAGTTTTGATACGCGAAAGTGATATAAAAATAGCCATCCTGGCCGGCGTCATAATCAATCCGGTTCCCCTGCGCATTGACCAGATTGTTCCTATAATCATACATGTCCCCGAATTCAAACTGGAGATTCCCCTTTAAATCAAGGATTTTGATGAGCTTGGGAAGATTTTTCGCCTTGGTTTCCGTTAATAAGCTAATATTCGGGGAGCCTCCCGTGGCGATCAACCCCGATTGAAGATGGCGAAGTTTGAGGACAAGATATTTTGTATTCTTTATGGTTTTATAGGCCTTGCCCTCAGGCGTCAAAATCTGGATTCTTCGGCTGCCACCTTCGGAAACATACAAATAGCCCTTGGAATCGATATCCAGGGAGAATGGAGATTGGAATTCTCCGGGTCCCTGGCCACGTCTGCCGATGGTTGCCAGGTATTTTCCTTCAGGACTAAACTTTTGAATCCGGTTGTTTCCCTCATCAAGAATGTAGATATTATCAGAGGAATCCCAGGCAACGTCATAAGGGAAATGGAAGGCGAAGTTTTCGTCTTCAACATCAATACCGCCGATCGTTCTTATCAATCTTAAGGAAACTTCAGGTTTCGATCCCCATTTTCCACCTTTTTCATTGTGAATGATACGAACGCCGTCTTTATCTTCAATCTTTTGAGCATAGGAAAAT
>CAZIDN010000072.1:0-17620 GCA_964537875.1 uncultured Eubacteriales bacterium
CGGTCCATTTTCCTTGGATTGATCGGTACACGCCGTCCGCGATTTCTCGAGCCTCGGGGGTGGTCATACCATAGAAAGCGACTTTCTCCTTGAAATATCTCCGGGCGCCCGCCGCCCTTTGCGAATTGGCTTTTTTCTTCAGGGCTTGAATGATTTCATCGGCAACGATCTTCGGTGTTTTCATTTTATACAGACCCTTTATCTTGACTGAAAAAGCAGGGTTAGATTTTTATAATCAATGACGCCGTCCGGTTCCAGATCCGCCAGAGGGTTCCAGGTCCCTGGAGCCGGAGCAGCAAAAGGGCCGACTCCGACCGCCCCCAGGCCGCGGATCAAGCCCCTCACGTCGAGAAAACCCTTTCTCCCGTCCATATTCAGGTCGCCGAATAAGGCCGGTTCGAGATATCTGGCTAAGTGGGCTACGGTCAAGAAGTTGATTCCCTCGAGATTCGGGCTGAGCTCGGCCAACAGCGAGATGGGGATGAATCCGTGCTCGGCGTTCTTGACCTTGATCAGGGCGCAGGCATTGCCAGCCAGCCGCAGTTTCTCGGCGAATCGCTCGGCCTGGCTGTACGGCACCAGGCTGTCTTTTTCTCCATGGAGGATAAGGGTAGGCGGGTCATCGGATGTCACATGGGTCACGGGAGAAGCCTGCCTGGCCAAGGCCGGACAATCAGCCGGAAGGCAGCCGAGAAAATCGAGGAGCATGCTCCTTCCTTCATTGGTGGTTTGAGAAGGGTCGACTGTCAAGTCGGTGGGGCCGAAATGATCGACAACCGCCGAGACACGGCTCGAGACGCCTTCGAGCCCCGGGCCTTCCAGTCCGTCGTCGTCGTCCGCGGTTCCCATGAGGGAGACAAGATGCCCGCCGGCGGAGCTGCCCCAGAGCCCGATCTTATCGGGGTCGATGCCGAATGTATCGGCGTTTATCCGAAGATATCGGACGGCCAGCTTGCAGTCTTGAATCTGGGTGGGGAAATGGAACTGGGGCGCGAGGCGATAGTTGATCGAGGCCACGGCAAACCCCAACTCAAAAAACATCTTTGAATCTCCCCTCTGAAAAGCCCCGGCCTTATCCCCCGACCGCCAGCCGCCGCCATGAACGTAGATGACCAGCGGGACTTTTTGGCCCCGGCAGAGTGTGGGCTTGGCAAAATCGAGCCTCAGCTTTTGTCCGCCGGCTTCTCCATAGACGATATCCATGATTTGATCAAGTTGAGGCATGGCCGCATCCGAGCGCGGCGGCAGAGGGCCCGGGACATCCCGGCCACCCAGCTTCCGGGCTATCTGTGACGAACCGCTTCCGGCCAAAATAAAAAAAAATAGCAAAAGACCCAGCACGAGACGATATCGCTTCACGCGGCCTCCGTTTTCGTTAGTCGGAAAAATATTATCTTAAGGTCTCGAATCTCGCTTTCTATCGTCTCGCCTTCTTATCGCCGACCTGCTCCTTCTCTCGATTGAGCTCGACCATGTCCACGCTGCTTGCCGAATCGCCGATCAGATGCTGGCAGAAATAATCGGCCCGGAGCCAGAAGAAATAGTCGTTCATGTCGCCGTAGCCGTGGCGCTGGCCGGGGAACAAGAAGAAGTCGAACCGCTTGTTGGCCTTGATCAGAGCATTGGCCAGGCGGATCGTGTTGGCCGGATGGACATTGTTATCCATGTCCCCAGTCACGATCAGCAGGTGGCCTTTCAGGTTTTTGGCGATATCGGAGTTCTTCTCGATGTTGTATTCGAACTTGACCTTCCCGTCTTTGTCCACGACTTCCTTGAGGCCGTGGTGTTTTTCGCTCCAGGTATTGTTGTAAATGTTGTTCTCATGGTTGCCGGACGAGGAAACAGCGACCTTGAAGAAATCCGGATAGACGAGCATGGCCGCCGTCGACATGAATCCTCCGCCGGAATGGCCGTAGATGCCGACCTTGTCGATATCGATAAAGGGATGCTTGATGGCCAGTTGCTCGATAGCCCGCTTCTTGTCAGCCAGGCCGTAGTCCCGCAGGTTTCCATAGCCGAAGTTATGATACCATTTGGAACGCTGGGGGTGACCGCCGCGGTTCCCGACCTCGATGAGGATGAACCCGAACTGAGCCAGGGTCATGGTTTGGCTCCGGGGGGAAAACGTCTTTGTCACGCTTTCTGTCTGGGGGCCGGGATAGACAAAGGCGATGATCGGGTATTTCTTGTTGGCGTCAAAATCGAAGGGCTTATACATGACGCCGTAGAGGTCCGTGATACCGTCGTCGGCCTTGACCTTGAACGGCTCGGGATATTTGAAGCCGGCCTCCAGAAGGGCGCTGACATCGGTCGTCTCCAGGTCCAGGAGGACATTGCCCGCGTTATCCATGAGCCGGGCTTTGGGCGCCGTATCGACCCTGGAAAAATTGTTGATATAGTACTTCGAAGCATCATTCATGCTGGTTGCGTGAGAGGCATCTCCTGGGTTGAGGAGCTTCATCCCCGTCCCGTCAAAATTGACGCGGTAAAGATGCATGAAATAAGGGTCTTCGTTGGGCTCGCGGCCGCAGGCGCTGAAGAACAGGACGCGCAGCTTATCGTCCATCCCGACAATGCCCTGGCAGGTGAACTCGCCCGAGGTAATCTGGTTTTTGAGCCGGCCGTTCTCATCATAGAGATAGTAATGGCCCCAGCCGTCGCGCTCGCTCCAGAAAATGATCTCTTTCCCGTTGTTGATGATCCGCAGGGGCTGTGACTCGATGTAGGTGTTCAGCCGCTCTTCGAGGAGGACCTTGACATCGCCCGTCTCCGTGTCGGCGACGCAGACGTCGAGCTTGTGCAGGTCGCGGCTCTGGCGCGTGAAAAAGAGCTTGTCTGGAGTGTCGCTCAGCCACTGGGAATAGACCTTCTCTTTTTCCCTGTCGATCGATTTCATACGATCCGTGGCGACGAACAGCGACTGGTCCTTGAACTTATCGGCTTTGACCTTGACAATTTTTTTTGTCTCGCGGTCGAAGATCAGGATCTCGCGCTGGGGGATATGCTCTTCGCCGGGCATAGCATAGCGATACGTCTCGAGCGTCGGCCGCGGGGCGGCCAGGGAATTGATAACCCATAGATCGGCGACTTCGCGCTCATCGCTCCTGGTGCAGCTGAACTTCCGCGAATCTTTGGACCAGCTGACGCCGATCGACGGTACGCGGAAGTCCTTTCTGTCCTTCTCGTCCTTCTGGTATTCCTTCTTTTCTTCATCGTTCAGCCGGCTGGCATAGCTGTAGTGCTCGACCCCATCGGTCGTCAACTGGACTTCCTTGATCTTGGGATCCGTCGCTTTCTTCTGGGCCAGGGCATAGCTTTCGGCATCCATCATGAAGAGGTTGTAGCCCCGGGCAAAAATGATAGTCTTTTCGTCCGGAGATAGGCTGGCCCATCGGGGCTTCTTGGGGGGCGCCTCGTAATCTTCGAGCAGAGTCAGCTTTCCGGTGGCCAGATCATACTCGAAGCCGAGCTTCATTGTTTTGGGTTCCTCCTCCTTGGGCTTCTCCGCTTCTTTGCCCTTCTCGACATCTTTCTTGTCCTTGTCCTTTTCCTGCTCTATGGCCTTTTCTTTTTCCTTCTCGGCCTTCTCTTTCTCGGCCTTTTCCTTTCCGATGTCGCCGGCCTTGATGACGCCCTTGGACGTCGCCACGTCGATATCCTTCTGCACTTCGAGCTCGAACTGGATGGCCGTATCTTTTTTAATGAATTTGATGGCGGTGATGGGCAGGTGCTGGGCATCGTAGGGAGTCAGAACGATCTTGGTCAGCATGGCGGCCATCTTGGCATTGTCGTACACGGGCGCTTTCGTCCGGCGAACAGGATCCACGATGGAGTACGATCTGCTCTTGCTGGTCTCATAGCTGTACCAAAACCGGTCGCTGAATTCGAGCCAGTGCGGAGACACGGCTGTGTCGAAGACGAGTTTTCCGGCTTTGGCCGATGTCCATCGAGCCGCCAGCTCATAATTCGCTTTTTTAACGGGGATCGTTTCGGCCAGTATGGCAGGAGCGGTGAGGGCAAGAATGACAAAAATCAGGGTCAGTCTAAAAACAAGGCGCTTCATAAAACCTCCTCCTTTTTAATATTAAAAAAATGGGTTGGGATACGATGGGATGGAAATAAAGCGATGGCATAGACGGGAAGGGCACGCGCTCATGAAAAGAGATAAACTTTATACCAACAGGATGAAAAATGTCAAATGTTGAGGTTTGACCCCATGAATTCCAGGGTTTCAGGAAGGGAGCGGATGCCGGCTGAAGCCCCGGCCTCCGTGACGCATAAGGCGCCGACCGCGTTGGCCAATCGAGCCGTTTGCTCCAGCGGCCAATCATGCCAGACGCCGGCGATAAAGCCGGCCGCGAACGCATCTCCCGCTCCTGTCGCATCGACGACGGTCACTCTTAACGCCGCGATTCGGAGTTTCTCGCCTTTACCCGCCATGACCAGACAGCCCTCGCTTCCCATCTTCAGGGCTACGACCCCGACTCCCCTGTCCAATAAGGCGCGGCCGACATCCTCGGGATGGTCAAGCCCTGTCAGTTTTTGCGCTTCGCCCAGGCTCGGCACAAAATAATCGATCAAAGGAAGACAAGGCGCCAGGAGCTCGATCCAGCGGCCGGTAGCATCCCAGACTGTGTCGAGAAAGGTCGTAACGCCCGCCTCCCGTGCCTTCCGGAGCAAAGCGACCGTGGGCTGGCCGTCCAATCCGGGCAGGACAAATGAACCCGCAAAATGCAGGATCGAAGCTTTTTTGATCAGGCCGAAATCGATGTCCCCGGGAAGCAGCCTGGCATTGGCGCCAAGATAATGGACAAAGCTGCGCTCGCCGTCGGGATGGACCATGACCATCGTGGCCGACGTTCCCGTCGTTGGATCCCTCCGGACCCCTTTTGTGCCCACCTTATGCTGTTCAAGCTGGGCCAACAAAAAATCCCCGAATGCGTCATTCCCGACTTTTCCGATGACTTCGACAGGAATCCCCAATTTTGCTAAGCCGATGGCGGCATTCGCGGCGCAACCTCCGGTGTGAAGTCCCATGTCATCGACGAGGACCAGCTTTCCCGCATCCGGAAAAGATTTCACGGGGCGGCCGACAATATCCGCCACCATGATCCCGAGACAAACAACCGGATTCTTTTTGTCTATTATTTTCATGCCTTTAGGAAAGCCCTTTGGATTCTTGATGGGCAATCCATAAGCCCTGTTTTCAATGCCCTATCGGCCCGCGCTCTCCTGATTAGAGAGTTCCCCGGGAACCCGCTTCCGCCGTGCATGAGAATTTTTTTTCATGGCGTTTCAGCCGATCCAGCCGGTGATTTTATCTGAGCGACATGCCGAGGATGAACATGGTCTCAATATAGCTTCCGAACAGAATAAAAAATCCTGAGGCCAGATACATGAAGCCGAGGAATTTCAGTCCGTTCCGGAAGGCCTGCTTCCTGGCCTCAAAACCAAACTTTTTATAAAGCACGGTCCAGAACAAGGCCGTCAGCGTGCCGCAAATGGTCAGGAAATACCCGCCGAATTCACAGATGAGCGTGCCCCACGTCTGGTAGGAGACGGAATATTGGGCGACCGTCAATCCCTGCATGAAGCGGCCGAAAGGATAGAGGATCATCGGCGCCAGGAAAAGCGCCCTGACCGCCATCGTCAGGTTGCCGACGATCCAATTGTTAAAAAAGATCGTGAACATGGACTTCACGACGCGGCTTTTGAACAGATGGCCGAAGAGTTTCTGCCGCTCCCAATTCTTATATTTCTGGAGGAGAGCCCCGTAGCCGGGGACTTTGTACTCAAGGTTCCTATTGAGCTCGGAGAGTTTCGAGGCGCGGATTTTATTGAGGTCGGCCAGCTTGAACCTGCCCGCCGCGAATCCCGCCCCGAAGCCGAGGACATAGACGGCCAGCATGATCAGAAAGATCGGTTTGGATTTTTTAAACAGCTGTCCGATGCTCACGGTCGGTCTCTTCGGCGCTTGAGCCTTCACTCCCTGATTTTACACGGAGATGTCCGTGTTTTCTATCAATTATTTTCGGAAAATTATAAAATACCGTTTCCGGCACAGGAGAAGGTCCTCATGAAAAGAAAGCCGAGCTTTAAACTTCCCCACACCTTGGTCCTGATCTATTTTCTGGTGATCGCCGTCTATGTTCTCAGCCTTTTGGTCCCTTCGGGACAATATCAGCGCGCCGAAAAAACATTCCAGGGCCAGACTCGGCTGGTGACCATCCCGGGCACATACAGCGCCATCGAAAAAAAGCTGTTGGGGCCGCAATGGCTCTTGATCGCCCCGATCCGGGGCTTCCAGGACGGGGCCCTGATCATCTTTCTGATTTTCATTTTCGGCGGCGTCTTTTCCATCCTGGGAAAAACGGGAGCCATCGAGTCGGGAATCCAAAAACTGGCCTTCTTCTTTTCCAGGAACCCGAGGTCGAAAAAATTTGTGATTCCCATCCTGATGGTGGTCTTCTCCTTGGCCGGCGGGATTTACGGCATGGCCGAGGAATCGATCCCGTTCGTTCTCATTTTCATCCCCCTAGCGCTTTCCCTCGGCTATGATTCCGTCGTGGGCGTGGCCATCCCGTTCTTGGGGTCGGCGGTCGGTTTTTCGGCCGCCTTTTTCAACCCGTTCACGGTCGGGATCGCCCAGGGATTATCCGATATCCCTCTGTATTCGGGTTTGGCCTACCGCTTGATCCTCTGGGTGGTCGCCACGGTGATCGCCATCGTCTTTGTGATGCTCTACGCAAAGAAAATCGCCAAAGACCCAAAACAAAGCCCTGTTTACGAGATCGACAGATCCCGAGGTTATACCGTGTCCTCCGATACAACACAGAGCGTTCCCTGGGGTCCCGCCCAGAAACTCGTTTTGCTCATCCTGTTCCTGGGAATCGGCCTGTTGATCTACGGGATTTTGGCCAAGGGCTGGTATATGGAAGAAATCGCCGCGCTGTTCCTGGGCATCGGGCTCGTTTCGGGGATCATCGCCAGGATTCCGCCCTCGGAAATTGCCGTCCATTTTGTCGCCGGGGCCAAAGACGTGATGAACGTGACCTTGATCATCGCCGGCGGCAGGGCCATCCTGATCATCCTCAAAGAAGCCGTGGTGCTGGACACGGTGCTCCGATTCATGGCCGGGCTGATTTCGGCCGTTCCCAACCTGATCACGGCCCATATGATGTTCCTGACCCAGGGCGTCATCAATTTCTTCATCCACTCGGGAACGGCCCAGGCGGCTCTGACCATGCCGATCATGGCCCCCTTGAGCGATCTTGTCGGAATCACAAGGCAGACAACGGTTTTGGCTTTTCAACTCTGCGAAGTCATCAACCCGATTCTGCCGACCTCGGCTGTGACCATGGGAGTCCTGGGAGTCGCCAAAATCCCTTGGGAAAAATGGGCCAAGTGGTTTGTGCCGCTGATGATCGTTTTGATCATATTCAGCCTCATCGCGCTCGTCCCCCCGATTCTGATGAACTGGGGCCCGCTCTAGAGGTCGCAGCGGCGTTCCTCGGCTAGTCGGTCCCCCTTTTCAAAGGGAGGTGAGGGGAATCATCCATCTATCCCAGGGGATAACGATTTTTCTTTTGCTCAGGTTATATCCGCTCATCCTTTCCTAGAATAATATTGTCTTGATCCAACCCGCAGATGTCGTCAGGACGAGCGCCCACGGCAAGGCTGGATTTCGCTTTATTCAATGTTGACATACAGAAAAGAACCTAGGTCCTGGAATAAGCCCATCCATTTTTTCGCATGCTCGTCGCCGCGCTCGGCTTGACCTTTTTTATCGTTCATCGTCGTCCGGCTGATTCCGAAGAAAAGATTCTGGGCCTTCCAGAGATCCAGATCCAGATCGAGATCGGCCATCAACCGCAGCCTGTCGACGACCTTGTCCATCAACGAGAGATTGTCCCGATCGGCGTGGAACAATTCCATCTGAGACATCAGCCATTGGCTGGCTACATACCTCAACCCGTCTTTGTCGAGTTGGAAGGAGAATTTTTTCACGTGAGCGATCAGGTCTCGAAGCCTCTCTAGATCGAGTTCACCATCGAGAAAATGCTTTTTCAGGTCCGCATTCATGATGTATTCTGCCGCCAGATGGAACGGGGCGGGAATGGGATAGCCGAATTCGCCCAACATATCCATCACGGCAGAATTCGCCTCGTAAACATCGCGAAAAGACCCTTCGATTTTGCCGATGGTTTCGGCAAGGATCTCTCGGATGACCCGGCGCTGTTCATCTTTGAAGAGATGCCATAAGCAATAATTGTCACGGCCGAAATGCCGGATCGTCCGTTGGAGGACTTCGGTCATGTTCCCTTTTTCGAAGGCCTCCGTCATGTCCGCCTGGATGCGGGCATATTCCTGTTGATCATCGATGACCCGGACACCACCGCTGATATTCAGATCCCCAAGATAAAGAACGGCATAGCTGATCGACTTTTCTTCCCAGGTGACGTCGGAAATGATCTTCACCCTGCCCAGGGCCAGCTTGAATCTGCCGGCTTCCTTTTTGACGCGGACCTCTTTTTCCGCGGTGTAACAATAGAGGGACGCCCTGCGAGGGAAATCGGCAAAGATGGAAGAAATTCCATAATGGGCCGTGACGCGAAGCAGATCAATTCTGGCCGGCTTGACCAAAAGGTCATACACGGTTTTTCCGTTGTCATAGACGTTGCTGGGCGCTTCGGCCAGTGTATTCCGGAATTCCTCTTCCCAAGGCGTTCCCCACAGCTCCTCCCCGGTCTGGATCGCTTTCGAGGCGTATTGTAAAACTTGAGTCGTCTCGATGTCCGATATTTCGCTGAAAAACCAGCCGCAGCTCGTGTACATCAACAGGCTATTTCGCTGGAGGTCCAACAGCTTGAGGGCTCTGACTTTTTCTTCAGGCAAGAGGTCCTGGCGAGCATGTCTCTCCAGGAAGTTTTTGACATTCTCGGACGAGCTGTCATTGATGACGTCGATATACTCATTCCGGGCTGCCCATGGATCTTTGACGTATTGGGCAGCTTCCTGTTCAAACAAGGGACTGAGCTGATCGCGCAATCGATCAATGGCTTCTCGCAAGGGCTTGCGCCAGGCCTGCCTCCAACCCGGCTTTGAGCGGGTCGTATCGCCGCAGTCGTCACGCCACCGTTCGATGCCGTGGCTGCAGCTCCACGAAGAATTCTCGACAATCTCAGCCTGATCTCGCGGCGGATGGTTGGCCAGGTACTCGCCGTAATTGGTAAGCCTGGCCGCGTTCGTGGATTGGATATAATGGAGGCAATAGGACAAGGCCATCTCGCCGTATTTATGATGATGGCCGTAGGTTTCACCGTCCGTTGCCACGTGGACGAGCTGAGAATCATCGGCGGTCCCTGAAAACACTCCCAGCAATCTTTTGGCCATGGCCCCGCCGTCGTTGAGGAGTCCGCCAAAAGCGATGTCGTGCGAAATCGGTCCATCATAAAAAAAGAGCGTGATCGTCTTGCCGGAAGGCAGGCAGCAAAGATAGGGCTTGGTCGGATCGACAGAGCCCTTGGCTTCGTGCCATCGACCGCCTTTCTCCAGGGACTTGGTCCTTTTCGCCTGGGAAGGAGCCAGGATGGTAAATTTGATGTTTTGTTCGGCCAGGACTTCGAGCGTTTCCGTATCGACGGCCGTCTCGGGAAGCCACATTCCCTCCGGCTCTCTTGCGAACCGTCGGATAAAATCCCTTATGCCCCAAATGACCTGGGTCTCTTTGTCCCTCCGGTTGGCCAAAGGCATGATCATATGATTATAGACTTGGGCGAGCGCCGAACCATGTCCGGAAAAATTCCGCCGGCTTAAGCGATCGGCTTCGATGATCGCGCTATAGATATCGGGCTTGTGTCTGGCCAGCCACGACAACAGGGTCGGGCCGACATTGAAGCTGATCAGGGAATAGTTGTTGATGATGTCGATGATCTTGATGTTGGCGTCGACGATGCGCGAGGCCGTGTTGGGCGCATAACATTCGGCCGTGACACGCTCGTTCCAATCATGATAAGGATAAGCGCTGTCCTGAAGCTCGACGTCGTCCAGCCAAGCATTTTCTCTCGGCGGCTGATAGAAATGGCCGTGGATACAGATGTATTTTTCCATCTATGCTTCTTTCCGAGGAGTCCCCGTGTATTTGAAGAACGACACGCTCAAGGGCGGCAGGGTCAGCGAGAGCGAATGAGGTCTCCCCTGGGCCGCCGTGGGCGCGGCTTCGACTCCCCCGAAATTTCCCTGGCCGCTCCCGCCGTAGATCGCAGAATCGCTGTTCAAGACTTCCGCCCAAAATCCGCTTCTCGGCACGCCGACCCTGTAGCTTTGGCGAGGCACGGGCGTGAAGTTGCAGACGACAAGAATCATGTCGCCCGTGGGACCGGCCTTCCTGATAAAGCTGATGATGCTGTTTTCCCAGTCGTGGTAATCCACCCATTCAAAGCCGTCCCTGTCGAAATCCTTTTGGAATAGGGCGGGCTCTTCGCGATAAAAACAATTGAGGTCCTTGACCCACGTTTGCAAACCGCTGTGAAACGGATACTGAAGAACATGCCATTCCAAGCTTCGCTCATGATTCCACTCGGACCATTGCCCGAATTCATTTCCCATGAACAGAAGCTTTTTGCCGGGGTGGCCGTACATATATCCGAAGAGGGCCCGCAGGTTCGCATAGCGCTGCCATTCGTCTCCGGGCATTTTGCCGATGAGGGCCCCTTTCCCATGGACGACCTCGTCGTGGGAAATGGACAGGACAAAATTTTCGAAGAAGGCGTACCAAATGCTGAAGGTGAGCTCGTGATGATGGAACTTCCGAAAAACGGGGTCCTGAGAGATGTATTTCAGCGTATCGTTCATCCAGCCCATATTCCATTTCATGCCAAAGCCCAGACCTCCCGCATAAACAGGCCTCGAGACCATCGGCCAGGCTGTCGATTCCTCGGCGATCATCTGGACATCCGGGAATTCTTTATAGACCGCCTCATTCAATTTTTTTAGGAAGGAGATGGCCTCGAGGTCTTCCCGGCCGCCCAACGGATTAGGGATCCATTCCCCTTCCTTTCGTGAATAGTCGAGATAGAGCATCGAGGCCACGGCATCGACCCTCAGTCCGTCCGCGTGATACTTCTCCAGCCAGAACATCGCGCTGCTCAATAAAAAGGAACGCACCTCATTGCGGCCATAATTATAGATATAGCTTTTCCAATCGGGATGATAGCCGCGTTTGGGGTTCTGATGTTCAAACAGATGCGTGCCGTCAAAATAGCTCAGCCCATGTTCGTCGCTGGGAAAATGACTCGGCACCCAGTCCAGAAAGACTCCGATCCCGTTTTGATGGAGGCTGTCAACAAGATACATGAAATCTTGAGGAGTCCCATACCGGCTTGTCGGCGCAAAATAGCCGAGTGATTGATAGCCCCAGGATCCGTAAAAGGGGTGCTCCATCACGGGAAGAAATTCGACGTGAGTGAAACCCATCTCTTTCACATAGGCGGCAAGCTGCAGGGCGGTCTCACGGTAGGTCAGAGACCGGTTTCCCTCTTCAGGGACTCGTCGCCATGAGCCAAGATGAACCTCGTAGACGGAGATCGGTCCATGAATGGAATTGTTCCTGTGGCGGCTCTTCATCCAATCCTTGTCGCCCCATTCATACTCCAAATCCCAGACGATGGATGCGGTTTTAGGAGACACCTGCCATAAGAAGGCATAGGGATCCCCCTTGTCGACTTCGTAATGACCGTGATGAGAGACCACGTGGTATTTATACATGACACCGGGAGTGATCCGGGGAATGAACGTTTCCCATATTCCCGATCCGTCCCACCGGACATTCATCGGGTTCGCCCGCGGATTCCAGCCGTTGAAATCTCCGATCACGGCAACGGCTTTGGCATTCGGGGCCCAAACGGCAAAATGCGTCCCTGCCGTTTTTCCCATGATGACCGGATGGGCGCCCAATTTTTCATAGATCTTGGCATGACTGCCCTGCTTAAATAAATAGACATCCATATCCGTCAGACGGATTTCGTCGTGTTTCTTGAATTTCAAAATGACGTCTTTCACCGCCGTCTCATCGTTCGTGGAGTCCTCGCTTCAATGATCGTATGGGTTGAGATAAATTCCGCGTAAGGAAGACCCTTGGATTTTTCCATCCTGATTTTGGGCACTTCGTGATTTTCTGAAAAGCGGCGGAAACTCACCCGGCTATCTTGTTCTCTCTGACTCGGCCAGGGAAATCCATGTCTTTGTCGCATCCTTCCGGAATTCGATTTTGTCTTCTCTGGCCAGCCAGCCGACGGCCTGATAAATGACCATCGATTTCTCTTTCAACAGCTTGGGCACTTGGGCAATATTGAGCTCTCCTTTCGCTTCGAGAAGCATCCAGATTTTTCCAGCCGTTTCACCGATTTTGTGTTTCATTGTCCCTTCCTCCAATCCTGAACTATTGGAGTAATGTGCTTAGTATATGCCAGATCATGCCTTTTTTCAATTTAAATGTTTCGAATGTTTCTTTAATTTATGCTCTTTTGTATTTTTTCATCTTCAGGTGGAAAAATAACAAAAAACGATGAAAGACGATTTAAAGTCCAGGCCGCTTAATATGGGGAAAATATGGCGCGCCCGGAGGGATTTGAACCCCCGACCTTTGGATCGAAGCGCAACAGTCTGGTACCGCAATTCCTTGAATATGTGCCAATTAGGCAGTCTTTTTCGGGCAAGTGTAACGGAATTGTGCTTGTTCCTGACTGGGCCTCCTGCTGAAACAGAGTATCTGAATGATCTGGACCTAATCATGGGCCAGGTCCACTCGCCAGAAAATCCACATTATTGGTGGGTCGTTTTTTGGGATGAGGTCCCGGCTCCTCACTTTGCTGATGACCCGTGCCGTAACTTGGTCCCCGCAATTATTGCCAGAATTCCGGCGATCAGGTTTGCCCCAACACATACCAACATCAAAATCGCAACTTCATAAAATCCCTGGTAGGTCTGTAAATAAAATTGGGCACCATTTAACACCATGAAGCCCTGCAAAAATACCAGGATTCCCGCAAGATAAAGGAGCTCCCTGATCTCCCTGCCGCCTAGCCGGCTAGGAATGATAAAACCCAGGAGAGCAGCCACGGCCATCAATTGGATTGCAAAAAAAACTTTAGAAGAACGATTAACGCCGTCAGCAATTGCCTGCGGATGCATAGCTAGGCGGGGTACGAACACAAAGGTCCATAATGCAGCGACTCCAATAACGAGCCCGGCTGCAATATACACCATACGTCGCGAAGCTGTTTCTTTGACCATGGCTGGTTCCTCGTTTACAGTTTAATCACCAATGTCCTCCAATACAAGCACTAATCAGCCCAAAAAAAACGCCGCGGAACTCTCATCGCTCGCTGATTTTACGATTTATCTGGGGAAAAGGGAGCGCGCCCGAGAGGATTTGAACCTCCGACCTTTGGATTCGAAGTCCACCGCTCTATCCACTGAGCTACGGGCGCAGGCGAGCACTATATTATATCATCGCCAGGCCGGGGTAAATGGGAAGAAATCGCAGAGATTGCACCAGGCAAGATATTCCGACGCATGTGGAGGATGAGCAGCTCTTACCTTACCAGCTTCATCCCCGCCAGCCTCTTCCTGGCATCCTCGACTTCGGGAAGGTCGGGGTCGGCGGGGGACTTTCCGGGCGGGAACCGTGCCGGATCCCGCCCAAAGACACCCGGGGGCCCATCTGCCACCCGTCCTGATGGGCGACGGACGCCAATCTAGACAAAGCTATTCCCCTCCGACCCCCCGAGCCAATCCGGGGGAAAGTTCAGAGGCGTCTTCGGAAAGGCGTGCTGGGCGATGCAGGATTTGAACCTGTGACTTCTGCTGTTTATAGAAAGCCATGGAAAATAATAAGCTCAGAAAATAAGGACTTTCCCCTGTAATACAGCCGTTTTCAAAACCTACTGGATTTCGATGGATTTAGATTCTTTTTGTTGTTCAGTCTGTATTATCGAAGGTTCATCCGTTGCAGAAGAATCTGAAAGCGCGGGTCGTCCCGCAGGTCGTCAAAAATTGGATCCACACTGAGATAAGGCATATTGGGATCATGCGCTTGGTAGGCCTTCTCCAGCCAGTCGAGAGCTTCTTTGTTTTTCCCGGCGCGGGTGTATAATGTCCCAATTTGCCAGGGCGTGACATAAGTTCTTCGTGAACGTTCTATTAACGTCTCTGCGACACGCTGGAGTGCGCCCTGATAACCAGCCTCCTCAAAGCCAAGCGCTAAGGCTTCCTCGGCTTCATGATCACCTCTCGCCGCATATGACGCCTTCCATATTTCCAGCGCTTCGTTATACATATGCTTCATGTGATAGGCGGAGCGGAGGGTCGACAGCGCCACCAAGTCGTTTGGTGAGGCTCTGAGTGTGTCACGGAGTACCGCGATGGCGTCGTCATAGCGGCGCGCGTACATCAAATCCATAGCATAAATAGCTTGGAACAGGGCGTTTAATGGGTCTAATTCCAAGGCTCGTTTGATCTGTGCCATCGCCTCCTCGGGACGTCTTAGGAGGTACAAGAGATGCGAATAATAAGCACGCGGATCCGGATAGTTGGGGTTAAGTTCAATCGCCCGGCGGTACTCCTTCTCTCCACTCACCCAGTCCCAATCCGACCACGAGTGGATGCCCGCTAATGTGTAATGAACTTCCGCTAGCGTGCTATCCAACTCCAGAGCCTTGAGCGCAGCTGTCTTCGCTTTCGGCGTTGCCTCACTCGCTACAACTAATCCCTGTTGCTGGCGTCCGACCCAAACATGGGCGATTCCCGCATAGGCCAGGGCATATTCCGGGTCTTTTTCTAGGGCTAGCTCGAAGTACTTCAACGCGCTATCAAGGTCGGTTCGAGTGAGTTTGTACCAGTGAGACTGACCCTTGAGATAAGCCTCATAGGCCTCGGGATTGACCTGGCGGGCGCTGGCTAGGAACTTCTCTTCCTGAGGGGTGAGCTGCACTTTTACTTCGCGCGTAATCGCCGATACAATCTCGTTCTGGAGGGACAGGATGTCGCGTAGATCGCGGTCGTAGCTCTGGGCCCAAACCTGCGCTTCAGTGGCGGGATTGATCAGCTGGGCGGAAACGCGCACTCGGTTTCCTGAACGCAGGACTGCTCCTGTGATCAGGGCGTCGACTTTCAAGTCCCGGGCAACCTTGGCCAGGGGCGTTTTCGTCCCCTTGAAGCGTATCACCGAGCTCCGGGCGATTACGCGCTTCAAACTGCCAACCTTGGCGAGGTCGGTGATTAGCGCCTCGTGCAGGCCGTCAGAGAAATACTCCTGCTGGGGATCCCCGGAAAGATTCTCAAAGGGGAGAACGGCGATGGATTTGTAGGCATGGCCGCGCTCGGGGATAAGAAAGATAATGATTAGCGCGAGAACGACGATGAGACCCCCGAGCCCCGCATAGGCATGGATTTTCTTGAGGCCCAGGATTTTGCCTCGGAACAGCCCGGTCTTTGCTTTGAGCGGCTTAAGCCCTTCGGCGACAGCTTTCAGGTCGTCCAAAAACTCAGCCATGCTTTGGTAACGCTCTGCCGGGTCCTTAGCCAGTGCCGTGTGGACGACGTTCTCGAGCTCTTTAGAGATTTTGGCTTGAATTCTCGATATCGGCTCCGGCTCTTTGTTGACGATGGCATACATAAGCGACTGCTCATAGTCTCCTTTGAACGGAACCTGCCCCGTTAGCATCTCATAGAGCACAACTCCCAAAGACCAGATGTCGGTCCGATGATCCAGGATTTCTCCGCGCACCTGCTCGGGCGACATGTAAGCGGCTGTCCCCATCGTCACCGCTTCCTTGGTGATGAGCGATTCCCCCAAGACTTTGGCCAGGCCGAAATCCATGATCTTCGCCTGGCCTGCCGTTGTGACCATGATATTTCCAGGCTTGATGTCCCGATGGACGATCCCTTTTTTATGGGCTTCGTTGAGTCCTTCCGCCGCTTGGATGGCAATATCCAGGACTTGACTTTGATCCATAGGTTTTCCGGAAATTTTCTGTCTCAGACTTTGGCCGTCGATGAATTCCATGATAATGAAGGGTTCCGCCTCTTCTTCATTGATCTCATGGATCGTGCAGATGTGAGGATGCGAAAGAGCGGCCGTCGCCCGAGCCTCTCGAATGAACCTTTGCCTGGCCTCCGGATACTCTAAGAACTCTACCGGCAAAAACTTGAGGGCAACATCCCGTTTGAGCCTGATGTCTTCGGCCTTGTAGACAACTCCCATTCCCCCTTTGCCGATCGGCTCAATGATGCTGTATTTGCCGGCGAGCGTACTGCCTTTGACCAAAGTCTTAAGCGGAGACCGAAGAGTCTTGGTGTCAGAAAAAGGGACTTCCTCCAGAGAACTGAGCTTTGTTCCGCAATCTCCGCAGAACTGCTTGGTCTCAGGATTTTCAGCCTGACATTTCGGGCACTTGACGGTCATTGCTGACCCCTTCTCTACGGGATGGCTAAAGATTAACAAGGAAAAACGACAGAGTCAACTGGGCTGGGATCTGGACTCCAAGAATCCGAATCTAGGACGTAGATCCCTCCCATGTCACAGCCGTGTAACAAATTGTGATGAAAAGCGCCTAATTGTGATTAAGGCTGATTAATCCAAAAATGTCATTTTCCCCTAGAAAGGAGGATTTCCAGGGGGATGTCAGAACCCGACCTTTGGATTCGAAGTCCACCGCTCTATGCACTGAGCTACGGGCGCGGGCGAGCATTATATTATATCACCGGAAGGTCTTGGTAAATGAAAAGAAATTGAAGACTATCGCCCCGCCAGCCTCTTCCTGGCATCGCCAACCTCCCTCGGTAGGCGTTGGCGTACAAGCCGTATTATGCTGAGCTCAGCATAAGCCGTAATAGCGGACAGTGATTGGCGTCCCTTCAATATGAATCCCGGCCAGCCGATTTTATTGCTCGTAGTGTCGGGGAAAAGCAAAATCACGGTTAAGGGAGGGAAAATCTTGATCAATGACAAATCGGAGAGCCGGGATCGAGTGAGACGGTGAGGCCCACGGCATCGTCTCTCTTATCGAGATGACCGAAAGCAAAGAGCTCCAGGGGCTTGACAGCGGACATACTATCGTTCATACTAATGGTATGAAAATTGCCATCTCCATCCCCGAAAGCATTTTTCGGGGCGTCAAGAAAGCCGCGGAGGAGCAGAAGCGTTCGCGAAGCGAGATCTTCGTCGAGGCCGTCGGGGAATACCTTAGGAAACTCGAATCCCGTCGCATTCTCGACTCCCTGAATGAGGTTTATGCCTCGCCGGAAACGGAAGAGGAAAGGGACGCCCGAGCGGCGGCATTGGATCTCTACAAGCTCACGATCCTCGAGAGGGAAAAATGGTGATCGCCCAGGGCGACATCTTCTGGCTCGATGCCGGAGCGCCTCGAGGGTCCGGCCCCGGATTCCGACGGCCTCACGTTGTCGTCCAGAACGACGTTTTCAACGCCAGCCGCATCCAAACGACCGTTTTATGCTCCGTCACTTCGAACTTGACGCGGGCCAAAGCCCCCGGGAACCTCCTGCTTCGGAAGGGCGAAGCGAACCTGCCCCGGCCGAGCGTGGTCAACGTATCGCAGAT
>CAZIDN010000073.1:0-17391 GCA_964537875.1 uncultured Eubacteriales bacterium
CCCGACCCGCTGATTACAAATCAGCCGCTCTACCAACTGAGCTACGCTGGCATAAAAAACGTCTCCGCTTGAAAAAAACCACCACCAGGATAAGAAACCCGAGAGAAAAGTTTATGTGCGCAGAAACTCTTTCTCTACAACCTTTAAATTTTTGTGTAACAGCTCACAGAATACAAGAAAATGAAGCGGGAACTATCCTACAGAAATTTCAGATATTTGTCAAGAGCAGATCTTTATTTTTTTTTGGCCGGGAGGGGCTTGTTGCGCATCATCCGCATCCGGTCCAGGCTGTCGTTCAGCACTCGATAGAATTCGATCTGGAAGAGCAGATATCGGGCCTTTTGGACCGTGGTCAAGTTTTTCTCGAGGAATTCGTCAAGTTCGACGTCTTTGACCCTGATCGACTCCCGGGCCGCTTTGATTTTTCTGTTTTTTGCGTCGATGTCCGCTTCCCTTGGCGGCTGCTCATTCACCAGCCGCCTGAGTTCGGCGATATCGGCGCTCATTAGTTTTTGGATATCCGACTTTTCCTTTTCGATCCTGTTGATCACGGGATAGATCTTAGCCGCTTGTTCTTCGGAGAGGTCCAAAGCTTGAGTCAAGCGGAGGAGCCTTAGGGTGACCAGATTTTCCCGGACTTTCTGTCGATTTTGCCACCCGTTGGGCTGGGCGGAAACAGACGTCAGACGGCCCAAGACCATCACGCTCAAAAATATGAGAACAATTTTCTTTATTTTCATGGATCCCCTCCTATAATTTCAGCGCAGCCTGAATCGCCGAATCCAAGGCTAGGAGTTCCTCTTCGGTCAAGCTCTCGAGGAAAAGAGGATTCTCGTAGTGAAAAGGATTGGCCGCCTCATTGATTTCGCCGATGTCCTCAAAGATTGAATCCTGGATGACGGAATTCAAGTCCTTCTCGAGCTCGGGATTTTTTCCGATCTCCTGGTCAATCCGGGTGATGGCATCGTCCAAGAAAACGGCCATCATCTCTGGGCGGGCTTTCGGGCCGGATAGGATGAAATAGAGCCCGAAGGCCACGGCAACAAGAGCTGCGGCCCCCGCCCAAGCCCACGTCCATTTGGACAAAAATGAGGGCGATCGAATCTCTTTGATCTTGGCCACAGCCCCTTTTCCAGCTCCGAGTCCGGCCTTCAGCCTGGAGATGGATTCCTGCCAGTATCCCGGAGCCGGCTGAGGGCGGAGAAGGCCCTGGGATTCCTTCTGGATGTTCTCTAGGTGTTCCCGATAGGCCCGGCACGAAGCGCAGGCGGCGATATGGGATTCCAGGATCGTCCGTTTTTCGGCAGACAATTTCCCGTCCATTCCGTCCGAGATCCATTTTTCGATTTTCTTACATCTCATGATGGCCCTCTTGAAAAATAAGGCTTGAGCCTGTCCTGGAGCATCTTCCTGGCCTTGTGCATCCTCCAGGAGACCGTGTTCTCCGAGCAGCCGAGAATTTCGGCCGCCTGACCGTGGGACATTCCCTGGAAGACGACCAGGTTGAAAGCCGCTTGGTAGGCCAAGGGGAGAGAGGCGATTGCCTCATCCAGCTTCTCCCTGAGCTCTTTCTTCAGCGAATCTCCCTCCGGAGACAGGTCCGTGCAGGCCGCCTTGTCGAACACCGAGGCATTGTCCTCGAAATCCTCGCGCCCCTTCTCCCTGCCTTTCTTCTTGAAATGATTCAACGTCAGATTCACGGCGATCCGATAGACCCAGGTATAGAAACTGGACTTCTGCTTAAATCCGTCGAGCGCTTTGTAAGCGTACATGAATGTCTCCTGGGTCAGGTCATCGGCGTCCTGATGATTGCGAGTCATGCCAAAAATCGTATGATAGACCTTCTCTTGCAACCGCCGGGCCAGCTCGGCAAAAGCATCGAGGCTGCCTTTCTTGGCAAGCTCCACCAATCTTTCATCGCCGGACTCTTCCATCTTGTCATTCATGAAATTAGACAATATTTCAGCCGATTCCTTGGGGATTCGCAGGATCCATCGGCGGGATCAAAGCTGCACGTTTGATAATATTCATGCCGGGACCAATCTTCTTTCATTCCCGAGCCATTTTGGCGTTTGTCTTTTTGTCAATTGTGAAGCTTGGACCTCGATTAATGGGGGCGGAACTCCTCGCCGACACCGTCGACGAAAAATTCGACCCGGCCGCACCTTGGGCACAGATAGATATCAAAATGTTCCCGGTGGGTAAAAAGCTCGCCCAGGTCTCCCAGCCAGAATCCCCAGCCGCGGCTTCCTTCGTGGAATTTCTTTGTTCCTACGTATTGAAGCCCGGCTTCGCAGCGGGGGCATTGCATCGGATGAGGTTCATTGTCTTTGGCCATGGTCAGCCTTCCTTTTTTTCTTGGATTGCCCGTTCATGAAGACTCTTTTTAAACAGTTTTATCTTATCATATTTTAAAAAAAGCGGCTCCTCCCGAGTTGACCGCCCTCCCAATTGTTGATATGATTTGACCTTCCTTTGGGAGGGATTATTCCTCATGATCGAACGATACACCAACCCGGAGATGGGGATCATCTGGACCGAGGACAACAAATACCGCAAATGGCTCGACGTCGAGATCGCCGTCTGCGAAGCCTGGGCCAAGCTGGGCAAGATCCCGGCGCCGGCCCTCAAGCGGATCAAGGCCAAGGCGGGCTTCGACGTCAAGCGCATCGAAGAGATCGAAAAAGTCACCAAGCACGACGTGATCGCCTTCCTCTCCTCCGTGGCGGAAAAGGTCGGTGAGGACTCCCGCTTTATCCACATCGGTCTCACGTCTTACGACATCGTCGATACGGCGCTCTCTCTTCTCATCCGGGAATCGCTCCAAAAGATCCAGAACCGCTTGGCCGAGCTCAAAAAAGTCCTGAAAAAAGAAGCGGTCAAGCATAAGAAAAGCGTCTGTATGGGCCGGACGCACGGCGTCCATGCCGAACCCGTCACGTTCGGTTTCAAAGTGCTCGTCTGGTACGAGGAGATCAAACGTCACCTGGCGCGCGTCGAGCGGGCGATCGATGTCATCAGCGTCGGCCGGATCTCGGGCTCGGTCGGGACCTATATTCACCTTGACCCGAGGGTGGAAGTCTTTGCCCTGAAGAAGGTCAAGCTGGAGCCGGCCAAGGTTTCGACACAGGTCCTCCAGCGCGACCGCCACGCCGAAGTCATGGGCGTTCTCGCCCTCATCGCCGCCTCGCTCGAGAAATTCGCGATGGAGATCCGCCATCTCCAGAAAAGCGAAGTGTTGGAGGTCGAGGAGCCGTTCACCAAGGGTCAGAAGGGCTCTTCCTCCATGCCCCATAAAAAGAATCCTGTCCGCTGCGAGCGCATTTCGGGGCTGGCCCGGCTCATCCGCGGCAACCTGCATGTCGCCCTCGAAAACATCGCCCTCTGGCATGAGCGGGATATTTCACACTCATCGGCGGAGAGGATCATTTTCCCGGACTCGTTCATTCTGACGGACTACATGCTGACCGAGACGACCGACATCATCAAAAACTGGGTCGTCCACCCGGACTGTATGGAGAAGAACATCCAAGCCACCCGCGGCCTGATCTTCTCCCAGAGCGTGCTCCTGGCCCTCACCCGGAAAGGATTGAGGCGCGACGAGGCCTACCAGCTCGTCCAGAGAAACACTCTCGGGGCTTGGAATGAGAACCTCGATTTCAAGGCGCTCGTCCTGGCCGATGCCGACATTCAAAAGCACCTCAGTGAGGAGGAAATCGAGAAATGTTTCTCCCTCAAGCCGTATCTCGAAAAAATCGATTATATCTATGAAAGGGTCCTCGGCCATGAAAGTTAGAATTCTTGTCTCTTTCAAGGACAGCGTCCTCGACCCGCAGGGGCAGACGGTCAAAAACGCCCTCCACACCCTGGGTTACGGTTTCATCAAGGACGTCCGGCAGGGCAAAGTCTTCGAGATCGACCTCAAGGATATCCCGCGGGAGGAGCTAGAAAAAGTCGTGCCCGAATTTGCGGACAAGGTCCTGGCCAATCCCATCATCGAAAAATTTTCCTGGCAGATCATCGAAGAATGAGACGGGAAAAATTCATCCTCTCTCCCGCCTTTGAGAAACGAGGAAGCGGGGCGATTGGAAGACTACTAAATATGAAATAAGGAATAACGAACGTGAAATTCGGAGTCGTCGTCTTCCCGGGTTCCAACTGTGATTTTGATACGTTCCATGCCCTGAAGGACATCGTCAAGCAGCCGACAACATATCTCTGGCACAAGGATCATGACCTCAGGGGCGTGGACTGTGTCGTCCTTCCGGGCGGATTTTCTTACGGCGACTACCTGCGGTCCGGGGCCATCGCCCGGTTCTCCCCTCTCATGCAGGAAGTCAGGGAATTCGCCGAAAAAGGCGGGCTCGTGCTCGGCATCTGCAACGGCTTCCAGGTACTGCTCGAGCTGGGCCTCCTTCCGGGCGCCATGCTGAGGAACAAGAATCTTAAATTCCTCTGCCAATTCGTCCATATCCGGGTCGAAAACGACGGGACGCGCTTCACCCGGAGAGGGAAAAAAGGGCAGGTCCTCAAAATCCCGATTGCCCATTTCGACGGCAACTACTATGCCGCGCCCGAGGTCTTGAAAGAAGTCGAGAAGAACAAGCAGGTCGTCTTTCGCTACACGGATGAAAAAGGGCGGCTCAGCGAAGAAGCCAACGTCAATGGCTCGCTCGATTGTATCGCCGGACTGATGAACAGGCGGGGCAACGTCATGGGCATGATGCCCCATCCCGAGCGGGCGTCGGAAGCGCTCCTGGGAAGCGAAGACGGCCTGGTTATTTTTAAATCGATGATAGCGAAACCATGATGGATCATCATGAGCGTCTGAAGCTCAGTGTGGGTGGCGCGGGGCAGGGGCTCCCCGCCCGCCCGGAACCAAAAAATGGTGAGGACCCGTATCGAGTCTAGAAATTCTAGGAAAAGTCCCCCAATTTTTTTGTGAGGACGGACGGGGATGCGCCGTGACAGGACCCGCACTGGATAAAGCGCTCCGCAACGAAAGGACCACATGATCGATAAAAAAATCCTCGATAATCACAACCTGACCCAAGCCGAATACGACCTCATCGTCAGCCTCATCGGCCGCGAGCCGAACCTGACCGAGCTGGGCATCTTTTCGGCCATGTGGTCGGAGCACTGCAGCTATAAAAGCTCCAAATTCTATCTCCAGAAACTGCCGACCCAGGGAAAGCGCGTCATCCAGGGGCCCGGTGAAAACGCCGGCATCATCGACATCGGCGGCGGACTGGCCATCGTCTTCAAGATCGAATCCCACAACCACCCGTCCTTCATCGAGCCCTTCCAGGGCGCGGCGACCGGAGTGGGAGGCATCCTGCGCGATATCTTCACGATGGGCGCCCGGCCGATCGCTCTCATGGATTCCCTGAGATTCGGCCCCCTGACGCTGCCAAAGAACAAATCCATCATGGACGGTGTCATCGCCGGAATTTCTTCCTACGGCAACTCCATGGGGGTTCCGACGGTCGGCGGCGATGTCTATTTCAATGACTGTTATTCCCTGAATCCGCTGGTCAATGTTTTTTGCCTGGGAGTCGCCGCGAAGGACAAGATTTTCTACGCCAAGACCGAAGGCATCGGCAATTCAGTTCTGTACGTCGGCTCTAAAACGGGCCGCGACGGTATCCACGGCGCCACAATGGCTTCCGCCGAGTTCGGCAAGGAGACCGAGCACAAAAGGCCGAACGTCCAGGTTGGCGACCCGTTCAAGGAAAAGCTCCTTCTCGAAGCCTGCCTGGAAGTCATGGCCAAAGAGCTGATCGTCGGCATCCAGGACATGGGCGCGGCGGGGCTCACCTGCTCGACATCGGAGATGGCCGCCAAATCGGGAACCGGCATCGAGATCGACCTCGACCTTGTCCCCCAGCGCGAAGAGGGCATGAATCCCTACGAGATCATGCTCTCGGAATCGCAAGAGCGTATGCTGATCGTCACCAAGAAAGAGAAGGTTAAGGATGTCCAGGACGTCTTCGCCAAATGGGACCTGGACGCCGTTGAAATCGGAAAGGTGACCGAGGGCGGAAAGCTCAAAGTCTGGTTTAAGGGCGAAACCGTCGTCGATGTGCCCGTAGCGGCGATCATCGACCTCTGCCCCGTTTATAAGCGAGAATACAGGGTGCCTGCCCGATTGGAGCAGGAAGCTGCGTTAAACAAATATGCCCTGCCCAAGGATTACGGCAAAACGCTCTTAAAACTTCTCGCTTCCCCCACCATCGCCGATAAAGAATGGGTCTATCGTCAGTACGATCACCAGGTGCTGACCAACACCATGCTCCTTCCCGGGGCGGACGCGGCCGTGTTGAGGATCAAGGGTACGAAGAAGGCCGTGGCCATGAAGCTGGACGGAAATTCTCTCTATACGTATCTCAACCCGAGGCGCGGTGCCGCCGCGGCTGTTGCCGAGGCCTGCCGCAACCTGGCCTGCGTGGGAGCGAGGCCGGTCGGCGTGACCAACTGCTTGAACTTCGGCAACCCCGAAAAACCCGAAATCATGGGACAGTTCAAGGAAGTGACCGAGGGGATGGCCGAAGCCTGCAACGCGTTCGCCATTCCCGTGACCGGCGGGAACGTCAGTTTTTATAACGACACCGAAGGGATATCCATCTATCCGACGCCCGTGCTCGGCGTCGTCGGCCTGATTAAGGATTATACAAAGGCCGTCACGCCGGGCTTCAAGAAAGAAGCGCAGGCGATCGTCCTCATCGGCGAGAACAGGGCGGGGCTGGGCGGATCGGAATATCTGAAGGCCTTATTTAACGAGGAAAAAGGGACGCCTCCGGCCCTTGACCTCAATAAAGAAAAGGCCGTTCAGGAGCTCTGTTTAAAGGCGATCGAAGCGGGGCTCATCCAGTCTGCGCACGACATTTCGGAAGGCGGGCTGGCCGTCTGTCTTGCCGAGTGCTGCTTCTTCAGCCGGGACAAAATGGGCTGCCGGATCGATCTTAAGGATGATTTGCGGCCGGATGCCCTGCTTTTCGGTGAAGCGCAGTCCGGGATTGTCGTCTCCGTTCAGGTCTCGAAGATGAAAAATCTCCTGGAGTTGGCAAAAAAAAGAAAGGTTCCCGCGACCGTGATCGGCAGAACAGGCGGAAAAAATATCCAGGTCGGCTGGAGAGGTAAAAAGTTGATCAACCTTCCTGTCCGGCAGGCCTTCAAGGCCTGGAAGGACGCGATCCCGGATTTCTTTAAGATAAAATAAGGAAACGCTCATGGCCGAAGAAATCTTTGTCAGCCCAAAGAAACACGGCCGGATCATGGTCATGATCTCCGGTCGCGGCTCGAACTTCCGGGCCATCCATGACTCCATCCTGGCCGGAAAAGTCGACGCCGAGATCGGCCTTGTTTTCAGCAATCGAGAAGAGGCCGCGGGCCTGAAGATCGCCCAAGAACGGGGATTGGAAACGTTCTACATCAACCCGAAGCTTTATGCCATCAAGGAAGAATACGATCAAGAGATCATCCGCCAAGCCCGGAAAAGGGGCATCGACCTCGTCTGCCTGGCCGGCTATATGAAAGTCCTGACGCCCATGTTCTGCAACGAATTCAAAAACCGGATCATGAATATCCATCCGGCCCTTCTCCCCTCCTTCCCGGGGCTTCATGTCCAGCAGAAAGCGATCGACTGGGGCGTTCGCTATTCCGGCGCTACGGTTCATTTTGTGGCGGCCGAGGTCGATATGGGGCCGATCATTGTTCAAACCGTCGTGCCGGTCTTACAGGACGATACAGAAGAGACATTGAGCGCTAGGATCCTGATGGAAGAGCATAAAATTTATTCCGAAGCCGTGCGGCTCTTTTTTGAGGGCCGGCTCGAAGTCCGCGGCCGCCGCGTCTTTATTCGATAAACCGGTTAGCATCCCAATTTCCGTGAAAGTTTAGATGGGTCCTGTCACGGACGTGCCCCTAACGCCCTCGCGCAAGACCCTCCCACCCACCACTCAGGCGCTTCGGGCACAGCGGGGCAGCATCCGCGCCACCCATCATAATCTTTATGACGGAAATCGAGAGGCTTCCGATAAACCGATTTATCTTTAATTACTCCGGCAATCTATATATAATAAAGACTCCCAAATTATCCAAAGGAACAATGAGGCGATGAAACCTGCCGACGAACAGTTTGAATACCTGAAAAAAGGCTGCGTCGAGATCATCCAGGAAGTCGAGCTCCGAGCCAAGCTCGCCCGCTCGATCAAGGAAAAGAAGCCGCTTAAGGTCAAGGTCGGGTTCGACCCCACCGCTCCCGATATTCACCTCGGCCACACCGTCATCTTGCGCAAAATGAAGCACTTCCAGGACATGGGCCACGATGTCGTCTTTCTCATCGGCGATTTTACGGGCTTCATCGGAGACCCTTCGGGCCGCTCGGCGACACGCCCGACGCTGACCAGGGAAGAAATCGCAAAAAATGCCGAGACCTACAAAGCCCAAATTTTCAAGATTCTCGACCGCCAAAAAACGATCATCGACTTTAACTCCCGCTGGCTGGGCGCCCTAACCAGCTACGAGTTTATCGAGCTCAGCGCCAAGTACACAGTGGCCCGAATCCTGGAGCGCGATGACTTCACAAAGAGGCTCAAAACTGGGTTGCCCATTTCCCTCCATGAAATCCTCTATCCTCTCTGCCAGGGGTATGATTCCGTAGCGCTGCGGGCGGATGTCGAAATGGGAGGGACCGATCAGAAATTCAACCTGCTTGTCGCCCGCGAGATCCAACGAGAATACGGACAGGAACCGCAGGTGATCATCACGACGCCCCTGCTCGAAGGACTGGACGGCGTCGAAAAAATGAGTAAATCGCTCGGGAATTACGTAGGCATCACCGAGCCACCCAATGAAATTTTTGGCAAGATCATGTCAATCTCCGATCCGCTCATGTTCAGATACTACGAGCTCTTGACCGATGTTCCGCTGGCCCAGATCGAGCTCTGGAAAAAAGAGGCGGCCGAAAACAAGGTCAATCCACGCGACCTCAAGGTCAGCCTCGCCAAGTTTATCATCTCCGATTTCTGGGGCAAGTCGGAGGCAAACCGAGCGGCTGAAGAGTTCGACCGCGTCTTTAGGAACAAAGAGGTCCCGGAAGACGCCAAAGAGCTTCATATATTGGTTTGTGACAACATTGATGTCATTGATCTCTTGGTAGATCACAATATTGTTTCTTCTCGGGGCGAGGCTAAACGGCTTATCCGTCAGGGCGGGATCTACCTCGATGGTAGCCGGATAGAAAACATAGAGTCTAAGATTGAAATCAAGCCGGGGAAAGATATGACTCTTAAGGTTGGCAAGCGGCGTTTCTTCAAGCTCATCCCCCAAGAAAAAAAATAGACGAATTTCTTTTTTTCCGTCCTCTCTTGAAAAGGGTGATCTCACGGGCTGCGCAAGGAAAGGATTAAAAACTGCTTCACTCCTTTTTATGAATCCATGAAAGGAGAAGTAAGAATATTTTTTGAAGATATAGTCCGCAGAGTAAGCTTAAGAAAAAAATAAGTGATGTCTGACGAGGAAGAACGTAAGAACCATGAAATATGCGCGATGGCCTGATAACATCGAGCAGGCAAGAAAAATCCAGGAATCTCTCGCGGCAAAAGTTCGCTGCGCTCCTCTCCGGAAAAAAATCAATCTCATCGCCGGCGTGGATGCGGCCTTTTCAGAGAACCAGGTTTTTGCCGCTGCCTGTCTTTTTGCCTTTCCTGAGCTTGCTTTGCTGGACGATGTGTGCGTCGTTTCATCGATTTCTTTTCCCTACGTTCCCGGATATTTATCATTCCGGGAAGGCGAGGCGATCATCCGCGCCCTTCAGCTCCTGAAAGCAAAGCCTGACCTTATTTTAATCGACGGCCAGGGTATTGCCCATCCCAGAAGAATGGGAATTGCATCCCACATCGGCGTTCTGCTGAATCTCCCGACGATCGGCTGCGCCAAATCCAGGCTCGTCGGAGAATTTGAAGAGCCAGACTGGGAAAGGGGCGCTCAGGATCCGCTGCTCTTTCAGGAAAAAATTATCGGCGCCGTGGTGCGGACAAGAGATCACGTCCGGCCTCTCTTTATATCCCCCGGCCACAAGGTTTCCCTAAAAAACGCTGTGGAGATCGTTCTCCAGACAACCCGTGGATTCAGAATTCCGGAGCCTCTGCGAAGAGCAGATTTTCTCTCGAAGCGCGTAAAGCGCGAATTTTCAACAGGTTAAATGAAGGGCGGCGACAACCTTTTTATTTTTGTCTTGTGAGCTGTTAAAGATATCCACCGCCTTTCCTGTGCGAGCGACGCGCACATCGATCCCTTGAGAACGAAGAAAAGCGAGCGTTTCTTCAGGGACTTCCATAGCCCCGAGTTTGCCGGTGCCGATGATGAGGAGACCAGGCTTCTCACGGAGTATATCCTCAAGGTCAACCGGCTGAAGGCGATGGCCTTCTTTCCTCCACCAGGATGGATCCACTTTCTCAGGATAGATCATGACATCCGAGGTATAGGTTTTGCCGTCGATGACGATTTTTCCGAAGGAATAATGCTCGATATTCATCAGTTTTGTTGTTTAAAATCCGGCGGTAGGATCCTGGGGCTCCGGCCAAACGCTTTCTGATAAATATTCAGATACTTATCTTTACCGCCAAGGAGAAGGCAGGCTAGGGGCATGGCTTTATTGGCCAAGACCGACATCTTTGCGGAGAGATCGCGGATGTCCCATTGGGCCGTGGCATCTTCGCGCAGCCTCGAGACATGATAGAGCTCACGGGCACTGACTTTTAACAGCGCCCGACGCCGGTGGCCGTTGGTCAGAATATAATCTGCGGCGGGTCCGACATGATTTTTCAGCCGGAAATAGACATCGTTCGTCCTCTCGATCATGTCTACAAATTCGCGTTTTGCCCCAATCTCTTCGACCGAGGGGGGGATCGTCACGCCAAGTCCGGGGGCATAATCCTGGCAGGTCAGTGTAGCCATGCGGTGACGTTTGAGCTGGGCGAAACAGGACGCCGACAGCACGATATCAAACGTGAAATTGACAAACTCGAACTCGCGAAGCGGAAAATCGTAGAACTCCAATCGCTCAAAAGCAGCCTTCACCAGCTCGCGCTTCTGGCGAGGCTTCAGCGTCTTGATCTTGCCCAAGCATTGTTCGTAAGATAACGACGATGTCGTATGCAGGATCGATGCCAGGAGCTTATCATCGCCTCCGCGCGTGCAATCGACCAGGCGGACTGTCTCTTTGAGACACGGCCATCCTTTTTTAAGGGAAGCACTCATCAACCTCGCTGCCCTGTTCCGGAATTCTTCATAGGTCTTCGCATCATAATTACTGGATTCGGTAAACAAGATAATGGATGGTGCGACCTCCTTGGCCAGCTCATAGATTCTGGCCTTGAGCTGCTGTAGTTCCGCTAGTTTTTTTGATGCAAACCGACGGATCAGGAACTCAAGGTTGCGGGCATTGATCGTCATCCCCAGCTGGCCTTCGGTCGCCAGGCTCACGACATAGCGTGCATCCTCTTTGGCCCAGCCGTCAAGGATTGTCTGCTTTTTTGGATTCCCGGCCAGGTCTGGATTCTTCCCGAAAAAATAAGGACGAAGCTTTTCATAAAGCTTTCGGTAGAGCGAGTTTTGGGCTTTTATGATTTCAACGAAGATATCCTGTTTCCCGGCTTTCACGATTTCCTCGGGCAGGACAAAATCATCCTTGAGCGTGATATAGCGCTGGGATTTTTCCGTGTAAGAACACAGACGGAACTTCTCGATCTCCTCGATGGCCAGCCGGCTGACGCCGATGATGTCAAAATTAAAGACGGCATGCTCGGCCACCGAGTGATGTCCCATCTTGAAAATGATGTTCTGGTTGGAGCGGCGCGCCTTTTCCACTTCCTCGCGGGCCGCCCGCCGCAGCTCGTCCACCGGTCTCGGATCCCGTGATATCCTGGCGTAGGAAGCCGACAGCGTCTCGGGCGTGATGTCCAGCCGCGGAGGGGAATGCTTTTTAAGGTCTTCGATGACCTCGCGGTCGATGTTATATCCGGCCAGCAGGACTTTCATAGCTGTGTCTAAGATAAAAACACTCGCGGAAAATGTCAACGGCCGGGAAATACTCTCTCGCCCCGCCTCCGCTTCCAAATACCCGGTTGAATTGGGGAAAAACTTGAATTATCATTAATCCAGAGCCTAAATCCCCATGAAAAACAAGGAGATCGCCGCCCTCTTTAGCCGCATCGCCGATGCCCTAGAGATTAAAGGGGAAATCGGGTTCAAGGTCATCGCCTATCGGAAAGCTTCGCGTATTCTTGAAGATCTCGGCGAGGATATCGAAAAGATTGCCGCCGAAAAAAAACTCCAGGAGATCCCCGGCATCGGAAGCGGAATCGCCGCCAAGATCGAGGAATACCTCGCGACCGGCCGCATGAAAAAATACCAGGAAGCCCTGTCGGGAGTCCCGGAAAGCCTGTTCGAGCTTCTCGAAATCCAGAATATGGGCGGAAAGACCATCCATCTCGTTCAAAAAGAGCTGGGCGTCCGGAACCTCGAGGACCTGAAAAAAGTGATCGCCGACGGGTCCATGGCCAAGCTCTACGGCATGGGCGAAAAAAAAGTGGAAAACATCCGGAAAGGGATCGAAGCCTACGAGAAAGTCCAGGAGCGCATTTCGATCTACGAGGCCAGCTCGATCGCCGACGAGGTCATCGACTACCTGAAAAAGATGCCCAAGGTCAAGCGGATCTCCGCGGCCGGCTCGCTGCGCCGGATGAAAGAGACCATCGGCGATATCGATATCCTGGCCAGCGGCAAGGACGGCGCCAAGATCATCGGCTATTTCGCAAAATATCCAAAATCGCTTCGCGTTCTGGCCGAGGGCGAGACCAAAGGATCGATCGTCATCAAGACCGAGGCAACAGAACGCCAGGTGGACCTCAGGATCGTCGATGACTCGGAATTCGGATCGGCTCTCCAATATTTCACGGGTTCGAAGGCCCACAACATCAAGCTCCGCGGGATGGCCAAGGACAAAGGGCTCAAAATATCCGAGTATGGCGTCTTCAAAGGCCGGAAAAACCTCGCCAGCAAGGAAGAAGAAGATGTTTATCGCGTCCTCGGCCTGCCTCTCATCCCCCCGGAAATGCGCGAGGACCGCGGGGAGATCGAGCTGGGCTGTGAAGGAAAGATTCCGACAATCGTCGATTATTCGGACATCAAGGGCGACCTCCATGTCCATTCGGAATGGAGTGATGGGAATCTCAGCCTCAGGGAGATCGCCGAGCTCGGCCGCAAAATGGGCTATGAATATATTGCCGTCTGCGATCATTCCCAGTCGGTCAAGTATGCCCACGGCCTGAGCCCGGAACGGCTCAAAAAACAGATCAGGGAAATCGACGAGCTCAACCGCGCCCTGAAAGGGATTAAGCTCCTCAAAGGCACGGAGGCGGACATCCTCCAGGACGGAAGGCTCGATTTTTCGGACGCGCTCCTGAAGGAGCTCGATTTTGTGGTTGCCGCCGTCCACAGCGGCTTCAAGAAAAATGTCACCGAAAGAATCATCAAAGCCATGGACAGTCCTTATGTCAAAACCATCGCTCACCCTTCCGGGAGGCTGATTTCGGGGCGGGAAGGATATGAAGTGGACCTGGAAAAAGTTCTCGAGGCCGCCAGAAAAAAAGGAAAAGCGCTTGAGCTCAATGCCTACTTCGACCGCTTAGACCTCAGCGAATTCTACCTCAAAAAGGCAAAGGATCTCGGCATTCCCATTAGCATCGGCACCGACACTCACTATGCCCACGGCCTGGCCATGATGCGCTTCGGCGTGGGAATCGCCCGCCGGGCCTGGCTCGCGAAAAAAGATATCCTGAACACGCTCCCCCTGGAAAAGCTTCGAAAAAAATTTGCGGGAAAATAGGGTCTCTGTAGACCAATCACTGAAGCTTCAAAATATGTGATATCCAAGAGGCATGGGCATCTCCCCAGAGCCCCCATAGCGGAGGGGGGACCCGTCGGTTTTTCGACGGGGGGAACCGACGGGACTGGTTCCCCAGGGGGCGAAGGGGAGATGCCCATGCCTCTTGGATATCAGATAGAGGGAGATGCTTACACAAGAACATTCTTTTTTGACTCATCGGCCCCCTTTGCGTATAATTTCAAAGCTTAAAGGAGAAGAACGATGAACCTCTCGAAATTTTCAATTAAGAAACTGTTGGGAATGGCGGCCCGGGCCGAGATCGATGCCAATAAAACCTATGGAAAGCTGGCCGGACGGGTCAACAACCCGTTGCTCAAAGAAAAATTCGCCATCCTGGCCTTTGAGGAAAAGAAGCACGAAAAAGTCGTCCGCAACTTGTTCAAGTCGATGTACAAACCGGAGGCCATCGAAATTCCCAAGGCCGTGGACTCCACCCTGCTCCCGGCCGTCATGATCAAGCCCTCAACAGCGCTTACGGATATCCTCTATCAGGCCATGACGTCCGAGCAAGCGGCGCAAAATTTCTACGCCGGGCTGGCCGCGAGAGTCAAGGCCGAAAAAAAGCGCATGCTCGAATACTTGAGCAAGGTCGAGAAAAGCCACTACATGATGCTCAAGAGCGAGTTCGTCATGGCCCTCAACTTCGAGGACTACGCCGAAAAAGACATCGACAAAGTCGTCAGCTGAAAAGGCATCGCAGATCAACTACCCTTTCATGACCCCGATCGGGACGACCCGGGCGACCAGCCGGCCGAGGCCGACTTCATGGGAAACCCTGACCACTTCGTCGACATCCTTGTAGGCTCCGGCCGCTTCTTCGGCCACCCCTTTCCAGCTTGTGGATTGGAGCTCGATGCCTTTTTTGGCCAGCTCATCCCGGATCTGCTCGCCGCGGAAGCGGCGCAGCGCTTCGTGGCGGGACATGATGCGCCCCGCCCCGTGCGCCGTCGAGCTGAAGCTCTTCTCCTCGGCTTCCGGCGTCCCGACCAAAAGAAACGAGGCGGTTCCCATGCTGCCCGGAATGATCACCGGCTGGCCGACGGCGCGATAGGCCTCCGGGATTTCCATCCGGCCCGGACCGAAGCTCCGGGTCGCACCCTTGCGGTGAATACAGAGGTTTTTTTCTTTTCCATCCACCACGTGTTTTTCGATCTTGGCCACATTATGGCAGACGTCATAGACCTGGCGCATCCCCTGCGAGCTTCCCAGCACTTTCTTGAAGACATCCCTCACCCAGTGAGCGATCATCTGCCGGTTGGCAAAGGCATAGTTAACCGCCGCGCACATCGATTTGTAATACTGCTGGCCGAGCGGCGATTGGATGGGAGCATTGATCAATTCCCGGTCCGGAAGTCCTTTGATGCCGAACCTGTCCTCCATGGACTGGATGTAATCCGAGGCCACCTGATGGCCCAGTCCGCGACTCCCGCAATGGATCATGACCAGGACCTGTCCTTCGGCATCGACGCCGAACGCCTTGGCTACCTCTTTTTCATAAATTTTGTCCACTTTCTGGAATTCGAGGAAATGGTTTCCGGCGCCCAGGGTGCCGAGCTGCGGGAGGCCGCGCTCCAGCGCCCGGTGGGAAACATGGTTCCAGTCCGCGTCCCTCATCCTCCCCTGCTCTTCGGTCATCTGCAGGTCGTCTTTCGTTCCGTAGCCGTTTTCTATGGCCCATTCGGCGCCCTTGACCAATATCTCTTTGAGGACACTCTGGCTAAGCTTGGTCACGCCGCCTTTGCCGACCCCGGCCGGGACTGCCTTGAAGATCTCGGTCAGAAGTTCTTTGCGTTTCGCCGAAACATCTTTTTCCGTATAGTCTGTCCGCAGCAGGCGCACGCCGCAGTTGATATCATAGCCGACGCCGCCCGGGGAAATGATGCCCTCCTCGAGGTCGAAGGCGGCCACTCCTCCGATGGGAAATCCATATCCCTGGTGGGCGTCGGGCATGACATAGGACATGCGCTGGATCCCCCTCAAGCAGGCGACATTACGCGCCTGCTCCAGCGTCAGGTCGCCCTTCACGGATTCCAGGAGTTTCCGCGACGCATAAATGAGCGCCGGGACCTTCATCTCCCCGTGCTTTGGAATCTCCCATGTATTGTCGTTGATTCGTTTTAATTCGATCATGGCCAGACCTCATTTAGAATTATATCATTTTCCCAAGCCAAATCATCGCATTTGCCGAAAAGGCGGCATTTCCAATTCCGTGGCAGGCATGAAAAACGAGCCTTGCCAAAAATTGTCAAAAATTTTGCTTGACAAATCCGTTTAAGCGTATTATATATCTAATACACTTTATCAAGTACGGAGGCCAGATGATACGATTCTCGATCGATTCCAGCTCCTCCGTTCCCGTCTTTCAACAGGTTATTCAGGCCATTAAGCTGGAAATCCTTTCGGGCAGGCTCCAAAACGGAGACCAGCTTCCACCCATCAGAGAACTGGCCAAAATCCTGAAATTGAACCCCAATACTGTAGCAAAGGCCTATTACACTTTAGAGGAGGAAGGGTTCATCGAAAGCAAAAGGGGAAGCGGCAATTGGGTCAACACAAAAAACATGAAGCTCGACAGTTTCCGCCGGGGAATGCTCGAGGATGAATTCAGGCTCTTCCTGGACCGAGCGCTCACATTGGGGGCCGGTCTCGAAGATATAAAAAATCTCATGGAAAGGTATGCGGCCAATGAATCAAAACGTCCTTGAAGTCCGCAACTTAAGGGTCCGCTTCGGAAAGAAGGTCGCTCTGGACGGCATCCATGTTCAATTCCGGAAAGGGGAATCCGTTGTCATCGCCGGAAGCAACGGGGCCGGAAAAAGCACCCTCCTGCGCTGCCTGGCCGGGGTCATCCATCCGGATAAGGGACAGATCCTTTATGCCAAAGATGTCCCTCGCGAAAAGATCGCCTTCATATCGGATGGCCTTAGTCTTTTCGAAAACATGACCTTGAAGCAGGGCCTGGATTTTCATTTAAGAACCTTCCACATTCATGATCCCGATAAGTCATTCTTTCAACAGCTTAAATTCAGCTTGAACCAGAAAATCAAAAGCCTTTCCGTGGGCGAGCGCACGCTCTACCATCTCTCTCTGCTCCTGTCGCAGAAGCCGGCGGTCCTGTTGATCGACGAAATCATCCATGCCGTCGACCCCTATCTCAGGGAAAAATTCCTGGAGGCGGTGATCGAAGCCATCGATAAGTACGGGACGACGATGATCACGATCAACCACACCTTTTCCGAAATCCAAAACATTCCCGAGCGCGTCCTGATCATGGAGGGAGGCCGGTTTATCCTGGACGAAAAAAGCGAACAACTGAAGGCCAAAATCAAAAAGGTCGTCACAGACACCGAGATTCATCCCGAGATTCCGTCCGTCTTCAAGAAAGAATCAGTCCTTGGAAAAGAATATTTTGTCTATCCTTTTCAGGATGATTTCCGCCG
>CAZIDN010000074.1:0-16804 GCA_964537875.1 uncultured Eubacteriales bacterium
GCCCTTTTTTCATTTTACGTCAACGTCCATCACGTAACTTTGGAACAAGCTCTAAGATTAAATAAAGGATAAAAAATAAGAAACGCGGAAAGAGAGAGGGGACTTTTGCCTGGAATTCATTTGCGGTCATCTCAAGATCCTGGCGCTCGCCCTCCGGCCAAAGGCTCATCCTTGGTCCCTCATCAATGGAAACCCTTGTCATTCTAAATACGATTGCGTCCCCTCAAACGTTTATTCCCGTTTTGATGATAAATATAAACTCCTTCGTCTGCCTTGTCAAACGTATGAACTCGTCCACTCCGCCGTTCGTAACCAGAAAACTTGGCTGGGAATGGAAGCTAATGCGGTTCCCAAAGATCTGGATTGCGGCGACAGTCCCCCCAAGACTATCTGATCAAAGAAATCCCACCCATTCCAAATCGAGACCGATTTCAAAAACCACGTTCTTGAAATCGAGCGCTGAAGAGCGGAATTATTTCCGGCCGATCGAATAATATTCGAACCCTAATTTTTTGATCCGCTCGGCATCATAGATATTCCGGCCGTCGATGATGATCGGGTTGGCCATGACGTCCTTGATTTTCTTTAGGTCGAGGTCCAGAAACTCCTTCCACTCGGTGATAATCAGGAGCGCGTTGACGCCGGCGGCCGCCTGGTAGGGAGAATCGCAATAGAGAATCCGGGCCAGGTATTCCGGAAACAGCTCTTTCATATTTTCCCGGGCCTGGGGATCATACAAGCGGAGGTTGGCCCCCTCGCCCAGGAGCTCTCTGATGACCTTGATGCTGGGCGCTTCCCGGATATCGTCGGTTTCGGACTTAAAGGCGAGCCCCAGGACGGCGATCTTTTTGTCTTTCAAGATCCACAGGGCCTTTTTGATCTTTTCCAGAAAGATCTTGACCCGGTCGGCGTTGACCCTATCCGTCTCCTTCAGAAGATTCATATTCACGCCGAGGTCTTCCCCGATCTTGATCAGGGCTTTCAGGTCTTTTGGAAAACAGGAGCCGCCGAAACCCAGGCCGGCCTTCAGGAATAGCCCTCCGATCCTGGGGTCCAGCCCCATGCCCTTGGCCACCTGTTCGATGTTGGCATCCGTCTTCTCGCACAAGTTGGCCATGAGGTTGATGTAGGAGATCTTCATGGCCAGGAAGGAATTGGAGGCATGCTTGATGAGCTCGGCTGTGTCGATGTTGGTGATGACGAGGCGGTCCTTGGCTTTTTCGTAGATCTTGACCAGGATCTCCTTGGCCCGCTCGGTCTCGACGCCGATGATGATCCGGTCGGGGTTGAGGAAATCCGAGACGGCCGATCCTTCTCTCAGGAATTCCGGGTTCGAGGCGATGTCGAAGGCCATGTCCGTTTTTTTATAGAGCGTGATCGTCCGCTTGATCCAGGAGGAGGTCTTGATGGGGACGGTGCTTTTTTCCACGACTAGCTTGTAGCTGTTGAGGTTCTCGGCGATCATCCGGGAGACTTCCTCGATCTGGGACATGTCGGCGCTCCCGTCGTCACCCTGGGGGGTGCCGACGCAGACGAAAATGACGTCCGAATCTTGGATGGTCTTGTCCAGGTCCGAGCTGAAGGCCAGGCGGCCTTTCTTAAGGTTGGATTCCAGCAGCTCGTTCAACCCCGGCTCATAAATGGGGACTTCGCCCTTGGCAATCTTATCGATTTTTTCGGCGACTTTGTCCGCGCCGACCACATGATGGCCGAGTTCCGCCAGCCCCACGGCCGTGACGAGGCCGACGTAGCCAGTTCCGAAAACAGCGATCTTCATGAGCCTTCTCCTAAAACTAAGCTTTGACCACGTTGGAACGTTTCTTCTTGATGACGTTCCTGGTATCGACGACAAGACGAGAATTCTTCACGATCCAGTCGAAATCATAGGCGGAATGGTCGGTGGCGATGATCACGGCGTCCGTGGTTTTGAGGCGCCGGGCGGACAGGGGCACGGACCGGATGATAAAGCCCGGATATTCACGGGTGGGGCCGAGTTCGGGGATATGGGGATCATTGTAAGCAACTTTGGCCCCTTTCTCCTGGAGAAGGGTGATGATCTTGAGCGAAGGAGATTCCCGTTGATCATCGATATCTTTTTTATAGGCGATGCCGAGGACGAGCACCCGGGCTCCTTTGATGGACCGGCCGCGCTCGCCCAGCGCTTCGACGGTCTTGGAAATGACGTAGGAGGGCATAGAGGTGTTAATTTCCCCCGCCAGCTCTATGAACTTCGTCGAATAATCCACTTCTCGCGCTTTCCAGGTGAGATAAAAGGGGTCGATCGGAATGCAGTGGCCGCCCAGGCCGGGGCCCGGATAAAAAGGCATAAACCCGAAGGGCTTGCTCGAAGCCGCCTTGATGACTTCCCAGACATCGATGCCCATCCGGTCCAGGATGATCTTCATCTCGTTGACCAGGGCGATGTTCACCGAGCGGAAAATATTCTCCAGCAGCTTGGCCGATTCGGCCACCTTGGTGGAAGAGACGGGAACCGTTTTGACGACGACCTGGCTGTACAGGGCATTGGCCACCCTCAGGCAGTCTTTGGAATAGCCTCCGACGACCTTGGGAATTCTTTCCGTCGAAAACACGGGATCTCCCGGGTTTTCCCGTTCGGGAGAAAACGCCAGAAAAAAATCCCGGCCGGCCCTCAGCCCTCCCCTTTCCAGGATGGGCCGCATCTCGTCATCCGTCGTCCCCGGATAGGTTGTGCTTTCCAGGACGATAAGCTGGCCCTTGCGCAGGGTCTTGGCGATCGTTTCCGTGGTGTTCAGGACAAACGATAGATCGGGATTCCGATGGGAGTCGAGCGGCGTCGGGACGCAGATGATGACGGCGTCCATTTTGGCCAGCTTCCTGAAATCGGCCGTGGCCAAGAACCGCTTCGTTTTGAACGCGGATTTGAGTTCGTCAATGGCAATATGCTTGAGGTAGCGTTTCCCCTGGTTCAGCATCCGGATTTTTTTGGGGTCGACGTCGAACCCGGTGACGGGAAAGCTTTTCTTTAAAAAAGCTTTGACCAGGGGCAGTCCGACATATCCGAGGCCCATGACGCCGATTTTAGCCTGATGATTCTTGATCTTCTTTTCGAGAATGAGGCTCAGTCGATTCATGCTTTACATCCTTTCCTTATACCAGTCAATCGTTTTTTTCAATCCTTCACGGAAGTTTTCTGAAGGCTCATAGGCGAGCCTCGTCCGCGATTTTGTAAGATCGGCCAAGGAATAGCGGATATCTCCAGGCCGCTCGTCGCGATAAACGGGCTGCACACCCGTCCCCACCAGTGCGTTGATCTCTTGGACCAGGGCGTTGATCGTGATGCTTCCGGCGCAGGCGATGTTGAAGACTTCGCCCGAGACATCTTTGGCCTCCGCCGCCAGAAGATTGGCCGCGACGACATTCGCAACATAGACAAAATCCCGGGTTTGCTCGCCGTCGCCGTAGATGACGGGGGGCTCTCCGTTCAATATTTTTGAAATAAAGATCGGGATGACGGCGGCATACTGGGAAAGAGGATCTTGGCGCGGTCCGAAGACATTGAAATACCTGAGACAGACTGTCGGGAGACCATAGATTCGAGTGAATAACTGGCAGGATCTCTCCCCGATCCATTTGCTCAAGGCATAAGGGGAAAGAGGATTCCCAACCGTGTCCTCTTTTTTGGACCTCTGAGGGTCATCACCGTAGACAGATGTGGAAGAGGCAAACACCAGCCTTTGGACTTTCGCCTCGGCGGCCGCCCATAAAATGTTGAATGTCCCGTCGACATTGATGGCATTCGTCAAGAAGGGGTCTTGGACGGAACTTTGAACGGAAGGCAGGGCGGCTTGGTGGAGGACAAAATCCATCCCCTGGGATGCTCTGCGGCAGGCGTCCAAGTCCCGGATATCGCCTTCCAGAAGCTCGATCTTGTCGCGGAAAGATTCGAGGTTCTCCCTCTTGCCGGTCAGGAAATTATCCAGGACCCTGACCACGTGTCCCTTGTGGGTCAGCTCTTCGGCGATGTGAGAGCCGATAAAGCCTGCCCCTCCTGTGACCAGATAGGCTTTCATGTCCTCCACTCAGGCTTCGAGCACGATCATATTACAAATAGCCGAATTCTTTCAATTTGTCGAGCACCGCGGCCGCGCTTTCCTCCAAGGTCTCTTTATCGGTTTCCAAGAGGATCTCGGGATTCAAGGGCTCTTCATAGGGATCGGAGACGCCGGTAAACTCCTTGATTTCGCCCCTCATGGCCTTTTTATACATGCCCTTCATGTCCCGCTGGATGCAGACGTCCAGCGAACATTTCGTATAGACTTCGAGAAAACGGCCGATTTCCCGGCGGGCCTCGGCCCTGATCTTCCGGTAGGGGGATATGAACGAGGTCAAGACGAAGACGCCGTTCCTGGTCAAAAGCTTCGAGACAAACGTCACCCGCCGGATGTTTTCGTCGCGGTCTGCCTTGGAAAAGCCGAGGTCGCGGGTCAGGCTTTGGCGAACGATGTCCCCGTCCAGCCGCTCCACCCGGCAGCCGCGCTCCTTAAGGATTTTGGCCACGAGGTCGGCCACGGCCGATTTTCCCGAGCACGGCAGTCCGGTGAACCACAGCGTCACGCCTTGTTGCTTGTTGTCGTTACACATCGAATTCCTTTCGTCGATATTCGGGGTCAAAGCTACTCATTACGCAATTATACATCCGGGGTCAAACCTCAACATTCAACACTTTTGGCTTTCCTCTGGCCAGCCTTGCATCGCTCATCCTAACGTTGAAGGTTGAGGTTTGACCCCAATCTTTTTTTCATTCTCTGATGAATTCATCGCCTAATGCTCCGTGGAAAGGAGGCAGAGAGCGAAGCGAGCGTTGGAGGGAAACCCCCGAGAAGGGTTTCCCTCCAAGAGTGTCCAAGAATGTCCCCCTTGAAGATACATCGCCTGATGCTCCTTGGAAGGATGGCAGGGAGCGAAGCGACCGTTGGAAGGAAACCCTGCCGAAGGGTTTCCTTCCAAGAGTGTCCGACAGGACCCCCATCGGCATTCGTTCGCGTGTCGATCATTCATAAATCACTTTACCCTTCATATCGGAGGGCACGGGAATGCCCAATGTCTGGAGCACGGTCGGCGCCACATCCAGGATATCGATGTCTTTGCTCAGTCGTCGCTTATGGCGAGGATCATACAGGATATACATCCCGTCCTGGGCATGGACGGCGTCGTCCGGACCCGTATCGTTTTCGAGCAGATAGCGAGTCTCGTAGCCCAAAGTACCCGCTGAGCGCCAGTAAAGATCATCAAAATAGACCATCAGGTCCGGATAGTCTCCCCGGGCTTCTTCGAAATACTCATTGGGCTTTATGACCAGCGTCTCCCATTTCTCGCCCTTGGGACCGCGGATGTCCCGGATCCTTTCCGCAAGAGCGTCCCGCTCTTTCTCGTAGTCGTCGGGCTTGATGATGCCCTGCGGCTCCCGGCCCTCGACATTCAGAAAAAGCCGGGCATAATATCCTCCCCATCCCCAGGCTTTGGTCCGCCCCCAATCGACCGGGACTTTTTCCAGGTTTGTCTGCGGCTTGGGTTTTTCCTTGATGACAAGGTCCCCCTGCTCGATCAGCCATTCGTTGATGCAGAAGGCGCCCTTCATCCGCTTGGCGCCGTGATCGGAGATGACCAAGACGACGGTCTCTTGGCCGACGTTGGCGAGGAGGTCGCCGATCTTCCGGTCCAAATACTTGTAGTAATCCAGAATGACATGCTCGTAACGGTTTCCCGGCTTATAGAGATGATGCGCCCGGTCCATGTATTTCCAAAAGGCATGTTGGACCCTGTCCACGCCGATCTCGACGAACATGAACAGGTCCCAGGGTTTATGCCGGATGAGGTAGTTGAGAACATCAAACCTCTTGGCGGTCATGTCGTAGATTTCTTTGAGGATCTGGTCCCGGTCTTCCGTCCTGAAGACGACGTCAAAAACGTAAGGTCCGAATTTCGCCTCGATTTCCTGGCGCAGCTCCCTGGGATAGGTATATTCTTTCTCGTTGTCGGGGGTGATGAAGCAGGAGATCAGGTTTCCGGACACGGCAAAAGGAGGATAGCTCGGCGGCACGCTGACAAGACAGCTCCGGCCGCCGTGATCGCCGATCAGGTTCCAGATCGCCCGCTCCTTGATGGACTGGGAGGTGGCGATCCACATCTTATCGTAGACATAGCCTGATCGGTGCCGGAAGCCGTAAAGACCGAGCCGGCCTGCATCCTTGCCGGTGGACATGACCATCCAGGCCGGGATGGTGATCGGAGGGTCGGAACTGCGCATTTTGCCGTGGCTGCCGGACTCGATGAGCTCCCGAAGAACGGGAAATTGATCCCTCTGATCGAGGACGATCTCGGACGGGGCCGAATCCAGCCCTATGATAAGAAATTTTCTGTCCATGCTCGCCTATCCTTATCCGGGGTCAAACCTACTCGTTACGCACAATTTGCCAGGGGAAGATGCGTAACGAGTAGGTTTGACCCCATTCTAATCGTTAAAGGGGTTCTTGAATTCCATGATGATCTTGGCCACCTCCGGACGGACCAGCTCCGACGGCGGATACTCGCCCTTGACCAGCATATCGCGGATCTTCGTCCCGCTGAACTGGATCTGCTCGGAAGGCGGATGCGGGCAGATCTTTTCGTTCACCACGCTCAAGCATTTCTTACAGTAGTAAAAGGACCTGAAAAACAAGGGGATGATCCCCAGGTCGGGAAATTCCTCAAAGATATCCTGGGCGGCATAAGGATGATAATAGGTTCCGACGCCCGCATGGTCGCGGCCGATGATGATATGGGTACAGCCGAAATTCTTGCGGATGATGGCGTGGAAAATGGCCTCCCGCGGCCCGGCATAACGCATTTCCATCTGAAGAATGGCCATGACGGCCCGCTCTTTGAGATAGTAGTTCTTGATGAGCTCCTCGTAAGAGGCCAGGATCACCTCATCCTTGAAATCGCCTTTTTTCTTGCGGCCGATGACCGGGTTGATAAAAATCCCGTCGACGAACGTCAGGGCCGTCTTTTGGACATACTCATGCCCGATGTGGGGCGTGTTCCTCGTCTGAAAGCCGACGACCGTCCGCCATCCCTTTTCCTTGAATAAAACCCGGGTTTCCTTGGGGCTGAGCTTGTAGCGGGTGAAAGACGTCGGGGATTCCTGGATGAGGTCGATCTTTCCGGCGAGCAGCACGTCCTTCATATTCTTGACTTTGGCGACTCCCGGATGGGCCGCATCGGTCGTCTGAAAGACCTTTTCGGCCATCTCTTCCTTATCGTAGGCATATTTTTCCTCTAGATGGAGGACGGCCGCGGGCTCGTCTTTTTCATTGCGAAGGAGGACTTGCCCGCCAACCTTGAGCTTAGCCGCTTCTTCTGTGCCGACATCCAGGACGATGGGAATCGTCCAGGGCAGGTCCGAAGAAAGCCGCATTTGTTTTAGGACATGGCGGAAATCCTCTTTCCCCATGAATCCTTCCAGCGGGCTGAACACGCCGGTGGCGATATTCTCGACATCGCTGACGGATTCGGCATCGAGCTTCACAAAAGGAAGGCCAGCGGCCCCGTCCAGGATCTTATTTTTCTGCTCGCCTTTAAGAATGCGTTCGACAAGCCTGCCGCCATGAGGCTGGATCATCTTGGTTCTCCCCTTTAATCGATATACCCGAGGGCCTTCAGCCGCTCCTTGACCTTTTCCTCGTCCTCTTTGCTGAAAACCTCCTGTTTTCCCTGGTCCTTGGACAGGCTTTCCCTGAGGATTTTCGTGACATAACTCGAAACGGACGAGATTTCGGTGCCCTTGATGACTTCCTCGATCTTCTTGTATAGGGATGTCGGAATCGAGACCGTCGTGAATTCCTTTCCCATGTTCGTCTCCTTCGCGCAAATGCGCTGAAAATACTAAAAATAAAGGAATTTTATATACCAGTCGGACATTTTTTTCAACCCTACGGGAAAATCCGCGTCTTTCCAAGGGGCTCACCCAGAGTTCATGCTATTGACAGTAAGGGACGCAAGGCATTAGCAAATAGGGAAAGGAGAGCAAAATGAAGCCGTTACTCAAAAACGCGAGGCTCTGCACTCTCTGTTTGGTCAACTCGCCGTTCAAGACAAATCACTTAGGAATTTACGGCAGCTGGAACGCAACTGGACGTTATCGTCCCGTTTTTCTGAGCCGGTCCTATTCAGGTGACGGCTTTGTTGATGATGTTCAGATAACCCCTGATATCCCGGACATCCTCTTTCAGAATCTGAAAGACTTTCTTGTCGTCGATCTTCCAGTACAAATGGACAAGAAGATTCCGGAACCTGGCCATCCTTTTCAGCCTCTCGACAAACTCATCCCCGAGGAAACCCAATTCCCTGAGAACCTCAAAGCAATCGGCATGATCCTTCGGGGCGCGCCCGCCGGCCCGGGCGACGATCGAATTGCAGATATCCATCGTCCCCTCGATGGCCACGATCAGGTTGTATTTGGCGCTGTCGATTTTCTCCGGATTGGAGAGAAACTCCTCCTTGGATATCTCAGCGTATCCGGCCAGCTTGCGCAGGGCGGCATTGATCTCTCCCATAATCTGCCTGATGCGGTCCACGTTGTATTCAGACACGGGTCAACTCCTCCATATAAATCCGCGAAAGAGGAAGGAAATCAAAATACTCGCTCCATGTTCTGCTGAGGAAATCCTCCCGGACAGGCTCATCTTTCGTCAGAAGGAGCGTGCCCCGCGAGGCATGATAGCGGAAACTCAGGGGGGCGTTATTGAGGATCTTGACATCGACGGGGAGTCCTATCTCTTTTTCGAGTCGCAGAGAAAGCGAAATTTCATATTCAACGTCGTCGCTCGACCGGACGGCGCCGCCGGTCAGAAAAACGGCCACATCGACATCCCGGAATTCCTCTCCCTGAACGAACGAGCCATGAAGGTAGGCGAAGACGACGTCCTCGCAGCCGGAGAGGAAGTCTTTGAGTTTTCGGACAGTCCCTCCGACGTCGATTTCCTTTTTTTCCATGCTTTTATTGATTCTATATTCAATTCTATCTATTAGCGGCGTGAACGTCAATTCCAAATCCGGGCAGCTGCCGTGCTGCATGCAGTTCAAGGCAGCCCTGAGGTTTTAGCCGTCAATTTGACTCCGATCTCCTCGACGATCGCTCTGGCGGCCTCGTTCTGGAGAGCCAGGACGACTTTGATTTCGTAGTCAAATTCTCTAGCCCAAAGCTGTCTGTCCGTTTTGGCTTCGACCAGTTGAACAGAAATCCGCACCTGGTTCTCAGAGCTGCGTCTCGGGATTATCAGTCTGGCACTTCGGGCACGTCATGGCCAGGTTCCTCTATCCGCCGTATCCCTAGGATACCGACTCCGGGCCGTCGGAGTCAATTGGAATTTTCCTGAAAAAATTAGCTGGACGCGAGCAAAACCGCTATTAATAAATACTTATAGTTGACATATAAGGCAACAATACGTATTATATATCAGGAATAACCTAGAAATGGCATTGTTCAATCCCAAACAATCTGTGGAGGTCTTCCATCTGATTTTTTTGAGCCACCTCGGCCGCAAATTGGACAAACCAAAATGGGCCTTGAAAGGCGGCTGTAATCTGAGGTTTTTCTTCAGAAGTCCCCGGTATTCCGATGATATGGACCTGGACGTCCAGGGCGTCCCCGTCGATGTCCTCCGTGAAAAAGTCAACTCCATCCTGTCGGGAAAGCCTTTCAAGACGATTCTCGAAGTCCGCGGCATCTCGATCGAGCATATGACAGAGCACAAACAGACCGAAACAACGCAGAGATGGAAATTCGGCTTGATGGTCCCCGGTCTCGAGCAGCCCGTCCCGACGAAGATCGAGGTCTCGAGGAGGGGCCTTGAAGCGGGGAGCGTCTTCGAGTCCGTCTCCCTGGAAATCGTTCGTCTCTATGAGCTTGCCCCTTTTATGGCCAATCACTATCCGGCCCCGATTGTCTGGCGGCAGAAAATCGGCGCGATTCTCTCCCGGACCACATCCCAGGCCAGGGACATTTTTGATTTGTATCTTCTTTTGGAGGCGGGCTTGAAATCCACCTCCGCCCTCACAAGAAATAAGAAGCCGGACCTCGCCCAAATCAGGGAGAACGTTCTGGCCGTGGATTTCGGGCAGTTCAAAAGCCAAGTAGTGTCCTACCTGGAATCCGACCTCCAGCCGCATTACGATTCGGAGGAAACCTGGGACGCGATGAGGTGGCGTGTCATCGAGGCGCTTGGGGAAGGACATTCATGAGACTCGTGGACGTCCACGCGCGGCTCTTGAAGATGGGTATCCCGGTGTTCCAAACGTCGGACGCGGCGGCGTACTTGGACGTTAAGAACGCTCACGCCAGCAAGCTTCTGGCCCGGCTGGCCGCTTCGGGCCACTTGGCGAGGCTCGGCCGGGGGCGATGGGGATTCAAGGACCGGATAAATCCCTTTGCCCTGCCGGAATACCTCACGGCGCCCTACCCGAGCTATGTGTCTCTTCAATCGGCCCTCTACCATCACGGGATAATCTCCCAGATCCCTTCTGTCCTCTATGCCGTTTCGATTGCCCGGACAAGAACGTATGTGACCGCCTTGGGGACGGTATCCGTTCATCATGTCAACCCATCGTTGTTCTTCGGATATCAACCCGCGGCAAAAGGCCCCGGGAAAATCGCAAGGCCTGAAAAAGCGCTGATCGATTTTCTTTATTTGAGCCCGGCGCGGACGCGTCTCTTCCGGGCCCTCCCCGAACTCGAGTTCCCCGGAGGATTCAAGGTCAACGAGACGCGAAAAATCATTCGGCGGATCCGCCCCGTCCGCCGAAGAAACCACGTGAGCCGTCTTTTCGAGGAAATCTGGAAAGCCCGCACAAGGGGCTGAGCCGACAGGTCAGCAAGGCCCGAGTCCCGAGACTGATATTCAACCTCCACTCCTTCATTTGAACTAGCACAACCACATAAAACCAATTCTAAGGGTATGAACTCGTTCGCCTTCTTGACAAAGGCAGGCAATAAGTGTTTATAATCTGGGGAAGTGGCAGAAGAACCGTTTCTTGCATTCTGATATGGAAAAAATCACCCATCCCTTTATCCGGAAAAATGTCTTCTACGGGGTCCTGGACAGGAACCTGAAGAAGCTCGAAAGCCGGCTGGGGGCCAGCCTGGCCATCAGGGGCGACTGCCTCATTATCGACGGCGACCCGAAAAAAGTCAAATTCGCCAAATTTTACTTCGAGAAAATCCAGGGGCTGGAGGAAAAGGGACATGACCTAAAAGAGGAGGATTTCCACATCGTCCTCGACCTTCTCGAAGAAGGCCAGGCCCAGCGCCTGGAGAACTATTTTCCCTCGGAGGCCTTGAATCTTTCCCGCAAATCCGTGGCGCCCAAGAGCCTCAACCAGCAAAACTATATCCAGGCCATCCGGACCTATGATGTCGTCTTCGGCATCGGGCCGGCGGGCACGGGAAAGACCTACCTGGCCATGGCCATGGCCCTGACCTATCTTCAGAACAAGCTCGTCAGCCGCATCATCCTGACTCGGCCGGCCGTCGAGGCCGGAGAAAAGCTCGGGTTCCTCCCGGGCGATCTCCTCCAGAAGATCAATCCCTACCTCCGCCCTCTCTATGACGCGCTCTTTGACCTGGTCCAGGCCGATCAGGCCAACCGCTTCATCGAGAGAGGCATCATCGAAATCGCCCCCCTGGCCTATATGCGGGGGCGAACCCTCAACAGCGCCTTCATCATCCTCGATGAGGCCCAAAACACGACCAAGGAACAGATGAAAATGCTCCTGACCCGCTCCGGCTTCGACTCCAAGGTCCTGATCACGGCAGATATCACCCAGATCGACCTGCCCCAGCCGGCCAAGTCCGGTGTCCTCCATGCCATCAAGATTCTCTCGCCGATCAAGGATATCGCCTTCTGCTATTTCAACGAGAAAGACGTCGTCCGCCACCCTCTGGTCCAGAAGATCATCAAAGCTTACCAGAAAGCCGAGGCCAAGGCGCGGGCATAGCCATGGGCTTGATATCTTTCAAAAACTTCAAGCTTTTTAAAAGCCCCGCCCCGCCGCATAAAGCTGAACAAAGGCCTTCCCCGTCCACGAAAGAAGACAAGTTGGGCTTCTGGCCAAAGCTGACAGGCAGCGCCTTTCCCTACTTGTTTCTGTTCGCCCTGGTTCTGGCCTATTTCATTTCTTATCTCCCCTCGAAGTCGATACTGCTGCCGAGCGATGGAGAGATCGCCAAGTCCGATATTATCGCCCCCTCCGACCTGACGATTGAAGACACGGAGACTACGGAAAAGAAGCGCAAGGAGGCCGAAGACGCCATCCTGCCTGTCTACACCCTCGATCCCAACGTGTTCCTGAATCTCGAAGAAAAAATCCGCCAGTTCTTTAGCTTCGGACGGGACTGGTTGAAAACAGCGGCCGCCAGGAAGGACTACGCCGCGCTCGAAAAGGACGTTTCTGACAAGTTTGGTCTCGAGGTGACGGCCAACGACCTGATCGCTCTGGAAAAAGCCGGATTCGGGGCCGACCTCGAGGACATCCTGGTCAATCTCTTAGAAAAATATTCCGCCTCGGGGATCATCCTCGCCAAAAACCTATTTGTCCACAACGAGCCGGAAAGGGGATTCACCCTCCTGCGCGGCAAAGAGGGGGAAAGAGTCGTCAAGGTCCAAGACATCCTGGACGTCAAGGAAGCCAAAGAAAAATTCGTGGTCGAGATCAATAAGCTGGAGCTCACCGCCAGAAAAAAGAGGCTGCTCATCAGCCTGTCCTTCGGCTTCGTCTCCCCCAACGTCATGTTCGACAAGGTCGAAACCGAAGCCCGCATAGAAAAGGCCCGCCAACGGATCGAGACGGTCTTTTACAGGATCAAAAGGGGCAGGGTCATCATCCGCAAGGGCGACGAGGTCACGGCGGAAACCCTCAAGCTCATCCGGATCATCAACCAGAACCTGCGCACGAAAAAAGCTTGGCTCAGCAATTTCTTCGGCACCTTCCTTCTCTTCGGCCTGCTCCTCGTCACCCTCTGGTATTACCTGAAGTCCCTGCATCCGCAGAAGACGGCCTTCAAATATTTCCTGATGATGGGCGTCACCCTGATTGTCAGCCTCTTCCTCTACAAGCTCGCCGATTTCGTGGCCGGGACAACGAGCCAGAGCGCCCGGTTCTTCCTGTTCGCGGACGCCCAGAGCTATCGCTATGCGTTTCCCTTTGAGTCCGGGGTCATCCTGTTCGCATTCCTGACGACGAGCCCGGTCGCTCTGATCTACAACATCCTCAACAGCCTGCTGGTCGGCTACCTGTTCAACGCCAATTTTTACTTAATGATCTTCAGCTTCATCGGAGGGCTGGCGGCCATCTACGGGATTCGGTTTTACCAAAAGATCAAGAGGACGTCCACACTGCGGGCCGGCAGCTTCCTCGTTTCCCCCATCAACATTTTCGTCATCATCACCTTCTATCTCATCCAGGAGCGATGGTCTGAGCTCCACCTCCTGACGCCGGAGATCTTCATGGGGGTCGTCGGAGGAATTCTCTGTTCGGCCCTGGCCTTCGTCCTCCTCCCCATCTATGAAAACGTCTTCCGCTTTCTCACCCAGAGCAAGCTTTTGGAGCTGACCAATTCCGAATCGCCGATCTTCCGCCAGCTGGCCGTCGACGCGCCCGGCTCCTACCATCATTCCTTGATCGTGGCCTCCCTGGCCGAGAAGGCCGCTGAAGCCATCAAGCTCGACCCCCTCCTGGTCAAGGCCGGCGCCCTCTACCACGACATCGGCAAGATCAAGATGCCCGAGTATTTCATCGAGAACAAGGGCCGGAAGAAGGACGCCCATAAGGACCTCACACCGAGCATGAGCACGCTGGTCATCATCAACCATGTCAAGGAGGGTGTCGAAATCGCCAGGAAAGAGAAGCTTCCGGCCCAGATCCGGGAGGTCATCGAACAGCACCACGGCAACTCGCTGGTCCGCTATTTTTATCAGATGGCCAAGGAAAAATACGATCCGGAAATGCACAAGATCGGGGAAGAGAGCTATCGTTACCCGGGTCCCCCGCCCCAAAGCAAGGAGGCGGGCTTGGTGATGCTGGCCGATTCGGTGGAGGCGGCCTCCCGGAGCCTGAAAATTCACAGGGAAGAGAATTACAAGCGTGTGATCAAGGACATTTTCGACAACTACCTCCAGGACGGCCAGTTCGACGACTGCAATTTTTCGATGAAGGAATTGAGGATGATCGCCTCCTCCTTCCTGGAGACGCTCCAGCTGATCTACCAGCCCCGCGTCGAATATCCCGGGTTCGATTTCGAGATGAAAAAGAGGAAAAAACCCGAATCCAACCAAAAAAAGGACGATGATCGAAGCCATCAACCGCCAGAAGACATTCAGAATTGACCTGGACAAATGCGAGGGCCTGCTCAGAAGGCTGGTGAAGCACTACCGCCTCAAAAAGCCCGAGCTGGTCCTGGCCCTCGTCGATAACAAGGCCATCCAAAAATTGAACCGGGACTTCCGGAAAAAAGACGCGCCGACGGACGTCCTCAGCTTCCCCTATCGAGAGAACGGTCCCGACGGCAAGTATTATTTGGGCGACATCATCATCTCGGTCCCCAAGGCTTTCGACCAAGCGCGCCAGCTCGGCCACGGCCTCGACCGGGAGCTGGAATATCTGACTATCCACGGCTTCCTGCATCTTCTCGGCTATGAGCATTCCCAAGGCCACGAGCAGGAGGAAAAAAAAATCCGCAGGCTGATGTTCAAGGGATGACATGAAAACAAGCGCCCTCCACTGGCTCGGCATGGGCCTGGGCTTTGCCGCCGCCTTTCTTCTGTCCCTCGTCCATATCGCTCTGGCCGGCTTTTCCAAGATTTCCCTCAGCCGCTTCCTGGAGGACAAGGACAAGCCCTTCGGGCTCAAGGTCCTGCGGCACTATGAGGACATCAAGATCGCCGTGGAATTCTGGCGGACGCTGCTGCTCATCGCCTTCCTGGTGTATCTCTACGCCTCCTTCCCCCAGGCCAAGCTCTGGCCGCTCTGGTTGTTTCTGGGATCGCTTTTCATCTACGGGATCTTCATGGACATGCTGCCCCGGCTCATCGCCTCGCGGAATAAAGAAGGGATCCTCGGCCTTTTCCTCCCGTCGTTCAGGCTTTTTCTGATTCTTTCGGCCCCGGTCCTGGCCGTCTCCCGGTGGCTCTGCGAACGCGAGGAAAGCGAAGAGGAGGAAGACGAAGACCGGGAGGCCTCGGAACAAGAAATCGAAACGTTCATCGACGCCGCCAAGGAAGAGGGCATCATCGAAAAAGACGAGGATGACCTTCTCAGGAGCGTCGTCGAATTCGGGGATACCGTCGTCCGGGAGATCATGACTCCCCGGGTGGATATCGTCTGCATCCGGAGGGATGCCACCCTTCAAAAGCTCAGGAACCTGATCGTCACCGAGAAATTTTCGCGGATCCCCGTCTACAAGGACAGGGTCGACAACATCGAGGGCATCGTCATCGCCAAGGACATCCTCCAATTCTCCGACGAACGGCACGGCCAGGAGTCCATCGAGCCGTTCATCCGGCCGGTCATCTTCGTCCCCGAGTCTATGAAGGTCGCCGAGCTTCTCAAGGAATTTCAGAAGGTGAAGCAGAAGATCGCGATGGTCGTGGACGAGCACGGCGGGGTTTCGGGGCTGGTGACCATGGAGGACCTCGTCGAGGAGATCGTCGGGGAAATCCACGACGAGTATGACACGGAAGAGGCCAAGATCAGCGAGGTCGGGCCGCAGGAGTATCTCGTGTCGGGCGACGTGAAAGTCGAAGAATTGGAAGACCGGTTTGATACGGAGCTGGCCGAAGACGATTATCTGACGGCCAGCGGCCTGATCACCCATCATTTGGGACGGCTCCCGAAAAAAGGCGAGGTCGTCGAGGTCAAAGGGCTGGCCGTCGAAGTCATCGATGTCGACCAGAAAAGGATCAAAAAACTGAAAATGCGCAGACTCCCAAAAAAGGAACAAGAATAGGATTCCAACATGCCCAGGCCGAAAAAAGTCAAAGAAACGAAAAAAAGCTTTAGAGTCGGCTACGTCGCCCTCATCGGCCGGCCGAACGTCGGAAAATCCATGCTGCTGAATCGCTTGCTCGGCCAGAAGATCGCCATCGTCTCCAACAAGCCCCAGACGACGCGCATCAGCATCCTGGGGATTCACACGACCGGCAAAGGCCAGATCATTTTCATCGACAATCCTGGCATCCACAAGCCGCTCCACAAGCTGAACAAGCGGATGATGGATTTCGTCTACTCGTCGCTCGAAACAGCCAGTCTCATCTGCCTGCTGATCGACGCTACCCAGAAATACGGCCACGGCGACGAATTCGTCCTCGACATCCTCAAGAATGTCCGGACGCCGGTCTTTCTGCTGATCAACAAGGTCGATATCGTGAAAAAAGGAAACATCCTGCTGATCATCGATAAGTACAAAGACCTTCACCCTTTCAAGGAGATCATCCCGATTTCTGCGGTCCGAGGGACCAATGTGGACGTCCTGGAGAAATTGATCTATGACAACCTGCCGGAGTCGGAAAAAATCTATAGCGACGACGAAATTTCCGATCAATCCGAGCGCTTTCTGCTGGCCGAGATCATCCGGGAAAAAGTCCTCAACCACGTGGAAAAAGAGCTGCCCTGGGTCACGGCCGTCTATATCGACGCGATCGAGAGACGGAAGCCCCGGGCGGAAGCGGAGGAAGACGAACGCGCCCAGCCGATGGACTCCGAAGAACGGAGCGTAACTTTGCCCGAAGCA
>CAZIDN010000075.1:0-16470 GCA_964537875.1 uncultured Eubacteriales bacterium
GGGCGGCCTAAGCGCCGCCCGAACGGAGATGCCATTTTAATTATTGCGTTGATATTAGAAGAGGAGATTGTTGCGGCGCAAAGCGCGGACACTTTGATGCCTGTTTTTCCTAAGAATCGATACTCCATGAGGACCTCTCGATAAGCGTATTCTAATTTTCCCTGAGGGCATTTTATTCTTTAAGCGGAAAAATTTCCAGGGATTTGACCTTGCCCGTATATTTCGTTAGGATATGCAAGAATGAGCCGAATTTCCCAAAAAGGAGCCTTATCATGAAAGCGATATTCCGGATATGTTCCCTTCTCTTTTTGGCTTTGCTGCTCGGGGCGAATTCCTTCTTCCTCGGCGCCGGGCAGGCCCAAGCGCCGAAAGCCAGCCCGCCGATCCTCCTCACGGCCTGCGGCCAGAGCCCTGACACATCGACCATGAAGGTCGTCATCCAAAAAGCAAAGATCCCTTATGACCTGGTCGAGCTGGCGACTGTCCAAGACCTCGCCAATAAAAAGAGCTCGGGCATGCCCTACAAGACGATCATCATTCTCATGGGCGCGAGCCTCAAAGGCATGGGGGCGGCAGGGATCTCGATCGATGATGAAATCAAGAGAACGTCCGAACTCATGGACGCGGCCAGACGGGATAAAATCATGGTCATCGGCGCCCACATCGGGGGCATGAAGCGGCGGGCCCAGGGCGCCGCGGTCGGCGACAACACCGACGAGCTCAGCATCGACGCCGTCGCCCCGAAATCGGACCTGCTGCTCGTCTTGAAGGAAGGCAACGAGGATGGCCGGTTCACGGTCATCGCCAAACAGAAAAAGATCCCGATGATCGAGGTCGAAAAGAACCTGGACCTGATTCCGGAAATCGAAAAGCTGTTTAAATAACTTCTCCGTGAAAGCTTATCCGTCATCTTGAAAAGGAGCCCGGGCCCATGAGCATGACCGCCTCGGCGTCGATCATCCTGGCGGCGATGGTTGCGGTCTATATCATCGCCAAGGTCCTCAAGGTCTCCACGGAACTCTCCATTTTCGCGGCCGCCCTGGCCGGAGCCCTGGTCGGAGGGGCCGGGATTCCGGCGCGGCATATCGTCGAAGGGGCCTTCACCTATCTGGACATCTGTCTGATCTTCATCACGGCCACCCTGTTCATGAATTTTCTCAAGGAGTCCGGCGGGGTAGCCTTTGTCGTGAGAAGGATCCTTCAACGATTTCACCGCCGCAAGTTTATCCTCTTTGTCCTGCTGGCCATCCTCCTGCTCATTCCCGGCATGTTGACCGGAGCCGGAAGCGTGACGGTCCTGATCGTCGGCGGCATGGTGGCGACGGTCCTGGGATACATGGGAATTTCCAAGCCCAAGACGGCGGCCATTGTCTTTATCATTGCCGGGCTGAGCGCGGCCGCTCCCCCCGTCAGCCTGTGGGCCATGCTGACGGCCGCAGGCGTGAACATGCCCTACGTCGGGTTCTTCGTGCCGCTCTTGGCTCCCTGCCTGCTCCTGGCATTGCTGACGATCTTTATCCTGGGCTGGAAAGCCAAGCCGGCGGACCTGGAACAGGCCCTCAAGGAACTGCCCGAAGCCCCGGCCGGGATGAACTGGCTCAAGGTCATTCTTCCCTTCCTGATTTTTCTGATGTTAGTGATCGCGGGAAGAATCTGGCCGTTTTCCTTTCCGATCATGGGCCTGCCGCTGATTTTCTGCGGCTCGGCCGTGATCACCCTGGCCCTATCTCCCAAAAAAATCGACATCCTGGACGTTTCGAGAAGGACCGTTCACCAGCTTCTTCCACTGATCGGGACGCTGACCTGCGTCGGAGTCCTGGTCCAGATCATGACGCTGACAGGAGTCCGTGGGCTCATTTCGGTCACCGTGGTTACTCTCCCTGTGATGGTGGTCATCCTGACGCTTTTCCTCACGCTCCCGGTTTCAGAGACGGTTCTGATGTGGGGTTCCGCGCCCGTCCTGGGCGTCCCCCTCATCCTCCTCTTCAATCACATCGGCCTCAATCCTGTCGTGGCCCTGGCCGGGATGAGCGTCATCTGGCCTCTGGGCGATGCCATTCCCCCGACGGCCATCATCGGCCGATTGACCGTGGAGACCATCGGCATGAAAGAGCCCTACATAAAATTCTTGAAATACTGCGTCATTCCGGCGATCCTCATCATCATCGTCGGGACCCTGATGGTCGTTTTCAGCAAGAAATTAAGCTTTTTGGCGGTTTTTTAAGAGGGAATTTACATGATCATCACGATTCTCTACTATCTCCTGGTGGCCTACGTCGTGTTTCTCATGACCTGGAACATCCTCAAGAGCAAAAAATGGCAGGAGGAAGTCCTTTATGTGATCATCCTCATCCCCTTCCTCCTGAGATTGCTCCGTCTAAAATGAACTGAGGAAAAGAGATGTTACGAAAAATATCGATCTTAGCTCTAGGGCTTGCCCTCGCTTTCTTTTCAGGGCTGAGCTTTTACCGGAGCCGCCACCTCAAGGAGCCGGTCGTGTTAAGCCCCGGCGTCACTCAAGTGAAAAAATTGAGCGAATATTTTCCGGCCATCAAGGGGAGCACCAATGACGCGAATGTCTATGTGCTGGAGGGTGCGAAACCCGGCGGGGCGATTCTCATCCTAGGAGGTTCCCATCCGGAAGAGCCGGCCGGCCGGCTGACCACATGGATCCTGACGGAAAACGCGACCATCGAGCAAGGACGCCTATTCGTGTTGAACTCGGCCAACCGGAGCGGGACGACCGTCACCAGGCTCGGCGGAGCCTATCCACCGGATTACACCATTCGCACGCCCTGGGGAGAGCAAAAATTCAGGACGGGCGACCGCTGGTCCAATCCCCTGGACCAGTGGCCTGACCCCGAAGTCTACATCCATTATCCGTCCCGGCAGGAGCTGGCCTATGTGGACATCCGGAATCTCAACCGCGCCTGGCCCGGCCGCCCCAACGGCACCCTCACCGAAAAAACCGGCTACGCGCTCACCCAGCTCATCAAAAAAGAAAAGGTCGACATTGTCATCGACCTCCACGAAGCGGAGCTCCAGTATCCGGTCATCAGCACGATCGTGGCCCACCAGAGGGGCCAGGACCTGGCGGCGATGGCGTCCATGGTGATCTCGGCCGAGGAATTCAGGATCGGCATGGAAAACTCACCGAAAGCACTGCACGGCCTCTCCCATCGCGAGATCGGCGACAACACCGACGCCGTCTCGCTTCTTTTCGAAACGCCGGAGCCGTTTCTCGACGCCACGCGGGGACGGACGGACGCCCGCCTGCTGCTCGAAGGAAAAGATGAATTTGTGGCCAGGGCGGGAAAACACGGCTTGCTCTATGAAAAAATCGACGAGAAGGGCTGGCCGATCGACGTCCGGGTCGGCCGGCACTGCTCGACCTTCATCCAAGTCCTCGACCTCTGGTCCCAGGACCACGCCGACAAAGCCGTCGTCATAAAAAACGTCCCGAAATACATCGAGGTCGTTCAAAAAGGAGTCGGGGCCTTCTTGCACGATCCGGCCAAAGCCGATCCCAAAACGGTCTATTATGAATAAGGAGAGAGCAGAGGAGCCATCATGAGAACCTACGAATCGATCTGCCTGGGAATCCCGGAGATCCTTCTCCCCAAGAAAGGAACCGATCTCACCAAATGGGCCGTGATCGCCTGCGATCAATTCACCTCGGAACCCGACTACTGGAGAATGGTCAGCATTCTGGTCGGCCAGGCGCCGTCTACGTTGAATCTTATCTTCCCGGAAGTCTATCTCGTCGAGAAAAATCCCGAGGCGAGAATCGCCCGAATCCGGGAGCACATGGCGCGATACATGGACCAAGGCCTTTTTAAAGGAACTGAAGGATTCATCTATGTCGAACGGAAAGTCGGCGACCGAACACGAAAGGGTCTGATGGTCTGCCTGGACCTGGAACACTACGATTTCCGCAAAGGTTCGACAAGCCTTATTCGGGCCTCAGAGGGCACGATTCTAGAGAGGATCCCCCCGCGGGTGAAGATCCGGGAGGGGGCTCCCATCGAGCTGCCTCATATCATGGTCTTGATCGACGACCCGGACAATACGGTCATCGGTCCCCTGACCCAGAACAAAGACCGGCTAGAAAAACTCTATGATTTTGAGCTCATGATGGGCTCAGGCCACCTCACGGGCTACAGGATCAAGGATCAACCGCTTGAGACCGGCATCATCAACAACCTGAAAACGTTGGCCTACTCCGCGAATTTCTTGAAAAGATATGGTGTGAGAGCGACGACTCCCGTCCTTCTCTTTGCCATGGGAGACGGCAACCACTCGCTGGCAACGGCCAAGACCATCTGGGAGAAGGCCAAGGAAAATGCTTCGGACAAAGCCAAGATCTTGAATTCTCCTCTTCGCTACGCCCTTGTCGAGCTCGTCAATCTCCACGATGACGCCTTGATTTTCGAGCCCATCCACCGTGTCCTCTTCGAGGTCGCCACGGGCAAGGATGTTGTCCAGGAAATGTACTCATATTTTAAAGGACGATGCACCTATACGGCCTCGGCAGGCCTTGACGAGATGAAGGCCGAGGTCGATGGGCAAAAAGAAGGTTCTCACAAAATCGGGGTTATCACGGCCTCCGGCTTCGGCATCGTCGAAGTCAAACAGCCTGAATCCAATCTTCCTGTCGGGACGCTTCAGCCGTTCCTCGATGCCTTCATGAAAAACAAGGGCGCCGGAGAAATCGATTATGTCCATGGCACGGAACCCGTCTCCCAGCTCGGGAAGAAATCCGGGAACATGGGCCTTTACCTGCCGGCCATGGGAAAGACCGACCTGTTCAAGACGGTCATCCTGGACGGCGTCCTGCCCCGCAAGACATTCTCCATGGGAGAATCCTGGGAAAAACGGTTCTATATGGAAGCCCGCAAGCTGTTTTGAAGGCCGCCGGAGGATCAGCAGAGAAAAACCTGGGGACACAGGCGGTTCTGGTCCCCGGCTAATTAAGTTGATCTCTCCGCCCTACTTCTTGTAATGATTTGGAAAAGCGGGGCGTTTGGGTTTCTGGGGTGGGTTCTTGGCCAGCTCGAACATGACGACTTCGATGGCCTTGTCGAGCTGCGGGTCCTTCCCCTGGCGCACCAGAGCCGGATCATGCTCCACTTCAATATCCGGAGCGACGCCTATGTTTTCGGCGATCCACCCGGCTTTCGGACTCCATACCCCCGAGCTGGGCGCCGTGGCAATCCCGCCATCCATGAGCTGCGGCGCGCCGGCCCGCCCGACCAATCCGCCCCATGTCCTCTTGCCAATTAACGGCCCGACTCCGGCCGCCTTGAAGTAATAGGGCATGGCGTCGCCGCCTGATCCCGCGAACTCGTTGATGAGCATCACCTTGGGGCCGAAGATGGCGCCCTGCGGCTGGACCTCGTCCTCGCCGTCGCGTGTAGCCACAAGGCTCAGAAGCCTCCGCTGCAGGAACTCAATGATGTCGGTGGCCAGATTCCCGCCGCCGTTGAACCGTTCGTCGACGATTACAGCGTCCTTGCCCACTTGGGAAAAGAAAAAGCGGTTGAAGTTGGTGTAGCCGCCGATGGCCGTGTCGGGCATGTAGACGTAGGCCACTCGTCCGCCCGTGGCCTTATCCACATAGCGGCGGTTGTCCTCGATCCAGGCGTAATTGCGCAGGGCTGTTTCACTCGATACCGGCACGACCGTCACCTCTCGGTTGCCCTTGCCGTCGGGGGTGGGCCCCACCTTAAGAAGCACCTGCTTCCCGGCCGTATTCTCAAAAAAGCGATAGATATTGTCGCGTCCTGATAATTCTCTGCTGTTCACCGCCAGCAGGTAATCTCCTACGGCGACATTGACCCCCGGCTGGGTCAGAGGAGCTCGCAGCCCCGGGTTCCAGTTCTCGCCGTTGTAGATACGGGTAAAGCGATAGCGGCCGTTCTCAATCTTAAAGTCTGCGCCTAGCAAACCGGCCGGAACGCGGTTCACCGAGGGGATGTCGCCGCCGCCCACGCCCAGGTGGCCGATCTCAATCCCGCCCAGCATCTCGGCGAAAAGATAGTTCAGGTCGTTGCGCGAGACGATGTTCTCGAGGTAGGGCGCATATCTCTTCTCCGCAGCGGCCAGGTCATAGCCGTGGGCGTTGGGGTCATAGAGGAATTCGCGCTCGACCCGCCATGCCTCGTGGTACATCTGGCGCCACTCGTCACGCGGATTGACTCGGATCTGGATCGCATCTATGGCCAAGGCGTTAGCGCCGGACGCCGACGGAGGCGAGGGAGGCCCCGCGGGCGCCCCGACCGGGGGCATCGGCCGCAGAGCGGCAATGTACCAGCGGTTTCCTTGGCTATACAGGTATTTTTCGCCATTCCGGGCGATGTCGAAGAAGCCTATACCGCTGACCACGACATCGGCGCGGCGGGCTTTGAGGTCATATCGATGGACGGTGCCGCCGGGAGCTGCGGCGATACCGGGTAGAAAAGCCGAGGACTCGACGGCCAGGAGTGTGCCGGCTTTGCCGGTCATCAAGCCTACATAATTTCGGGCCGGCATGGGGATGGCCAGGACGCGCTGGAGGATGCCGTCGAAGTCGATTTTGACCGTCACGGCCTTGGGACCTGCGCTCGGGATTGCTCCCGGACCAGCCTCCGGGCTCTTTGCGGCTTCGCCCGGTTTTTTCTCCTCGGCCTTTTTATCTTCGGCCTTCGCTTCGCCCGCCTTCTTTGCTTCGTCCTTTTTAACAGCTATTTTCTGGTCGGCCGCCTTCCCCTCTTCCGGCTTTTTCTCTTCTCCCTTCTTCTCCTCCGTCCCCTTTTCCTCGTCGCTCTCCGGCGCGAAGGGCGAAGGCTCGTCCTTGGCCAGCACGGCTAGGTAGATCGCCCTCGTCACCGGCCGGCTGAAGCTGTGGATATCGGGCTGGAGCGATTGGCCCGAGTCGGTGCTGGCTGCAAAATAGAGATACTTTCCGTCGGCGTCGAAGACAGGAGACAGGGCATCGCTCATCCCGTCGGTGACCTGCCGGCTCTTGCCGCTCTCAACCGAAAACAGGAAAACAGCGCCCATGTAGTTCTGCAAACTCTTGGCATAAGCAAGCCACTTGGAATCGGGCGACCAGGCCGGGACGAGACTCCCCTTCCGGCCCCAGAAGCGCTCCTTGTCCACGCGGACGGGCTTCTTTTCGACGACGTCGATGTACCAGAGCGTCATATGACAATCCATGAAGGCGATCTTCTTGGAATCGGGCGACCAGATCGGAGAAGAGTAGAACGAAGGTTTCTCGTCGAGGGCGATCTTGACGGTCTGCCCGGCTCCGCTCTGGGGTTTGAAGTGAAGCATATACTCACCCGACTCGTCGGAGAAGTAGGCGATCGTTTTGCCATCGGGCGACCAGGCAGGGTCGCGCTCCATGACGCCCGTCGTCAGGGTGAGGTTGCGGGGATCGCCCTTCTCGGCAGGGACGGTGATGATCTCGCCGCGGGCCTCGAAAACGGCCCGGCTGCCATTGGGCGAAAGCCCGGCGTTTATCAGGCGGTCGCCCACGTTCATGAACTTTTCGCGCACGTCCGGAAAGTCGCCGTTCACAGTCACGGGGACGCGGGCGGTCCTTCCGGTCTTCAGGTCATAAAGGTTGAGGCTGCCGAACTGCTCATAGACGATGGCGCCCGGTCCGGCGGAAGCGGACTTGAGGTCCAAGCCGTTGTTCTCGATGACCGGAGAGACCTTTTTCGACTTCGTATCGTAGGCGAAGAGCGACACGGCACCGTTGCGGTCGGACAGGAAGTAAACATTGTCCCCGACCCACATCGGATTGAAATCATTGGAGTTCTCGCGCGGCAGCTTCTCGATGCGGGAATCGGCGAGGTTGGCGATCCAGATCGGAGTGGTCCGGCCGCCGCGGTACCTCTTCCAGGCGATGAAGGCGCGGGCCATCGGGACGTAGGCGATGCGGCTTCCGTCGGAAGAGTGGGCGCCTTCAAAGCCCATGGGCAGAGGGAGTTTTTCCTCGAGGCCGCCGTCGAGGCCGACCGTGTACAACTCACTAAACCGGGAGTAGGCGTTGCGTCCGGATGTAAATAGGACGCGCTTGCCGTCGGGCATCCAGCCAAGCACGGTGTCGGAAGCGGGGTGCCAAGTGAGGCGCCTCGGGACGCCGCCGCCGGCGGGTATGATAAATACGTCGACGTTGCCGTCATATTCGCCCGTGAACGCGATCTGGGAGCCGTCGGGGGAAAAGACGGGGTTGGACTCGAAGCCGGGGCTCGACGTCAGCCGCTTCGCTTCTCCGCCCGCGCGCGCTACGCTCCACAGGTCCCCGGCGAACACAAACACGATGTGCGTCTGCGAAAGCGCAGGACGCTGAAGGAGCAGCGGCCCGTCGGGGGCGGCTCCTCTTGCCGGAGACGCCGTCAACAAGACTAAAAGAAATCCGGACAAACAAATGACAAGTCGATGATTGTCAAATTTTGGCATTCGCATTTTGCCCTCCCTGCGAAACTTGGTAATTTATATTCCTACCATCTGGAGGAGCTTATTGTCAAATAAAACAGATCGGATCTATTTTCTGATCTTTTCCAGGTCTTCGAGGGTTTTCTTCACTTTGGCCGCGCGCGTGCTGTTCGGCTCCAGCTTCAGCAACTTTTTAAAAGCTTCTTGGGCCTTCTCATAATCCGCTTTGTTCAAATAGGCATGTCCCAGTTTGTAATACGGATCGCTCCAGGATGGCGCAACCTGGGCTGCCAAGGCTATTTATTTTTCGTCTTTTTCTTCATCCGCCTTAAAGCCGATCGTCACATGCGTCCCGTCGCAAAAGGGCTTGTCCTTGGATTGCCCGCAGCGGCAAAGAGCGTAAGTCTCCTTGTCGGGATAGGGAGGCCCTATTTCCCATTGGACCGGCGTTCCTTCATCATCCGCTTTGACGATGGCCGTGGCCAGGGAAACGTTGCCGGAAACAAGATAGGGCCCATCCTTGATGATTTTGATCCTGCCCTTCTTTGCTTGCGCGGCCCTCATGACCGATCTCCTTTTTTCTAAGCTCTGCAGGCGCTGATCAAATCCGTCAGCTTTTTTTCGTCCAGGCCCACTCCGGAAATACCGTCCAGCCGCCTGGACACCTTCCCCTTTTCAAAGAAAAGGACCGTTGGGTAGACGGCCACGGAATATTTTTCGCACAGGCTTTCCTCATGATCGATGATGATTCGGATGAAATTTTGTTCCTTGTATTGTTGTTTGAATACCGGAAGGAACCTGATCGAAAAGGGACACCAAGAGGCGTAGAAAAGAACAAACGCTTTGTCCTTGACCTTCAGAAGCTCATGAAGATCGCGACCGCTTTTGACAAGTTTGCTCATCAGGCATCCTTTTCGAAGGGGATGTCGTCAAAAGGAATGTAACTCAAGCCGTAGTACCTGTAAATCGCTTTAATGGGCCGAAAGGCTCAATGTATCCTATTCAAAAAAACGGAATGTAAATCCCGGCAAAGAAACTCCGGCCGAAGATCGACGGCTGGTCCTTTCGGCCGGAATAATCATCCGCGTATTCGACCCGCAGGATATTGTTGTTGTCCAGCAGGTTGGTGATGCCGAAATAGAGGACCACGAGTCTGTTGAAGATATTCAGGGTTTTGCTTCCGTTGATATCCATCCTTTGATAGAAAGGATAGCGCTCGCTATAAGGCGCTCCCCAGACCGGAACGAACGCCTCGCTTTGGAAATCCCACTCTCTTCCGGAAAGGGGCGTATAGGGCCGGCCCGAGGCATAGGAATACCTGAATCCGATGGACCAGGTTTGCCATTTCCACTTGAAGATGCCGGTCAGGGAATGGCTGATCTCGTAGGGAGAGGGCGCGAGCGAGGCGGCGTCATTTTCCTGTCGCCGGGAATGGAGGTAGTTGTAGACGAAAATGGCATCGTACCGCTTGTCCATTTTTTTGAGGAAAAACTCGGCCCCGCGGGCGTAGCCGCGGCCCTCATCGCTGACAAGGCCATCGGACTGGTTGAGAAAAAGATGCCGGTATTCCTTGTCGTAGACGGTGGCTCGAAGCTCTGTTTCTTCCTGGACGTGGTCATAGCTCAAGGCAAAGTGGACGGCCGTCTTGGGCCGAAGGTCTGGATTTTTGGTCAGGATAAAATAATCTCCAAACTGATGATAGGCCCCCGCTGAAACCCTGAGGATGTCGTTTCGCGTCAGGAGCCAGGCTATCGAAATCCGCGGATCGAAATCCCATCCGGTCTTGACAAGATCAAGGGAAACGATTCTTCCTCCCAGATTCATGAAGACATGGTCGGAAATTCGGAGCTTATCATTGAGATAGAATCCGAGCCTCGTCCCCCGGGCTCGATAAATTCGCTGATCTTGATCAAAAAGGGAGGTTTCCATGCTGCGCGACTGGATATCTGCGCCGAACTCCAAAAAATGCCGCTCGAGATCCCACAGGCCTTCCCACCTCGCTTGGAGGATATCGTCTTTCTGTTTGATCTGCAGAGAATCCTCGATATCCAAGGCGACATCGTAGCGGGTCCCGGACAAGAGCACTTTGGACACAAAATTCCGGCTCGGCATCAAAGTCCAGGAAGCGGCCGCCATCGTGTTTTTGGAATCGGCGCCGAACGAATGCTCTTGAGAATAGACATATCTGTCGGACAGCCCGTAGATCCTGATCAGGTTGGAGGCATTGGCCCGGACGATGAACTTGCCGAAGGCATGCTCGGTCCGGAATTTATGGTCTCCGCCCCGGCTGTTGAGCTTTGTCAACAGATCGGAATAGCCCCGGTCGTAGCTGCCGACGAAGCCGACATCATTGGTCAGGGGCCATCCGATATAGCTGTTCAACCCCAGGACGGACAGCCCAAGACCTCCTTCACCCTTGGCCATCGTATCTTTGGCCGAGATGTCCATGACGCCGGACAGCGCATCGCCGTATTTGGGATGAAAGCCGCTCGTCGAAATATTGAAATTCTCCACGACTTGATTGTCGAAAATGCTGAAATAGCTTTCGTGCATCGTCTCGCTCAAAAAGGGATGGCGGATCTCGATGCCGTCGAAAAAATAGCCGACTTCGTCGGGAGCGCCGCCGCGGATGATTAGGCTGGACGTATCGGGCAGCGCATTCACCCCGGGTAAGACCTGGCTGGCATGAACGGGGTCGGCGGACGTTCCGGGAAGCGTGTAGATGTCCATCTTGTTCAGGGTAATCGTTTTCTGGCTCTTATCGTCGGAGACGACGCTGTCCGCGCTGACGACGATCACATGGACGGACAAGGGCTCGAGATCCAGGGCGATGGAAAGAAATTCCCCGATTTTGGCCTCAACTTCCTTTTTTTTATAGCCGATGAGCCAAACCAAGAGCTTGGTTGTTTTCGCATCTTTGGGCAGCTTGACCCTGAGCTTAAAGGATCCGTTGGTATCGGCCGTGATCCCCACGCCCGCTCCCTCTAGCATCACATAGGCCGGAAGAGGATCCTTTGTCTCTCGATCAAAGACCTTTCCTTCAATCGTCAATATTTCTTGGGCATCTGCGGTGTAGACGATGGCAAAGATTAGCAGGAGGAAGAAGGCTCGTTTCAGGTTCAAGGCCGTCAGCTCTTTTCCAGCCCGCTGAGTTCTTTTTTGGCCAGGCCGAATTCGGGATTGACCTCCAGGGCTTTTTTTAGCATCTCTTTGGCTTTTCCAAAATCTTTTTTCTGCTTATAGGCCAGGCCCAGGTAGGTATAGGCTTCTTCTTTTCCCCACGACGGCTTGAGCGGGTCCTTAACGACGTCTTTCTCAAAGAGCCCGACCGCCTTGTTGAGGGACGCCATGGCGTTGTCCGCCCCTCCGCCATAAGCTTCGGGCGTATAGAAGAGAGAAATGCCTTTCAGAAGGTGGATTCTCGGATTTTCCGGGTCTTTCTCAAGAGCCTTGGCCGAATAATCAAAACTGGCCATGCCCAAGCTCATCGCTTTTTCCGGGTGAAGGGCGATTTCGAACCCTAAAAAATATCCATAGAGCGCGTCCGCTTCTCCAAAAGAAGGATCCGCAGCCATGGCTTTTTCCAGATATTTCTTGGCTTCGATGAGGGATTTCTCCGCTTCCGGATTATCGGATGAAGAGAGATAGAATGTGATCAGCCGGTAATCTGCAAGCGCGATATGGTAAAAGATGTAAGCGTTTTCAGTCTTGGCTTTCAGGAGACAGTTGATGAACAGATCCCGGGCCGTTTTGAGAAGCTCCAAGTCCCAGGTATTGACCCCCGCCTGCAACTTGGCCTTGGCCTCCTGGACGTTTTGACCGAGCGAAGCGTTCCCGCCGGCTTGAGATGAAGTGGATATATTTCCGAGAGGAGAAGCCACCGCGAAGCTAAAAATCAATAACGGGACAAAGAGGGCCCAAAGAATTCTCCCGAAAATCATCGGAAAATGCCTGATGACGTTGTTTTTCATATCAGCCTCCTGTTGAAAAAAAGACTGTGTATTCCATTTTCTTGCCAAAAGCTTATGTCCACCATCAACCCGTGAGCCGTGAAAATAATCCTCTCTCTCCCCACTTTGGCAAAGGGAGGTCTGAGGCGATTTTCAGGCTCATTCTCTCGGCCATATCCAGGGCTCTATTTTTTCTCTGCGGGGATGTAGCTTTCCAGCGCCTTGAGATATTTGGCGAAGGCCGACTTCCCTTTCTCGGTCAGCGAGCATGTCGTCATCGGCTTCTTGCCCTGGAACGCCTTTTTGACCTGGATATATCCGGCTTCCTCGAGCTTGGCCAGATGGGTGCTTAAATTCCCATCCGTCGTCCCCGTCTCTCGTTTCAAATAATTAAAATCGGCTTGCCTGGCCGTGATCAGGATTGACAAAACGGCGAGCCGGACCTGAGAATGGATGACCGGGTCCAGGGCTTCGAACTTGTCGGAAGTCATTTTGAAGCCTGCTCTTTTTTATACTTTGAACGAAGGATGAACGATGGGACCAAATAGCAGGCCACGAAGAGGATGGTAAAAATAAGGGTCCTGTTTCCGATCCCCTTGATGAATGACATCCCCAGGGCCCCCATCCACCAGACGAAGCCGAACCATCTTAAAATGGGCCACTCATAGATGCCGCCCATGACAAAAAACAGGATACCGCTGACGACGGCGATGAGGATGGTGATCGCCTCATACGAAAAGACACCCAGCGCGGGCAGGGCAATCCCGACGAAGAGGAATCCCGCGCCGCAGGCAATGTATAGATGGCGCGCTGCCGTCTGGATATAAGTCCTGACCGGCTCCTTCCGTTCCTTGCGGATCCCATAAATGACACTGTAGACCCAGCCGATGACGGTCACGGCGACCCAGTTCAGCCATTCCCAATCGTATTTCTTGAAATAGACGAGGATGTAGTTCCCGACCAAGGCTAGGGCGATCAGCACGCCCCAAACCATGAACAGCGTTCCGGATTCGGCAGTGGCCCTCTTGGTTTTCTCCAGCATGGTCTTGATCAGCCGGATTTCCTCTTTGGCTTGTATTTCGTCCACGTCGTCCTCCTCTTCAGGCGCCGCCTGAAATATTTCTTGTTTTTTCAAAGTACTTTGTAATACAAAGTAAATATAGGCAAGGAGGAGGCCTTTGTCAAGTCTTTTTTTAAAAATTTTTTCGAGACGGGCGGAATCCGGCTAGGAAGTCGAGGAGGACGCGCCCTCTTTCGACAATTTGAAGACCAAGAGACCGGCGATCACAAGGAGAAAGTAAAGGCCGGCCAGACCCGAAAATAAGGCCGAGGGATTCTGTCTCCGCTCGTACAGCCGGCCGTCTCCGGGCTTGGGAAGAGGGAGGGGATCCCAGGGAAGGCCGAACTGTTCGGCCAACCCCTTGATGTAAAGGAGATGAATGACCGGAATTTTCCGCAGGGCCATCTCATGAATGACGCCCCTGCGGAGCGGCATAGGGATTTCGACCCGGTCGTTCAGCCCAGGTTTGAGTTTTAGGACGACGGAGTCGGTCCCCAGGTTGGCCCAGCTCCCCCCGATATTGACAAAGGCCTTGATCCTGACGGCGCCTGCTCCATCTTCATAAATTTTCATTCTCGTCCGGACATTCATGGCCAGGTCCGGCTGTTCAAGCAAAGCCTGGCCGCTTTTCTTAATCTTTTCGGCCAGGAATGCCCTCTCCCCTTCCGTCATGTCCCTCCCGGTATCACTTTCGCCGCCCAAGGCCATAGCCAGAGGCGAAACATCAAAAATTCCGGCCCTCTGCAAGCATTCGGATATCTCCAGCCATGTGAACTTGGGATCATTCGCCCCCCATTGTGAAGCCCCGAGGGAGCTGATGACAAGCGGCCTCAGCTCCAGAGCCTTCGCCGCGGAAAGGGTCGCTACGATCAAGGCCGGGAACGAGCTCGATGCCCCTACGGCGACCGTGTCGCCTCGCCCGACCCCCGTTTTTTTCAACAGGTGAACGACGAGCCCGGCAAAATTCGGGTTCGTCGATGTTCGTTTCGCCTCCAGATTCCCAAGGGACGTCGTGAGCGAAGAAGCCTCCAGGCCGATGAGCCCCGTCTGATTGAGATCATCCTTGTTAAAGGCGGCCCGGCCTCCCCTCCCCGCGCAGTCCCGCAAAGCCTGGATGGCTTGAGCCATGATCGCCGACGCCTTCAGCATGTCTCTATCCCTGACGGATTCGGTCACAGAAGGGATGAACCTGGAAAGGATGAAAATGGCCAGGCTCAGTAGCGACAAGCCAAAAATGATCTTTCTCTGCATGGCGATGTTCAAAATAAAGCCACGATTCCGGCGATTAAATAGGTCAGCACGGAGACCGTGATCAACGAGGCCAGGGTCGGCAGGATCTTCTGCCGCTGGCAGTTATTAGCCAACAGGCCGGGGATGATCCAGCCGATGACTCGGAGGTCGTGCGGTCCCGAAAAAAGGCGGGGCCAGAGGACAAACCAGAGCTGACCGAAAAGCCCCCCCAGCAGGATCAACAGGACGAACCGCCGACGGCCGAAAAGAATAAAATAGCGGGAGAGCAGCCTGAAGCTGAGAAGGGCCAAAAGCGCGGCTGCGACCGTGGCCGCGACGCGAAGGGGTTGGTCCAGGTACAGCGCGATATAAGCGGGGACGATGATGCCGCCGGGCAGAAGGCCGGTCGCTTCGGCATAAAAGAGGGCCGCCACAATCCCGATGAGAATCGTCCCGATCATGATACTCGCGTCCCGATCCGTGCCCAGTAGTCGACCAGCTTTTTCCCCAGACCCCCCATGTTCCCGAGTCCGATAAGCACGGCATCTCCGGATTCACAGGCAAACAACCTGTCCATGATTTTCCGGGGGTCCCTCTCGGGCAAAGCGGAGATATTCGGCCCCGCCTGCCCGGACCATTTCCTTTTCCGGCCCAGGGCATGAGCATGATCGCCGATGAATATCAACCTCTCGAAACCCTTGAAAAAACCGTTCTCCAGCGCCCGGAGCCATTGAAGGCTCCGGTCGCTCCTGTCCTGCCTCAAGTTCAAGAGCCCGATCGTCTTATCGGGGAGAGCGTTCCATTGACGCCTAAGATGAGAAAGCGCCTTGTCCGTGGATTCCGGGTCATTGGCTGCAAACAGACTGGCCATATAACAGGTGCGGGCCGGATCATCCAGCCTGACTTTGAAAACCTTGAGGCTGCCGAAATCAGGCCGGGCTTTATCGATCCCCCGCCAGGCCGCTTCTCTGTCGATCTTCAAATAATCGGCCACGGCAAGGGCGATCGTTTGGTTTTCCTCGAATTCATGGCCGGTTCCTCGGGGCTCCTGGACAGATTCTTGCCGACGAAGCGTCTTCGGAATCCGCACGATTTTGGACCCGGTTCTTTCGGCCGCCTCCTCGAAAACCGGTAATAACTCTTCTTCGGGCACAAGCACCGTGCTTCCTCCGGTAATCGCCGCGGCCAGAGACTTCGCGATCTCGGGCTTCGTCCCGCCCATATCTTCAAGGTGGTCCAAACGGACATTCGTGATGATCAAAACGTGAGGCTTAAGAAGCTTCTCCGACTCGGCCCGGAGGCACTCCGCCTTGATACTCATCATCTCGATGACGGCGGCATCGGACTGCGATTCGGCGGCGGTTCTCAGGACTTTCTTCTGCTCAAGAATCGAAGGCCGGCCCGCCCGCCCGATTTCTTTCTCTATGCCGTCGGTAAGGATCAGCATCGGCTTTGAGCCTGTCGTCTTGGCCAGAGTTTTATATCCGGCCTCCCTCAGGACAGAAGCGATCAGCCGGGTCACCGAGGACTTCCCCCTTGTCCCGGTGACACAAATCCGGAGACGGATCTTCCTCAGCCTTCTCTCGAGGAGGAGCTTCTCGGAAAAAAGATAAAGAAGCAGGACGGCCAGACAGAAAAAAAGAGCAATAAGCGGCTTAAACGATGAGATGATCACGTCGCTTCGCTCCCGGCGATACCGTAATCTTTGAAAGAATTTTCATGCCTGCTCCCATAGAAACATCAATTTGAGCAAAAACGAATTTTGGCCTCGGACAAACCTCCTTTAATTAAGCCTAATAAATATTC
>CAZIDN010000076.1:0-16430 GCA_964537875.1 uncultured Eubacteriales bacterium
TCGCCAAATGCTCCTTGGAAGGAAGGCAGGGAGCGAAGCGACCGTTGGAAGGAAACCCTAAAAAAGGGTTTCCTTCCAAGAGTGTCCGACGGGACTGGTTCCCCAGGGGGCGGGGGACGATACCTACGCCTCTTTGAAATCACATATTTGAAGGTTCTTCCCTGGCCAAAGCCCCGGTTGAATTCGGCAGGCAACAGATGTAGACTATAGTCCCTAAAGGTCGAAAATTCATGACCCAGATTGAACAAGCCAGGCAGGGAAGGATCACTCCTTCCTTGAAAACCGTCGCCGCCGACGAGGGTTTTTCTCCTGAAGAGATGCTCGCCCTGGTGGCTGAAGGCAAGGTGATCATTCCCCACAACCCCCGCCACGCCCCGCTCCATCCCATCGGGATCGGCCGGAAACTGAGGACGAAGGTCAACGTCAACATCGGCACTTCGAAGGACTTCCCTCACCTGGAGGAGGAGCTGGCCAAAGTCGAAATCTGCCTGAAACATGGAGCCGATTCCCTCATGGACCTCAGCACGGGCGGCGACTTAAAAAAAATCAGGCGGGCGATCCTGGATAGAGCACCCATTCCCCTGGGGACCGTCCCCATCTATCAAGCGGCCATCGAAGCTATCGAAAGACGCGGTTCCATCGTCGAAATGACCGAAGAGGATCTTTTCTCGGTCATTGAATCGCAGGCCCGGGAAGGCGTGGATTTCGTGACGGTCCACTGCGGACTGACCACCCGGGCCATCGAGCGGCTGAAAAATCAGGGCCGGGTGGTCGATATCGTCTCCCGCGGAGGTGCTTTTCATCTCGCCTGGAGTCTCCACCGTCAGAAAGAAAATCCCCTTTATGCCCGATATGACCGTTTGCTCGAGATCGCCCGCCGCTACGACATCACGCTGAGCCTGGGAGACGGACTGAGGCCGGGCTCGATCCTCGACGCGACAGACAGGCCCCAGCTGGAAGAACTGCTCACTCTCGGCGAGCTCGTCAAGCGGGCTTGGGACCAGGGTGTCCAGGTCATGGTGGAAGGCCCGGGCCATGTCCCCCTCGACCAGATCGACATGAATATCAAGCTTCAAAAGCGCCTCTGCGGCGAGGCGCCGTTTTATGTCCTGGGCCCGCTGGTGACGGACATCGGAGCCGGCTATGATCACATTGTCTCGGCCATCGGCGGGGCCGTCGCCGCAGCCGCCGGGGCTGATTTTCTGTGCTATGTCACGCCGGCCGAACACCTGGGGCTGCCTTCCCCGGACGATGTCCGGGAAGGCCTCATCGCCTCAAAAATCGCGGCCCACGCCGGGGATCTCGTCAAAGGGGTCAAGGGGGCCCGCGAGAGAGACCTGAAAATGTCTGAAGCCCGCAAAGCCCTCGATTGGTCGTCCCAGAAAAACCTGGCGATCGATCCTTATAAATTCGAAGAAGTCCGGAAAAAAAGAAAGACCAAGTCGGAAGCCTGTTCCATGTGCGGGGACTTTTGTGCCATGCGCATCGTCAGCGAATTCCTAAATTCCCATGGAAAGGCGGATGACGTCCACTGTTAAAAAGCTCCTGTTCGGGACGGCCGGGATCCCCGACTCGGCGCCCCAGACGTCCTCTCTGTCCGCGCTCTCTCACATCCATGAGCTGGATTTGGACTGTCTGGAAGTGGAGTTCGTCCGGGGCGTCAAGATCGGCAACGACACGGCCGCCAAGATCCGCGAGAAGGCCATGGCTTTGGATATCCGCCTCAGCGTCCACGCCCCCTATTACGTCAACCTGAATTCGCCGGAACAGGGAAATCGACTCCAGAGCCATGACCATCTTCTCCGCTCGGCGCGGATGGGCCATCTGTGCGGAGCGAAGTGCGTCGTTTTTCACAGCGGATACTATGGAGCATCAACGCCCGAGCAAACCTACAACGTCATCAAAAGAGAGCTCCGGGAAGTCCTGTCGGTCTTAAAATCGGAACGAAACCCCGTCATCCTCAGAATCGAGACGATGGGAAAAAAATCCCAATTCGGCTCGCTCGACGAAGTCCTCAGCTTATGCCAAGAAATGGAAGGCCTCGAGCCCTGCCTCGACTTCTCTCACATCTATGCCCGGGAAGGAAAGGCCAACTCCTATCTGGACTTTCATCGAATCCTCAAGAAGGTCGAAAAAAGGCTGGGCCGGAGCGCCGTGAAAAACATCCATATCCATATCTCAGGCATCGATTACAACCAGAAAGGCGAGGTCAAGCATCTCAACCTAGAGGAATCAGATTTCCATTATGATGAGTGGGTCGAGGCGCTGAAGGACCTTGAGGTGGAGGGGATGGTCATTTGCGAAAGCCCGGGCCGTGAAACCGATGCCCGGATGCTCAAGGAACTGTACTGGTCCTATAAGCTAAAATCCTGAGAGCCCGGACCCGGTTTTCATTTCAGGGGACAAGGGAGTCGGCCATGAAAGAATACAGGCTGTTAATCGCCGGGGAATGGCAAGAATCCGGACAGGTCAGGGACATCCGGTCTCCTTTTGATCAGAGCTCCGCCGGCAAGGTTCATTGGGCGGAAAGAAAGCAGGTGGAAGAGGCCCTGGCGGCCGCCGAGAGGGCTTTCACCGAGACCCGCAAGCTCTCCGGCTACGAACGTTCCCAGGCGCTGGACAAGATCTCGCAGGGCATCAAGAGCCGAAGAGAAGAGCTGGCCAGATCGATCGCCCTCCAAGCGGGCAAGCCCATCAAGGACGCCCGCGCGGAAGTCGATCGCGGCTCTTCGACCTTTGAAATCGCCGCCGAAGAGGCCAAAAGAATCGGCGGCGAGCTGCTGCCCTTGGACTTGAGCGCTCAGACCAAGCAGCGCTGGGGCCTTGTCAGGCGGTTCCCGATCGGAACGATCAGCGCCATCACTCCCTTTAACTTCCCGCTCAACCTCGTTGCCCATAAAGTCGCGCCCGCCCTGGCTTCGGGGAACACCGTCGTCCTCAGGCCCTCCTCACAAGTCCCCATCACCTCGATCATCCTGGGCGAGATCGTGACAGAGTCGGGATATCCGGCCGGCGGGCTGAATATCGTCCCTTCGGGCTATCAAGCCGCGGAAGCGCTTCTCACGGACGACAGGGTGAAAATGGTGACGTTCACGGGAAGCCCGGCCATCGGCTGGGAACTCAAGAAAAAAGCTTTTCAGAAAAAAGTCACCCTGGAGCTCGGGGGCAATGCCGCCGTTGTCATCGAGCCGGACTGCGACCTGGATTATGCCCTGGCCCGGACCGTGGTCGGCTCGTTCTCCTACGCCGGACAGGTCTGCATTTCCATCCAGCGGATCTTTCTTCACCAGAAAATTTATGACCGCTTCATGTCCGCCTTCGAGGCCAAGACGAAAGGCCTGAAGATGGGCGACCCCCTGGCGGAAGACACGGACGTGGGCCCGATGATCGATGAACAGGCCGCAAAAAAAACCGAGGAGTGGGTGGATGAAGCCAAGGACAAAGGCGCCCGCATCGTCTGCGGCGGGAAAAGACAGGGCCCCTTTTACGAGCCGACGATCCTGGAGAACGTCATTCCCGAGCTCCGGATCTCCTGGCTTGAAGCCTTCTCCCCCATCGTCGTCGTCTCCAAATACCAGGACTTTGCCGAAGCGCTCGAATCGGTCAACTATTCGATCTACGGCTTGCAGGCCGGCGTCTTCACCAACGACTTGAAAAAGGCATTCCAGGCTTATGATGTCCTGGACGTGGGAGGCGTCATCGTCAACGATATTCCGACATTCCGGATCGATCATATGCCCTACGGGGGGATTAAGCAATCGGGCTTCGGCAGAGAAGGCGTGAAGTATGCCATCGAAGAGATGACAGAGCTCAAGCTTTTAGCCCTGAACCTCGAATGAGAGAAATGCCCGTCGAGCCTATTTCGGACCGAGTCCATAATTTTTTCGATACCAGTTCGTAAAATGGGGGATCGGATCCGCTAAACGCGTCCGGATTTGAGTATCCAGTGTCGCCATGAGATCGCCCAGGCCGTCGACGTTCACCCGGACCGGCGACAGAGAGAGATATCCTAAACCCAAATTCATAATCTCGAAGGAACGGCAAGAGACCAACCTGCGCTCGGAATCATATTCGAATTGGAACAGCCATTCCAGGAACCGCAGCCACTCCGAAGGATTCCGGTAGCCGTTCAACAGGACGACCCTGGAAATCTCCGCCTCGGGATAAAGAAAGGCGGGCGAAATCATGATGGGCCTCGTTCGATCCACGGCATAATCCTCGGGCAGCGGCAGAGATCGATAGAAACAAAACAGGACGATATCGGCTTCCAAAGCTCTCTCTCTTTGAAAATAATAGCGGAGGTGCTGCTGGACATACCAGCTCGAAAAAATCATGGCGTCCAGGGGAGTCCCCATATTTAAAAGCTTGGCTTCATCGTAATCCGGGCCTCTCGAACCGTGGACGGGCAAAATCGCCTGGCGAAAATTGACTCCTCCCAGGACCAGGATGAACAGAACACCGGCTCCAGCCATAACTCTTCGGGCCGAGGATTTCATGGCCGTCCGAATGTCGTTGAGGGCGATAAAAACAAGCAGTTGAATGGGAAGGATCGTGACGATCATCAGCTCGTAGGCCCCGGGCTCATACCAGAGAAGAAAGACAAGAACCGGCAAGAGCCAGAGCCAGGAGAAAATCCGGATTTTTGCATCGTTCGCTTTCTTGAGGATTTGGAGAGCGTGCCAGACCCCGAGGCCGCTCAGACAGGCGGCCAGCCCGGCCGCCGCGGGGACATACCATTCCCTGGGAAAGAAAATGAAGTTTTTGGCCTGGCTTAAGACCACATGGCCGACGCCCTTGAGACTTACATTTTTGAGAGTCCCCCAGTCCGGGTTCGGGTAAAAGACATAGGACAGGCAAAAACGAACGAAGGCGGACAAAGTCTTGCCGCCGGCGATCGACAAGAAGGCTAGAACATAGGCCAGAAGGACGATACAGCCGGACAGGGACAGGATGATGGGCAAGGTTTTTCTGTCTCTTCGATTCTCATCTGCCATTAGGAGAAATCCCATGGGAATGGCAAAAAAGATGCTCGCCTGATGGTAAAAAATAGAAAGAGAAAAAACGAGAGAGACCATCAGCACACCGGGAAACGTTCGAACGAACTTGTCGCGGAGGATCAAGAGGGCTGTGATGATGGCCAGACAACCCGTCGCCGGCACATAGACTTGAACTTGAGTCGAATACGCCCAAAATCCCTTTGTCAGGAGGAGAAGGACGGCCGCAACGGCCCCCCAATAGACGGACTTCATGAGATGACGTACGACGAGGAACATCGCCAAGATGGCGGCGACGGCCCATAGGATATTATGGATTTGGGCAACCGTGATAACATCGATGGTCCCGCCCCAATGAGAGTCGAGGACGAAAAGAAATCGAATGATCGGGTTGAAGAGAAGATGGTGAGGATGGAACAGATCAGAACCTGTCTTGATCGATTGGGCGTAGTTCAAGCTGTCGCCGGTCTGGGCGGCCGCCCGAAAGCCGTAAAGCAGGAAGAACGAGCCAACGGCCAAAAATAATATGACCAGCCATCGGAAAATTTCTGGACGGGAGGGCCCGGCATCGAGTTGTTTCAAGGCTTTTCCACCATCGCTATCTCTGAGCGGTTTCTTTCCTCAGACTCTGCCCGATTTTTTCCCATGCTATCACAAGGAAAAAAATGATGTCAAATTTCAAGCCAATACAAAGGTAATAAATGAAGTGACACCTTCCTTGGGGCGGCGCTTAGGCCGCCCGTACATTGTAGCTTTATTTATTGCGTTTGTATTAGGTTCTCAATCGCCACTGAGCGATCCCGCCAGGTCCTGTCGGGCATCGACTTTATTTGTTTATCTTAGAGGCGCTTATAATGGCCGATATTTTTTGATACAATACCAATCAAGTCCATGAAATCCAGCATCGAACAGGACAAAAAAATCGTCCACTCATTGGCGTCCATGTTTTTCAGGCTAAAGCGAAGTTTCGGATTGGCCCTGTTTATGCTTTGGGGGGCTTTCTTCGTCATGCTCCCCGGCCAGGAAGTCAAACGCATCTATATCGCCAATGATGATCACACCGATTACATCTGGGGAACGGATGAAGAAGCCCACCGCCGAGCCTTCCTGGACATGCTCGATTACTACCTCAACCTGGCGGATTCCACGGACCGGCTTCCGGCCGAATTTCAGAGCCGCTTTACTTGCGATGGGACGTTTTGGCTGTGGACTTACGAGAAGAACAAATCCCAAAGCGAGTTCAGCCGCCTGATCAGCCGGATCAAGAGCGGGCACCTCAGCGTCCCCATGACCGCCCTGAATATTTGTTACGGAGGCATGCCGGCGGAAGCCGTTCTGAGAAGCCTGTATTACGCGGGCGAGCTCGAGCGGCGGTTCGGCCTGCGCTTCCGCCTGGCCTTGTCCCAGGAAAACCAAACCCTGCCCTACGGCCTGGGCGCCTTGTGGGCCGGCGCGGGTGCCAGATATTCGTGGAGGGGTATCTGCGGCTGCGCTTCCCGGGTCCCCGACGCTTGGAACCGTGAGTACGATGCTTACTGGTGGGTCGGCCCTGACGAAAGCAAAATCCTCATGAAATGGAATTCCATGCTCCGCAACAACTACGATATCGGCGGTTATGCGGAGGCGCGCGGCATCCCTGACGTCATAGATTTTGTCGACGCGAACCCGGGCTTTCAGTCCCGCTTTCCCTATAACGTCATAGGCATTTTCGGGTACGGAGGAGATGATCTCAAGGCTCTCACGGATAAATTTCCCGATGTCGCCCAACAAATGACGACGGCCAAGCGCAAGGTCATTGTCTCCAACGGGCTGGACTTTTTCGAGGATCTGGAAAAAAATTGCGGCAGCAGCTTGGCCTCGGTCTCCTCGAGCTTCGGGAATGAATGGGATCTTTTATGCGCGTCCATGGCGGAACTGTCGGCGCGGGTCAAACGGGCCGTGGAAAAACTGCGGTCGGCCGAAGCCCTGGCCGCGTTGGTCAGCCTCCAGAATCCTCTGTTCATGCGGGGCCGGGAAGAGGCCCGCCAAAAAGCCTGGCTGGATCTCGGTCTCTATTGGGAACATTGCTGGACGGCGGACGGCCCCGCCAGCCGCACGGCGCGGGCCCAGTGGCAAAGAAAAATAGCCGGCGAGATCGAAGCTTATGTCGACAAGCTTTACCAGGAGGCGGCCGCGGCATTCGGGCGCATGATCATGCGTAAAGGAGGCCCGCACATCCGCTTTTACGTTTTCAACCCTTTGAGCTGGCCGCGGTCGGACATCGCCGATTTCTCATACAACGGCCCCGACCAGGTCCACGTCGCCGATCTTTCGACGGGAGAAGAATCCTCCTCTCAGATCGTTCTCAGGGATGGCCAAAAATTTTTGAGAATCCTGGCTGAAGATGTTCCTTCTTTGGGATATAAAGTCTACGAAATACTGCCCGGCCCGGGACCGGCCCAGGACGGATCTCCGGCCGTCAGCGGGGATACGGTCGAAAACGGGTTTTACCAAGTCAGGCTGGCCAACAACGGGGCGATCACCGGCCTGATTGACAAAAGCCGAAGTCATCGCCAAATGGTGCGGGAGATCAACGGGCTGGCCATGAACGACTTGGGAGCGGGCTTCGGAAGGCTGGAGGTCGAAAATCAGGGCCCGATTTCCGTCACCCTGAAGGCGACGGCGTCCGCGCCGCTTCACCACACGACACGCCTCACCCTTGTCCGGGATTTGAGACGGATCGAAATTCAAAACGAAATCAACCAAAATTTTTCCGACATCCGGACATGGAGTTTCGGGTTCAACCTGGAGGAACCGGAGATCTGGCATGAAGAAGTCGGGGCCGTGATCAAGGCCGGGCTGCTGGAGCAAGGAGGCCACTATGCCTCCAGAGCCGCCCGCACCGATTGGCTGACTCTCAACCACTTTGCGGATATCAGCCAAGGCTCGATCGGGATGACGCTCTCCAATGCGGATGGCTATTTCATGAGGCTGGGCCGCAGCACGACAAGCTATTTGGACACCAGCACGCCCCAGATTTCCGTCCTGGCGGGCGGGCAGGTCGATGGCCCGGCACTGGGCATTCCCGCCCAGGGCGGGGATGATTATTTTCTGCAGCGGTTTGCCCTGCAGACGCACGATGCCTTTGACCCGGCGGCCGCCATGAGGTTTGCCCTGGAACACCAAAATCCTCTGGTCACTGGAGAGGTCAAGGGAGGAACGAAATATCCGGGCGATCTCTATTCGTTCCTCGAGATCGATGATCCCGATGTGCTTATCTGGGCGCTCAAACCCGCCGAAGAAACGAGCGAAAACGGAGTCATCGCCCGCTTCTGGAATCTGGCCTCATCTCCCGCCAGCTTGGCTTTGCGTCCATCAGGATATTCCCTTGTTGAGGCGAAACGCACGACGCATATTGAGACTCCTCTGGAAAACTCCAATCCTGAGGACGGCCTCTTGAAATTCTCCCTGGGTCCCCGCCAATGGCTGACCTATTACCTCAGGCTCAAAGGCACGCCCAGCCTGATCAAGCCGGGCCCCAGAGAAAGAATACGAACGAAGCCGGAGGGCACTCGCCTCGATCCGTCGGCGGCGATCGCCCGAAAACTCTGACAAAAGAAATTCTCCTCAGCCCAGGTCATCGGCAACGTTTATCGTTTGAGTCACCCCGCTCGATGAAGTAAGCCCGCCCAGAATCACCCCATAATTCATCGAAGTGGGGTATTGTGATTCATCCTCGGATTGGGTATCTAAAGCGGGAGGGACAAGAATGCCGTTTTCTGCATGGAGAGCTGAATGAGAGTTCGAAGGGAATAGCCCCTATGTGCGGTTTCGTCGGAATCGTGAATAAAGACGGGACTCCTGTTGAATTTCGAGTCCTCTCCCGAATGGCGGAGACGATCAAACATCGGGGCCCGGATGAAGAAGGGCATCTCATCGACGGGCCGGCGGGATTCTTCCATAAACGCCTATCCGTCATCGACCTGGCCACGGGTCGGCAGCCCTTGACGATCGGGCCTCTGACGATCGTCTACAACGGCGAGATTTACAACTACGGGGAGCTGCGGGAATCCCTCAAGAAGGCGGGCCATTCCTTTCTCACAAACTCGGACACCGAAGTCCTTCTCCGGATGTATCAGGAGCATGGGCCCGAGGGCATCACCTCCTTGAACGGCATGTTCGCCTTTTTGATCTACGACCGAGAGAAAAAACAAATCATGGCCGGCCGCGATCATTTTGGGATCAAACCCCTCTATCTCTGGGAAAGCCCCCGCCATCTCATCTTCGGCTCCGAAATCAAGGCCCTTGTCGAACACCCGGCCGTCGACATCGCGGCCAACTATGACTCCATCCAGGAGTACATCGTCTTTCAATATGTCCTCAACGACGAAACTTTTTTTCAAGGCATCCAGAAAATTCGTCCGGGCCATTACTGTCTCATCGACCTCGAATCCTTTGCCAAGAAGACGGTCAAGTTCTGGCAGCCGGATTTTCGCGTCGATACGGACCACACCGAAGAATATTTTGTCGGAACGCTGCGCCGCCTGTTGGAGGACGCCGTCGCCCTTCAACTGCGGAGCGACGTGCCTATAGGAGCTCATCTCAGCGGCGGACTCGATTCCAGCATCGTCTCCATCCTCGCCTCCAAGAAAGTCCCTGGACCGCTCCGAGCCTTCACCGGAGCCTTCCGGGAAGGAGCGGAATTCGACGAAACTCGCTATGCCCGGGAAGCGGCAAAAGCGTGCCGGGCGGAGATGACCGAAGTCTTTCCGACAGAAGAGGATTTCGTCGAGGTCCTGCCCAAGCTGATCTATCATATGGACGAGCCCATGGCCGGGCCCGGCCTCTTTCCCCAATACATGGTCGCCCGTCGCGCCGCCCAAGACGTCAAGGTCGTCCTGACCGGACATGGAGGAGACGAGATCTTCGGCGGATACGCAAGATATGTCATCGCCTATCTTGAACAAGCCCTCAAAGGAGCGATCTCGGAAACCTTCGATGAAGGCGAACACATCGTCTCCCTGCCATCCATCCTGCCCAACCTGCCTTTTCTTCGTCGCTATGTCCCGACCCTTCGCTATTTTTGGGAGTCGGACCTTTTCCAGCCCATGGACCGCCGATACTTTCGCCTGATCGATCGCAGCCTCGGGGACAGGGGCTCTCTCCACGACGATTTCAACGCCGGCTTCAACCAGGAACGGATTTTTTCCCGATTCCAAGCCGTCTTCAACCATCCCGACACCTTGTCCTATTACAACAAGATGGTCCACTTCGATATGTGCGCAAGCCTTCCGGCCCTGCTCCACGTCGAGGACAGAGTCACCATGGCCTGTTCCCTGGAATCCAGAGTCCCTCTGCTCGACCCTCGCATCGTTGAGCTGATCACGCGGATGCCGCCCCGGATGAAATTCAAGGGGGCCGAGATGAAATACATCCTCAAGAGATCGATGAAGGATATCCTGCCCCCTCTTATTCTCGACCGAAAAGACAAAATGGGTTTTCCCGTGCCTCTCCATCTCTGGACCAGGAACCGGCTTGGGGCGTTTTACAGGGATGTTCTTCTGTCCCCAACATGCAAAAATCGGGGGATCTTCAATCTCCCCCAAATCGAAAAGCTCATGGACACAGAAAACGCCTATGGCCGCAGGCTATGGGGCTTCTTGAATATCGAGCTTTGGTTTAGACAATTCATCGATCGAAAACGAGGAGCCCAGCCTTAGCCGGGAGTCGACGATGGGATCTAGCGCCTCTTGGAATCCGCAAAGCTGGAAGGTGGAGAAAATTGCCGTCGTCGGCGCCGGGATTGTCGGTATCCCCATGGCCGCCCTTCTGGCTCAGGCCAGAATTCGGCAGGGATCGGAAGAGCCTGCCCGTATCGTTCTCGTCCAACGTCGGTCGGAAAGCTCCGGCTGGAAGGTCCAGGCCCTGAATTCGGGGCAATCTCCGATCGGTGGCATCGAACCGGATCTAGGAGCGATTATCAAAGAGGTTGTTGGCCAAGGGCTGCTGAGCGCGGGTCATGAGATGGCCGATCTTGGCAGAGCCGAGGTGATCCTCGTCTGCGTTCAAACGGACAAAGGAGAGAACGGCCCCGATTATGGCCCCCTCCTGGAAGCCGTCTCCAATATCGCAGCTCATCTCAAGAAGAACCGCCCGGATCAGCCTCCGCTCATTATCTTTGAGTCGACACTCGCCCCGACGACAATGGCCGTCCTGATCCAAGACCATTTTGCTCGAGAGGGGCTTTTGGACGGACGAGACGTTTTGCTGGGCAACAGCCCGAACCGGGTCATGCCCGGCCATCTCGTGGAGAGGATCAAAACTTCGGATAAGATCGTCGGCGGTCTCATTCCAAAAACGCCGGCCATGATCGGGGCTCTCTACTCGAAGATCGTGACCAGCGGCAAGCTCCGGTTCACAAACAGCCTGACGGCCGAAGTCGTGAAAACACTGGAAAATGCTTACCGGGATGTCCGGATCGCCTACGCCTCGGAAATCGCCCGTCTCTGCGATGCCCAAGATCTGAATTTCCATTCTGTCCGCCGCGAGGTGAACCGCAGGCTGGCTTGGAACGATCGGGCATCGGAAGATCCCCGGGCTGTTCCCGTCGGCGGTCTCTTGATCCCGACCATCGGCGTCGGGGGGCACTGTCTTCCCAAAGATGGATACCTGCTTCTCTGGCGACAGATGGAAAAAGGCCGGGATGTCTCAGCAAGCCTTTTTCTGGAGGCTCGGCGGATCAACGACGAATCCCCTGCCGCGGCCGTCGCTCTCATGGAGAGACGTTTCGGCAGACTCGCCGGGAAGTCCGTCGCTCTGATGGGAGTCGCCTACCGTCCCGATTCAGAAGACGCCCGGCATTCTCCGACGCTTGTCCTCGGCCGGCTCTTGCTCGAAAAAGGATGCCGGCTCGCCTTGCACGATTTCTATGTGAAGCCCGACGATCAGAATCTCGTCCGGTCCGGGATGGATGGCGTTTTTACTCAAGATATGGATCAGGCCCTTCGATCGGCGAGCTTGGCCGTTTTTTGCACCGCCCACCAGAATTATCGTCAGGAGATGGAGCGCATCATCCGCCTGATATCCGGCCCGGCGAATTTCTTCGACGGCTGCAACCTCATCCCTCCCGGCGACGTTTCGCCGGCCTCTCCTCGCCCGGCCGGAATCGGGAAGGGACAGATCCCGCCTTCGGCAGAATATATCGATTTTGTCCATGCGGGATTCAAAACCATAGAACTCGGGATCGCCAACGAGCTCCAAAGGCTGATCCATTTCCTGAATGAAGGCTATGCCGGCGATGCTTTCAACCGGCTTGACTTTCATGAGGTTCAAAGATTGGCCCAGACATGCCTGACCGGCTGCCGGATTCCGGATCCGGCGCCCGTGACTCATCTTCCTCTTTATCAAGGGCATTTTTCCCGGCTGGCCAAACGGGCCCTGGAATCTTCCGCCGGAAAGGACTTGACGATTCAATCCCATGAATGACTCCAAACCACTCGCCTGTCTGTCGATCGACTTGGACAACCAATGGTCCTATATGAAAACGCACGGCGATGCTGGATGGGAAAAATTCCCCTCTTACTTCGAGTCTCTCATCCCCAGGGTCCTCGAACGCCTCGACGCCTTCAAGCTCAAAATCACGTTTTTTATCGTCGGCCAGGACGCAGCGCTCGAAAAAAACAGGAAGGCCCTGGCCGAGATCACCAGGAACGGCCATGACGTCGGCAACCACTCCTTCCTTCACGAGCCTTGGCTTTCCTTTTCACCAGCCGAAAAGATTCGACGGGAAGTCCTGGATGCCGAGCGGGCAATACTTGGTGCCACCGGGCAAAGGCCGGCCGGCTTCCGCGGTCCCGGTTTCTGCTGGAGCGCGGACATGATGAACATCCTGGCCGAATTGGATTACCTCTATGATGCCTCGACATTGCCGACCTGCCTAGGCCCCGTAGGAAGGCTTTACTACTTTTCGAAGTCCGGTCTCAGCGCCGAAGCCAAAAAACAGCGCCGGAATCTTTTCGGCAGCTTCCGGGACGGCCGTCGTCCGGTCAAGCCTTATCTCTGGCTCTTGCCCTCCAAGAAACGCCTCTTGGAGATTCCCGTGACGACGGTGCCGGGCCTTAAGCTCCCCTTTCACCTCAGCTACCTCGTCTACCTCAGCCTTTATTCCCCGCCGCTCATGGCCCAGTATCTCGATATGGCCGTAAGGCTCTGCCGGCTGTTCGGGACAGGCTTAAGCTTCTTGCTTCATCCGCTTGATTTTCTGGGCCGTGACGAGGCGCCCGAGCTGGCCTTCTTCCCCGGGATGAAGGCCGAAAAAGACGACAAGCTCAGACTCTTTGATCGGGTCATCCGGAAGATCTCCGGGAGCTTTCAAATCGTCGATATGAGAACTTACGCTAAGGCTTCGATAAATCGAAGCCGGACGTTGTCCCTTCACAGGGCTTTTCCAAAGCCGCCAGACGCGGAATTCGAGCGAGGACGCCCATGAATGAATCCAAAATCAAACCGGAAAACGAACGATCCTTGAACAGCCCTTCGGCGGAGGTCAAGCCTCTGGTCTCCCTAGTCGTTCCCGCCTACAACGAGGCAGAAATCCTGGAAAAAAACTTGAATATTCTCTGCCAATATATGCAAAGGCTTGAATCCGATTACCGCTGGGAGCTCTTGATCGTCAACGACGGAAGTGCGGATGCAACGGGAGACATCGCGGACGCCTTTGCCGCGGGCAGGACCAACGTGATCGTCCTCCATCACATGTTCAATTTTCGGCTGGGCCAAGCCCTCCGCTACGCCTTCCACAGAAGTTCGGGTGACATTGTCGTCGTCATCGATATCGACCTGAGCTATGCTCCGGACCATATCGGATTGATGCTCGCGAAATTGAAAGAGACGAGGGCAAAGATCGTCATCGCCTCTCCGTACCGAAAAGGCGGCCAAGTGTCCCATGTCCCCTGGGGACGCCGCCTGCTCAGCCGCTGGGCCAATCGCTTTCTATGTCTCATGGCCACCAAGGACTATTTCTCGGACAAGCTGACGACCATCACGGGCATGGTCAGAGCCTACGACGGCCCTTTCATCCGGAGGCTCAGCCTCTGGGCGATGGACGTCGACATCAACCCGGAAATCATCCACAAGGCCAAGATTCTTCGGGCGCGCATCGTCGAGGTCCCCGCCCGCCTCAACTGGCAGCCCAAACGGAAGGGCGCGGCCAGGGCTAAGCGAAGCCAATCCACACGGCGCATCCTGAGGAGCATCATTCAAAGCTTCGTCTCGGGCTACATGTTCCGGCCATTCATGTTTTTCATCATGCCCGGTCTCCTCCTGTTTTTCCTCTCTCTTTATCCCCTCATCTGGACGGTGATCCATACGGTTGATCAATACAAAAAGCTGGCCGGCTTGGGCCTGACGCTCGATTATCGCCTGTCCGAGGCCATCGGCGCCGCCTTCAAGATTTCTCCCCATGCTTTTATCGTCGGCGGGGTTGCCCTGATGGTATCTATCCAGCTCATCAGCCTGGGCTTGCTGGCTCTCCAGAAAAAACGCTATTTTGCCGAGCTCTTTTTCCTCAACAGCACGATGTACAGAGACCACCGAAACAACAGCCGGCCAAAGAAATCAGGTCCCATCGAATGAATGCCGAACAGAATTTCGATGTCATGAGCCCCTCGAATCCGGGCGAATCGATCGCCGTTGTCGGAGGCGGCATCTCCGGAATCGCCGGCGCCTTGGAGCTGGCCAAAAGGGGAACATGCCGAGTTACGATTTTTGAGAAGGCCGGCCAACTGGGAGGGCTCAATTCCCCGTACCGGTGGCAGGACCTCATCTGCGACCGCTTCTATCATGTCCTCCTTCCCTCCGACCATTTCACGATCGAGTTCCTCAGACAATTGGGCCTGACGGACCGGCTGCGCTTCGCGGCAGCCAAGAGCGGGTTTTACGAGAGAGGAAAGCTTGTCTCTTTTTCCTCGGCGAAGGATTTCATCAGGTTTCCGTTTCTTTCCCTTCGCCAAAAATTTCGACTGGGATTGGGCATTTTCTATAGTTCCCGGATCGAGACGCTCGAAAAGCTGGATCGATTTTCCGTTCCTCAATGGATGAGGCACGTCTTTGGCCGAGAGGTTTACGAGAACTTCTGGGACCCCCTTGTTTGCGGTAAGCTTGGAGACGCCGCGGAGCGGACGTCGGCGGCCTTTTTAGGCGCCACGATCAAACGCCTCTACGGAGCCCGGAGCGGTGCCCGCCTCCGGGAACGCATGGGCATCGTCCTCGGCGGAACTTACGCCCTACAAGGCGCCGCAGAAAAAAGGCTGTCGGAACTGGCCGTGGAGCTTCGGACGGGGACTCCGGTTGAACGTCTGTCCTATCAGGACGGCAAGATCTTGCTTCAGAGTCCGGCGGACCGACGGCCCTTCGACAAAGTCCTTTTGACGGTCCCGAATCCAGAGATCTTAAAAATCATCCAGGATGTCCATGTCTCCCCGGCCTGGAGGGGAATAATAGGCACGGAATACCTGGGGATCATCTGCCTCCTGCTGATTCTCAACCGCGCTCTTTCTCCCTACTATGTGATCAATGTTCTGGACAAGAATCTTCCATTCACAGGGATCGTTGAAAGCACCAATATCATCCCGGAGGGGACCTTCGGCGGCCGGCACCTGGTTTACCTGCCCAAATATGTGACCCAAGACGATCCTTTGATCAAGACGTCCGACCACCGGATCAAGGAGGATTTCATAGAATCTCTCAGGAAAATATTCCCGGACCTGAGAAACGAGGATATCCTCCACAGCCAGGTCTTTCGCGAAAATTGTGTTCAGCCCATATATCGCCCGCGAACCGCGGAGGCCCGGCCGAGCTGCCGGTCGCCTCTGCCGGGTGTTTATCTGGCCAACGCCTCACTCATCCCAAACTCGACGCTCAACAACAATGCCGTTCTTGAAGCGGCCCAAGAAGCCGCCCGGATGATGGCCGCCGATATTCGCCCCTAGAACTTAAACAAAAAGGCCTCATCACATTCGGCAAGAAGAGTGAACTGTTTTCGCAATTCCTCGTCGAACCCCGGACTGGCTTTCAGAACGTCTTTCTCCAGGACGAAATAGCCGGCGCCCCGGCGGATATAACTTTGGACGTGATCCATCGAGAGTTGGTCTGCAGGGATATTAAATCCCTTCCGGTCGGTCCAGAAAAACATGTAGGAGGCGTTATAGGCCACCGGACGGCCGGTTTCGTCCCGAGAAACACCCCCCGACGCAAGAATCAACGCCCGCTCGGGGATAAAGGACCTGAACGAAAGGGCGCAGGCAAACTTGGCCTGGAAGGACCGCGGATGTAGGTCACGGCCGACCTGGACAGCCTGGAATGGAAAAATAGACAAGAAACACACGACAAAAACGAGCCAGACCATGTTGAAGGCTTTTGGGGCTAAAAACAGAGGGATCGCCGCGATCGCCGAAAGCA
>CAZIDN010000077.1:0-16176 GCA_964537875.1 uncultured Eubacteriales bacterium
GGCTCGGTGTCGACCTCATGCCCGACATTTCGCTGCCGGTCATCGCCGTCACCGTGGCCAATCCCGGCGTCGGGCCCGAAGAGATGGAATCCCAGGTGGCCAAGCCGATCGAAGACGTTCTCAGCACGATCAACGGCCTCGATAAAATCAGCTCAACGTCAGCCGAGGGAGTCGTGGTCATCGTAGCCCAATTCGTCTTGGAGAAGGACTCCCAGGTGGCCTCCACGGAGGTCCGGGAAAAAGTGGCTTCGATCCGGAACGCCCTCCCCCGGGAGATCATCGAGCCCATTATCAACAAGTTCGATCCGTCGGCGGTTCCCATCGGTTCCTTCGCCATCCTGAGCAAAAGCGGCAGGATGAGCCTGCCGGACGTCCGCTCCTATGTCGAGGACAAGATCAAGCCTTTGATCCAGCAGGTGGACGGGGTCGGATCCGTCGATATCATCGGGGGACTGGAGCGGGAGATTCAGGTCGAGACTAGCTTGGGGAAAATGAACGCCCAGGGCATCTCCATCGCCCAGGTTAACCAGGCCATCCGGGCCGAGAACCTCAACCTGCCGGCCGGACGCGTCACCGAGAAGTCCCAGGATTTCCTGGTCCGGACCAAGGCCGAGTTCACGAGCCTCGAGGAGATGAAGAACATCGTCGTGGCCAATGTCGCGGGAAACCCGGTCTATCTGAAAGATATCGCCGTCGTCAAGGACGCCTTCAAGACAAAGCGGACGATCTCCCGCATCAACGCTCAGGAATGCATCTCGATCGTTATCCAGAAGCAGTCGGGGACGAACACCGTCAAGGTGGCGGACCAGGTCCGTAAGAAGATCGCCGCCATCCAAGCCTCCAATCCCGACCTGGACATCCGGACCACGACGGACTCGTCCCTGATGATCAAGGATTCCCGCGATGATGTCATCAACACCCTGGTGATCGGCATCTTCCTGGCCGGGCTCGTCGTCCTCTTCTCCTTCGGCGACCTCCGCAATACCCTCATAACCGTCGCCGGCTTGCCTGTCTGCATCATCGCCTCCTTCGCCGTTATGGGCGCGCTCGGCTACACAGTGAACATCATCACCCTGCTGGCGCTGAGCCTTTCAGTCGGGCTGCTGATCGACGACGCCATCGTTGTCCGCGAGAACATCTTCCGCCACATGGAAAAGCTGCACCAGGATCCGCACAAGGCGGCGAGCGATGGCACGTCCGAAGTGGGCCTAGCCGTCACGGCCACGACGATGACGATCGTCGCCGTCTTTCTCCCGGTCGCTTTTACGACCGGGATCGCCGGGAAATTCTTCCGCCAGTTCGGCGTAACGGTGGCGGCCGCCGTCCTCATCTCGCTGTTCGAAGCCTTTACCTTTGCCCCTATGCTCTCCGCCCATTTCTTCAAAAAAGTCGAGAGGAACGGCAAGAAAACGCTGTCATCGCGCTTTCAGGGCCTCGTCTCCAAGATTTATGAGGCCTTGGGGAACAATTATCGTCCTCTGTTGCGCTGGGCCTTGAACCATCGGAAAACCGTAATTTCCGTCACGACGGTCATCTTCTTCCTCAGCGGTTATCTTTTTACCGTGATCGGGACGGGCACGACTCCCCACGGAGAACGGGCGGAATTTAACCTGCAGATCCAGACGGCCTCGGGCAGCTCGCTCGACCAAACAGATAAGATCGTCCGATCGATCGAAGAAGTTCTTCATCGGCAAGCGGAGATCGGGGACGTGGCGACGGTCGTGGGCTCGACCGACGGATCCTCCGACGTCGCCACGATCAATGTGAAATTAAACATTCCAATCCAAGAGACTCGGGTTTATCAGGACAAACTGCGCCCGCGGCTGGCGGGCATTCCGGGGGTATCGATTACCTTCCAGGAGGCGTCATCCATGGGAGGAGCGGCGTTCGCCGCCATGCAGCAGCTGCCTATTCAAATTAATCTCAAAGGAACGGACCTGGCCAGTCTGACGAAGGCGAGCGAAGCCGTCAAGCTCGCCCTGCAAAGCATCAACGGCCTGGTCGACGTCAACAGCGATAACCGTCCCCCTAAGCCTGAAATCCAGATCCAGGTGGACCGCGAGCGGGCTTCCCGGCTCGGTGCCGGCACGTTTCAAGTGGCCTCCCTCATGCGCTCGTTTATCGACGGCGACACGACTTCCAAGTACCGCGAGAGGGACAAACTCATCGACATCCGGGTTCGGGCCTCGGAGGACGTCCGCTCCGATATCGACAGGCTCGGCCGCGTCTATATGCCGACGATGAGGGGCGGCTCCATCACGCTTGATCAGGTCGGCACCCTCAAGACCGTCAATGGTCCCACCCAGATCAAAAGGGCCAACCGCACGAGGCAAATCGTGATCGGCGCGAATATCCTCAGGGGCCGGGCGCTGAACGAGATCACCCAGAAAGTCAATACGGCCCTGGCCGGTATCCGGTTTCCTTCCGATGTCAGCTATGAGTTCGGCGGCCAGGTCGAACAGACCAGGGAGATGTTCGCCTCTCTGCTGCTGGCCTTGCTCCTGGCCATCGTCTTCGTCTACATGGTGCTCGCTTCTCAGTTCGGGTCTTTTGTCCAGCCGTTCGTCATCATGCTTGCGCTGCCTCTGTCCATCATCGGCGCCGTGCTCGGCCTTTTGCTGGCCAATAAGCTGTTCGACATGGTGGCGTTCATCGGCTTGATCATGCTCATGGGCTTGGTCACCAAGAACTCCATCCTGCTTGTCGATTACACGAATGTATTGCGGCGGAGGGGCTTGAAGCGGTTTGAGGCCATTATCGAGGCCGGCTCGACGCGGCTGCGGCCCATCCTTATGACGACCATGGCCATGATCCTGGGCATGATCCCGGTGGCCGTCGGATTTGGGACGAGCTCCAGCTTCCGGGCGCCGATCGGCTACACCATCATCGGCGGGCTGGTCAGCTCGACCTTGCTGACCTTAATCATCGTGCCAGTCGTCTACTCAATTTTAGACGACATGGTTCTGAAAGTCAGGGGTCGCCGGAAAACAGACTTGCTCTAGGAGCGTCTCTTTTATGGACTGCGAAGGCGTCAAATGTCTAAACAGATTTCGCCTGGATCGGGCCAACAGACGTATTGATGTCCAAAGGTTATAAAAAAATCACCCGGTGGATCGATCAGTTTTCCGCCTTTTCTAAACGTAAAATTGTAGGTACCGAAGACAAAAGCCTCCATATCGTGCGGCATGTAGCACGCTCCGATCAGAACGAGATAATCGGCGGGGCGGATCTGGATTTTTTTGATTTTGAATTGCACCCTCAGCAGTCCATGAAGGCTGGCCTTACGCCAGAACTTGAGAATGACGGATTTCCCCCGCACGGCCTTTTTCTTTTTTGACAGGACGAGAGACGTGCGGTCGCCGATCAATTTGGCCAAGGCCGTCCATTTTCTGGCGTTATACGCGTCCTGAAACTGTTTGACATGGGCCCGGATTTTCCGGTCAAAGAGCTGGGCCTTTTTAGGATCCAATTTTTCCATGAAACCCTCCTTTCTCTGGGGCGATCAGGAGTCTTTCTTGACTCCCTTGATGAGATTTATAAAAATCGGAAAGAGAAAAGCAAGGCGTTTCCCTTTCCTATTGACCTATCCCTTGGATCAGAGATCACCGTATTTTCTCATTTTCTCGTTAAACTTTCTTTCTTCATTCCTGACAACCTCCTGGAATCGAGGATCGCTGCGGAGGTTTGCATAGAAGGGATTGCTTTTGAGTAAGGGATACGGGTAGAGGTAATCTTTGATCAGCTGAAAACCCTCTTCATTGCCTTTCTTAATGTAGCGAATCGCTTCGTCTTTCATTCCGACGAGGCTGTAGATGCTTGTGATGTCATAACGATAGAGTTCTCCAGCGTACTGAACGAGCGACAGGGCCTTCTCCTTTTCTCCCCGGGCGGCCAGGATCAAGGCTCGTCGCTGGCGGATCAACATCCGAATTTCCAATATCGGCGGCTGGATGGTTTCGGCGCGGGCGATTTCCATTGCAGCCGCTTCAAAATTTTTCATACTGGTCAGAATCCGGGCGTATTGGAGATGAAATCGCGGGCTCTCCGGAGTGATATCCAGGGCTTTTTTAATGAGCTGTTCGGCATTCTGATAGTCGCCCAGGTTCCAGGCGCAAAGGGCGCCGACCTCGTAGTTGGTATCAAAGTAGGGATCGGGGCCGATGGCCCGCTCATAGTGTTTGAGGGCGAGTGCATCCAGTCCGATGCTCCGGAGGAACGAGCCGGCGTTAAAATTCACTTCAGCGCCGTCCGGATCGATCTTCAGCGCTGTCCGAAAACAGGCAAAGGCGTTGTCAAAGTCGCCTTGATGGAAATAAGCCCATCCCAATCCAACCTGGACCTCGGCGATCGAGCTGTCCTTTTCAAACGCCTTCCGAAAATACCCAACCATGGTGGCGAGATCCTCAGATTTTTGCGTCTCGACAAAGCGGCCTTCCCAGACATTGCCCAAGTTGACATAGGCCAGGGCATAATTCGGGTCAAGGTCGATTGCTTTTTGATAAAAGCGGATGGCCTCTTGGAAATCTTCAATGCGGCCGCTCTCGCGATATTTCTTTTCCAATTCTTGTCCTTTGTGCATGTTGATATAGGCATCGGGATTGTCCGTCTCACGTTTATGGAGGGTCTGGAGCTGGCCTGCCGGGAAACTCAGGTTAAGGCAGCTGGCGACATCATTGGAAATCCGGTCCGCGACACGGGAGAAGCCGCTCTCTAAATTATCCTCATAGGCCTCTGTCTTGACGATGCTATTGCTGTGGGCGTCGCTGAGGCTGGTTTTGGCGGTGATTCCAGCTTTGTCGATATTCACCGTTCCTTCGAGGATATAATCCAGTCCGAGTTTCCTGATTTCTTCGGGTCCTCTATCGGATTTTTTCAGCCACTCGGAAGAGTATGCCGCTTGGACTTTCAACCCATCAACTGTTGCCATTCGTCTTCTGATATCACCGGCGATGTCTTTGCTGAGGGTTGATTGTTTGGAATCGGGGCCGATCATGTCAAACGGAAAAACGGCAATATTTTTTGCTTTTGGAATTATGCTTCCGGGTCCCTTGTCGGGTATCGCTTTAGGGATGGCGCGGCGTCCGGATTTCAGGAGCAGATATCCGCTGACAGCGAGAACCATAAGAATGAGGCCGGCGCCTAGCCAGGGCCAGAGCCGCGACCGCCTTCCCGGGATAGAGAGCTTAGACGCTGTCCGGCGCTGGACTTTGGGAGAAGGAACCGCGTCCGTCGGGATCGTGCCCAAATCCTGAAGAACCTCTTCGGCGTTTTGATACCGCCTTTCCTTCTTCTTTTCCAGGCATTTGAGAATCAGGCGGTTGAGGCTTTCGGGAATCTGAGGATTCCATTCCTTGGGCGGAATCGGCGGCTCGAACTCCTGTTTCCGGAGAATGCTCAGAGTCGTTTCACCTTCGAACGGGACTTTCCCCGTGATCATCTCGTAGAGAATGATGCCCAGGGAATAGATATCCGTGCGCTTATCGACATCCTGACCTTCGGCCTGCTCGGGGGACATATACTCCGGCGTTCCGACGGCGATCCCCTCGCCCGTCCACCCTTTGGCATGAACGGACCGGGCGATGCCAAAATCCATGATCCTGACCGTGCCCGTCGGATCGATCATGATGTTGTGGGGTTTGAGATCCCTATGAACAACGTCCCAGCGGTGCGCCTCGGCCAGGCCTTCGCAGATTTGTTTGGCATAATGGACGGCCTTGCCCACATTGAGCGGGCCGCTCATCCGGATGATGTTCTTGAGGTTCTCTCCAGGCACGTATTCCATAGTGATGTAGAAGAGGCGCGAAAATTCTCCCCAATCAAACATCCGGCAGACATTTTTATGGGCGATCCGTCGGGCCAGGCGGATTTCACTCCGGAAACGCTCGACGGTCTTCTCCTCAAACGTGATTTCGGGCTTGAGGAGCTTCAGGGCGATCTTTTCCTTAATCTTTGTGTCATAAACTTTATAAACCCGGCCCATCCCGCCCATGCCCAGCTTTTCGATGACCTGGAATCTCTCCGCAAAAAGGGTGCCGGTTTCGAGCTCAAAAAAGGGCGGCAGGGTCTGGGTTTCGGTGGGCGGGGAGAAGGGGATAGGGGAACCGTGGACCGGCGTCAGCGACGTCCCGCAATCCGCGCAATAGCGGCTTGTACCGGTATTCTCAAAATGGCATTTCGGACACTTCATGTCGGCGACCCTTTCCCGTCTGCATAATTATCATAATGTTGATATCCTTAAGAGTCAACGAAAATATTGGTTTTACTCGAGCTTGAAGACGGACATGATTTTTGCCCGGCCGACGGTGATGGAATAGAATTCGTTGGGATACGGATAATCTTCTTTGTGCCAGCGATAATTGCTCAGGGCGTAGGCGACGCCGTAATAGCGGTCGGAGTAAGTCAATAAGGAGCGGTTGCCTTTGAAGATATAAGAAAAAAACCTATTGTCCCTTCAAAACCAGGCCGATGTCTTCCAAGAGCGGCTTGGAACCGAGATAGAGGGCCGTCCGCTGGTGGGGTTTTTGGGGGACAATGTCGAGGATGGAGGTCCCTGTTTCGTCCACGGCGCCGCCGCCGGCCTCCCGGCACATAAAGGCGACGACGGCGGCCTCGTACATCAGCCGAAGCTTGCCCTGGGGCCTGTTTTTCTTCGGGTCGGGGTGGTTGACGATGGCCGGATACATGAACAGCCCGCCGTTCAACAGGATCCGGTGGAAATCGCCGGCCAGCGCCCCCATGTATCGGAAGGCATATTTTGGCTCGTTTTCTGCGATCCACTTCTGGACCTTTGCGGAAAAGGTCGAGCGATTGGCCGAATTGAAGGAGAGCTCCCAGGACTTTCGGTTTTCCGGGAGCTGCATCAGAGTGGGTTTTACATAATTGAAGGTCTCGTCGATATGAAACCTCCAGCATCCCGCCTGGCGGAGGGCGATGGTGAAGGTCCCCGTCGGGATGACGAACATGCCGGAAGCGATATATTCCCGGCCGGCGCGCAAGTGCATATCTTCGGGCCCCTCCAGGTTGCGCTTGGCCACGCCGAAGAGAAAACCGACCGGCAGGTTATGGGCGACATTGGAGGAGCCGTCCATGGGGTCGTAATAGACGAAATATCGCCCACCCTCGACGTTCATTGGGATGATCTCCTCCTCTTCCTCGCCGACGGCATGGATGACCCGGCCCGATCTCTTGAGATAATGCTTGACCAGATCGTTGGCGATCTCATCCATCTTCATCACTTCTTCGCCCTGGACGTTGACCGAGCCGGCCAAACCGAGGTTTCCGCGGAGCGCCCCGGTCAAATAATAATGCTGGATGCGTTTGGCGGCGTTCAGGATGGAATTCATCAGGATCAAGAAATGGTAGGTCCGGTTATGGCGCTCCTGGTGTTCCAGTAAAAAATCATAAAAGGTTTGATCAAATTGAAGCATGAAACTCCCTCCTCAAGCTGATGGCCCGCTTCATTCCAAACATTTCAGGCAGGCTCAAATCATAGCCTGGATTTTTGTCCGAGGCAAGAAGTTTTTTGAGGAAATTTAGCGGAACATCCACCGCAGCCAGCTTCGAAGGAAGAGCCGGAACGGCCGGCCTTTTCGACGGCCGTACAAGAATTCATTAAGGGAAAGAAGGATTTCATATTTTGCCTTGGAATAGGGGAACCACCAGAATTTCCGGGACGATGTCAGGCGCCTGTCCCGGCTGATGACCTTGAGGTTGGTCAATTCGGTGAGGGCTTCTCTCGAGAGCAGGCGTCCCCAACCGCTGTGTTTCGTCCCTCCCCAGGGAAACCCGGGAAGGCCGACGCTGCTGTCGTTGATCCAGACGATTCCGGCCTGGAGCCTGCGGGCGATCTCTTGGGCTCTCCGCAGATCCCGACTCCAGACCGAGGCTCCTAATCCAAAGCTGGATCGATTGGCCTCCTCCACGGCCTGGTCGATGGATTCGACCTCCCGGAGGCAAAGGATGGGACTGTCCCATTCTGCCTCCGGCGCGATAATTTTCATCCGGGGTGTGACCTGGAATAGAATCATGGGACCTCTCGGCCTTTGGCTTGGACCATCGCCGATTTCGCCTTCAAGCGTCCATGCCGCAGCCCCTTTTTCTACGGCGTCCCGAACGAGCCCTTCCATCCGATCGAACACGTCTCGTTTTTTTGCGGTCGCCATCTCGGTGTTTGGGTCAGAAGGATTTCCGGGCCTGATCTTTTTTACCTCCGCGAGAAGCAATGGCACAAAAGCCCGGCTCGTTTCGGATGTGAGGAAAACCCTCTTCGTTCCGACGCACGACGATCCCCCTGAATAAAAGGCGCTCCAGGCGATCCCCCTGGCTGCCAGAATCAAGTCGGCGTCGTCGGCGATGATGGCCGGGCCCATCCCGCCGAGCTCGAGGAGGCAGGGCTTGAAAAAACGCCCGCACAATTCGGAAATGATTCTTCCTGTTTCATAACTTCCCGTAAAAATCACCTTCCGGACGCTCTCGGCGGCGATGATCGACTCCACGGCCTTTGGGCCTCCTTCGATCACTTCGATCACTCCCTCGGGGAATCCAGAATCATGAAAAAGGCGGCGAAGGAACTCCGCAGTCCGAGGACAACGCTCGGAAGGTTTGAGAATCACGCTGTTGCCGCAAAACAGGGCTGCGCCCGCCTGCATCACGGGAAGCGAAAAAGGAAAATTGGAAGGCCCGATGACGGCGATCAGGCCGAGCGGTTCATAGCAGATTCGGTTGGATTTCGTCCAGAACCCGGGCCGCCAGTAGCGAAATTTTTTATCCGCCAGCCAGCCGGGATAGGCCTTTTCGATGAACCGGATCATTTCCAGGGCGGGGGTGATTTCCTGGCTGACGGCTTCCGTGATGGGTTGGTCCGTTTCTTCGGCCAGAAGAGCGGCCAGTTCCTTCTGCCGTTCCACAATCAGGGACCGCAGTCTCTTGAAGAGGATTTTCCTTTCGGCGACGGGCGCGGACGCCCACAAGGAAAAAGCGCGGCCGGCCCGGTCAAGAGGGCCGGTCACGGCGGGCGGAGCGCTGTGTTCGTTATCCATCTTTTCCTGGTCCTTGACCTAAAAAGGGATATCCCTGGCGATAAGGTCTTCGAATGTTTCGCGCCTCCGGATGAGGAGGGGAGCGCCGTTTTCAAGCATAACAACGGCAGGACGGGGTCCGGCAAAATTGTTTCCGAGCGAAGTGAAATACGCCCCCGTATCCATCACGGCCAATATGTCGCCGGGCGAAAGAGGAGGAAGCCTCCGTTGGAAGGAGACCAGATCGAGCGGGGTCGGCAGGTTGCCGAAGATATTATATTTTGCCAGTTGTGCGTGATCGGGCTTGTTGGCCACGAAAATCTCGTGGTATTCGCAGATCAAGATCTGGGACAGGCTCATCGCGCCGCCGTCACAAAAAACAGAGTTTGGGCCTTTGCTCCGTTCCCGGACGGAATTGACCGTCAGCAGAAGGACCTGGGATGATCCGCTCAAGGCTCTGCCCGGTTCGATGAAAATCTTCGGAAGCGGAATCCCCCTGCTTTGAGCATACTCCTGGAGTTGGCCGGCGCAGGCTCGGGCGACTTCTCTCAGGAGGTTGGGCCGGTTCTTCGCGGCGGGCGGCTCTTGAGGCCTGTTCCAGAGGAAAAGGCGGGCGGCTTCCCAGGCGTTGATTTCTTTAAGGGTTGGAATGTTGAAGCCGCCTCCGATGTCCAGGATTTCCGGAGAAAAACCGTTTTCGAGGAGGCTGTCCATGAAGCCCAGGCTGTTGGCCAGGGCTTCTTGATAGGGGGCGGCGCTGGAAATACCCGTGCCGATGTGAAAATGAAGGCCGCGGAACGCGAAAAGATCCCGATGCGCCCTCAAAAATTCCAGCGTGTCGCCCCATTCTTCGCTCGAGCGCCTGAACCCGATGGGACTTGACGATGACCCGGTTGTGGTTGTGAACTGAAGCCTTCTTTTTCTGAGGCCCGGATTGATCCTCAAGCCGATGTTGGCTTTTTTGCCGAGCTTTTCCGCGATGTCCCTGAGCGAGCGAAGTTCGGCGATCGTTTCCACATTGATCATGCCGGCTCCGGATTCGACGGCTCGGCTGAGAAGCGCTTTGGGTTTCAGAGTGCCGTTGACAAGAATCTTGTCTCCCCCCAGGCCGAGTTTTCCAGCCAGCCACATTTCAAACTCGGAGATGACTTCGGCACCCACGCCGGCGGCGGTCAACACTTGGAGGGCGCGAGGGAGCGGGTTGGTTTTGAAAGAAAAGAAAATGTCCGCTTCGAGGCCTTCTGCATGAAACGCCGCTTTCATCTCGGCGCATGAACGCTCCAGCCTTTTCCGGCTGACGACAAAAAGCGGAGTCCCGTAGCGGGCGGCCAGCTCGACGAGGTTGTGTCCGTCCCAGTAGAGGTCCTTGCCAAGACGGCCCAGGTTCCAGCGCTCCATGCCGCTCATTTTCGGATCCTCATTCTCCAGCCGAAGATCAGCATGGCCCCGATCAGGAGGACGGTGCCATAGGCCAGACTCCCCAAAAGCGGCTGGACAATGGAATGGCCTGTGAAGGCCGAGACCATGCTCAGTTGCGAAGGGAAGTAGCCGGGAAGATAACGAATGATGGCTTTGTTCTGGGCTTCGGCATAATAGATGGGATTCTGGAGCCAGCCGACGTCGAAGTTGGCCAAGAGCACGATGAACAGAATTCCTTCCAGCTCCCGCTTGAAAATGGCGCCGACAAGCATTCCGTAGCAGCCATACACATACCCGCCCATCATGAACCCTGCCAGAACGAGCGGGAATCGGCGGGGGGAAAAAAGCAGGGGAAGCATGGCGCCCACATAGCATCCGACGCCGACGATGACGCATAGGAGAACGGCGAACTTGGAGAGAAGAATTTCGGACGTGTTGAAGCCGCACAAGACGAGTCTCCGGTTTTCGACGGCATGCTTTTGGGTGAGGTTGAGGGCCAGAAAGGATGTCAGGATGCCTACCGCCGCCAGCCCGATAAAAATGAGAGCCTCGTTCCGCTGGCTGACTGTGAGGAAGGCCGATTCTGAAATCGAGGCCAGCTTGAATGCGATCTGGCGGTGCGTTGTAACCAGGAAAATGACGGCATAGAAGAGGGTGGGGATGATGAAAAAAAGAAGGAAGGCGATCCGGTGGCGAAGAAGCTCCTTGGCGGTCATGATCCAGCCGGTTTGAAAATGCCTCAGGCGCATTGAAGGATTCCTCCCTTGAGCTCGAAGACGACGTCGAACTTGGACCGGTCATAGACGAAATGGGAAACAATCAGAATGCCCGTTCCGTTCGATTTCATCTCTTCGGCGTAATCCCAAAAATGAACATAGGTCTCCCAATCGAAGCCCGAATACGGTTCATCAAGGATCAGGAGCAAGGGGGAGTGAAGAACGGCCAGAGAGAAATTCAGCTTTTGCTTCGTCCCGCCGCTCAGGTGGGAGACGAGTGTCTTTTCGTACGTCTCGAACCTGAACCGTTTGAGAAGCCATTCTTTTTTGGCCTTCCAGCTCCCTGAATGCTTTCCGTTCCCGAGACCGTAGGCAGCGCCAAAATAGGCGAAATTTTCTTCGACGGTCAATGTCTCGAAAATCGATAAATCCTGCGGACAATAGCCCGTGGCAACCTTTTTGATGACTTGCCCGGAGTCGGGCGAAATCCAGCCCACGATGATTTTAAGAAGGGTGCTCTTGCCGGCCCCGTTTTCGCCCGTGATTCCGACAATCTGGCCAGGCTGAATACAGAACGTGACATCCTTCAGCACGGGATGCCGGCCGAATGATTTGGCCACGTGCAGGACTTCAAGGACGTTCTCAGGATTCATGGGCTTCGTCTCCTACCATGGGATCCATTTCTTCCAGACGATGTCCGCCGCGAGCAGGATGATGGCCAAAAGTAAAAGGGCAAGCGGAGCCGTTCGTCTCATCATTTGCTTAAACGCCGGGCGGGCTTCCTGGCGCGGGTCGGCAAGTCGCGGATAGAGAAAACTTGCCGCACCCCAGGCTCCGCCTGCCCAAATAAATCCAGCCGCGGCATCAATGATCAAGTGCTGTTTTACGAAAATCGTGGAAAAGGTAATTAAAATGGCGAGGAAGAGCACCAGGAAATCTCCCAACCGACTCAACCGCTGTTTGCGGCAGGCTAGATAGACAATCCAGGTGAAGGCGACATGAAGGCTCGGAAGTTTGTTCGCGCCGGGATTGAAGTCGTAGGTATATTCTAGGAATAGGATGCGTTCGGAGAAACTATGGCCCAAGACCGGCTTTGGATAAGCAATGGGAAAGGTGACATAGACGATGTAGGCCAGGAGGTTGGCGATGATGACAGCCAGCAGGGCTCGGTTGAACCTGTGCCAGTCTTTGAGGACAAAAAGAGGAAGAAAGGGGAAAATATAACAGATCTCGTAGGGCCAGATGAACGCCGCGATCAGAGGGATCCGCTGGTCCCAGGCCGATGTCATGTCGAGCCCGGGCAGTTGAACCGCATAGCGCCCTACCAGCTGGAAGGAGACAATCCAGAGCGCATAAAAAATCAGGCTGGCCTTCAGGAAAAATGCGCGGTCCGGATTCGTCCTTACCATGTTCCGATCCTCTTCCAGTGAAAGCTCGTGACAAAGAAAACACCGAGGCCGATCAAAAGTGTGATGGGGGCGAGCGACAAGCCTTGGACAAAGGCCTGGCCATTCCAGGGCCGGGGCGAATGACCGGTGATGACCGGCGAGAGGGAGAAAAGAAGGGCCAGACCGAAAAGGAACATAACGGCGCAGCTCAGATGTCCCTCGTTGAAGTGCTCGTGAAACCGGAGTCTCCGTTCGCGGAAAAACTCGATGAACGTCCGGCCGACGGGGTAGATGAGGAAGACCATGGCCGTCAGGAAGCCGGCTGGCAGTCTTTTGAAGGCCAAGCCGTTCAACAGGACGAAGAGAAGGAGTCCTTCCAGAGATGAAAAAGCCTGGGTGGGATAGCAGAGGGCCTCTTTTTTGCCGGTAAGGCGCAGCACCTTAGCCTGGGGATTCTGATAAAGGATTCCCCAGTGCAAGGAAGCTTTTCCCCAGCAACAGCCGTACGTTACGCAGCCCATCCTTCCGATGGCGTAATTGATGAACGTGCCCCTGACGACGACGTCCGTGATCATCAAGGCCGGATAGTGAAACCTCCAGGCGAAGAGGGCGGAAGCGAAGATGAGCCCGAAGAATGCGCCGAAGGAGACGAAGCCGTTGTTTTTGATGCCGAGCCAGGGCTGGCGGATGAGTTCTCTCCAGTGCCCCAACCACCAGAAGAAGTAACCGAAAAACGAAGCCGAGAGCATCGTCCCAAAAAGAAAGACGGCCACATGGCCTTTCGGAAGACCCTGGATGAGAAAAAGCGTTGTCACGTGCTGGACGAACAGAAAGGCTCCTGTCATCACAAATAGCCCGTTGGTGACGAGGATCAGGTTGCCCCGGCGAAAGAGAATCGTCCGGCGGGCGATCCTCGTCAAGCCCGCGCAAATTTTTTTGAAAACCGGCCTGAAGATGACGGCTAACTGGTGGCCCATCTTTTTAGGGAAAACCATGGGCGTCGTTTCCATATACGTTCGATAGGAATCTCCGAATCGCTTGATCAGACCTGGTTCTTCGTAGAACCGGGCGTAGATGATCCAGCCGGCCAAGAGCAGGGGAGAACTGAAGGCCAGCGACCAGAACGATCCGATCAGGAGGGACAGTCCGGCAAAGGCCGCGTTAAAGCCCAGGTAGATCGGGTGGCGGAAATATTTGTAGATGCCGTTGGCGACGAACTGGCTGGGAGGGAGGTGAGAAATCGGCAGGCCTCTCCCTTGGATCCAGAGCTGACCCATGCTGGCGGCCAGGAGCGAGAAACCGCAAACGACCAGGCTCCATCCGAAGATTGTGCTCGCCGCCGCAGCGGACATGGCCACGGGCGCGAGCATGTCTAAACGAAGTCCGACGGCCAATAAAAATACAGGAAGAAAAAGCCAAAAAATGAAAATGTAGAGCAGAATGATGGCCAGCACGCTCCAATGCGACTTTGGATGGACATCTAGAATTAGCGTGTTTTCCATCGCCAGAGCACTCTTTCATGGATGGCCACCCCATCCCAAATTTTTTGGCCGTCGGAAAGCCGGGCTTCCGAGAGCATCTTTTTTTCCTGCGGATTGCCGGCGATCCGCGCCAGTGCGTTCCTCAAGAAAGAGGACCGGATCCGATCCGAGGTGGTGATAGGACTCTCTTCGATGATGCACCGCCGCTTGAGGAGAAGAGTCCAACCGCCCTTGGCGATCCGTGTTTCCTCGTCTCCGTTGTTTGTTTGGAGAGCATACTGTTGGTTGTCTTCCGATTCTGACACCGTGTCCTCAAGCTGAGACGGTCTGTCTGCATTGGCGCCAGCGCTCAGTCGGATATTTTGAATGACATTTCTTTTTTTCGTCGTGATCTGGTTGAAGACGATCGTCCGTCCGCCACAGTGGGCTCTTCCCCAAATGAGCTCGGCGAGAGGCAGCCGCCACGGAGAAATGTTTGTCTCGACGATGTCCTGATAGCCGAAGCCGTTGATTTTGAGGACTTGGAAGGTGTTCTTGATGGTGCCTTCGACCCTGGCCGAAGGTTGAGGAACGTGCCATTTGAGAAATCCCCTCTTTTTCTTTAGGAGAAGGGCGTCTTTGGCCGGGATCCATTCCTTATCGAGAGAAAAATAGTGGAGGTCGATCGTGAAGTGGTTCAGCTCCATATGGATTTTCGCACGCCCGTTCTGCTGAATGAGAAAATGGGGGCCCAGGGCGAGCTTCCCTTCGGCATTTGGAGAGGAATATTCTGTCTTGATGGAATCCTGCATAAGGTCGTCGCCCGGCAAGGTCAAATGGGCCGAAACGAGGCCTTGGCTTTTTCCAAAGATTTGGTAGGTAATAAAGTAGGCATAGAAGGTCTCGCCCCTGTCTGTGGCGAAGTCGAAATACCATTTTTTCATGTAAAAGGCGGTCATGGCTGGCCTCCTTTGCGGTTGGCGGTCGTTTGAACTTTTGACTCGCTCATGTCTATCGTCTCCAGTACCAATGTAGAATTTTTGGCAAAGAGAGTTGTCATCAAATTGTCAAGATTTTGTTAAGAATTTGTTAAATCATGGCAGGATGATAAAAGCAAAAAACAGCTTTGTGGAACAGCAGGTGACGCCATGGACGGTCGACCCGAACAACCTCCGCTCTCTGAGAATAATCACCCGGCCGGCCAGTCTATATGATAGGTGGCGATAGAAAAATGAATGCTTGACAAAAGGCTTAAATAATATATATTAATAGTATATATTCATGAGGGATGACGGAGATGCGCATGAGGACAGCCAAGCTTTTCCGCAACGGCCAGAGCCAGGCCGTGCGCCTGCCCAAGGAATTCCGGTTCGAGGATGACTACGTCTTTATCAAGAAATCGGGAAACGCCGTCGTCTTGATTCCGGCCAAGAACTCATGGGATTCTCTTCTCGGAAGCCTCGACATGTTCTCCGCGGACTTTATGACCGAACGCCGGCAGCCGACTGCCCAGAAGCGAGAGCCTCTCTGATGAAATACATGCTTGACACCAATATCTGCATTGCCCTGATCAAACGCAAACCGCCGAAGATTCTGAGGCGCTTTCATTCGCTGGCCGTGGGGGATATCGGCATCTCGACGATCACGCTCGGCGAGCTCCGCTACGGGATGGCCAAGAGCCAATCCGTGGAGAAGAACCTCCAGGCTCTCGAAGAATTCCTATTGCCCTTGGAGATCGTCGACTTCGATGAAAATGCGGCCTCCGCTTATGGACCGGTCCGAGCCGATCTGGAAAAGGCCGGGACACCAATCGGCCCTCTGGATACACAGATCGGCGCGCATGCGCTGAGCCTCGATATCGTCCTCGTGACCAATAACATGAAAGAGTTCCGTCGGATCAAACGACTCAGAGCCGAGAATTGGTTGGTCTAGAGCAAATTTTTCGAATGTGCACTTCAACCGTTCAGCCTTAATGATCGTTGACTATGAAAAAGGAGACAATAGAAAAAGCGTCTCACGGACCCACTCTCCCCACTCCTCCAGCCGCTTGGCATGGCAGGAGGGGCAGAAGCCCCTGGTTTTGCGAGAGAAGGTCAACAAACGTTCTGTCCGGCAGCCCGGACATTTGCCTCTACACGCTTTAACCTACTAATATCAACCGATTGTTCTGTTTTCC
>CAZIDN010000078.1:0-16152 GCA_964537875.1 uncultured Eubacteriales bacterium
CCGCGCCAAACACGGGCAGGTGGCGGAATTGGCAGACGCGCTAGGCTTAGGACCTGGTTCCTGATGAGGGAGTGCGGGTTCGACTCCCGCCCTGCCTATTTTCCTATCTGAAGACGCGTCTCGAACGAGGGCGGAGAAGCTGTCCGAGAAGGGAACATCCTGAAGGAAGATGCCATGAGTGAACAGACGGAACGCATCAAAAGCACGGTCAAGGACTTGAGCTCCAGCCGAAAAGAAATCGAGGCAGAGCTGCGCGCCGAGGAGGCCGACCAGGAGCTCCAGCGAATCGTCGACCGCTACGCCGGCCGGGTCAAGCTGAAGGGATTCCGCCAGGGCAAAGCCCCCAAAGAGATGGTCAAACAGATGTTTGGGCCAGACATCCACCAGTCGCTCTTTGATTCGCTCGTCCCGAAGGTCCTGGACGAAGTCCTGACGACGCATGCCATCCGGCCTGTGGGAGTGCCCGTCGTCAACGACCTGTCCTATGAAGAAGGCCGGCCGCTCCGTCTCAAGGCCGTCGTCGAAGTCTGGCCGGATTTTCCCCTGCCTGCCTACAAAAAGATCCGCGTCGCTAAAAAAGACATCGCCGTCAGCGACCGGGACATTGACCAGACCCTTGAGGAATTGAGGGAGAAATCGGCGGAGTATGTCCCCGTCGAAGGCCGGGGCGTCGTGATCGAAGATTATGTCGTCATCGATCTCCAGGGAAAAGACAGGAAAACAAAGCGGTTGATGCCGGCCGAAAAGGTCGTCGTCCTGGCCGGCCATGAGGGAAATGAAAAAATCATCAACGACGAGCTCCTGGGAATGTCCATCCGCGAGGAAAAGCGTTTTACCCATGCCTATCCGGCCGATCATAAAAACAAAAAGCTGGCCGGCAAGGACATTGAATACCTGATCCGGGTGGTTTCCATCAAGGAAAAACAGGTTCCGGGGCTTAACGATGAATTCGCTAAACATCTGGGCGAATACGACAGCTTGACTGATTTAAAAGGGAAAATCAAAAGCGAGCTCCAGGCAGCCAGGGAACGGGCGGCCAAGAGTGAACAAACCGAGGAGGTCTTAAAAGCCATCCTAGAAAAGGTGGAGATCGAACTTCCCCCCAGCCTGGTGGAGGAGGAAACCCAGTCGATCTTGAAAAGGATCCTGTCATCCGCGCCGCAGCAGAACCCGGCCAAAGAGACGGTCGATGCGCTCCGGGTAAGCGCCGGCCGCCAGGCCGAACAGAACCTCAAACGACACCTGGTGCTTAAAAAAATCGCCGAAGCCGAAGGACTGAAGGTCGGCGAGGAGGAGGTGGACTCAGAAATCCAGGCTCTGGCCAAAGCCAATAACATTCCCCTGGCCAGGGTTATGGAGTCATTCAACCAAGAGGGGAGACGGGAAAGCCTCAAGAGCAGTCTGCTGCTCAAAAAGACAGTTGACTTTTTGGCGGGACAGGCTATAATAGGTTAATCTAACCGGCATTTTCATGACTTTAATCCCTTTCATCGTCGAGCAAGACGGCCGGACTGAACGGGCCTATGATATATATTCCCGGTTGCTCAAGGACAGCATCATCTTCATCGGGACGGAGATCAATGACGACGTGGCCAATTTGGTCATCGCCCAGCTCCTGTTTCTCGAGGCGGCAAGCCCGGAAAAAGAGATCTCTCTTTACATCAACTCTCCGGGAGGCAGTATCACCTCGGGGCTGGCCATTTATGACACCATGCAATTTGTGAATAATGATATCTCGACGATTTGCGTCGGTCAGGCGGCCAGCATGGCGGCTGTCCTCCTGGCCTCGGGAACGCCCGGAAAGAGGCTTTCCCTGCCCAATTCCCGGATCATCCTTCACCAGCCGTTCGGCGGATACCAGGGTCAGGCCTCGGATATCGCCATCCAGGCCAAAGAAATCCTGCGGATCAGGGAGAATATCTATAACATCCTGGTCAAGCACACGCGTCAGCCGAAGACCAAGATCCAGACCGATATCGAACGGGACTTCATCATGACCGCCGCCCAGGCGAAGGATTACGGACTGATCGACCAGATTATTACGACCAGGGCCCAGTCCAAGAAATAGACTTCGTCGCTTTAGACCGGACCGAGCTAGGCCAAAAGAGAAAAACATGGATGACAGCACCCAACAGAAAATAAGCCCGCTGGTGCGCTGCAATTTCTGCAACCGTAGCCAGACCCAGGTCAAAAAGCTGATTGCCGGCCCGGGAGGCGTTTTTATCTGCGACAACTGCATCGAAGTCGCCCATTCCATCATCCTGGCCGACAAGGCCAAGGACGAAGAAAAAAAGCCCAGCGGCGACTTCCCCACGCCCAGCCAGATCAAGGGCGCTCTCGACGAATATATCATCGGCCAGGACAAGGCCAAGAAGAAGATCTCGGTGGCCGTTTACAACCATTACAAACGGATCAGCCTGCCCCATTCGAGCGATGTCGAGATCACCAAAAGCAACATCCTGCTCATCGGTCCGACGGGGACGGGAAAAACGCTCATGGCCCAAATTCTGGCCAAGATCCTGTCCGTCCCGTTCGCCATTGCCGATGCCACGACGCTGACCGAGGCCGGATATGTCGGCGAGGACGTGGAAAACGTCGTCCTGAAGCTGTTCCAAGCGGCTAAATGGAATATCCCCAAAACCCAGAAGGGAATCATCTATATCGACGAAATCGACAAGATCAGCCGAAAAAGCGACAGCCCCTCGATCACCCGGGACGTCTCGGGCGAAGGGGTACAGCAGGCCCTCCTGAAGATCATCGAAGGTACGGTGGCCAGCATTCCTCCCCAAGGGGGACGCAAGCACCCTTACCAGGAGTTCATCCCGATCGATACCACGAACATCCTCTTCATCTGCGGCGGGGCTTTTATCGGCCTGGACAAAATCATCGCCCAGAGAGTCGGCAAAACCGTGGTCGGCTTCAAGGCGAACTCGAAGTTGAAAAAGGCAGATGTCTCGGCCGAGCTCATCCAGGAGTTCATCCCCCAGGACCTGATCAAGTACGGGCTCATTCCCGAGCTCGTCGGCCGGATCCCCGTTGTGGCCACATTTTACGACCTGGATGTCCATGATTTGGTCGATATTCTGACTAAACCTAAGAACGCCATCATCAAGCAGTTCCAGAAATTGTTCGAGATGGAAGGCGTGGAACTGGAATTCACAGAAGACGCGCTGACGGCGATCGCCCAAAAATCCCTGGAGCGAAAGCTCGGCGCGCGCGGCTTGAGGTCGATCATCGAAGACCTGATGCTGGACATCATGTTCTACCTGCCTTCGACCAAGAAGGCGACCAAGATCAAGATCACCAAGCGCATGGTGGAGGAAAATGAGCTGAGCTTTGAGCGCATTAAGCAGGCCATCGGAGTCTAACATGGACCAGTCCAACGAACATATCGAGATTTTAAAGAATATTCCGCTGATCCCGCTCCGGGACCTGGTCGTCTTTCCGGCGACCCTGGTCCCGTTCATCATCGGCCGGCCCTCCTCGATCCAGGCTTTGGAGAAATCGGCAGAGATGGATAAGCTGGTTTTTCTTTCCGCCCAGATGGACGCCTCCCTCGACAACCCCAGCCCCAAGGACATTTATTCCCTGGGGGTCACGGCCAAAGTGATCCGGACCATTCCCATGGACGATAAGAACGTCAAGGTGATCGTGGAGGGAAAACGGAGGGCCCGCGTTCTCGAGTATGTCAGTTCGTATCCCTATTATCTGGTCCTGGCCAAAGAGATCCAAGTCTTTGAATACACCGGCAAGGAAAGCCAGGAAGAGATGAAGCGGGTGTTGAATCTTTTTGAAGAGTATCTGAAGCTGAACCAGAGCACCAATTTTCAGTCCATCATCCCGGCCTTGCGCGACCACACTCCCGACCGGATCGCCGATATCATCTCGTCCCATCTTTATCTCCCTCTGGAAGAAAAACAGAACCTTCTCGAAACGATCAACAGCCTGGAGAGGATCCGCAGGCTCAATTTCATCCTGGAGACTGAGATCTACAAGGTCCAGTCCAACCTCCGGAAAGAAGGAAAGCCGGGGACCCGCCGGCGGACCCCGTTCCGGGAAGGCCAGAATATTTTTTCTCCGGGAGCGGCGCCCGGCCAGCGCAAAGACGACCAGGCCAACGAGATTGAAGAGCTGAAGAAGAAGGTGGCTGCGGCCAAGATGCTGCCGGACGCCGAGGAAAAGGCCGGCAAGGAAATCGAACGGCTGGAATCCATGCCGCCCATGTCTGCCGAGGCCACGGTCTGCCGGAACTACTTGGACTGGCTGTTGTCTTTGCCCTGGATCAAGAAATCGCGGGAAAAAAGAAACTTGAAAGAGGCCGAACGGATCCTGAACGAAGATCATTACGGGCTGGATAAGGTCAAGGAAAGGATCCTTGAGTATCTGTCGATCCGCCAGCTGGTGAAAAACCCCAAGGGCATTATCCTGGGCTTCCTCGGGCCGCCTGGGGTAGGGAAGAGCTCCTTGGGACGCTCGATCGCCCGGGCCACGGGAAGAAAGTTCGTTCGCCTGTCCTTGGGAGGAGTCCGGGACGAAGCCGAGATCCGGGGACACCGCAGGACCTATATCGGCGCCTATCCCGGCCGGATCATCCAGATGATCAAGCGCGCCGGGACAAAAAATCCCGTTTTTCTCCTGGATGAAGTGGACAAGATGAGCATGGATTTCCGGGGCGACCCCGCCTCCGCATTGATGGAGGTCCTCGATCCCGAGCAGAACAGCACGTTCCTCGATCACTATATTGATACCGACTTTGACCTGTCCCAGGTCATGTTCATCGTCACGGCCAATATGCTTGAGCCCGTGCCCAGGCCTTTGACCGACCGGATGGAAGTCATCCGTCTTCCCGGCTATACCGAGGATGAGAAGCTCCAGATCGCCAAGCAGTTCTTGTGGCCGAAGCAGATGAAAGCGCATGGCTTGACGGGCAAGAACCTGGAGATCTCGGACACGGCCGTCATGAAGCTCATCAACGAGTACACGCGCGAAGCCGGGGTCCGGAACCTCGAGCGCGAGATCACCTCCATCTGCCGGAAAATCGTCAAAAAAGTCGTTTCCAAGGGCAAGGACTTCAAGGAAAAAGTGACGGTCAGGAACCTGGAATCTTTCCTCGGTGTCGCCAAATACCGACGCTCGGAAATTGACAAAGAAGACGAGGTCGGCGTGGCCATCGGCATGGCCTGGACGGAATTCGGCGGCGAGCTTCTGAGGTTCGAAGCCACCAAGGTCCACGGCAAGGGCAACTTTACCCTGACGGGTCAATTGGGCGAGATCATGCAGGAGTCCGCCCAAGCCGCCTTCAGCTTCGTCCGGGCCAAAGTGTTCGAGCTCAATATCGCCCTCGATATCCATAAGAACTTCGACATCCACGTTCACGTCCCCGAAGGGGCTACGCCCAAAGAAGGGCCCTCGGCGGGCATCACCCTGGCCATCTCTATTTTATCGCTTCTGACGGAGATCCCCGTCAGCAAAAAAGTCGCCATGAGCGGCGAAATCACGCTCAAGGGCAAGGTACTCCCCGTCGGCGGTGTCAAGGAAAAGCTCCTGGCCGCCCACCGAGAAGGCATCCGGGAGGCCATCCTGCCGTTGGACAATAAACCGGATTTGAAAGACCTTCCCAAGAACATCACCAAGGACATGAAGATCCATCTCGTCGAGAACATGGAAGAAGTCCTGAAGATCGTCCTGACCAAGGAGCTCACCCAGCGACCCAAGAAGAAGAAGGCGAAACCGCCTGTTCCACCGGACGTTGTCAAAGGGGAAGGGGAGTCGGAGACATCCAGGGAGCCGCCTTTAACTCATTGATTATAATATAATTAAATGGTTTTTAAAGCAAATTTTTAACGTTTGAGAACTTCGTTCAGAGAAAAAAAGACCGGATGAGCATTCCGCTCAGGGGAATTCGTCTAAATGAGGATAGACAGAAACCGATTTATTGAGAGGTGAACCATGAAAGAAAAGGAAGAATACAGCCTGATCGACCTGGATGGAAAGGAGACCAAGGAACTGCTCAAGATCTCCAGCCAGATGGGCGTGCCCGAGGAGGAAATCGACAAATCGAGCAAGCACAACATGACCTTTAAGATCCTGGAAGCCCAGGCGAAAAAGAACGGCCTGCTGTTCTCGGAGGGCGTCCTCGAATGCCTGGACGACGGCTTCGGCTTTTTACGCGCGCCGGAATTCAGCTACCTGCCCAGCCAGGACGATATTTATGTTTCTCCGTCCCAGATCCGGAAATTCCAGCTCCGCACCGGCGACACGATCTCCGGGATTGTCCGGCCGCCGAAAAACGGAGAAAAATATTTCGCCCTGATCAAGATCGAGGCCGTCAATTTCGCTCATCCGGACATCGTCATCGAAGAGCGCCGGAACATCCATTTCGAACAGCTGACGCCCCTTTATCCGCATGAGATGATCAAGCTTCAGGACGGGAATGCCAAGAACCTCAACGCCCGGATCATGGAGCTCATGACGCCGATCGGCAAAGGCCAAAGAGGCCTGATCGTGTCTCCGCCGCGGGCGGGAAAGACGACGCTGCTCAAGACCATCGCCAAGTCCATCGAGAAGAACCATCCCGAGATCTTCCTGATCGTCCTGCTCGTCGCCGAACGCCCGGAAGAAGTCACGGACTTCCAGAGGAGCGTCAGCGGCGAGGTCGTCGCCTCGACGTTCGACGAGCCGCCGGCCCGGAACGCCCAGGTCGCCAACATCGTCCTGGAGAAGGCCAAAAGGCTGGTGGAAATCAAGCGCGACGTCGTCATCCTCCTGGACAGCATCACAAGGCTGGCCAGGGCCCACAACGCCATCATCCCGCCGTCGGGAAAGGTTTTGTCTGGCGGCATCGATGCCAACGCCCTGAACAAACCCAAGAAATTCTTCGGCTCGGCGAGAAAGATCGAGGAAGGGGGCAGCCTGACGATCATCGCCACGGCCCTGATCGACACCGGCAGCCGCATGGACGAAGTCATCTTTGAAGAATTCAAGGGCACCGGAAACCTGGAGATCAACCTCGACCGCCGGCTCGTCGACAAGCGTGTTTTCCCGGCCATGGACATCAACCGCTCAGGGACCCGCAAGGAAGAGCTCTTGATTGAAGAATCCGAGTTGAACAGGATCTGGATCCTGCGAAAGGTCCTAAGTCAGCTCGGCGAAGTCGAGGCCATGGAGCTGCTCATCGATAAGATCGCCAAGACAAAGACTAACCAGGATTTCTTAAACGCCATGAGCAAGGGTCTTTAATAAGACGCCCCCAGTTCGCTTAAAAGATCATACAAAGCATTTTTTTTTACTGATTTTGACGGAGACGTCAAAGCTTTTTTAAAAATGTGCGCTAGGCTTAGGGGCAAATTTCCACATCCGCACAATTTCTAGTCATCATTTTTTCCACAGCCTTCGAGTAAATCTATCTAATTGATAAAAATGGAGTTGTATGAAAAATGGTTTCTGGGTCGCATAAGGGTTATTATGTCAACTAATATAGGCTATAAACTGCCGTACTTAAAAATTTCCTATTTAACCGCCCCTCACCCTTAAGCTAGCTTGGAAGCTTGAGCTTGGCCAACAGCTCTTCAAGAGCTTTAATGATCTCTTGGCGGCTGACCGCCTCTTTTTTGAACTCGATGCGGATGCGGTAGGCCCTGTTCTCTTTCGGGCTGTAATGAAAAATATAATGCCTGGGCTTTTTGCCGGATTCTTTGGCTCTTTCTCCATCTTTGAATAATTTGGTGAGGTCGCGGGTGTCTTCTCTTTTCAAGCCCCGCTCATGGATCGCCTCGATCACTTGCCTCATTTCGGCCTCGCCCTTGAGCTTGGAGATTTCAATCAGCAGGCTTCGGTTTTTGTCCATTTGGCGGGTTTGGCAAAGCCTTCTGATGGAGGCTGGAATCTTGCTGATGTTGATGACTTCGGTGATTGTCGACCGGGCTTTTCCGATCTTTTCCGAGATTTGGGCATGGCTGTATCCATAGATATCCATCAGCGCGTTCAGACCGTCGGCCTCCTCAAAAACGTCGAGATCTTTTCTTTGGAGGTTTTCGACCAGAGAGATTTCCATGGCCTCGTTGTCCGAGACATTCATCTCGATGCACGGGATCTCTTTGAGCCCGACGTTCTTGGATGCCATGAAGCGGCGTTCCCCCGCGATAATCTCATAGCGATCACCGCGAGGCCGGACGAGAATCGGTTCGAGCACGCCCTTGGACTTGATCGAGCTCATCAGCTCCTGGATATTGCCGAGCTCGCTCCGGGCCTGGTGCGGGTTGGCTTCGATTCGTTCGAGGGAAATCATCCGAACCAGAGGGACGGCCGCTTTTTTTGAGATAAAATCGACAAAATGGGTATCATGCCGCATAGCCATTGATTCGGGCAAACCAGACCGTTTATTTTTTTGCACGTTCTAAGATCTCCTCGGCGATTTTTTTATATTGAAGCGCCCCGATCGAATTCGCGGCATAGGTAAAAATGGATTCTTTATAGGCCGGGCTTTCTTCGAGCTTGACGCTTTTGGAGATATACGTTTGGAAGACTTTTTCGCCGAAAACCTTGATGATCCTCTTCACGACATCCTTGGCGATATTCGTCCGGGTATCATGGAGCGTGATCAGGACGCCCAGGATCTCGAGGTTCGGGTTGGCGACGCGTCGGATTTTTTCGATCGTCTCGAGAAGGTCATCCGTCCCTTCCAGGCATAGATAAGACGATTGGATCGGGATGAGCAAATGAGTCGAGGCCACCAGGGCATTGACCGTTATCAGCCCGAGAGTCGGCGGCGTATCGATGAGGATAAACTCGTATTTGCGCCTGATCGGCGCGAGAACATCCTTGAGCCGGAAATGTCCGTCTATCTCTCCGAGCAGGGCCGGCTCGAGCTTGGCCATGGCGATTCGCGAGATGGCCACTTCTAGTCCGGGGACTGTGGATTTGACGATGACATTCTGGATATTTTCCTCGCGCCTCATCAAGACATCGTACAGCGAATGAGGGATACTGTCGGGTTCTTTGACGCAGGATTTCGTGCTGTGCGCCTGGGGGTCGATATCGACGAGCAAGACGCGACAACCGCTTAAAGCCAAGGCGGCCGCGACGTTGACGGTTGTTGTCGTTTTGCCGACACCTCCCTTTTGATTGGTCACTGCGATGATCACATTCTGTCTCCGCTTTCGTTCTCTCAGTAAGATAGTCAAATCGGCCGTTATTTGCAAGATTTATTTTAAAACGGATGTCGGCCGGCCGACAATGGATTTAATTCATTGATAATCAACAAATTATATCGATTTTTAAACAATCCGCGGATATCATCGTTAAGGCAAATCCGGGCGCAAAGAACGAAGGCTAAAAGATCTCGATAAAGCTCAATTCCGCTCACCATGGTGTTTCGTTCGCAATAATATAAAAACTGAAAGTGCCGAGCATTCTGGATGATGGGTGTTTATCAAGCCTCGATAGTAAAAGCTAAAGATTTCGTTCTAACGATCGCTTATCTGTCGGCGTTCTTTTCAAAGAACATTTTTCGATGAATTTTCGGCAAAACCTACAAAACCGTTCTTATACACGACTCGGTCGGAAAATGAAACTCCGGACGGCGTCCGATCGAGCGGCTCCCCTATGGGATCCGCAGCGGTTCTCGTGGCAAGCCACAGCCCATATCAAGCACTCGTCGATGAACGTCTATTAGAAAGCGGGGCCGGCGCGTTCTTATCGTCCGTTTGCGCTTATTGTCGTTGCAGTTTATACGTTCTTTTCCTATAATGAAGGCTATTAATATCTAAAAATACATGCAACCTAATTATTATCAATTACTTATAAATATATAGGTTCGTTTTTCACGGGAAGTTCAAGAGCTGATGCCTGAGCTGGAAAGAAAACTCGGACTTGGGGATTCGGTTTTCCTCGTCATCGGTTCCGTCCTTGGCTCCGGAATCTTCCTAACGACAGGAATTATCGCCAAAGACCTTCCCTCTCCCCTTTATATTTGGCTGGCCTGGTTCGTCGGCGGTCTTCTGGCCATGAGCGGGGCCCTGACCTACGGCGAGCTCGGAGCCCTATGGCCCAAGGCCGGAGGGCCCTACGTGTATCTGAGAGAATCCTACGGCTCCCTGGCGGCATTTCTCTATGGATGGGCGTTTTTCTGGGTGATCGGCGGCGGTGGAATCGCGGCGCTGGCCGTCGGATTTGCCGAATATCTCGGGACCTTTGTTCCCGGCCTTTCACTTTCTCACGCTCTTTTTGAGCTTGACATCGGGCCGCTCCAGATCCATCCTTCGTCCGGCCAATTCATCGCCGTGCTGTCGATTGTCTTTCTTTCCGGCATGAATTCTTTTGGGATTCGGAGCGGAGCCCGCGTTCAGAACGCTTTTGCCATCATCCGGATAGTCGCCCTCTTGGGCCTGGCCGGATTCGGGCTCGCGATAGGTAAAAAAGCGGGCATTCATGCCTTTTCACAAGCCCTTCAAGGCAGCTCGAAGGCAACTTGGAGCGGTTTTGCCCTGGCCTTGATTCCAATCGTCTGGGCCTATGACGGCTGGTATTCCGTAAACTGCACGGCCGAAGAAGTCAAAAAGCCCGGAAAAAACATCCCCCTGGGCCTGGGACTGGGAACGATGATCGTTATGCTTCTTTATTTACTGACGAATATTGTTTATAGTATAGCCCTTCCCATGGAAAAAATGAGAGGCATCGTGCGGGTCGGCGAAGCGGCCAGCCTCCAGCTCTTCGGCCCCAGAGGCGGGGCATTCCTCACGGCGCTGATCCTCTTGACCATCTTCGGCTGTTTGAGCGCCAGCGTGATTTATTGCCCCAGGATTCCCTTTGCCATGGCCAGGGACCGGTTGTTTTTCCGAAAAATGGCCTTCGTCCATTCCCGCTACCATGTTCCGTCCAAAGCCATTACCGCCCAGATGATCTGGTCCGGGCTCCTCTGTCTTTCGGGAACCTACCAGAGCTTATACGAGTATGTCGTCTTCGCTTTAGCTCTCTTTTTTGCCGCCACCGGATTTTCTGTCATCATCCTGCGTCTCAAAGACCCCGGCCGGCCGAGGCCTTATCGGGTCTGGGGATATCCGGTTATCCCCCTCCTCTTCGTGCTTGCCAACTTGATCCTTTTTGCGAACATGGTTTTGTCGCGGCCCCTTCAATCCCTGGCCGGCGCGTTGCTTATTCTGCTGGGCGTCCCGGCGTATGTCTTCTGGAAAAAGACGAGCCTCAGAGAGGAAAGCTCAGTCCAACCATGAACCTGACCCTCAAGGTACTTCCCCAAGGCCGATCGATCCAGGTTCGAAAGAATACGGTCCTGATCGAAGCCCTTCATGAAGCGGGCGTCGACCTCATTTCCTTCTGCAATAAACAAGGCCTGTGCGGGAAATGCTTTGTCGAGATCATGAAAGGAAAGCGTCCGGGGCCCGGGGCCCAGGAAAAAGGGCTCCTGGCCCGGAAGCGGCTTCCCGGAAATTTCCGCTTGGCCTGTCTTTATCGGATGACGGGGGACTTGACGGTCCGGATTCCCGAGGAAGCAACCCTCCCGCTTATGCCCGTGTTGAAACGTGGGTTCCGCCGGATCATCCAGCCGAACCCGGCCGTCCGCAAGATCGTTTTTGCCCCTTTCCGGCCGGACCTCGCCTCTCCCCTCTCTCTCTCCGACCAGGTCCGGGCTCATTTTCCCAGCCCGGGTAAAAAGGCTTCTCCGGCGCTTCTCAAGGATCTGGCTATTCTGCTGGACGATTCATATGGAACGGTCACAGCCGTGATCTATGACGGAGCAGAGATCTTGGATTTTGAGGCGGCCGACACGGCCGAACAAAACTTCGGCATAGCTATCGATCTAGGAACAACAACATTGGTGGCCGAGCTGGTCAATTTGAATACGGGGAAAACGATCGACGTCGTGACGGCCTTGAACGGCCAGGCCCGTTTTGGAGCGGACGTCATCTCCCGGATCACGGCCGTCTTCCAAGACCCTTTAAAGTCCGAGGCCTTGAGGACGGCTGTCCTGGACTCTCTCAACACGATGATCGAAGGGATGCTCAAGAAACACCGCATTCCGGCCCATCGTGTCTATGAGGCGGTCATCGCCGGGAATACGGCCATGAACCATCTGTTCCTGGGCTCTCCGGTGAAGACGCTGGCCGTATCCCCTTACCATGCCGTTTTTTCAGCCCTTTCTCCCCTGCCCGCCTCCGAGACGGAACTCCTGATGAACCCGCGCGGAAAGGTCTATGTGGCGCCCAACATCAGAAGTTTTGTCGGCGGTGACATCGCCGCGGGTCTAACGGCGATCGACCTCGCCCATCAAAAAGGAGATTTTCTTTTTATCGACCTGGGCACCAACGGAGAGATCGTCCTCAAAAAGGGCCGCCAGTTCACGGCGACTTCGACGGCGGCCGGCCCGGCCTTTGAAGGGATGAACATCAGCTGCGGGATGCTCGCAGTTCCTGGCGCCGTTTACAAAGCGGAATACGATGATGGGCTGAAGGTCATGACCATCGCCAACAGGCCGGCCCTCGGCATCTGCGGGACGGGCCTCATCGACCTCGTCTCCTTGTTTCTGGAAAGGGGCGTCATTTCTCCCCAGGGACACATAAAAGGCCCAGAAAAAAAGATCGGCGTGGGGCCCAACCTCTTTCTCAGCCAAAAGGACATCCGCGAGGTTCAACTGGCCGCGGCCGCCGTCAAGACGGGCATCCGCCTGCTGCTCAGCCTCGATAAGCTGGCCGTGGCCGATCTCGACGGAATCTATGTAGCCGGCGCGTTCGGCAATTATCTCAACATTCCGAACAGCATGAGGCTGGGACTCCTGCCCCGTTTGGACAAGAAAAAGATCATTTTTGTTGGAAATTCGTCGCTGGCAGGGGCCAAGGCCCTGCTCGTTTCAAGGCAGGAACGGGCCCGGTGCGAGCGGCTGGCCCAGAAGATCCGGCATGTTTCGCTGGCGACGGATGCCGCGTTCCAAAAAACGTTCATCGAGGCCCTGGAATTCAGGGCCTGGAAATAGATTCGACCGGACATTCCACCTGAAGGAGCTGAAGGCATGACCAAAGATGACCTGCTTAAGGACATGGCCCAAGCCATTGTCGAAGGCGACAGGCATGCGGCCGAGGCCCTGGCCAAGGAAGCGCTGGCCCGGAACCTGGACCTGCACGAAGTCGTCGAAAAAGGCTACATTCCCGGTATCCAGAAAGTCGGCGACCTGTGGGAACGCGGCGATTACTTTCTCCCCGAGCTGATCACGAGCGCGGAGTGTATGAAGGCCGCCATGGCCGTGCTTCGGCCCGCGCTGGAACGGGCGAGAATCGCCGACGTCTCTCTGGGCAAGGTCGTCATCGGAACGATCGAAGGCGACATCCATGACATCGGAAAAAACCTGGTCGCTTCGATGCTATCGGCTAACGGCTTTGAAGTGTCAGACCTGGGCGCGGACGTGAAGCTTGAGCGGTTTGTCCAGTCGGCCCTGGACATGAAGGCGGATTTCATCTGCCTTTCCGCGCTGTTGACGACGACCATGCTCGGCCAGCGCCGGTTCATGGAGCTGCTCAAGGAGCGCGGGCTGCGCAGCCAGTTCAAAGTGCTTGTCGGCGGGGCTCCCGTGAATCAAAAGTGGGCGGACTCGATCGGGGCCGACGGGTATGCCGAGAATGCGCCAGCCGCCGTGAAGCTGGCCAAATCTCTTCGGGGAAAGAGGTGAAGTCATGATTCCGACCACGAGACCCAAAGTCGAGCTTCTGGATCAAACGTTCATCGCCAAAATCCTGGAGGAGGCCTTCGTCATCTTGGAACGGCAGGGCGTCTTTGTGGAAAACGTTGAAGCCCGTTCCCTTTTCAAAAAGGCCGGCATGGCCGTCGATGAAAGCCAACAGCGGGTGACCCTGACCCGGAAGTTGGTCGAGGAAGCCCTCGCCGCGACGCCCTCGTCCATCAAGCTCTACGACCGCTCCGGACAAAAAGAGTTTCTGGTCGGCGGCGACGAGGTCCACTTCAACCCGGGTTCGGCCGCCGTGAAGATCTTCGACCATCAGGCCCGCCAGGAACGCAAAGCGGATACGTCCGATCTCGTCGCTTTTTACAGGCTGACGGAGAGCCTGGGCCATATCCATTTTCAGAGCACCGGCCTGATCTCCGCGGACGTTCCGGAGATCATTGCCGACAGCTACCGCTTGTTCCTCGGCCTTCAGTTCTGCACAAAACCGGTCGTGACCGGCACTTTTCGAGTTGAGGGGTTCCGGCCGATGTTCGAGATGCTGACGGCTGTCCGGGGCGGCGCTGAAGAGCTTCGCCGTAAACCGCTGGCCATCTTCGACGCCTGCCCCTCCCCTCCCCTGAAGTGGAGCCACCTGACATCGCAAAGCCTGATCGATTGCGCCCGGGCGGGAATCCCCTCCGAGCTCATATCCATGGGAATGACGGGCGCGACATCCCCGGTGACCATCGCCGGCACGCTCGTTCAGCACGTCGTCGAGAACCTGAGCGGCCTGGTCATCTGTCAGCTTGCCCGGGCGGGAGCGCCCGTCATCTTCGGCGGTTCGCCTTCGAGCTTCGACATGCGAAAAGGCACCACCCCCATGGGAGCCGTCGAAACCATGATGCTGGACATGGCCTACGCCCAGATCGGAAAACACCTTCGTCTGCCGACGCATGCCTACATGGGGTTGAGCGACTCGAAAATCAACGACTCCCAGGCCGGGCTGGAATCCGGGATCGGCGCCGTTCTCGCTGCCCTAGCTGGGGTCAATGTCGTTTCCGGGGCGGGCATGATGAATTTCGAGAGCTCGCAGAGTCTGGAAAAGCTCCTCATCGACGATGAGATCTGCGGAATGGCCTACCGGCTCATCTCGGGCATTTCTCAAAGGGACGAGCCGCTGGCCCTGCCTCTTTTTGAGAACATCCGGCCGGATACTCAGTTCCTGACCATGCCCCATACCCGGAAATGGTACCGCCTCGAGCACACATTCCCCTCGCTGGCCGACCGCGATCCCTATGACGCCTGGGCATCTTTGGGCAAAAAGACCATGGCCGACCGGGCATTCGACGAGGTCCAAAGGATCCTGGCCCAGAACGCTCCCCGGCTCGTCGAAGAAAAATTACGAACGGAGCTCCGAAAAATCATGGCCGCCGACGCCAAACAGAACGGCGCAGAGAAGCTTCCGGAAATCCCGATGACCCAGCAGGAACGAACGGCCCACACTTGAGTATTCTTATAAATATAGTAAAATATAGCCTTTGACATGAACAGGCGTGATTTCTTGAGGCAGACAAGCGCAACCGCCGTGGCCTCGCTCCTGCCGGCCCGGCTTCGCACCCCGGGGCGTTTCCCCCAACAAGACCCCCTTCTCCAACGCCTCTCCTCTCTCTCCGGGCAATATTATCCCTATGACCACGAATATTTCGAGGCCTCGGAACGCATCGTCTTCCTCAGCCCGAGTGAAGCCAGCCTCAACGTCATTCCCAAGGCCGGAATGAGCTTGGACCTCCGTTTGGTCAAGGCCAAGGACGGTCTGTCCATCGATGCCGGCTTTTCCAAGGGCTTTAGGGCCGTGGACGACAGCATTGATATTCCGCTCGTCGGCCTGCTCTGGCAGCCGGAGCTCGCCTACCGCCTGGAATACAGGGAGAGCGGGAAGGGCAGCTGGAAATCTACGCCCGAGCGGCGGGTTAAGACGCCGTTCTCTTATCGGCAAACCGGCGCCATGGAAATCATCCTCATCAGCGACGACCATACCTATGACGACGCGGACATGGCCGGAAGGACCGTCGACAATCCCCTTCTCAGAGAGGCGCGGCTCAGCGGCGACTACATCAATATGTATTTGAATGAGCTCAAATACGATCCGAATTTCATTCCCGACCCGACGGCCGATTCGGGAAAGATGATGAGCGGCTTCTGCCTGGCCTCGGCCGTCCATCAGGTCCTGAAGAACGAAAGGCCGGATTTCATTCTTTTGTTGGGCGATTCAACCGGCATCGGCGCCGGCTACAAATGGAAAGGATTGGGATTAAAAGATCCGAATTCCGGTCTGACGGAGCAGGATCTCGACGATTACGCTAAGCTTTTCTGGCTGCGGATGAGGAAAATGTTTTCCGCCTTGACGCCCCAGGTCCCCATCTATCTTGTCCAGGGCAACCATGACGGAGAATCGGGCTACGATGCGGCCCGAGTGCCCGCGA
>CAZIDN010000079.1:0-15409 GCA_964537875.1 uncultured Eubacteriales bacterium
AAATCAAAAAAACCTTGACAGGTGCCGCGCTTTCATACATGGAAGGAAACCCTAAGTAAGGGTTTCCTTCCAAGAGTGTCCGGCGATATTGACTTTGCCCCCGATAGATGCGAAAATCTTACTCCCTTCCATAGACGGTGAGTGTAGCTCAATTGGTTAGAGCATCGGACTGTGGATCCGAAGGTTGGGGGTTCAAGTCCCCTCACTCACCCCTACCCCCCACTTGTTCGAAACGCTTTCCCTCGGTTTTCCTGATCTTGTTTATCTGGACCAAAAAGTTGAACGGCACCTTGAAGATGAAGATCGGCTCCTCGCCGCCGATGATGCATTTCTCCAGCACGGCGTCGAGTACCCTGGCCTTGTCCTCCAAGGGCGCCTTGGCGTAGGTTTCTCTGAACCCCTTGAGCAGCTGGAGGACAGTAAGCCCCTGCTCTACGTAGGCGAAGTTCCTCTTGTCGAGTTCCCTTTTTTCTTCATTTATCCTCTGGTTTCTTGCTTCCAGTTTAACCTTCCATTCCAAAATCTCTTCGGTTGGTATCTTTCCTTCCAGGTGCCCATCCATCAAGACATTGATTTTATTCGTGTTCTTGGTTTCTTCCGCGTTCAGCCGCCTCAGGTTCGTTTTCACTTCCAGGGATTGTCTGATGTGCCCGCTCCGCAGCTCCTCCCTGATCTTGTCCGCGATCTCCCCGTCGACGTACAGGTCGCCGATGTTCTCCTGGAACACCTTGTCGATGTCCTTTTCCCGGTAGGCCGTCTTCAGGGGGCATTTCCCCTTCTTCGACCCGACGCACTGGTAGTAGACGAAGTGCCCCCTGCCGTGCCGGCCCCGGTGGAGCTCGCCGGTGACGGAACCGTGGCACCTGTAGCATTTCAGGAACTTCTTGAAGGCGAAGAACTTCTTGGCGTTCGGCCGCGTTTCCCTGTGGTTCAGGAACAGCTGGTTCTGGACCCGCTCGAACAGCCTCAAGGAGATTAAGGGCTCATGGACGCCAACCTGTCCGTTCCTCATTTTTCCTATATAGAATTCATTCCGCAAAATAACCTCGACGCCGTGGATCGACAGCGGTCTGCCGTTCTTCCGGCGCAAACCCCTTTTCTCCATCTCGTCCCGCAACCTTAAAAGCGACCAGCCGCCTTTCCCGTAAAGCTCGAACATCTCCTGGATAAAATGCTTTCGTTCCTCGTCCACGATAACAATCCTTCTTTTCTTCTGGCTTTCAGGCAAGTCCTTGTCGGCGGGATGGACGGCATTGAGGTAACCTAGCGGCGCGAACGAAGGCAGTTCGCCCCGGCTTATTTTCTGCCGCAAACCCAACTTCGTTTTTTCCGACCTTTTCCGGTTCTCCATTTCGGCATAAGCGCCGAGGATATTGAAAATAAACCTTTCGGACGGCGGCGAGTTCCTACTGTAAATTTTGTTTTCACAGACAATGACAACGCTCACCCCAAATTCGTCTATCAATTTCTGGATAGTGAAAAAATCCTCGTAGTTGCGCGCCAGACGGTCGACGTCAAACGACAGCAGGTATTCGATTTTATTAGTTTTGACGAATTCAACCATTTCCTTGAATGATTTTCGACGATACGATTCCTTCGCTGATTCCTGAATCCTATATTTCTCTACAAGTTCAATCTTTTCCCTTTTAACAAATTCTTTGATTTGGTCTTCCTGCGCGTCCAAGGAATAACCGCCGACCTGCCCTACCGACGAGACTCTGAACCAGGAGACCCCGGTCTTCATCCCTTCTTCTTCTTGCTCTGCTTTTTCAGGGTTTCCGTCAACTGGACCAAATCATCAAGGCCGACGTCCTCCTCGACCAGGTTCCTCTTCTGCCTTTCGAAGTCCTCGGCGATGGCCTTCCGGGCGTCGTCCGGATCGGGGGCCCTGAAGAGTTCCCTGGCTTTCTTCTTCTTCATTTTTTTGCCTCCGAAGAAATTATAACCCAGAACGCGCCTGAAAATACACCCGGGACGGCCTAAAACGGACCAGCAGTGGTCCTCTGGCGCGTTTTCAATGTTTTTTTGGGGAATTGTCTGTTATGGCCCGCTTGGTCAGTCTGGGGTCGAATGTGGGCCTTCCGCCCGGCGGTTCGCCCATGGCGCCCCCCTCAGGGGTTCACGTATTGGGCGACGCTGACCGCCAGCGCGGTCGCGCCATTGTTCTGCAAGACGAGGCAACCGTTCGCGATATACAGGTTGAAGGTGCTCGGGTTGTCTTTGATGACCCTGAACTGGCCCTCGTACCCCGAGTCGCCACCCGCCTCGTACACGGACCCCACTCCGCGGATTCCCAAGATCATAAGCGAATATGTCGACACATTATAGGCGAGGACAAGGCTCGGGACGTCCGCTATGGCCGTCACGACGGTCTGCCCGGGATTGACGGTGCCGGACCACGAGGCCAGGCGCCTGAGGGACTGGCCGGCCTCGAGCGCCCCGACGCGCCCCCTCAGCTCGGCGTCGTCGTAGTCCCCGCCGCCCGTACCCACGTTGTCGACGACGAAGGACTTCGTCTCGCCCGGGGCGATCTCGACCCTGTTCCCGTAGTAGTCGATGAAGACCTCCACCGTGGAGGCCTCGTTCTTGTGCGTCTTGTATACGAGCGGCATCCTTACCCCCTTTCGAGATAATCCGGCCTCGCGGTTATTCCGCGCGCCTTGCTGACGGCCAGTTCCCGCCCGTGGAACATGCAGCGGTTGAACCTCGCGATCGCCTTCATGGCCTCCTCCTCGCTCGACATCGCGACAAAGCAAAAGCTACGGCGGAGGTTTTCCTCGTCGAAAATCAGCTTCACCTGGCAGACGGTGCCGGCCTCGGAGAACATTCGGGCCAGCTCCTCGACCGAACTGTCCGGATGACAATTGCCCACGTATATTTCCGTCCTCATCAGACCCTCCCTTGTTTTTTCCCCGCCAGGTACTCCTCTAGGTCCCAGGGTTCCTTTCCCCCTTTCTTCCGGCCCGGACTATTCGGGGCCTTCAACAAACCGGCGATCAGGTACGCGATATCCCTTCGCAGACGGATCTTCTCCGCCTTCGGGATGCTCGTGCCCTCGACGGCCGCATAGTCCTTGGCGAGCTCGGCGAGCAGCTTCCTCCGGCCAAGGAAACGGCCCGGCCCGCGCCGGAGCTCCCGGGCACTCTCCGATCCGCTGTGGAAAAGACACTTGTCATCATCACGGATCGCGAACGCCTGGCACGGCTGCCCGTCCTTCCTGGCCGCCGCGCACCTCATGTGTTCCCCCACGGGTTGAAACCCCCCTTGACGGGTTTCGCGTTCCGGCCGCCGTCGCTCATCCACTCGTCCATGGTCTTTCGGGCGTCCTCGACCGGGTCCGGGGATTTCCGCGAAACCCGGACGGGCATCCGGCCTTCCTGCTCGGCCTTGCTCCAGTATCTGGGTTTTTGCGAGACCATCACGGCCACGCCCGCGCAGACGTTCCCCTCGTCCTCGGGCTGGCCGCCGTCCGTGTCGACGCTGTCCCTGCCGCCGCTGCGGGTCTTGCGTATAAGGCTTTTTAATTGCGTCACGAGCAGTTCCTTGTTCGGGATCGACAACCGTGAAGTATTTAAAATTTCCTCCATATCCAGATAAATTTCGCTCTTGCTCTTCTCGCTCCGGATGTACTTGACGCCGTGCTTGGCGAAGCTGTTGAGCGCCCAGTCGCCGGAGAACTTGTCGCCGGTGACCGAGAGGACATGGTATTCCTTTATCAAATCGCAATACTGGGCCGTCACCTCGTCGGGGTTGAACTTGGGCCGCCGGCTCCGGACCACGTCGACCACGGCCCTCTCGTCCTCCTTGTGGCCGATGGCGACCGCGTAGCTGTCCCTGCCGCCGCCGCCCGCCACGTCCACGAAGCAGAAATAGTCCCTGACGTCGCCGCGGTAGGGCAGCTCCAGCGGCCGGTCGAAATTCACGGCCGCGTCGACCTGCGCCGGGTCGTACATCGAGCTCTCGTCGGCCCTGAAGTTGCACATGTACTCCTGCTCGAACGCGACCGGGTCCTTGAGCTTGGCCCACGCCAGCTTCAGCCTGTTGAAGCCGGGATAGAAGAACTCGGTGCTGCCCTTGAGGACGAGGACCGGCGCGCCGTCGACCCCGAAATAGCGCCGGTGGTCGTTCCACGCCTCGCCGGACATCCTGTTCAGCGTTGAGAGCTTTATCATCTTCGAATGCTCGAAAATCAGGCCGGGCCGGGCCGCGTTCAGGACCTCCGTGTCGATGCTCCTGCCCTCCGTCTTCCAGAACGCGAACTCGTCGCCGCCGAAGACCAGGATCGACGGCGCCCTGACCCGCGCGTTGTTGGCCGGGAAGATCAGGATGCTGCAGCCGTTGCTCAGCTGGATCTCCCCGCCCCTCACGCCCTTTATCAGCTTCCTTAGGGCGGGCGAGTGCTCGAGCTTGCCGAGGCAGTAGTCATAGACCACGCCGCTCTGGCGCCCCATCTCGCTGGTCACGATCATGCTCACCGCCCTCTCCCCGGTTGACAGCTTCGGCGGCCTCAGGCAGCTTTCGAAGAGGAGGACGTTCGTCAGGATCTTGTCCGTCCCGCCGGATTTCCGGCCCTTCAGGATGTCGACCTCGAAAAACTCCTGCCCCTCGGCGTACCTCCGCCCGCCGGCCGCCTGGCCCCACAACCCGAGCTCCTCTTCATTCAAGGGCAGGCCGTAGATCGCCTTGAGGGCCATCTTCTGCGCCGGGCTGAGGCTCCGGTCGTTCAAGAGCCTCTCGTCCTCGATAAATTCGATGATGTTCATCGTGGTTTTTTGGACTTTTCGTCCCTCAGAGAAAATGCGCCGCAGAGCGCCTGTTCCTGGATTTTCATCCTTCCCTTGCCTCCGCCACGCCCTTCCGGCCCCTGGGCCGGAAAACAGGCCCTTTCCTTGATTGGGCCTTGCAAAGAAGGGCGACCTGGGGGTGGTCGGCGACCACCTCGGCCAGCTCGGCCGGCCAGTTCTCGGCCGCCTTCCCCATCCTGGCCCGGTAGCCCTTCGACTCCGGGCTGTTGCCGAACCTGAACGGGTACAGCGGGCAATCGCCGATCATGCAGAGCGTGACCTCCTTCGGCAGGCCGCCGCCGCACTCCAGGCAGTAAGCCTTGATCGCCTTTGATCTGGTCATCGTTCACCTCGCGCAAGAAGCCCCCGCACCGACCCGGGCGGGGCGCTATTTTTTCAGGAACTTCTCGTCCCGGTACCGCTTGGCCTCGGCCGGGCTCAGGTACCGCTCCTCGTCCCTGGTCAAATTTAATTTTGTCTCCGGGCCGAAGTTCTCCTTTGCGCCGCTCAGCCGCATTTCCTCGTTTGAAAGTTTGCCGAACCGCGTCTCCTCGGGCCCCTGCTCGGCCACGGGCGTGAAGACCGTCTGCTCCCTGACCCTCTCGACGTTCTCCAGGTCGAGGGTGACCTCCCCGCCGTCGCCGATCTTGTACGGGATCTGGACCAGGGCCTCCCTTGTCTCCCCGCTCGCCTGGTCGTATTCGACCGTCCTCACGATGGCCAGGTCCGGCGAGAAGTCCTTGACCCATGCGCCCTCGTCGAACCCGGAACGGACGGCGTCCTCCAACTGCTGCCTGACGCTGAAAAACTCCTCGGACAACATCTTATTTTCTTCTTCCTCGGTTATCTCGATTTCCGCCTTTCGCTCGGCCGGGAACCCCATGCTCTCGTACAGGCCGTTCGTCAGGGCGCCCTCGACGCTGGGGCTCAGCGTGAAGTCCACGCCGATTATCCGCGCGTCGTCGTCCACGACGTCCTCGCCGCCCTCGGCGTGCACCCCGCCCTCGGCGCGCAGGCTCGCGCCCACGCGGCCCTTGCGCAATACCACGGCGAGGTCGGCCCCGAGTCTCGTGTTCAGGATCTCGGCCTCGCCCCAGGCCTCGTTGCCCTTCATCCAGAACTTGCTCATCTTGTGGCTGATCTGGCCGACCCTGAGGTGCGCCGAACCCTCGGGGTGCTCCGGCGCGCCCCACACCTGGCTGTCGCTGTCGATGAGGCCCTGGAGCCGCCTCGTCTCCCGCACGAGGAACTCCGTCTTGTACGTCCTCCTGTTCCCCGTCTTCACGTCCCCCTTGGCGAACAGGAACTTGACCTTCCCGAGCGAGTCCCTGGCCTTGCTCTCCTCGACGGTTATGCTCTGAAAAAGGACGTCTTCGTAAATCATCGTCTTTCCCCCTCTTCTTCGGGACGGCGAGCACGGTCTCCCGGGAATTCGCCTTCCCGTCCAATCTCATCTATCTGGTTCTTCCGCGGACAAAAGGTCTTTCCGTAGATGAGCCGCATCTCGTCCCTGTCCAGGACCGTCCTCGGTGTCCCGACGATCCCCGGGTCGGCCTCGGTCCCGGGCGACGGCGGCAATTCCTCCGGAATGACGATCTCCTGCTCGACGTTCTGCCGCTCTTCCGCCAACTCGACCTCGCCGAGGTTCAACTGGAATTTCAAATAATACCTCTTGCCCGCGTCTTCTGGGAGGCTGAAGACGACCCCCCGGCCGTCAAAACTCAGCAGGTTCGCCCCCGGATGCCTGGCCCCCAGGGCCGCCTCGAGCCTCCTTTTATTCCGGTTCGTCGCCGTCAGTATCCCCATCCTCGTCCTCCCCGGGGAGCACGCCGGGGATCCTTATGATCTCCTCGGCGATGTCCCGCAGGGTCTCCAGGAGCTCCTCGTCCCGCACGGCGAGCTCCTCGGCGACCTCGGCCTCCGCCCGCCTCTTGTACTTGTCCTTCTCCTCGGCGATGGCCGCGGCGATCCTGTCGTCGATGCCGTCAAAGGCCCTGTTCATGACGCTGTCGTAGACCTCTTGGACCAGTCCCGGGTATGCCGCCTTCAGGTCCGCGACCGTCTTGATCTCTTCGCCCATCAAAACCCTCCTTTGCCCCCGGCGCCCTCGCGGCGTCCGGGTTAATCAGTCGCCCTGGACCTCGACGGACTTGACCCGCAGCTGGCACATGCCCTTGCTAGCGGAGTACTCGCCAACGACCTTCTCGAACTGGTCCTCCATCTGCGCGAGCGGCTCCGCCCCGCTGTCGTCCGGGTTCTCGTCGATCTCGTCGACCGTGACCTCATAGACCTTGGTAATCGTTGAACTCATCTCAAAACCCTCCTAAGCAAAAACTTCCCGCCGGCCTTCTTCGCCGACGGAAACAATAAAAAACGATGTCATTTGTTCACCGTTATGCCGGTTCCGACCTGGCCGAGCGCCGCCCTTAATTGTCGGTCAGACGTGCTGTGCGACGCCGCAACCGCCGCCTTGTCGATCTCCGCCTTGATCCTCTCGACATCGGCGGGCGGCCGCAGGGTCTTCTCGACCTTCGAGACCTGGAACTCGCAGAACCGGTTGGGGTCGTCCCAGTGCCTGGTCCTCTCCACCCCAACGGACCACACGATCCGGGCGAAGAAGACGTTTGCGTCGTTCAAGGACATTGATAATATCCGAGGGATGAACCGGTAAAACCATTCATAAGTGTCGTCAACCCGGATACACTCCGCCTGGTTCGGGCCGCGGTTTTCGAACTCGGTCACCCAACCCTCGGGCGGCCGCCAGTCCGGGTTGCCCCTGAGCCTTACAGTCTTGTCCTGGCAATAGGTTATCTCCGAGAATCGGTCATACGGGTTGCCCAAGGCGCCGTCCGGAAGGGACCGCTCCTCGCCCGGCTTGAGGGCAAAAAGCATCCGCTTCCCGTAGTCCAGTATCGGGACCCTATTGGCCGTCTCGTTCCTGAAAATAGTTTTCATATGTCACCCCTTAAGAGTTTGAGAGTGGGGCCGGATAGAGGACCGGCCCCCTCTCTGGAGAAAATAATTGGAAGTCAAACAAGGAGAAGGATCTGAGCCAGCGCTCTGGCTGGCCTCCCGCGCCTCGCGGGAGGACCTTCGGTCCTTCTTTGTTTTCCTTTAATTCCTCAAGATGTATAAGTTCTTGTATAGAATGTAGGCAATCCGCTACTAAGGCCCCCGGCAAAGGATTGCCAGTCCTATCGAGTAAAGTCGCGTTCTCGAGTAAAAACAACGGTGTTTCCATGACTAAGCCCCTTTCCCCGTTAGGTTTAGGCTGATTTTATTGGGCTTGTTCTCGCTTCCGTTCCGGATGACCCTGATCCACCCCTTGCCTTCAAGTTCTTTCTGGAAAATCCCGATGCTCCTGACGCTCATGCCCATCTTTTCGGCCAAGACCTTTTGGTTAAGGGTTTCAACAACGGGATTTCTTTTGTTCCAACAGGCGCAATGGAGGAGACCGAACAGCTTGACGGCGTTGCCGGAGACGTTCCGGTCCTCCAGGAGTCTCTCCGGGATTATCGCGAAGTAAAAATTGGTCTTAGGGACGTTCTTCCCCTCCTCGTGTTCCCGGATGATCCTCTGCCTCTCAACATCGAACCCGGACGCCTTCCTCATTCGCCTTATTCTTCCTCTAGTGTTTTCGTCCATGTTTTGAACCCTCCACTATCGCGTCCAAAACAGGTATTTTTCGGCCAAAAGTTACTTTGCCTGAGCCGGCATGTTCGAAAAGTCATACCGTTGTTCCCTTTTTGGCCAACCTGATTTTGCTGAATTTTTTGAGCAGCATGTCGCGGTCGGCGTTCTCCCGCTCGAGCTTCTCCTCGGCGTCGACCGGCCCCCTTTCCCGCAGTCTCCGGCGCCATTTCCCGACCGTCTGCTCGGACAGGCCACGGCCGTATTTCGCGTTCAGGCGGGCTGTCAGGTCGTCCATGGAGATGGTGCTGTCCAGGTACCGCCCGATCTCCAGCCCTATGGTCGCGTTCTGGAGGCTCTTGGGCGTGGGGAAGCGGGGCCGCTGGCCGGCCAGGCGGTGGGCGACGATCAGGAACTCCCTGTAGTTCTTCCAGGTGAACGCGGCGTAGACCTGCCAGAGCGGGTGGCCCGTGCCCGCGGCCTTCAAGAAGTTCGAGACGTCGTCGTGGTGGCGCCACACCTCGTTGAACGTCTCGCGCCAGGTCTCGAAGTCCAGCGCGGCCTCGTCGGCCCAGTCGGCCCGGCTCCTCCCGTCCTCGAACCGCCGATCCCCGTCCCCCTTCGGGCCCGGCAGGAAAGGTTCGACCTCCCGGAGCGAGACGAGGTTGCGCCGGATGTCGGCCCTCCTTTTGACGATTGACCTCAGCTTCCCGAAGAGGCTCCCGCAGCCCCGCGCCCCCTCGCCCTCCAGGAACCCGACGTACTCCCTGACCACCCAGGCCGCGTCGTCCCGGCGCCCCGAGCCGTAACCCGCGGCCGACCCGCGCTCGCCGGCCAGCACCCTGTCGAGCCACGGCCCGAGGACGGCCGTCAGCTCCTGGACGGTGGCCCTGCCGTCGCGGAATCGCCTTGACTTTTCCTCGATGCTCTCTTCGTGCACTTCCGATTCTCTCCTATAAGAAAAACCCTCTCGCCGGCCGTTGGATACAGGCCCGCTTCTGACGAAGCAATGGCTTAGCCGACGAGAGGATTGGTTTCTTGTTCACGGCCTATATCCAAACGTATTATAGCGCGCGTTTTCCCCCGCGCCCCGGTTCCGCCCACGGGGCGCCGCTTTTGCGCATGCGGGGGCTGACAAAAGAATTTTAAAATATCTGTTTACAAGGTTTGGAATTCATGATAAAATATTATCGAGCTTGGCGAGTTGCCCACGGAACCGGCCGCCGGCCTTTCGGCCGCCCGGTCTCACCGGCCCCCAACAACAGAACGGCGCCTTTCTATTTTCAGTCTTATTCAGGATAATACGTCCGGGATTCTTTTCGCGGAGGGCGACGATGAAAATAACCTTTGAGCTAAAGGGGCTTGCCGCCCAATCAAGGCGAGAATCCTTGCCGCCTGGAACGTCCCATCTGATGAGGCGGTCAACCGCGAAGAGCGTCGTTTTTTGTGTCGGGGGAATGTCCGGTTAATTAGTCTTCTTTCCCAGAAAACCGCCGTCCTCAAAACGAGCATAGAAATTTTCTTTGTTACACCCAGTCGTTTTCTTACAATGCGGGCATAGAGTCTGATTCGAAAATAATTGTGATGTGTCAAATGATTCGCTGCTACCGAACCAGATAGGCGAACGGAACCATTTTTGACAGTTCAAACAACGAATCGAGATTTCAATCGTTTTAGACATGAAGAAATCCTCCTGCTGATGAGATTAATATCGACATAATATCGCCCGGCGCTTGTCCTAGCTTCGACCCCGGATTTCCGAAATGGCCGATCGCTACGAAAATCAATATTTTTTTTAATCAAACGTTATGCCCGTGACAATGAAAAGCATAGCAACAAGAAAAATAAACACGATCCCAGCTATAGTCGCAAAAACTCCGGCCATGAAGGAATTCACCCAGATTTCCGACCCGAATCTTTTCTTTTCGACAAACGTTTTCCTAAAAAGGAAATATACAAGTAGGATGGGAGGTAGACAGACTAATGTCAGGACATAATCCGTAGCAGGAGATATAAACTTTACTTTTTGCATGCCGCCGCCTATATAGCCTAATAGGAAAAACCATCCCCAGCCATATCCCGTTGTTTTTTCAAGCGGGTCCGTCGGGTTAGGTTTTAGATAAGTGCCTATCCCCATTTTATCGTTTCCTCGAACGCTTTAAAATCTTTAAATGTAGCTACCTCTTTCCCTTCTTTTTTGATGATGACTTTTCCTAATAGGTCCTTCTTCTTTTCTAATTCGTCGCGGTCCTGTATCAACCTCACAGAACTCGCTCCCGAGACTCCCTTATATAATCCACTTATGATAAGCAGATAGATTTCTTTGCTGTCTTTGATATCGATATCAATTTCGTATTTCTGAAAATCATCATTGGTAAAAACAAATGTAAGTGGTTGTCTGGGATCATTCTTAAGTTCAAAATAGGTGGCGGTATGCATATGAATGATAATAGGATCATATTTGTTTTCAGTCATCGGATTTACCTCCTTTTGGAATACCTTTTATAAGATCATTAACCCAATTTAGCTTTCTTCCCACCGTTTTCGCAATCCTTGGTTGAGGAACCCCTAAGGCGTGAAGTTGGAAGACTAGAATTTTTTCAAGAAGACTAACAGTTGCATCTTGTTCGCCACCCTTTTTCTTTGGCATGCTTACCTCCCCTAATATTTTTATTTACGATCTAGGAGACCATGTTCAAATCAAGTGCTTTTTTGCTTTCAGCAACCTTTTCCAATCTTCAAAAAATACTTCTATTCTCTTGATATCATTAGAATCCATCGGATTATGATGAGCTACAATATTTCGTGGGTGTTCTAGTTCGGAGAGTTTCTGTGTAATCCATTCTAAGTCCGAAAAAATAGGCTTGAAGTCTTCCCAATTTGCCCTAATTATGCTCTTTAAGTCCTTAAAGTCTGAATAAAATATCTCGTGTTGGCCACGTTTACCGTGCCAAGGTTTGTTGACTTCCTCGTTTTTCCTCTCGGTAAAATGCCTTTTGGGATCAACTGGAACTCTAGTATCCCACCAATTAGCTCCATATTTCTTTTCGAGAATTCTCATTATTACTACTCTAAGCGAGTTTTCGAGGACATAATATATTGGATATATCCTCGCCATTTTTCCCGCATCTTCGGCTAGGGCTGTTGAAAGCAACACATCAACTCGAGGAATCTCCTTGCCAATCTTAATATATACGGTTTTGTCATATTGCTTTTTCGCCGGTGGCAGAGGAGCGGTGCTTGAATTTTTGCGGCTTAGGATCTCGCGCACTCGTATAACTGTATCTTCTTCGAGATATTTTGACAGGTCTATTCTTTGCTCGTGAGCAATAAGATAGACAGCCTCCTCAGTAGACATCGGACCACGATTCGTCTTAATTATTTTAACGCGATGAGAAAGAGCCGATGGCGAGCACTCAAGCCGACGTAGCAGTTCGGCCTTAAGTTTAGGATTTATAACCATCTAGATTGAATGCCTGTTATTTAGGTTCGCTGAACTTTTTTATTTTGATTCCTGGAAACATTCTGCTGACATTACTCCGATCTACTCCAACTGCAGCCCCAACCTCGTCCTGTGACGCCCCGGCCTTTAAAAGTAAAAGAACAAGGAGCTTTTTAATCGAATCGAGTTCCTTTTCGATTCCTAACTCGAGCGTAGGCCCTTCCGATCCTTTGTTATTTCGATTCATTTATGCCCCCTTCTCATTTTTGAAAGAGAAACCCTCACGGCATTTGGAGTTGTCCCCAGCAACCCTGCAATTTCTTTCGGCTGGAAATTGGCCTTATTTAACAAGACTATTTGTTCACCTCGCGACTTATCGGCGGTCAAATTAGTTGCTAATAACCTGATCAAGACGTCCAATTTCTGTTCTATCGCCTTTAATTGAGGATCAGACATGTCATAATTCTCCTTTATTTTTTTTTGCTTTTTCGGCGTGAAAGCGTAGCAGTTATATAATTTATTGGCTTCCCCACTATGTCTGAGATCTCTGCTGATGTTACACCCAGTTCTGAAAGACGAAATATTTTATCAGCAAGGCACATCCCATCGGAATCCCCGACTTTTTCTAACTCCAGCACGATGAGAATATCAAGGCGCCTGATAATTTTGGCCATTAATTTTACATCTTCCATTTCGTCTCTCCTTCAGTTGCGTTTCTAATAGCAAACGCATCCATATCTTATTTATTTCGTATTAATTATAAATCAACCATTAGGCAATGTCAAGGATTACAGCAGAGGGAATCATTTCGGACCATTTTTAAAAAAGCTCTTCTTGCCGATACGTTAATAATCCGACGGCCTTTCTCGGCCCTAGCCGGCCTTGAAACCAGGCCCCGTAATAACAACATGGCCCCTCTTTGAGCTGGTTCATCGCCGCCGCCCGGCCAAGGGCGGCCCAAGACCCCCGCCACGGCGCGCCGGAACGTCACCACGCCGGCCCGGGCCGGCCCCAGATACCCCGCCCCCTACCATGCGCCGGCGCCCCCCCCTGGCCTAGCTTTCCCTGGCCGAAAAGCGGGCCGAAACCCGAAAACTAAGCGCGCCCTTCTAAAGGGTTTGCGGGCGCCTGTTTTTCGGCGAAAAGCCAAGCGCCTGATAGTAAAGGGGATATGCCCCGAAACTAGTTTACGTAATTGCTTATTACGTGACCCAGGGCATTGCGCGCCTGGCCCTCCGGCACGGCCTGAAACGCGGGCAGGGGAACTGGGCGGACGGAAGGTGTGCTTTTCCTATCAAGAGGCGCCGGAAGCGCCGGGGGGCCGCCCGGGCCGGGCGGGCCGGCCTTCGCCCTTCTTTTTCGTCATCCCTCCCAACCCTTTTCGTCCCGGCCGGTCGGCGCCGTCCCCGCGCCTTGCCGGCCTTCCCCCCTCTCTTCCGTTTCTAATCCGGGCGGTACCCGCTTCCAGAAGTCCCTTCCAACCGGGTCCGTTTTTGCCGCCTGGCCTGTTCCCCTGCTTTCTCCTGGCCCTTTTCGGTCCCTGTTTCCCCCTGCCTTGCCAGGCGCCCGTCCCTGAGTTCCTTGGCGAGCTTGCCGCCTTCGACTTCGCGGACCTTCCCGGCGAACGCCCGCCAAAACGCCTCTACCTCGCTTTGTTCCGGCGTGTCGTTCGCCCTTTTTATTTTTTGGCCCCTGGCGGTGGCTCGAAGATGGCTCGCCGGATGCCATCGAGGTATCCGGGGCCCTCGTTGCCCATCCTCCAGGCGATGGACCGGATATCGTGTTCTATGCTTTTCTTTTTCTCGTCCAGGGTCTCGCGCCTCACCCCACGCTCGAACGCCGCCATGACCGCCTCGTTTTCCTCGCCGACGGCGGCGGCCTCGGCGGCCTGGCGCCTTTGTCGGTACCCCTCTTCCAGGGCCTTCATCCGTTTCCCCAGGGCGGCCTTCTCGGCCTCGTATTTTTGCTTTATTCCCGCGGTCCTCCTGTCTACCTCCCGGTACCTGGCGTTCCTTACCTTTTGGAAGTTTGTTTTTCCCTTTGACATTTTTTTCACCTCTGTCTGGATTACCCGGTGCCAGGCCCCCCTCATTTTTTGGAAGCCCGATTTTTTCTCTGGCATGATATTTCTCCCTCATTTAACCGAAAGGCAAGCCTTGAGGTCTTTTTCCAGGGTCCATAATTTCTCAATCGTTCTCCCAGGGGTGCCGGCAACCTTATCCATCTTAACGGTGGCCCCTTCGATTTCCCCGGAAATAAGCTTTAGCCTCTGGTTGGCGAGCCTAAGCCTTCTCCTGGCCCTGGCTTGCCTGTTCTTTTTTTCCCTGGCCAGCAGCGGCTCCAGCAACCCTCTCGGCAGCCTCTCGAACGGGGCCCACTTCAGGTTCTTCGCCAGCTCCCGGGCGAAGTGGCCGTACTCGTCCTTCAGGTCCTGCGTGCCGTAAAGCGCGTTCTCCCAGTCCTCCAGCCCGCCCTTGTCCAAACTGACCCCGAAGGGGTAGCCTCCGGGCCCCTGGAAGACGTCCATGAAGAATCCGCCATCCTCGTCCATCCCTAAATACAAAATTTCTCTGACCATCATGGCCTTTCTCCTTCAACAAGATTTTGAGAGGCGGTCTGCCCGCCCTCGCGGCCAAAGGTACTGGTCAGGGCACCGGCGGTCAAGGTTAGTTTTGAGGTCGCCTCAGGCGGAGGCGCCCCCCAGTGCGCCGATGGACGGCGAAATGTCCAGGCGCTGGATGGAGGAAACGAAGTTTCTAACTTCGCACCGCAGCCCACCCCACCTTAATCCCTGATTTTTCAATCATTTTAGTCGATTTGTCTTTTTAGCCTGAGTTAGTCAAACTGAGCCATTTTTAGCGATTTTGTCCCCGTCGTGTCCACACGGTGAGGCTAAGGATTAAGCAGAGTGAGCGGCTGACTTCTAAGCAGCGCAGTCCAACAAAATATTTTCATACGGGCTGGAGCGATATGAGGGGGAGCAGGTCCAATTTGCTAAAGAACCCACGTTACGGGTGGACCATATCTTACGGATGAGGTCAAATATTTTGCAGGGTCATAGAATTGGTAAGTATCCCCCCGGGCCCTACAGCTCTTGGTCTTTCCAAGCCCCAATGTATTTTGCGGTGCCTTTGCATTCTTGAAGAACAACGTGGCAGATTTTCATTCCTGGTGTTAACCTTATTTTATTTCGTCCGGCATTGTATATTTCAAGAATCTGCTTGTTGGAAATCCCCGGAGCTATGAACGGAGCCGCGATATGACTCATCAGTCCAATTCGAGCGAATCTCGAGCGTGAGTTCAGCCACCCGCACAAGTCCTCGGGGAGCGTAATCCTCTCTTTTGTGATCCCAAGCACCAGTTCACCTGGCTCCAATAGGTAGCCATCGATAATATCAACAAGGTTGGTCAGCGTTCTGTAGTCTATATCTGCTTGCGTGATGTGTTGGTTGGTATTGAAAATCCGCAATTTGTTATCTAATGTCAAATCAATTGAGGCAGGGCCAATGGCATTCTCGTCATAAGGCTCTATTCTTATTCTGCCATTCATGAT
>CAZIDN010000080.1:0-15299 GCA_964537875.1 uncultured Eubacteriales bacterium
CCCCCGATAAATCCTGTAATAAAACTACGTTATATCAAACTGGGAGGGGGCAAGGAAAAATAAAGCCGGTATCCTCTTGACAAACGCCTGTCGCCGGATTATCTTATATATGGTGAACAAAATGGTGAACAAAATCCGGAAAGAGCTGACCCAGAGGCAGGAGAGGATCCTGCGTTCCATCGAGGCCTTCATCCTCGAGCGCGGCTATGCGCCGACCGTCCGCCAGCTCGGCCGGCTGCTGGCCATTCCCAGCCCCTCGGCCGTCTTCAAGCACCTCATGAGCCTGGAGAAAAAGGGCTACCTGAGGCGGGAAAGGGGAGAGCTGCGCCTTTCCGGCTTTCCGGCCGCCCTGGAAAGCCAGGTCCGGGTGCCCCTGGCCGGCCTTGTCCCCGCCGGTTCCCCGAAAGAGGCCTTTGATTTCTCGGGGGAGGCGATGGACATCCCCGACTGGATGGTGGGCCGCAAGCGCGGCAACATCTTCTGTATCCGCGTCGAAGGGAAGAGCATGATCGACGCCTACATCGACGACGGCGACAACGTGTTAATGGAAAGGACGAACACGGCGAATTCAGGGGAGATGGTCGTCGCCCTTCTCGAGGACGGCTCAGTGACGTTGAAGCGGCTCCGGCGGGAGGACGGGAAGACATTCCTCGTGCCCGAGAACCCGGCCTATAAGCCGTTCGAGGTCGAGAACCTGAGGGTTTTGGGCAGAGTCATCGGGGTGTTGCGGAAATACTAAGCCCCTCTGTATCCCCCCTTGAAAAAGGGGAGGAGAAGAGGGGGTCGCCACGGCACTTCGTGCCCGGCGATGACAGGCAACGGCTCGAGTAGGATGAGATTGCCGCGCCGCTCCGCTCCTCGCGATGACATGCGTGATCATCGGGAGATTCAAGAGGAAACGCGGCAATCTCGCCTTTGTCAATAATCGTTTTTAGATAGAGGCGCGGGATCGCCGGGGCTTTGCGTTCCTTGCGGTGATAAGCGGTGATAAAGAGAAGGCGGGTCTCTCGTCTCTTTTGAGGGCATCATGTCGAACGCAACAACGGTCGAACGCGCCGCGGCGCCGGCCTTCGGGCCCGCCTGCCTGGACGCCACCCCTGCCGCTGCCCGGGCGTTCGCCCGAGCTTCAGCCGCGCAAACCGCCGCCCCCGTTGTTTCCCCGCCTTCCGCTCGACCGGCCCAGCGCCGGTTTCTCATCCATATCGACATCGACGCCTTTTTTGCGGCCGTCGAAGTGCTCCTCAACCCGTCGCTCAAAGGCAAGCCGGTCATCGTCGGCGGGCTGCCCCACGAGCGCGGCGTCGCCTCGACCTGCTCCTACGAAGCCCGCAAATACGGCGTCCACTCGGGCATGAACCTCCGCAACGCCTACAAGCTCTGTCCCCAGGGCATTTTCGTCCGCGGCAGCTACCAGGTCTACCAGGCCTTCTCCGATAAATTCTTCAGCATCCTCCACGAGTACACGCCCGATGTCGAGGACGCCTCGCTCGACGAAGCCTACCTCGACCTGACCCGCTGCCGCCATCTCTATCCCTCGTTTTCCGGCACGGCCCGCCGGATCAAGGAGCGCGTGGAGAGGGAGACCGGCCTCAAAGTTTCGGTGGGCGTCGGCCCGAACAAGATCCTGGCCAAGCTCGCCACCAAGCGGGCCAAGCCGGCCGGCTTTTTCGAGGTCGAGCCGGGCAGGGAAGAGGAATTCCTGCGCGACCTCGGGATCGAATCGCTCCCCGGGATCGGTCCGAAGTCCCAGGTCATCCTGCGCATGCTCAACATCCAGAAGATCGGCGACCTGTGGGGGCTTCCGCGCACGACCCTTCATTCGATTTTCGGCCTGGGCGGCGACGACATCTACCTCCAGTCGCGGGGGATCGACAGCCGGCCCGTCGTCACGTCCGCCATCCCCAAATCCGTGTCGCGCGAGACCACGTTTCTCGAAGACCTCTGGGACAGGCGTCTGCTGCTCGCCCACCTGGCCTACCTCTGCGATCGCCTCACCCTCGCCCTGCGGCAGGGCCATTATTACGCCCATATCATCGAGGTCAAGGCGCGCTATTCCGACTTCAAGACCGAAGGCCGGCGCCGCCTCCTGATCACGCCCCGCCAGGAGATGGGAGACGTCTATAAAATCGCCGAGGAGCTTTTCCTGGAGCTTTACTCCGGCTCGCGCCTCTCCCTGCGCCTGGTCGGCGTGAAGGCTTCGGACCTGGTGCGGGCCCGGCCGCTTTCGCTCTTCGAGCCGTACTCCGACCGCCAGGAGCGGTTGGGCGCGGCCGTGGACCAGGTCCGCGAGAAATACGGGTTCGGCTCGGTGCTCACCATGCGCGAGAAGATGCTCGAAGCGATCTACCAATTCGAGAGGAAGCGCGGCTTTGTCCTGAAGACCGCCTCTCTGACAAGGTAAGGAGAGACGATGTTCATTCCGCTCCGCGTCCATTCCGTTTACAGCAAAGGGAAGGGCGGGGCGACCCTCGAAGAGCTGGCCTGGTGGGCGGCCCAGAAAAAAATCCCGGCCGTCGCCCTCTCCGACATCGAAAACCTCTACGGCTGGGCCAAGTGGAAGCGGGCGGCCAAGGCGGCGGGTTTCAGCGCCCTTTTCGGTTGCGAGATCGAGGTCGGGGAGGAGAGGTTCCTCTTTCTCGTCAGAAACCGGGATGGCTACGGAAACCTGATGGAGATCTTCAACCGCCGGGAGATCAAGGATGCGAGCGGCCTCGTGACGATCCACATCCCGCAGCCCAAGGAAGCGAAGGATGCATTGCCGTCCGGTTGTTCCGCGGGCGACTTGTACATCGGCGCTGACTTCTTCAACTTCCGCCGGGCCCGGGCGCTGGCCGAAACCCGCGGTCTCCCGCTCGTCTGGGTCAACCCTCTCAAGTTCATCCGCTGCCCTGAACGGCTAGTCCTCCTCCACGCCTTCGAGAAAAAAATTCCCTACCCGCCCGAGTGGGATACCCTCGGCAAAAAAATAAAGCTTTTCGGGCCGGACCAGGAAGTGATGGCGCTCAAAAAATTCGGCGCGGACGTCACCGACGCCTTCCGCCGGACATTCGAGATCGCCGAGGAATGCGACTTCTCTTTCGCCCAGATCGTCCCGGCTCTCCCCGCCGACCTCTTTCCCGTCACCCTCCGCGACGAGGTGATGGCCCGTCTCCGCACCCATAAAAACCTCGGCTGGGACGAGCGGCAGCGGGCCAAGCGCGAACTCGCCGTCATCGAGAATTCGGGCTTCGCCCCGTATTTCCTCATCGTTCACGACGTCATCGAGTTCGCCCGCCGCAACGGCATCCTCCACAACCTCAAGGGTTCGGGCGCCTCCTCGTACCTCACCTACCTGCTCGGGATCTCTCATATCAACCCCGTCGAGTTCGACCTCTACTTCGAGCGGTTCCTGAACAGCGGCCGCGATGACCCGCCCGACATCGACCTGGATTTCGACTCGCGCCGGCGCGACAAGGTCCTGGCCTACGTCCTGGAGAAATACGGGCAGGGGAGGACGGGCGCGGCCTTCGTCTGCAGCCTGAAGAATTTCCGCGCCCGCTCGGCGCTCTACGAGACGGCCCGGGCGTTCGGTCTCCCGCCCGAGGAATCGCGCTCGTTGAGTAAGCGGGCGCCCTATTTCGCCGAGCCCGATTATCTGAAGCGGGCCAAACCGATCCCCGGCTACCTCGACATCTGGAAGCTGGCTTCGGAGCTCACGTCGGTGTACAGCGAGATCTCGCTCCACGTCGGCGGCATCATCCTCACGCCGGCGCCCGCCGACCGCTACCTGCCGCTCGAAAAATCGGCCAAGGGCTTCATCATGTCCCACTACGACCGGGACGCGGTCGAGGACCTGAAACTCATCAAGCTCGATTTGCTTTCTGTGCGGGGGTTGGCGGCCATTTCGGCCACAAAGGTCGGGCTCGGCCTGAAGACGATCCCGCCGGAGGACGCCAAGACCTTCGGGCTGCTCAAGGGCGCCAAGACCATCGGCTGTTTCCAGGTCGAAAGCCCGGCCATGATGAACCTGCTGCGCCGTATGAAGCCGGAAGATATTTACGAGCTGACCCAGGCGCTGGCCCTCATCCGTCCCGGCCCGACCGAAAGCGGAATGAAGGAGGGGCTGCTGCGGAGCCGAGAGGGGAGGGGCACGTTCCGCGACCCGTTCCTCGAGAAGATCCTGCCCGAGACCGATGGGCTTCTGCTCTACGAAGAGCAGGTGATGCAGATCGCGGAGCGGGTGGCGGGCATGCCGCCCGAGGAAGGCGATTTGCTCCGGCGCAGCTTGAAGGCCAAGGGCGAGTCGCCGCTGGCCATCCTGCGATCGCGGTTTTTCAAGGAGGCCAAGGACCGGGGGTACACGGCCGGCGAGGTCGAAAAGCTGTGGCAGACCATGGAGAAATTCTCGTCCTATTCCTTCAACAAAGCCCACAGCGCATCCTATGCCGCCATGGCCTACCAGGCCGTTTACTTGAAGGCACACCACACCGTGCCTTATCTTGCGGCCGTGCTCAACGCCGGCGGCGGCTACTACATGCTGTCGGAGTACATCGAGGAGGCCAAACGGCTCGGGATCAAGATTTTTGGGCCGGACGCGAACCGAAGCGGATACGAGTTCCAGGTCGAGGGCGGCGACATCCGGGTCGGGTTCACGTCTATCAAAAGCCTGCCGCAGCGGACGGCCGAGAAGATCATCGAGGAACGGAAAGCGGCCGGCGATTACCTCTCGATCGAGGACTTTCTGGCGCGCGTCCATGTCTCGAAGTCCGAGCTCTTCACCCTGATCAAGGCCGGCGTCTTCGATTCGCTCGAGTCGCAGCGGACGCGGCAGATCCTGCGCTACTTCCAGGGGATCGATGCCGTGGAGGTCGCGGCGGACCTCGACTCGCGCGAGAAGGCCAAAATGCTTCTGGAGTCGCTCGGCTTCAGCCCCGTCGGCGATCCGCTCGCGCTCTACGAGGGGAAGAGGCCGGAACTGCGGATCGGGGACCTGCGGAAGTACGCCGGGCAGCAGGTCGAGCTTGTGGTGAGGGTCGTGGATGCACGCGGGAAAGAGGTCAACGGCGGCCGGAAATATTTCTACCTATTCGAGGACGAGACGGGCCTACTTGAAGGCATTGGCGACAGGAAGTGCTTGACGCTCGGCGAGCCGCCCATCTGCTGCCTGCGGGGCGAGGTGAGGGCCGACGGGAACGGCATTATGAAGATCTTCGACTGCAGCTTCATGAGGTCGTTTTAACCGCTTTCTCACCCTGTCTTACAAGCAGTTGATAAAATTCGGGGACACACACGGTGTGTGTCCCCGAATTTTCTATCATTCAAGCGGCCGATAAGATCGAGCTGATAAAGGAATCCAGGGATGCAAGCTCGCCATCTACCTTAAGTATAAAAGTTATTTTTGCCGTTTTTCCGGAGGCAGGAAATTCTCCAGGGCCCAGAGCGCGGATTCGGATTTGCCAGTCGTAAATGCGACTTGGCGGCCGTCGGGGTGGATCCGATATCCCCCTCCTTCCAGTTTCTGGAGGTTGCGTCCGTCCGGAGATATGCGCCAGTATTCGATCTTGGACGGCGTTTTAGGTTCAGTTGAGGAAATCAATTTCGCGAACCTGAGGAAACGACCGTCGGGTGTCCATTGAATCGGCCAGAAACGCTGCTCATTGTCCCGAGCGCGGAGGATCTCCCGAACCTCCCCGCCGGCCGATGGAACCATGTTCAGCTTATACGGCTTCATTGTTTCATCCGCAGACGTGAACGCCAGCCACTTCCCGTCGGGCGAAAGGGCGATGATAGGAATGCCGACCGGGCCCGTCATGTTGGCGAGCTCCACATCCCGGCCTGTGTCCAGGTCGCGCCGGAGAATGTGCGTGGGATTGCCCTGCGTATAGAAGATGCTTTTTGCGTCGGGAGACCACACGGCATGAAGAGTGTATTGATACGGAGGAATGATCACCAAAGGAGTCGTAGCGCCGTTTTGGACATCCACTCTGTAAATCCCTTTTTCTTGGCCGCGCGTCCCGATAACCAGGACGGACCGGCCGTCCGGCGCCCAACGCGGCCCGTCGTTAAAGTCGATCGTATCCAAACCCGGAATGATTTGACGTTCCTCACCGGCTCCGACATCGAAGATCGAAATCACGGCCGTCGGAGAATAGCCCGCCTCTCCGCCGGGGACCGTTCGATATGCCAGACGCGTACCGTCGGGGGACCAGTCTGGTGAAGCGTTGGCTCCCGACCAGCGCGCCTTCACCGCGGCCGGCGTGCCTTGGATCTTGCCGGTGTCGGGATCGATCGATGCCACGTAAACATCCGACAGACGCTGAACCAGAGCGTAGTAAAGGACCCCATTCGGGGTCAACCGCACGGGAGTGGCCTTGTTGAAATCCGATTTGATCAACTCCGGAAGGCCCTGCGCCCGTCCCTCGGACACCGCCACGCACCAGACCCCGTACGTCCCGGTCCTGTCGCTGGCGAAGAGCACTCTTCCTCCATCCGGCGCCCAGCCGAGCAGATAATCGTCGGCGGCATGTGTTACGAGAGGACCGATTTCGCCGCCGTCCATCTTCACGATAAAGACATCGCGCTTCGACGATTTTGGCTCCGGGGCCATCGAGCAGGCGATGAATCGGCCGTCCGGGGATAAATCCATCTCCGGATCATGGGCCTGAACTTCTTTGATCAATCGGATCGTTCCGTCGGTTGCCGAAATTAGGGCGATCTGAGACGGGCCCTCTTTCCGCATGACCAAGATGAGGATTTGTTTTCCGTCCGGCGTCCACTCGTGGGGCCGGAGCCAAGCGGATTGCTCATTCCGGTAAAGAACGCGGGCATTCGAGCCGTCGAAGCCCATGATCCGGAGTTCGGGGACGCGATTCTGATTCTGCCAGCCATAGGCGATGTGCTTATCGTCCGGGGAAAAAGCGCTGCATTCGCCGAACTCCGGGGATTTCGTCCATGGCCCTTTGTTTGTGAGACGACGGCTCTGGGTCGTCATGAGATCGGCCACGGCTATATCGCCGGTATCCCAATCTGTGTAAACCAAGTATCGCCCGTCCGATGATAGGGCGTTCCCCCATTCGGGCCAGAATTCTTCAGAGATCCGCCTGATGCGCAATTCTCGGCCGCCCTTTTCGCCGGCTGTCTGGGTTTTTGCCAGCAGGGCCAGCTTTTCTTTGGCCGCTTTCACGGCTTCGCCCTGTTCCGGGTATTGGTCAATCACCCTCTGGTAGGCCTCCTGGGCCTGCTTCAGGCCCAATTTTTCATAACAGAGGCCGAGATGGAGTTGGGCCTTGGCCGCCACCCCTCGATTCTCGGGAAACTCCTTTAATATTCTCAAATAGAGGTCAATGGCCTTCTGCAAATCCCCGCCGACTTCTTCCTGATATAAACCGGCTTGATAAAGCTGATCGGCGCTCTGCTGGCCGGCCCCTGAGAGTGCCCAAATCAATAGGAACGTCAAAAAGCAAGATATAAAATATTTTGGTTTCATGATGGATCCCTCCTCTTCTTCATCGTCTGTCCATGAGGAAGGATAATCAAATGACATATCGGATGCATGAAGCTTCTGTCCCCATTGTGTGAAGATTGTGTGAAGAGGGATTATCCGGCAAATTTGTATCCTACGCCCCTTACTCCGAGAATGTGCTTTGGCCTCTGCGGATCATCCTCGATTTTTTTTCTCAGATGAGATATGTGCTTATCCACAGTCCGGGGATCGACGTAGACCTCTTTGCCCCAGACCTCATCGAGAACGGCGTCTCGATGGACAACCCGATCTTTGTTCCTGATCAGAAAATGGAGCAGCGAAAACTCAAGGGCGGATAGGGAGACCGGCCGGCCTCCTTTTTTCGCTTCGTACTTTTCAAAATCAACCTCGATATCGCCAAAACGATAGACGTCCATTTCCTGCGGCGGTTGCTTTGTCCTCCGGAGAAGGGCTTTCACCCGGGCGAGAAGTTCTCTGGGGCTGAATGGTTTTGTGACATAATCATCGGCGCCAAGCTCCAGCCCGAGGACCTTGTCGACCTCCTGGCTTTTGGCGGTCAAGATTAGGATGGGTGTTGTGATTCCAGCCTGACGCAATTTTTTACAGACTTCAAACCCGTCCATCTTCGGCAGCATGATGTCCAGGATGATCAGGTCATGTCCTTTCTCTCTGGCCGCGGAAAAGCCTTGCTGCCCGTCTTTGGCGCTGGACACCTCGTAGCCCTCGAGCTTGAGGTTGTCCTCCAGGGCCATCAAGATGCTTTCTTCATCTTCAATGATCAGAATTTTTTCCATGGTCTTCAGCCTCTCTTCATGGCAGGGGAATCATGATGGAGAACGTGCTGCCCTGTCCCGGTTCGCTTTCCACATAAACTTTCCCGTGATGGGCGTCCACGATTTCCTTGACCAGAGTCAATCCCAGCCCGCTCCCCTTGACGGACCGTGTCAGCTCATCGCCTCCGCGATAAAAGCGCTCAAAGACCTTATTCATTTCTTTCTTCTTGATGCCGATGCCGAAGTCTTTGACGGCAATGACCAGGGTTCGATCTTTGACGGATGAGCTGATCATGACTTTTCTGGCCTCACCAGAATATTTGATCGCATTATCCAGCAGATTGGTGATGGCTTGGGCCAGGGCCGCTCTGTCGGCCGTGACTTCAGGGGAGGGGCTTTTGGTTTTTATCTCAATGACAAATCCTTCATGGCGGACCCGATCCTGGATGGTTGAAACAACCTCTCTCAAGAGAACATCGATATCGAGCTTCTCGAATTCAAATTCCTTGCGGCCCTCTTCGATTTTCGCCAGGTTCAGGATATTATCAATCAGAAGAGAAAGCCTTTCGCTCTGCTCCAGCAGGACGTCATAATATTGCCGGCGGCGCTCTTCGGAAGGCACCCGTCCCGCTTGGAGCATTTCCGCCAGCTGCCGTATCGACGTCAAAGGGCTTTTAAATTCGTGGGAGACAGTCGAAACAAAATCGGATTTCATCTTCGCCAGCTCCAGCTCATGAGAAATCGTACGAACGGTCAGGACGAGCCCGAAAATAAGAATGCCGGCGATGAGAAGAAACATGGAAAAATAAATCCCTTGACGTGAGGCCAGAAAAGTCTTGAGGAGTCGAGGATTGGGCTGGTAGAATTCAAGGGACCAATCCGGGACGTTGCCGGCAAAACCGGCCCTGATCGCCGCCGTTCCGGAGGGAGGTTTTTCCGAGGACAAGATGGCCTGGCCATCCTTTCCTCTGACAGTCCAGGGCGCCTCTTCAGATGGATCTTGACGCTTCAGGGCCTGATAAAGAAGTGTATTTTTGAGATAATCGAGATTGAGGACAAGGCCCCACATCTCATCGGCATCTTGGCCATTCTCCGTTCGTTGACGAAACAGGGAAACAAGATACGAATATTTTCCTCGCTCCAGCATAAACCTCGTTGATGACCCGGTGCGGGGGGGCAAATTTCCGGAAATTTTTGCCTCTAAATCCGGACCGGCGCCTGCCTGGAACGGCAACAATCTTTCCGTGATTCCTCTCTCTTTCTTTTCTTCTTTTTCTAAGGCGAGAAAAATGCTTTTATACGATTGTAACGGGGAATCTGGCTGGGCCTTTGAAAGGATGTCATCGATTGAGCTCTTGATATTCTGGATAAAAAATTCATAGGCAGGCTCCTCCAGCGTCCACTCTTTTTGAACAAGGCTTTTATACAAGGCCATGAATGTTTTCACGGAGCTGGGGGAGTCGTGAACGGCAAGATAGAGTGAGCCGAGCTCTAAGCGCGCCGCCAACCCCAATGGGATCCCCTCTCCGATCCGAACCTGGCCAAAGTCTTGAGCGATCGATTCATAGGATTTCATAGCCTCCTCGAAGAGTGCCGATTTTTTCTGGACTCTGGCTATGGCATTCAACAGTTCTGCTTTCATTTGGCCGTCGGCGACTTGATCGAGCGTCTGTTTATAGGAGACAAGAGCTTTTCCGTAGTCTTGATGCTCGAACTCCCAGCGCTGTCCTGTCTGGACTTTATTTGTTAAAGACGACGGTTGGCTTCTGACCGGGACAGGGGGGAGGCTGCCTTTAAGATGATACAGAAGCTTGGCGGCAGGGTATTGGATTTTTTCGAAGTTTTTGCAGACGAAGACTTCTTCAACGAGAGGATGTTCGAGCTTGAATTTATTCAGGTCTTGAATGAGGGTGAGCGAAGAGATTTTTTTGCGGCTGGAAAGCGTAATCTGAAAATCCTGTTCGACAGCAGAAATGCTTGCCTCGATCGTTCTCGTGATCAGTTCGCCCAATCTCCGCTGCTCGTTGAGTCGATTCTTTTCCCATAAAGCCTGATCATTCTTGATTCCCCGAAATGCCAGATAACCGAAAAGCAAGCTCGGCAAAACAATGCCTAAAAAGAAAAGAGAAAATATTCTTTTTCGCTTGCCTGTAAATCTCTTCATGACAATATTTCTTATTCTCCTAGGATTTTTTGGGAAGAGATATCAACGGTCATGAAAATCCCCGCGTCCATATTATTATGCCCTTTTCACTCACGTTCGGATATTCAATTCTAAATGACATTTTCATCGAAATCAAATTTTCTTATGGCCCTGAATGCCTAAACTCATTCAACACACGGATTCTTGGAATTTTGACATGGAGGATTTTATTGATATAAAAAAGAACTGCCCAGATGTCCCCGACCTATTGCCTGTGTTCCCGGGGATTCGTCCAGAAATATTGGGAGGGCATCGTGGGAAAGTCGCTGACCGTGGAGCTATTAGAGTCGTGTCTGACCGGGGCTCGGGAATGCAAATTTGCTATCCATTTATGACAGCGGACACACACGGTGTGTGTCCCCGAATATCTTTATGCTTTGGTCTTATTCCTATATAATATATAGATTAAATAGATAAAGTCCTTGAAAAATGCCGTCCGGCATGGCATAATAGGCAAACTTAAGGCCTTCCCTTTGGGATGAGACAAGGAAGCAAGATTTTCAATGACAGAGGAGAACATGATTATGCCTGAGACAAAGACTCTTAAGGTGGGCGACCCCGCCCCGGATTTCCGGCTCAAGGACCAGAACAAGCACAACGTGCGGTTGTCCGAGCTCAAAGGCAGAAAGGTCCTCTTGTCCTTCCATCCGCTGGCCTGGACGCCGGTCTGCTCCGAGCAGATGAAATCTCTCGAGAAAAATTTCGAAGTGTTCGTCAAATGGAACACGGTCGCTCTAGGTTTAAGCGTGGACCATGTGCCGTGCAAAAACGCCTGGGCCAAGGAGCTCGGGGTAAAAAGCATATCGCTTCTCGCCGATTTTTGGCCGCACGGAGGCGTAGCCAAGGAGTACGGCGTCTTCAGGGAGGAGGGCGGATTCTCGGAACGGGCCAACATCATCGTCGACGAGGACCAGAAGATTGCCTTCATCAAAATCTACGAAATGCCCCAGTTGCCGGACATCGAGGAGATCATCGAGTTTTTGAAGAAAAAATAGGCCGAAGATGGATTGGAGGTCCTTATGGACGTCACACAAGCCATCAAAGAAAGACGGGCATTCCGGTCGCTCGATCCTGTAGAAATCACCGAGGATCTCATAAAAGACCTGGCCTTGCATGCCCAGCTCGCTCCGTCCTGCAACAACAACCAGCCCTGGCGGTTCGTGTTTGTCTTTGATCCCGCGAAGCTCCAGGAAATGCGCGCCGCCCTCTCCCAGGGAAACGAGTGGATCCACGCCGCGTCGATGATCATCGCAGTTTTCAGCCGGAAGGAAGACGACTGCCTGATCCGGGACAGGGAATACTACTTGTTCGACACCGGAATGGCCACGGCGTTTTTGATCCTGCGGGCCTGGGAACTCGGCCTTGTCGCCCACCCCATCGCCGGCTTCAGTCCGAAGAAAACGAGGGAGATCCTGGGCATCCCGGAAGAATATCAGGTCATCACCCTGGTCAACGTCGGCAAACACTCGGCCGCGATCAGCCCAGCGCTGGCGCCAAAACAGGTCGAATGGGAAAAAGCCCGCCCCGAGCGCTTTCCCTTGGAGAAATTCGTCCATATCAACCGATTTTAAGTCAGGGCTTCGTCGACCATGGCCAGGTAGTTTTCGACCGGAACATAGCTCGGTATGGAATTTCCCGAGCCGATAGCAAACCGGCCGCGACTTCCGCAGGTTTCGATCAATCGCCGCGTGTCCTTCCTGACTTCCTCCGGCGATTGAGTGGATAAAATATTGACATCAAGCCCACCCAAGACAGCGATTCGCCGGCCAAAGCGCGCCTGGAAATCCTGGATTGGGATTATGGCATTTTCGAAAGAGTGCTTCCCATCGATTTTGACATCCTCGATGAGGTCTTCCATGATCGTTTCCACGTTCCCGCAGGAGTGGAGAAAATAGGGGAGGCCTCTCTCATGGGCAATCGCTGCAAACTGCTTGTGCCAGGGCAGGACGTATTTTCTCAAGTCTGCCGGGGAGACGAGCGGGCCGGTCTTAAATCCCATGTCGTCGCCCGGGAAAATGGCGATTAGCTTATCCAAATCGAGAATGTGTTCGTAAAAGGCCGTCATCAGAGTCCCGATTTTATCCGCGACGGTTTTCACCAGCTCGGGATTCTCATGAAGCGCCAGGCAAAGCCCTTCGTAGGACATGATCCAGGACAGGTGCTCGAAGATCCCTCCGGCGTGGCAGGTCATCAAGCCCATTCCTTCGGGCATATTCCGGCTGATGTATTCGAATGGGAAAAAGTCCGTCGCATCGATGTCCGGCCAGGGGTAGCGTTCGAAGTCATCCCAGCTTTGGATGCTTCCCTGGTGCTCATCGGCCCAGGCCCTCTGCTGCCCCAAGATCGATGTCTCATCGTGCGCCCAAAGCTGTTTTTCGGGAAAGCCGAGGCCCTGCTCGAAACGGACGAAATCGTATCCCATACGCAGCCAGAATTCGATGAAATTATCGAGATATTTTTTCTGCGTTTCCCTGTCGCTTCCGTATTCGACCCAGTTTCGTCCCAGGAGTTCGACCACGATCGGTTTCATAACGGCCGCATCAACAAGGTATTCAACGAGCGGCGGCCGGGCCGTTTTTTCGCAGCCCATCAGGACGGCGATGAATTTTTTGGAATCCGGCCGGGGACGCACTACAGGCAGATTCTTCAACACGATAGCCAAATATCTTAAATAATGATCTCCTTTGGGATCGGCCGAAGGTTGTAGTTGGAGGCCATGGTCCTGGCATAGGCGCCCGCGTTGAGAACCGCCAAGATATCTCCGGCCTTCGGGACGGGCATGAGGATTTCTTTGCCGAAGACGTCGCCCGTCTCGCAGAGATTCCCGGCCACGGTGACGCGCCGCTTGCTTTTCGAGCCCAGGCGGGAGCAGTGGATGATTTCGTGATAGGCCTGGGGATAAATGGCCGGACGGGGCAGCGTGTTGAAAGTGCCGCCATTGACGCAGGCAAAAAGATTTCCGTAGCTTTCTTTTAGATACCCGACCGCGAGCAACAAAACTCCGGCGTCAGCTAAAAGATATTTCCCCGGCTCCACGGCCAAGGCCCGGACCTTCAAGCGGCGCTTTTTGATTTCTCGGCAGATAAACGCCGCGTATTTCGCGACCGGAAAAAGCCTCTGACCTTGCGAATACCGGGGACCGAAGCCGCCTCCGAAGTCTAAAAACTCAAGCTCGAAGCCTTTCCGTTCAAGCTCCGAGGCCTTTTGGACCATCTTCGCTACGGCTTTGGCGACTTCAGCGAAATCTTCCTTGACCCAGCCGGAGCCAAGGTGTTGATGCAGACCGACCGGCTTGAAACCAAATTCCCTTGCTTTTTGGAACGTCGCCAGGATTTTCTTTTCCTCGACGCCAAATTTGATGGGTGTTCCATCGGGCGCACGGTCGCCGGCCGTGACCACCTTCGGGTTGAAGCCGCGGCCGATGCCCGGATTCCAGCGCACGGAGACCCGGATCGCCCGCCCTTTGAACCAGCGGTCTCGGACGCTTTTCATGATCTCGAGCTGCTCGTAAGCGTCGATATTGACGGTCAGTCCGTCCACGGCAAAAGCCTGCCGGAAGTCCTCGGCGCTCGCGCTCGTCCCCGTAAAAAGTATATTTCGCGGAGCGAATCCGGCGGCCAGGGCTTCATAGACCTCGCCCGGAGAGACGGCATCGATCCATGTTCCCTCGGTCTTGAGCATCCTGAGAATCTGGCGATTGGGATTGGCTTTCATGGCATAGCATATGCGAGTCTCCAGGTCCGTTTTCCCGGCAAACGCCCGCCGAAGCGCGTCCAAATTGGCCAAGACCTGCTTCTGGCTGTAGACAAAGAGCGGAGTTCCGTGTTCGGCGGCGATTTTAGCCGCTTCCCGGCGCCCCAGATAGAGCTTGCCGTCCTTCACCTTCAAAAACCGGTTTTCCCACCAGGCCATGGGCTATTCCTCCGGGACCTTATCCTTCTCGCCTTTCTTGAAAAGGTCGAGCTGGCCCTCCCGAATCTTTTGGACGATATCCTCGAGCACCGGGTATTGCTTGATCAAGGAGAGGGGGATATCGATCTTCTCCCCGCTGACCATGTTCTTGATCTGGAGGGCATTGGCCAGGGCCTGTCCGCGGTAGTGATTGTTGGTGATGACGTAGACCCTGTCGGTGTCCTTGCCCAATTCCTTGATCTTTTCCACCCATTCCTCGAGCTCATCCGTCGTGTAGAGATAGTTGTAGCGCTCGTCCCGGCCGGCGTCTTCCCTGAACCAATCTTTGTAATTGCGGCCGTGGAGCCTGACGTAAGAGAATTTGGGGTTGGTGACAACCGCGCCGGGCTTTATGGAATTGCGCAGGACGGGCTGGTCGATATTGCAGAAACAAACGCCCTGCTGCTTGAGAAGCTTGTAAAAATTATAGTCGTCCCAGGACGAATGCCGGACCTCAAGGGCCAGAGGATAGCCGGAAAAAAGCTTGAACAGCCCGAGGAGATAATCGATGTGGGCCGTCGTGTTGACATAAGACCAGGGGAACTGGAGGAGAAGAGAGGCCAGCCTGCCGGCGGCCACCAACGGCTCAATGCCGTGCTTGAACGTATCGACATCTTTTTGAGAAAAATCTTTCCGGACGTGGGTAAAGATCTGGTGCAGCTTAACCGATAAGAGGAAATCGGGGAACGGCTCGATCTTTTTGACCCAGGACAGCGTAACCTGGATGGCGGGCGGTCTGTAAAACGTGCTGTTGACCTCGATGATGTTGATGTATCGTGCTAAAAAGGGAAGCGGATGAAAACGGGAATCGTGCTTGACGGGATAGACAATCCCCTCCCAGTCGACATAGCTCCATCCGGCTGTCCCGATATAATAGCTGGCCATGCTGTAGAGTCTATTTTATGGGAAT
>CAZIDN010000081.1:0-15136 GCA_964537875.1 uncultured Eubacteriales bacterium
GTCCTCTCAAACTTCGCCTTTGCCATCCCTTACCTCCTATTTCCTTGGATTTGGCCTGAGATTATATCCAAAAACCATGCTAGAGCCTGTTGCTGTAAGGCACCCGTCCTTCGATCCTGGCTACGATTTCCTCCATGACCTGAAGGGGGGTTGTCTCATACTCCAAAAATTCCATCGAGAAAACGCCTCTCCCCTGAGTCAGGGTTCGCAGGATCGTGACGTATCCGAACATCTCGGCGAGGGGCACCAGGGCGTTGATCACGCGCGAGCCGCCCCGCATCTCCATCCCCTCGATCTTGCCCCGGCGGGCGTTCAGGTCGCCGACGATATCACCGAGATAATCGTCCGGCGAGATGACCTCGAGCTTCATGATCGGCTCGAGCAGGACGGGGACGGCTCGGCTCGCCGCATCCTTGAAGGCCATGGAGCCGGCGATCTTAAAAGCGATCGGGGTCGAATCGACCTCATGATAGGAGCCGTCCGTCAGGGTCGCCCTGACATCGGTCATCGGAAACCCGGCTAGGACTCCGCCTTCCAGCGACTCCCGCACCCCGTCATGGATGGCGGAGATGAATTCCTTGGGAAGAACACCGTGCTTGATTTTTTCAACAAACAGGAAGCCTTCGCCTCTTTTGAGCGGCTCGATCGAGATCTTGGAGTGCCCGTACTGGCCGCGCCCGCCGGTCTGGCGGATGTATTTCGCCTCGCCCTCGGCGGCCTTGAGGATGGTCTCTTTATAGGCCACCTGGGGCTTGCCAAGATTGGCCTGGACCCCGAATTCCCTGGCCATCCGGTCCATCAGGATCTCAAGGTGCAGCTCGCCCATCCCATAGACGAGGGTCTGCCCGGTCATGGGATCCTGAAGGACCTTGATCGTCGGATCTTCCTTGGATAGCTTGGCCAGGGCGTTGGCCAGCTTTGCATGCTCCACCTTGGACTTGGGCTCGATGATCACGGAAAGCACGGGTTCCGGGAACCGGATCGATTCCAGGACGATCGGCCTATTTTTCGCGCACAGCGTGTCGCCCGTGGATAGATTCTTCATCGAACCCATTGACATGATGTCGCCGGCAAATATTTCCTTGACTTCTTTCCTCTTATTAGCGTGCATCTCGAGAAGCCGGGAGACGCGCTCTTCTTCATCCTTCACCGAATTGTAAAAAACCGAGCCGATCCTGGCTTTCCCCGAATACACCCGGAAAAAGGCCAGCGTTCCCACATAGGGATCGTTCTGGAGCTTGAAGACAAGCGCCGCGAACGGCTCCTCGTCCGAAGCTTTCCGAATTTCGACCTGGTTCGTCCGGGGATGGTGACCCACGACGGGCAGAATGTCGACCGGCGAGGGGAGGTAATCGGGAATTGCATCGAGCAGGGGATGGACCCCTTTGTTCCGGAAGGAAGCCCCGTAGAGAACGGGAACGAGCTTGCCGGAAATCGTGGCTTTCCGGATCGCCCGCTTGATCTCCGCGGGGGGAGCATCTTTTCCCTCCAGGTACAGTTCCATGATGTGCTCATCCGTATCGCTCAGGAGCTCCAGCATTTCCAGCCGCGCCTTGCGGACTTCGGCCTGGCGTTCTTCGGGGATCGGCTTCACCACGAAGTCGGACCCGACGAGTTCCGTGCCCCAGTCATATTCTTTCATGTCCACCAAGTCGATCACGCCTCGAAAACTATCCTCTCTACCCGAGGGAATCTGGATGGCTAAAGGCTGGGCTGCGAGCCTCGTCCTGATCTGGTTGAGGGCCCGCTCCGGGTCCACTCCGACGCGGTCCATCTTGTTGATGAACACGATTCTGGGGACTCGGTACTTATCCGCCTGCCGCCAGACTGTCTCGGATTGAGGCTCGACTCCACCGACTCCGCACAGGAGTATCACCGCCCCGTCCAGGATTCTCAGCGACCGTTCAACTTCGGCCGTAAAATCCACATGCCCGGGCGTGTCGATGATATTGATTCGATGGTCGTTCCAGTAACAGGTGGTGGCGGCTGAAGTGATCGTTATACCACGTTCCTGCTCTTGAGCCATCCAATCCATCACGGCCGTACCCTCGTCCACTTCGCCCATTTTGTAGGTGATACCCGTGTAATAGAGGATACGTTCCGTGGTTGTAGTCTTCCCCGCATCGATATGGGCCATAATGCCGATATTCCTCACATTTTCGATCGGGTATGGTCGTGTCAAACCTGAGCTCCATTTGAATTCTTATTGGTCCTTCTCCGATCCTTAGGGAGACTACCATCGATAATGGGCAAAAGCCCGGTTGGCTTCTGCCATTTTATGGGTATCTTCTCGTTTCTTGACGGCGCCGCCCTTGTTGCCGACGGCGTCGAGAACTTCCGCAGACAATCGCTCGATCATGCTCTTCCCGCCTCGTTCCTGGGCATAATGGATCAGCCAGCGGACGCCCACCGAGATGGAGCGGTTGATCTCAACCTCGATGGGAACCTGATAGGTCGCGCCGCCGACGCGCCGGGACTTGGTTTCGACCTGGGGCCGGACATTCTCCACCGCTTTTTCGAAGACCTTCAAGGGGTCTTCCTTGGCCTTCTTCTTCACGATTTCCATCGTCTCATAGATGACCCGCTCGGCAATGCCCCGTTTCCCCCGCTTCATATAGGTATTGATGAATTTCGTGATCAGGCTGCTATTGTACTTCTGGTCGCCCGGCAGTTTCTTTTTCTTGACAATCCCGCGTCTTGGCATCGATAACTCCCTTATGAAGCGACTCTCTTCTCCTTGGGCTTCTTGGCCCCGTATTTGGAGCGGCTCTGGAAACGATTGGCCACGCCTTCGCTGTCGAGCGTGCCGCGAATGATGTGGTAGCGGACACCCGGAAGGTCCTTGACTCGGCCTCCGCGGACGAGCACGATCGAGTGTTCCTGCAAGTTATGTCCGACTCCCGGGATGTACCCCGTGACTTCGACGTTGTTCGTCAAACGGACTCTGGCCACTTTTCGCAGGGCAGAGTTAGGTTTTTTGGGCGTCGTCGTGAAAACTCGCGTGCAGACGCCTCTCTTCTGAGGGCAGGCATCCAGAGCCGGCGACTTGCTCTTGTACCTTTTAAACGACCTGCCTTTCCGTATGAGCTGATTGACTGTTGGCAATAAACCTACTCCTTTAACACAAGTTTCTTTTTATACTCACTCCGAACAGACGGTACTCTCGGCGCGAATGTTCGGATCATAGCAAAATCATCCTTCTATGTCAAGAAATATACGGCATTTAGCGTAAAAATCAGCTCTGAAGAGGCCTGTCTTCGGCCGGCTTTCCCGCTTCCACCTGTTTTTCTTCCTTGAGCTCCACGTCCCTGTAGAACTTGTACCCTGTCCCCGCCGGGATCAGGCGTCCCATAATGATATTTTCCTTCAAGCTCCGCAGGTGGTCGACCTTCCCGCAAATACTGGCCTCGGTCAGCACCCGAGTCGTCTCCTGGAAGGAGGCGGCCGAAATAAAGCTGTCCGTGCTCAGGGCGCTCTTGGTGATTCCCAGGAGGAGCGGCCTAGCCTTGGCCGGCTTGCCGTTTTTCCTTGTCACCTTGATATTTTCTTCCTGGAAGACGAACTTGTCCACCTGTTCGTCGACGAGGAACTCCGTGTCTCCGACCTCTTCCACTTTGACCCAGCGCAGCATCTGCCGGACGATCGTTTCGATATGCTTATCGTTGATGGAAACACCCTGGAGCCTGTAAACTTCCTGAACCTCTCTCAAGAGGTACTCGGCCAGCTCCTTTTCCCCGAGAACCTTGAGGATGTCATGGGGATTCACCGGACCGTCCATCAGGGGGGTGCCGGCGCGAACACGCTCACCCTCGCCGACGCTGATATGGGCGCCCTTGGGAATCATGTACTCTTTTTCAACACCCCTGTCGCTGCGGACCGTCAATTTCCGGTATCCGCGGACCAGGCCTCCGAACAGGATCCCGCCGTCGATTTCCGAGATGACGGCCGGCGTCTTGGGACGGCGGGCTTCAAACAGCTCCTCCGCCCGGGGCAATCCGCCCGTGATGTCCTTGGTTCGGGCGACTTCCCGCGGGATCTTGGCCAGGATATCCCCGGCCGAGACCGCATCGCCCTCCTTGACCTCCAGGTTGGCCCCTGAGGGGAGGAAGTACTTTTTCAGGATGATCGGCTTGTTGTTCTTGTCCTTCTTGTTGGCGTCCATGATGTCGATCCGCGGCTGGAGTTTCTCATCCTTGGGCTCGATGATGACCTGGCTGATCAGCCCGGTGAACTCGTCCTGGACCTCCTCCATGGTGATCTTGCGGACGACGTCATGGAAGTGCACCCGTCCCGGCTCTTCGGTCAGGATGAACGTATTGAAGGGGTCCCACTCTGCGAATTCCTGGCGGGCTTTCACATCCTCCCCGTCCTTGAGCATGAGCTTGGCGCCGTAAGGTACCTGATAGTGCTCGATCTCGCGCCCGCGATAATCGATGATGACGATATTGGCATTCCGGTTGACGACGATCAGGGATTTCTCTTTGTTGACGACCGCCTTCAGGTTGTTGAAGCGGATGAGCCCGTCGTTCTTGGCCTCCAGCTTCGATCTCTCCGCTCCCCTCATGGCGATGCCGCCGATGTGGAACGTTCTCATGGTCAACTGAGTGCCAGGCTCGCCGATGGATTGAGCGGCGATGATCCCCACCGCCTCACCGAGCTCGACCAGGAAGCCGCTGGCCATGTTGCGGCCGTAGCAGAGCTGGCAGACGCCCCGCTTCGATTCGCAGATCAGGACCGACCGGATCTTGACTTTTTCGATGCCGAGGTTCTGCAGTTCCCGGGCTACCGCCTCCGTGATCTCCTCGTTCATATCGGCAACGACCTTGCCCGTGTCCGGGTTGACGATCCGCTCCAGGGAAGTGCGGCCGACGACGCGGTCGATGAAGGACTCGACGATTTCGCCGTTCTCGACGATGGCCGTGACGTTGATCCCTTTGAGCGTCCCGCAGTCATGTTCCTCGACGATCACTTCCTGGGCCACGTCGACAAGCTTCCGCGTCAGATAGCCGGAATTGGCCGTCTTCAAAGCCGTGTCGGCCAATCCTTTTCGGGCGCCGTGGGTCGAGATGAAGTACTGGGCCACGTTCAGCCCTTCTCTCAGGTTGGAGACGATCGGCATCTCGATGATCTCGCCAGAGGGCTTGGCCATGAGGCCACGCATCCCGGCCAGCTGACGGATCTGCTGCTTGTTGCCCCGGGATCCGGAATCGGCCATGACGAACAGCGGGTTGAGGGCAGGCCCTTCGAAGCTTATCTTCTTCATCTCCTCGATCATGGCCACGGAGATCTTGTCCGTCACCGCGCCCCAGATCTCGACGACCCGGTTGAATCGCTCGCCGGCGGATATCGTTCCGTCGAGATAGAGCTTTTCGATGTCCTGGACCTCTTTCTGGGCCTTATCGACCAAGCCCTTCTTTTCTTTAGGAATGACAAAGTCATCGATGCCCAGGGAAAAGCCCGCCTGAGTCGCCTGGTTGAACCCGAGCTCTTTCAGCTTGTCAAGGGTTTCGACGGTAGGGGCCAAGCCGGACTTGAGGTAGATGAAGAAAACGAGGTTTTCCAAGCCCTTCTTCTTGAAGGTGCCGTTGATGAACGGCGTGCCTTTGGGCAGGGCATTGTTAAAGATGATCCGTCCCGGGGTCGTCTCGATCAGCTCGCGATTGACATTCACAACGGGACAGCTGATCACGGCCTGGTCATCATAATAGATTGAAAGGTTCATAAACGGACCCTCATAGCGCATCTTGACCAACGCCTGAAGGTCGATCTTCTTGTTCTCCAGGGCCAGGAGCACCTCGTCGGGAGAGATAAAAATGCGGCCCTCGCCCTTGAGCCTTTTCTTGGCCAACGTACAGTAATAGCAGCCCAAGACCATGTCCTGGCTGGGAATGGTCAGAGGCCTGCCGTGGGCAGGAGAAAGGATGTTATTCGTCGAGAGCATCAGCGTTGAGGCTTCAATCTGGGCTTCGACGGACAGAGGGATATGGACGGCCATCTGGTCGCCGTCGAAATCGGCGTTAAAGGCCGCGCAGACAAGCGGATGGATCTGGATGGCCTTGCCTTCGATGAGCAAGGGCTCGAAGGCCTGGATGCCGAGGCGGTGAAGCGTGGGGGCGCGGTTGAGAAGGATGGGGTGCTCTTTGACCACCTCTTCCAGGTAATCCCAGACCTCGGGCCGCTCCTGCTCATGCCATTCCCGGGCCACCTTGACGCTGGGCACGAGGCCTTCCTTTTCCAGCTTCTGGAAAATAAAAGGCTTGAAGAGCTCCAGGGCCATTTTCTTGGGCAGGCCGCACTGGTTAAGCTTGAGCTCGGGCCCGACGACGATGACCGAACGGCCGGAATAGTCTACGCGCTTGCCGAGCAGGTTCTGCCTGAACCGGCCCTGTTTTCCTCTCAGGGCTTCGCTTAGGGATTTGAGCGGCCGCCGGTTCGCCCCGAGATGAACCCGCCCTCTTTTCCCGTTATCAAAAAGGGCGTCTACGGCTTCCTGGAGCATCCTTTTTTCGTTGCGGATGATGAGCTCCGGCGCCCGTAGCTCGATCAGCTTCTTGAGGCGGTTGTTCCGGTTGATGACACGGCGGTAGAGGTCGTTCAGGTCGGATGTGGCAAAACGTCCGCCGTCCAACCGCACCAGCGGCCTCAGGTCCGGAGGGATAACGGGAACGACATCCAAAATCATCCAATCCGGACGATTTCCCGACTTGTTGAGGGCCTTGAAGACGCGCAGCCGCTTGGCATAGCGCAGCTTTCTCTGCTGGGAGGTCTCCTTCTTCATCAATTTTCGAAGACGGTCGGCCTCCTTCTTGATATTGATCCTCAACAGAAGAAATTTGATGGCCTCGGCGCCGATCGAGGCTTCGAACTTGTCGCCGTATTTCTCGCGGGCTTCCTTGTACTCTTCCTCATTGAGGAGCTGTTTCTCCTTGAGCGGGGTTTCGCCGGCATTGGTGACGATATAGGACTCAAAATAGAGGACTTTTTCCAAGTCTTTGATGGACAGGTCCAAGACCAGTCCGATCCGGCTGGGCGGGCTCTTGAAGAACCAGATGTGGGCCACCGGCGAGGCCAGCTGGATATGGCCCATCCGTTCCCGCCGGACCTTGGACTTGGTCACTTCGACACCGCAGCGTTCGCAGATGATGCCCCGGTATTTCATCCGCTTGTATTTGCCGCAGAGGCATTCGAAATCGTTGATCGGGCCGAAAATCTTGGCGCAGAAAAGGCCGTCTTTTTCCGGCTTGAAGGTCCTGTAGTTGATCGTCTCGGGCTTGGTCACTTCTCCCCAGGACCAGCTCTTGATTTTCTCCGGGGAAGCGATGCTGATGCGGACCCGGTCAAATTCCAACTTCGGTTTTCCACCCAGGGGTTGCCTGACTTCCATTATTGTTCTCCTTTGAGGATTTGGGGAACGTCAATCCCCCACGGCAGGACTTCTTCCTTTTCGGCCTTTTCCAGTTCCACGTTCAAGCACAGGCTCTGAAGCTCGCGGATGAGGACGTTAACGGACTCAGGAAGTCCCGGCGAGAATTCCAGGTCCCCTTTGACGATGGCCTCATAGATCTTAGCCCGTCCCTCGACGTCGTCGGATTTTACGGTGAGAAGCTCCTGGAGGGTATAAGCCGCGCCGTAGGCTTCCAGCGCCCAGACTTCCATCTCTCCAAAGCGCTGTCCGCCGAACTGGGCCTTTCCGCCGAGGGGCTGCTGGGTGATGAGCGAATACGGTCCCGTCGAGCGGGCATGGATCTTGTCGTCCACTAGGTGGTAGAGTTTCATCATATAGATATTGCCGACGGTGACTTCCTGGTCCAGCAGCTCGCCCGTGATGCCGTCATAGAGCGGGGTTTTTCCGGTCACGGGCAATCCCGCCTTGACCAGCAGTTCCTTGACTTCCCTTTCCGAGCAGCCGTCAAAGACCGGCGTCGTAATCCACAGGCCGAGTTTTTCGGCGGCCCAACCCGCATGCGTTTCCAGGATCTGTCCGACGTTCATCCGGGAGGGGACGCCCAGCGGGTTCAGGACGATATCGACGGGCGCGCCGTCCGGAAGGCGGGGCATGTCCTCTTCCGGGACGATCTTGGCGATGATGCCCTTATTGCCATGGCGGCCGGACACCTTGTCTCCGACCGACAGCTTGCGTTTCATGGCGATGAAGACTTTGATGGCCTGGATGACGCCGGGGGCCAACTCGTCGCCCTTCTTCAAGCTTTCCACTTTCTCCTTGAAGATCGAGCGCAACGCTTCGATCTGGCGCTTGACCTTCTTTTCGATATCCTTGATCTTTTCATCCCGCTCGGCATTGTCTTCCAGCTTGATCTTGTCCAGGTCCTCGGGGTCGATCTCGTCGAGAGTTCGTTCCGTCACCTTGGCGCCTTTGGCCAGGGCTATGCCGGAGACCTTCTGGTCCTTGGCCACGAATTCTCCCTTGAGCAGGGACTTGACCTTCCGCCATTTTTCTCCCTCGAGGATGAGGATCTCATCGTCCAGGTTCCTTTTCATCTTGGCGATCTCGTCTTTCTCGATGAGCTTGGCGCGATTGCCTTTTTCCGTTCCGCGGCGGGAGAAGATGCGGACGTCGATCACCGTTCCTTCGACCCCGGGCGAACAATAGAGCGAGGCGTCCTTCACATCCAAGGCCTTCTCGCCGAAGATCGCCTTGAGGAGTTTTTCCTCAGGAGAGAGCTGCGTCTCGCCCTTGGGCGCGACCTTCCCGACCAGGACATCTCCCGATTTGACCTGGGCGCCGATCCGGAGGATGCCGTTCTCATCGAGGTTCCTGAGCAGGTTTTCGGGGACGTTGGGAATATCCCTGGTGATCTCCTCCGGGCCCAGTTTCGTATCCCGGGCCTCGATCGTTTCCTCGACAATATGGAGGGAGGTAAAGATATCGGCAATGATCAGTTTCTCACTGACAATGATGGCGTCTTCGAAATTGTAGCCGCGCCAGGGCATGAACGCGCACATGACATTCCGCCCCAGGGCCAGCTCTCCCAGGTCCGTGCAAGAGCTGTCGGCTAGGATCTGGCCTTTCTCGACTTTGTCGCCTTTCCGGACGATCGGCCTCTGGCTGAAGCAGGTGTTCTGGTTCGTCCTGAGGAATTTTGTCAGAAGGTAGAGCTCGGTCCCGACTTCGTGCTCCTTGGAATTATCGCGCTCGTCGACGCGGATCAGGATGCGTTCGGCATCGACGAACTCCACGACGCCGGAACGCCTGCAGACGATGACATCTCCCGATCCTTTGGCCACGAGATGCTCGATCCCGGTCCCGATGCGCGGAGCGATGGGCCGGAGAAGGGGCACCGCCTGCCTCTGCATGTTGGAGCCCATCAGGGCGCGGTTCGCATCATCGTGCTCCAGGAAAGGAATCAAGGCCGCCGAGAGCGAGACCAACTGCTTGGGAGAGACGTCGATATAATCGATCTGATTTTTGGGCAGGAGCTTGAAATTCCCGGATTGACGGGCGCTGATCAGGTCGTCGGTAAAATTGCCTTTCTCATCGACTTTGGCGTTGGCCTGGGCGATGTTGTATTTTTCTTCCTCCCAGGCCGTCTGGTAGAAGCAGTAGGGCTCGACGACGGGCATGTGGCAGGCGTTCTTCCGCTTGAGCGATGCGATGTCCTTCAGAATCTCATCTTTCTCGATGACATCGCCGACCTTCGTGTTGCTGTCGCCTGGATGAAGGATCTTGACATAATCGATGATCCGGCCGTCTTTGACCTTCCGGTAGGGCGTTTCGACAAAACCGAAGCTGTTGACGCGGGCGTAGCAGCTCAACGAGGAGATCAACCCGATATTCGGGCCTTCCGGCGTTTCCACCGGACAGATCCTCCCATAATGGGAAGCCTGGATGTCCCGGACTTCAAACCCCGCCCGTTCGCGGCTCAGCCCGCCGGGACCGAGGGCGCTCAACCGCCTCTTGTGTGTCACCTCGGCCAGGCTGTTGATCTGGTCCATGAACTGCGACAGCTGGGAGCTTCCGAAAAACTCCTTGAGCGCAGCGATGACCGGCTTGGAATTGATCAGGTCCTGGGGCATGGCCGAGGCCAGGTCCGCCGTGATCGTCATTTTTTCTTTGATCGTCCTCTCCATCCGGGTCAGCCCGATCCGAAAGGCATTCTCGACGAGCTCGCCGACCGAACGGACGCGCCGGTTTCCCAGATGGTCGATATCATCGACGCTTCCTTCCCCCCGGCGGAGGCGGAACAGGTAATTGATCACTTCCACATAATCCTTGGGGAGAAGCGTCTTGTCCTCGAGGGATGTGTTCAACGCCAGCTTGATGTTCATCTTCAGGCGGCCGATCCTGGAGAAATTGTACTTCTGCGGGTTGAAGAAGAGGTTGCGGAAGAGATTGTGGGCGCTCTCCATGGTGTGAGGCTCGCCCGGCCGCAATTTTCGATAGATCTCGGCCAGGGCCTGGTTGGTATCCTTGCGCAGGTCCTTTTTCACCGTGTTGACGATGATCATCCCCGCCTCGTCCTCGGTCGGGAAGAACACTTCGAACGGCTCGCCCTTTCCGATCAGCAGGTCGAGGGCCGTGTCACCGATTTCCTCATTGCCCTTGACTTTGCCCTTGATTCCGCTCAGGGCAAAGGCATTCTGCAGGTCTTTCCGGTCGATGGCCACCTTGGCCAGGCCCAGGTCTTTAATCTCCTGGAGAATCTCCGGCGTGATTTTTTTTCTGGAGTGGATGGCGACATTTTTCCCTTTGGCGTCGAGGATGTCCTCGCCCAGGGTCTTGCCGATCAACCCGTCTGAAATGTCCCAGTAGAGCTTTCCGTTTTCGGGCGTGATCTTAAAGATTCTGTGAAAAACCTTGAGGATGTCTTCGTCCGAGCTGAACCCTAGGGCCCGCAGAAAAACCGTGGCCAGGAATTTCTTTTTCCTGTCCAGGCGGACATACAGGTTGTTTTTCGCATCATACTCAAATTCCACCCAGGCGCCTCGGTAGGGAATGATCTTGGCGATGAAAAATCCTTTGCTCTCGCCCTGGCGGAAAAAGACGCCGGGCGAGCGCTGGAGCTGGCTGACCACTACCCGCTCGATTCCGTTGAAAATGAACGTCCCCTTATCCGTCATCAAGGGGATGTCGCCAAAATAGACCTCTTGCTCTTTGATATGCTTCAGCCGCTTGGCCTTGGTTGTCGCGTCCTTTTCCCAAGAAATCAAGCGGACCTTGAGCCTCAGCGGGACGGCATAGGTGTAACCCTTTTGGAGACACTCGTTCGGGCTGTACTTCATCTTCAGCCCGACCGTGTCACCGCAGTGGTCGCAGAGCGGGATTTCGATCTTCCTGACGGCACTGCAGTACGGGCAGATTTCCTTCTCCGTGAGCTCCGCCTCGGCCGGGAGCAGGGTCCCGCAGCCGTTGCAGCGCGCCCGGGAATTCTCCACGCCCTTCAGCCGGCCGCATTTGCATTCCCAATTTCCGATCGAGTAGTTGATAAAATCGAGCTGGGTGGTCTCCTTGAAATCGGAGATGGGATAGACATCCTTAAAAGCGGCCTGCAGGCCTGTGTCCTTCCGTTCCTCGGCCAGAAACTCCATCTGCAGAAATTCCGCATAGGACTGCCTCTGGATGGCCAGAAGGTCAGGCATCGGAAAGACCGTCGTGATTTTGGAAAAATCAAGCCTGTCACGGTAAAAATTTTCAGATTCTTTGATCATGGACGCTCTCTAAAACGTAAATAGGCTCGGCCTGCCGAATTCCCGAATTCGGAATGCCCGGCCCAAAAAATCTTTTGGCAAGAGACCTCAGTCGAAACAATGAGGGATGCACCTCTCCGAACGTTACTGCAATTCGACCTGGGCCCCGACTTCCTCGAATTTCTTCTTCAGCGCCTCCGCCTCATCCTTGGCCAGCCCTTCTTTAACCGGCTTGGGGGCGCCGTCGACCAGGTCTTTGGCTTCTTTCAAGCCAAGGCTGGTGATTTCTCTGACGATCTTGATGACGTTGATCTTCTTGTCTCCGACACTCTTCAAGACCAGGGTGAATTCGGATTTGGCTTCTTCAGCCTTGGCCTCGGCTTGGGGAACGGCTCCGCCGACCGCGGCCATGGGGACGGCCGCAGCGGCGCTGATTCCATACCGCGTTTCGAACTCCTTGATGTAGTCCGCCAGCTCCAAAACCGTCAATTGGTCCAGGTGATTGAAGAATTCTTCTTTGGTTAGTTTTGACACGTTGTTTGACTCCTTTCCTGTCTCGGTTGTGACCATTTTATTGGCTATTTTTTATTTTTTAATTGGCTCAACAGGCTGCCGACGTTGGTCAAAGGGGCCTGCCAAGTCCTTAAAAGCTGCATGAGCGGGTAGGCCATCAAGGTGCCGACCTTGCCCAAGAGTTGTTGGCGGGAGGCCAGCTTGACGATCTCCTCGAACCTCGCGGCGGGAAAATAATGGCCCTCGACCAGACCTCCCTTCATGATCAGCACCTTGTTCTGGGCGGCAAAATCCTTGAGGAGCCGGGCCAGGGCGATCGGGTCGGCCGCGGTGTAGGCGACGGCGGTGGGATTGCGGAACGAGGACTTGAACTCGGCCGGGAATTCGGCCCGGAGCGCTCGCAGGGCAAGCCGGTTCTTGACGATTTTCAGGGAGGAACCGTTCTTCCGCAGCGTCTTCCGCAGGTCGACCGACTGGGCCACGGTCATGTTCTTGTAATCGAACACGTAGAAGGTATGGTTCGCCTTGAAAATTTCGGACACCTCGTGGATGCGTGTTTCTTTGGTTTCCCGTTTCACGTGCCTGTCTCCTATTTCTCTAACACTTCTTCGGTGATCTTGAAAGAAGGTCCCATCGTCGAACCCAAGAACATGCTCCGGATGAACTTCCCTTTCGCGGCCGACGGCCGGGCGTGCTGGACGGCCGCCAGAAAGGTCTTCACGTTCTCGGCGAGCTTGTTCTCGGAAAACGAGACCTTGCCCACCGTGGAATGGATGATGCTGGTCTTGTCGATGCGGAATTCCACCTTGCCGGCCTTGGTTTCTTCGACGGCCTTTTTAATGTCGAAGGTCACCGTTCCGGATTTCGGGTTGGGCATGAGGCCCTTGGTCCCGAGAATCCGGCCCAGCTTGCCCACGCCGCGCATGATGTCGGGCGTGGCGATGACGACATCGAAATCGATCCAGCCGCCGGCGATCTTCTCGACCAGCTCGTCGCCGCCGGCGTAGTCGGCGCCGGCGTCCTCGGCTTCCTTGATCTTCTCGCCGGAGGCCAGGACACAGATCTTCTTGGTCTTGCCGGTGCCGTGGGGCAGGACGATCGTGCCGCGGACCATCTGGTCCGACTGCTTGGGGTTGACGCCCAGACGCATGGCAATTTCGACGGACTCATCGAACTTGGCGAATTTGGCTTTTTTGATCAAGCTGACCGCCTCTTCGATGGTGTACTCCGTCTTCGTTTTGAGTTCCCCCGCCTTGAGATATTTCTTTCCTCGATTAGCCACTGATGATCTCCAATCCCATGTTTTTGGCCGTTCCTTCGATGATTTTTTTGGCCGCGTCCAGGTCGTTGGCATTCAGGTCCGGAAGCTTGAATCGGGCGATGTCTTCGATTTGCTTCTGGGTCACCTTGCCGACCTTTTCTTTGTTCGGCGCCCCCGATCCCTTGGCAATGCCCGCGGCCTTCTTCAGCAGGTAGGAGGCCGGCGGCGTTTTCAAGACGAAATTGAACGTCTTGTCCTTGAAGACCGTGATGACGACAGGGATGACCATCCCCTCCTCCATCTTGTTCGTTTTCTCGTTGAACTGGCGGACAAAGTCCATGATGTTCACGCTGCGCTGGCCCAAGGCCGGGCCCACGGGCGGGGCCGGGCTGGCCTGGCCGGCGACAATTTGGAGCTTGATCCTGGCCACAACTTCTTTGGACATAGGTTCCTCCTAGATTTTCTCGACCTGTAAGAACTCCAGCTCGACGGGGGTGGACCGGCCGAAGATCATCACCAGCACCTTGAGCGTGTTCCGCTCGTGGTTGACATCCTCGACCATGCCGTTGAAATTGAAGAACGGCCCGTCGATGATGCGGACGGCTTCGCCCTTTTCGAAGGAATGCTTGGGCTTGGGCTTTTCCGAGGTCGTCTCCATGTGCTCGACGATCTGGCCGACATCCTCCTTGCTCAACGGCGACGGCTTTTTGCCCGAGCCGACGAAGCCCGTGACCTTCGGCGTTTCCCGGATGATGAGCCAGTTCTCATCGGTCATTTCCATTTCGATGAGGATATATCCGGGATACGACCGTTTGGTCGAGACGACCTTCTTGCCGGACTTGATCTCGATGACGTCTTCCGTGGGGATGATGATCTGGCCGATCTGGTCCTGGATGTTCATTTCGAGAGCCCGCTGCCGGATAGACTCGGCCACGAACTTCTCAAACCCTGAGTACGTGTGAACGACATACCAATTTTTTGCCATGGTTATTGTTTATCCAAAAAAATCTTTGATTTTCGTGATCGCCCAAGAAAAGGCCACGTCCATGAAGAACAGGTAAAAGCCGAAGAAGATCACGGCGATGATGACGACCAGGGTGGTGCTGTAGACCTCGCTCCGGGAAGGCCAGGTGACTTTCTTCAGTTCCGCCCTGGCCTCTTTGATAAACGGCCAAAAACGCTTGTACCATCTCTCTTTTTCGCTCATAGTTAAACCCTATCCTTGCCTGAGATTATTTCTTGGAAACAATCCTTTATCGCAGGGGCGTTTGGCAGGTGAGGCAGGACTCGAACCCGCAACCTGCGGTTTTGGAGACCGCTGCTCTAGCCAGTTGAGCTACTCACCTGACTCACATTTATCCCTTTTTCAAAATCTCCTATTTCACTTCCTTGTGAAGCGTGTGTTTCCGGCAGAACGGGCAGAATTTCTTGATCTCCAGCCTCTCGGTCTGCTTTTTTTTGTTCCGCGTGTTCGAGTAGTTGCGTCGCTTGCACACCGAACAGCTCAAGGTGATGATTTCTCTCATGCTTATTACTCATCTCATGTCATCGCGAGGCACGTAGTGCCGTAGCGACCCCCTCTTCTCATCAGAGGGGATTGCCGCGCCAAGAGGCTCGCCATGATACCATTTTCTCCTTACTCGATGACTTCCGTGACCGATCCGGCTCCCACCGTCCGCCCGCCTTCCCGTATGGCAAACCGCAGCCCTTTCTCCA
>CAZIDN010000082.1:0-15103 GCA_964537875.1 uncultured Eubacteriales bacterium
TTATTCTTTCCCGCCCGCCGCCTTTAATAGCTCGACGACCTTTGTCTGTCCTTTTTCCTGAGCGAGAACGAGGGCTGTTTTGCCGTTCTTGTCTTTAAGATGGATGGCGGCGCCATTCTTAATAAGGAGCGAAACCGTTTCGAGCTGGCCGGCGCTGGAAGCCCACTGGAGGGCCGTCCATTGATCCCAAGTATCGACGGCATTGATATTGGCCTTGTGCTTCAAGAGCTCTTCGACAATTTCCGGCTTTCCTGCCTGGGCGGCCATCATCAGCGCTGTCTGCCCTGGTTCACTAGCGGCGTTGACATCGGCGCCGGCATCGAGCAGTATTCGAAAGATCTCGATATTACCCGAAGCCGCCTCATGAAGAGCCGTTTCTCCTCGGCGGTTTTTAGCATTAATCTCCGCTCCGGCCTTCAAGAGCTCTTGAATGACTTCCGGCCGCCCGGTCATGCCTCCGGTAAATTTGGCTGCATGCATCAATGGTGTTTCCTGAGATGAGTTTCGGGCATTGACATCGGCGCCAGCTTTGATTAATTCTTTGACAACGTCCACTTTCCCATGCCAAGACGCACTAAAGAGTGCCGTCGAGTCCAGGACATCGCGCAGCTTATTCACATCGACACCGGCACTGATGAGCTCGCGGACGACATCCAGGTGACCTTCGTCGGCCGCGAGTAAAAATACGGGAAGGCCACCCTGTGGATCTTTACTATTGACATCCGCGCCCTTTCGAATGAAAGCTTTGACAGCCTCCACGTCTCCATTTTTGGCGGCGGCGACAAATTCCGGATCGGCCAGGGATTCTTTGACTTGAGCAGAAGCTTCTTCCGTCTGGGCTTCTTCGCTCTTTTTTTGAGAGGAACAAGCAAAGCTCAGGGCCAGAGTTAATAAAATAAGAGGAATTAAATTGGATCTCACTTTTTGAGAAAACATCCTGCTCTCCTTCATCAAACCCATAAACTAATGTTAACGCGATAAATTAAGTCACACTGTCATTACGAGCCGTTCATGCGGCGTGGCCCTTTCATCGAGAAAAAGGTAAGATCGCGAAGTCGCTTCGCTCCTCGCGATGACATCTTATTTAGGGCGTCTACATTAATAGGGTCATCGGCGATAAACTTTTTACAGTGTCGGGTCGAACCCCTCCTCCAAATCACTCTTGAAAGCTCGTCGGCTTGGGGATCGAAGCTGCTTTATCTATGGGAAACCTAACACCTTCTCCGGGACTTAAAAATTCAAAACCTGCTCCAGGGCGCTCTTGAGCACATTTCTGCTAACAGAGGAGAATTTGACGTTCAATTTCCCATCTTTATTGAAAACACCGATGACTCCTCTAATTCCGGAGTTGCACTTATTGCCACAGCCATTCCCGCATTTCAGCCCGCAGCCGTCTCCCGGTGTCGGGTTCGGATCACCTTTCCCCCAAAACTCAATAAGTTTGCTCACATCATCGCGACCGAGCTCCCTTACTGCTAAAATAGCGAGCTTTTGTTCGTCGGGCAACGTGGAAGCTTTCAGAATGTCATAGACATTCGATTTTGTCGTTCGGCTGAAGACGTTTTGAAAGCTCTCCGCTTGGGCAAAGAGCTTTTTCCGGCTGAAAAAAGTGCCCGGGACAAAGCCCAGCAAGGTCACCCCGGCTCCCTTAAGGAGCCTTCCCATAAAGATCCTTCGATTCATTGAATAACCTCCTTTAAAAAATTGTCAGCCTAGGATCAAAACACTTCGCTTGTGTGATTGGGCCTTCTCTCACCCCCTTCCTCCGTCGTAATTTGAGAAAATTCATTTGGATTTTTATCCATCAGATTGACAACCTTGGCCAAAAAGCCCTCGGCCATAGCCTTGGTCAGGTCGCAGCTGGTTTTTTCCAATCTTCCTCCCGTCTTGAAGTAATCGGCTCCGATACACCCGGAGCAGAAGGGAGAAGCCCAACACTCCCTGCATTGCGGGTTTCTTGTCTTATCCGAATAAAAGATCTTCTGAACCATCGGCTTGTCGCGCCTCCCACGGACCTCATTTTCTGCAAAGACATTGCCGACGATGAAATCCTCATTCCCCGTGAACATAAAGCACGGATAGACATTCCCCTGCGCATCCGCCGATAGAGTCGAAAAGCCGGCAGGGCAATAGTTCTCAATGGGTTTTCCTTCCAAAAACGTGTTCATCATTCTTGAGGCAAAACTGAGGCTGCAGGGCGAATGCCCGGAGGATATATTGTCCAGCGAATATTCCACTGCGTCCCGATAGACTTCGTTTGCCACGGCGTCATCGATGGCCAGGGGATGGCCTTTTGGAAGGGAAGCCGGCGGCATGTGGATTTCCATCTTTTGAAAATGTTTATGATAAAAATCCAGGAGGTCCTTCAGGGGAAGACCGTTTTCCATGTGGAATGCGGTGTAGGTGCCCTCAAATGAATATTCGATCTTATGTTGCTGGAGGGCGCAGACGAATTGATGAATTTTTCGAAACGTTCCCTCTCCCCGAAGATAATCGTTGACCGGTTCAGGTCCATCCAGGCTGATTGTCGCGGCGATGCCATATTGCTTAAAGAGCCCTATGATCTCGTCGGAGAGAATGGTCCCGTTGGTGACAACGCCGAAACTGGGCCGTTCTCTGATCTCCCCCCGTTCCTGCCTTCTCTGGATATCCTCGCAGACGAACCGGATCAGACGGGGATTGAGAAGAGGTTCTCCTCCGAAGAATTGAATCTTGTGGATTTCGTCGAAGAGCTCGAAGAATTGATCCAGAATTCGGGCGGCCGTCTTCTCCTCCATGAGAGACTGAGGCCGGCCATAATTTCCCCCTCCGGCATAGCAGTATCTGCACCTTAAATTGCAGGCATTGCTGACATTCAAGACAAGCCGGTCAAGGATCGTTCCCTCTCGATTATTCTCCGGGGATTGAGAATCTTCTTTCCCTTTCGATTCCGTTTTTTTGAAGAGGACCTGGAGAAGCGCGTCAAAATCCGGCTCAGCGATGTTTTGGCTGCGGCCGGCCTGGGCGCGGGGAACGCCATGGAGAAAACGGTCAAGCGCCCTCATGAGCGGCTTGGGACAGCTAAAGACAGAGATGGATTTTTTCAAAAAAATGACCCCTTGATCGGGGTTTTCTAGAAGATGGATGTCCGGCCGGAGCTTTTCCCGGATGAGATGATCCTCTAATTTTCTCACCCAAGATGTATGCAAAGGCCTCAGTTTTTGAGAGATGATTCTCATTCCCCATCTCCTTCTTAAGCGCCTATCGTCTTTTAAAATCATAAAAGCGGCTTCTTGTTCGCCGATTCCCTCCATTAAGAAGAGGCAAAAAGAGCCGGATTTCTCTCAATTTCTTGATATTTTTATAAAGAAAAATACTCTGGCCGCCTCGGCTGGTCGCTTCATCTGTCTTCAGGCTCCTGGGAATAACCATAAGTTTCTTTTTTTTATCACGGGATAAGGGATGCGGTCGTCGTATTAATTTTTTTTGCCTGAAAAATAAAAAATGAATATAATTGAAACCGCTAATTTTCCCAGCGCCGGATATGGATAATAAATTTTTAGCGGTCGAAGAAACGATCGAGCGTTTTTCTTTGCTCATCCGTTCGGCCATCCGGAAAACCTGCCCCTCGATTGATAAATCGGACATGGACGATATCGAGCAGGAAGTTAAGATCGCCGTCTGGAAGGAAATCCGGAAAAGTGAGAAGGAGATCCACAATCTGGGCTCTTATATATGGAGAGTGGCTTATACGACAACGAGCAAAGTCATGAAACGTTTGTCCGAGCAGAGAAGAGCATTGATCGACCCGCAGGATGAAGCGCTGGACGAGGAGGAGAAATTCAAAACGAGTCAAACGGAACTTCCCGAAGTCCAGCTTCAAAATAAAGAGCTGATAGAGATCATTCATGAATCCGTGGATTCCCTGATCGAGTCGCGAAGGCAAGTCGTCAAACTCTATCTATCCGGCCTGACGGCAGACGAGATTACTAAATATTTTGGTTGGAGCGATGGAAAGGCCAGGAACTTGCTTTCGCGCGGCCTGGCCGATTTGCGAAAGGGGCTCGAAGAGAAAGGCATAGAAATCGAGGAATAGAATGGGACGGATGGACGGAATTTCTGGAGAATCAGAATGAAATTGCGGGCTGAAGACCTGAAAAGAATTTACAAAAGGTCAAGACAAGAATCGTCTTTCAAAAACGGAGGATGTCCTTCGGATGAGCTCTTGATGAAATCCTTTTCTGCGGAGGTGAGCGAAGAGGAAAAATTCAAGATCATCGACCATGCGACCGGATGCGCTTCCTGCCACTGGAAATTTGAAGCCCTTCGAGAGATTTTCATGGGGACCAAAGAGATCGCTCGAAGTTTTGAGGGGGTGTCTTTATCCAAAGAAGAAGTCCAGCAGCTAAAGGATAAGGCAAAAAGCAAGATATTTGAGCTTGAAAAACAGCGTTTGGAAAAGCCCGGGCCAGGGCTCAAAGAAAAAGTCCAGGCTTTTTTCTCATCCAAGCGCTTCAAATACGTGCCGGCCGCCGCCGGCATCCTGATGATCATCCTGGCAGCGCTGTTCATTCTCAGAATTCCTCGAAATTTTAAAGAGGATCTTGTGAGGGGAGATGAAGAGCAAATTCTTGAACTCATCTCTCCCAAAGGAGACATCGACCGGCCGCCTATAGTTTTCGCATGGAAACTTTATCCAAAAGCCGTCGAATATGAAGTAAGATTGCTGGATGAAGAATTGAATCCCGCCTGGAATTCAGAAAAAACACAAAAAACTGAAATCGAGCTGCCTTCCGCCGTGCTCCCTCAACTGGAAAAGGGAAAGATGTTCTACTGGAAAGTCATTGCCAACTTGGAATCCGGAGCGAGAAAAGAATCCGGCCTGCAGCCGTTTAAGCTCAAACAGGACTGAATTTTCCTTCAATCAGTAAACTTCCACGGAAACAGGGAAAACTGAAAAGGGATTTCCCTCCAGCAAGCTAAGAGGTTTTGTGCGGAGGATCTCGCTTCTCTCTTTTCAGTTCACTTGATCGGGGTCTGGGAATCTCCAATCACGACGAAGGCCGCCCAGTAGAACGGATGGCCGAAGGGAGACCTCAGCATTTCCAACTTGGCCGACTGCAAAGCCTCGTCTTTATTCTTCCCCTGATTGAGAGATCTATAAAAATGCCCCATGAACCCGGCAGTCGCCCGGTCGTTGATATTCCACAGACTCGCGAGAACCGCCTGGGCTCCGGCATAGAGAAAAGCCCGCGACAGTCCTGAAACCCCCTCCCCGTTTTCCAACTCTCCTTTTCCCGTCTGGCAGGCGGAGAGGACGACTAAATCGGAATCGAGCTCGATATCGTAAATTTCCCGGACCTGAAAAAACCCGTCTTCCTTGGGATCTTCGTCCTGAGTCAAGACCAACGCCGAACGGAGAGAAACATTTTCGTCGAGAAGCCCATGGGTGGCAAAATGAAGGATCTTGAAATCCTTCAACGGAATGGCCTTGAGCTTTTCCTCCTTCGCCTCTTCCTGCGTATAGATCTCCCGCTGTCCTTTTTTGATGAGCTTGGAGACCATCTTCACTTCTTCGCCGCTGTAGGGCAACGGCGAAAAATCAAATCCTTTTCCCAGGTAATACTCTCTCGAGATCTCGTCTGCCGGAGCTGTTTTGACAGAGGATCCTTTAGGTGCGTACACCGGGTCGGCAAAAGCCAGCCAGAGCTTTTTAGCCCTTGAGTCTCTTTTCCGCTCCAAAAGATTCATCAGGGAAGAGGACGAAGGGGCATAGGAGATTACAAAATCCTCGACCAGGAATTTGCCCGGGGGTTTGATCCCCGAATGTTGAACCGAATAAGTCTTTGCTCCACCGGCCGGTGGCCTCTCCTCAGGGATAAGCGTCTCGAACGGTAAATAGTTCAGTTGGCCGTCGGGAATGACGATCAGGTTACTCCCTTTCATAATCTTATCCCCAACCGGGCCGATCAGCTCACCATACATCTTTTTGCCGGCAGAAAAAGCGGCAAAATCCTGGCCCGTTTTCGAAGAGAGCAGTTTGATATAATTGTTCGCTCTTTCTTGAAGCTCTTTGCTCCCTGCTAATTTATGAATAGAGAAATCGTTTTTTGTCACATAAAACAGAAAAGAATTTTCTTCGCCCAAAAAATATTCTAAGAGGGCTGATTCCCGATCCAAGACTTTCGCTTGGATCTCCTCGAGCTTCCCCGGCTCCGGGTAAGCGATTTGGGCATATTTCGCACTATTCATCCGCATGGCTTGAATCATATTTCTGTAAGCTTCCTCGGCCTCTTCCAGCTTCTTGAACAATTCCCCTCGTCTCTCCTCAGCCAGGCCGGGCTTGGCCAGTTCTGTTTGAAGGCGGGAAATTTCTTTGGAGACCTTGGTCTCTTCCTCCCTGATTTGCGGCGATAAACCAGCTCTCAGGTCGACTTTGGCCTCCTCGAGACTGTCCAGGAAAGCTCTGGCTTTGGCTTTCTCTGCATAATAAAAAGAGTCTCGATCATAACCTGCCGCAGGCTGCCTCTGATGCAGGGCGAAGAACAGATTGATCAAAGATTCATAAACTTTGATCTTGTCTTTCAAATAGCCGGCTCTCTGCTCCTCCGAAGGAAACCGGGCCCTGATATCTTCGATCACCTGGACCGATTTCTTGTAGTTCGCTAATGCCTCATCATATCGGCCCGATTTCTCAAAAGCTCGGGCGAGACCGGCGTGTGCCTTCCAAGCCGTCGTGGGCTGGCCGATTTCCAGGGCTATGGCTAGGGCTTTCTCGAAGGAATCCAAGGACTCTGCCAAACGGTTCATTTTAAGAAACACATCACCCCGGTCGCGGAGAACCCCAGCCTCTCGCTCCTTGGCTCGGATTCCTCTGGCGATCTTCAAGGCTTCTTCGAAGTATTCAAGCGCCCGAGGATCATCCCCTAAGCGCGACTGAACAGTCCCGACGTTGTTTAGGCGGTTCGATTCAAAATATTTGTTCCCGGTTTCCTGGGCAATTTTGAGGGCCTTCTCAAAATATTCCAAGGCCCGCGAATCATCATGGATGGTCATATAAATGGTGGCGATATTGTTGAGGCATGTCCCCTCGCCGATTTTTCCACCTGTTTCCCTGAATATCTGCAGGGACCGTTCATAATAGTCCAGGGCTTTTAGATAATCGCCGGTTTCGCGGTAGATCAGGCCGATGTCATTGAGGCATGACGCTTCGTTAGTCTTATTCCCGGCGATTTGGCTTTCCTTGAGGGCTCTTAAATAGCACTCCAGCGCTTTTGAAAAATGACCCATGGTCCAATGAGTATTGCCAATGAAACGGAGAGCCGTTGTCTCCCCGAACTTATCCCGGTTTTCCTGGGCCAATTTTAAGCCCGTCTCGCCGTATTCGAGGGCCCGGGGATAATCTCCTTTCGTCCAAAAAACAGAAGCCAGATCCGCCAGATACCGGCCTTCTGCGGCTTTGTCGCCGATATCCCTGACGATGGCAAGAGCCTGATGGTAGTAATTTAAAGCCCGTGAATAATCGCTGAATTGATAATAAACATAGCCGATGTTTCTGAGCGTTTGGGCTTCATGGTCTTTAAGTCCAACGTCCTGATCATTCTTCAAAGCTTCTTCGTAATATTCCAGCCCTCGGCGGAGATCTCCCAGAGAACAGCTGGCCAGGCCGCAATTATAAAGATATCTGGCTAGGTCAGATTTCTCACCGGTTTCTTGAACGGTTTCCACGGCCTGCCTGTAATATTCCAAAGCCTTGGCGAAGTTTCCCCTGTTCCAATAATAAACTCCGATATGATTGAGAAGCTGTCCCAGATGAGGCGTCCGGCCTGCGTCTCGCGCAACCTTCACGGCCTTCTCGTAGCAGCCCAAAGCGACGTCGAACTTCCTCAGTTTATATTCGTAAACGATTCCCATCCCGTAATAAACAAAGGGATTCATGGGATGAGCCCTGGCCTTTTCTTCGAAGTATTTTATGAGCTCGAAAAAATCGCCCTGGAATGGAGCGACGAGCTCGTAGTAAATCAGGATCGATGGGGCCCGGAGATCGATGGCTTTTTTATACGCGTCCGCCGACTGATCGAGTTTCTCCTGAATTCTCAGGCACAGCCCTAGTCCATAATAATAAGCCGTTTGATCCGGCTGTTTCTGGATGAGCTGTTGAAGATAAACAACGGATTTCTCCACTTGATTGGCCGCTTTGGAGATCCGGGCAAAATAAGGATAGATTTCATAGAAATCTGGCTTCCTGGCGATGATCTTTTTGGATCCGGCCATCGCTTCGGCGTAGGCTTTTCGGGCGAACAATTTCCGGACCTGAAAATATTGTTGGTAGATCGTCCGGATATCATTTTGCTTATCATTTTGTAAGGAGAAATTCTCCAGCGTGAAAAGCGCCAAGGCTAGAAGGATCAGGATTGGAACGGATTGATATTTCCTCTTCGTCGTAGCATGACCGGCAACGAAGCCCCCGGACTGCGATGGCGCGGAATGATCAGCTTTATGGATTCTCATGAAGTCTTCTTCCTGGCACATCATAAATTGCTGGATTTGGCTTTTTATTTAACACAAAAATTTCCTTGGGTCAATTGGCAAATTTCATCCGCAAAACGTCAAGGCCTCTTCACTCTCATGTTGATTCTTACCCAGATTTGCCGGTAGAGGGCTGCTCATCCGCTAAAAGCTTTTAGCGTTCCCGCAAATCTAAATGAAGCCCCGATGCCTGACGGGTGGCGTGGTTCGGGGGCCCCCCAGACACTCTTGGAGGAGGACCCTTTCACAGGGTCCCCCTCCAACGGGCGGCGGGAATACCCGCCCGCCCTGCCACCCCTCCAAGGAGCATCCTCCTATGGATTCATCGCCGGATGCTCCATGGAAAGAAGGCAGAGAGCGAAGCGAGCGTTGGAGAGAAACCCGCAGCAGGGGTTTCCCTCCAAGAGTGTCCGACAGGACCCGTCGGGCATTTCTATCGGCAATCTTGGGTTGACTCTGCTCCTTTCCTGCAATATAAGTATTAGGTTAAAATAGAGAAAATAGGACAAAGGATGACAAGTATAGAGCCCGCCGATACACCCCTCACCTACTTCAGCCAAATGATCGACCACTGCTACGACTATGCAGAGGCGGCCAAAGCCCAAAGCCGGCCCATCGTCGGCATTTTGTGCGAGTACACACCGCGGGAAATTCTTTTTGCGGCCGGCGCCGTGCCTGTCTGCCTATGCGGAGGCTCTCTCGAGACCATTCCTGCCGCCGAGCAACATTTGCCGGTCAACCTCTGTCCGCTCATCAAATCCACCTACGGCTATCACCTCCAGGGCACCAATCCGTTCTTGGAATGGGCCGACCTCGTCGTGGCGGAAACCACCTGCGACGGAAAAAAGAAAATGTACGAGCTGATGAGTGCCGGCCGGGAGATGTACATCCTGGAGCTGCCTCAAAAGGCCGATCAGCCGGACGCCCTCGCCCACTGGCAAAAAGAAGTGGAAAAATTCAAGTCCTACGTGGAAAAGAGATTCGATAAACAAATCACCGACGATCAATTGCGGGCGGCCATCCGGCTCATGAACCGCGAGCGCGGCCTACGCCGTCAACTCGCCGACCTCATGGCCCGAGACGTGCCTCCCTTGACCGGGCGGCAGCTTCTGGAGTTCAAGAGTATAATCTCCGGGATCGACGCCGACCTGGAGCAATACGAAAAAGCGATCCGGGCCTTCAACACCGGCGCCGCCGTCAGCGCGGCCGTGCCCGGCTCGCCCTTAGACCTCAGACAATCCCCGCCACCCGTCCGCGTCCTGCTGACCGGAGTGCCGACTGTTCACGGCGCGGAGAGAGTCATCGAGCTGATCGAAAGCTGCGGGGCCGTTGTCGTCGCCCAGGAGAACTGCACGGGGATCAAGCCGATCCTTGAGGACATCGACCCCGATGCCCCCGATCCGCTTCAAGCTATTGCCGAAAAATACTACCATCTACCCTGTTCGGTGATGACCATCAACGAACGGAGGCTGGATTCGCTGCGCGCATTAGCGGCCCGCTTCCGTCCCCAGTGCGTCATCGAGCTGGTCTGGCAGGCCTGCCTGACCTACGATGTAGAATCCAAACGAGTCCGACGGTTCGTCGAAGACGAGTTCCACTTGCCCTATTTGAAGATCGTCACGGATTATTCGCCCTCGGACTCAGCTCGCCTCATGGTGAGGATCGAGGCATTGATGGAGACGGTTCGTTCGAAGGCTAGCGGGACGTCGGGCCAAGGATCGCGATGATCGGCTGCGGCATCGACGCCGGATCCCGGGCCATGAAGGTGGTGCTCATGGACGCCGCCGACCGCCGGGTCATTTCAGCCGTGGCCGCCGACCAGAGGCCCGACCAAACCGAGCTGGCCATCGAGCTCACCGGACAAGCGCTCAAAAATGGCGGAGTTCAGCCCCAGGATATCAAAAGGACCGTGGGTACCGGATACGGCCGCCGCGTGCTCACCCAGGCCGATACGACCATCACGGAAATCACCTGCCAGGCGCGCGGCGTGCGGAGCCTGTTGCCCGATGCCCTGGTCATTGTCGATATCGGCGGACAGGACAGCAAGGTCATTGTCCTGGACGGACAGGGCGTCCGGGACTTCGCCATGAACGATCGCTGCGCCGCCGGCACCGGCCAGTTCCTGGAGATGGTGGCCCAACGGCTGGGCTTTTCGCTGGCCGAGCTCGGCGTCCACGCCGCCCGCAGCCTGCAGCCCGCCGTCATCAACAGCACATGCGCGGTGTTTGCCGAAACCGAGATCATCTCGCTTCTTGCCTCAGGCGTGACACCGGAGGATATCTCGGCCGGCGTCTTGCGCTCGGTCGCCAATCGGGTGGCCTCGCTGAGTCATCCCGGATCGACCGCGGCTGTCGTTTTCACCGGCGGAGCGGCGCGAATCCAAGGCATGGATAAATTCCTATCCCAGGCGCTGGGTCAGCCGGTGGTCATCGCGCCCGATCCCCATCTAACGGCGGCCCGCGGCGCCGCCCTCTTCGCCTGCGAGCAAATAGAGCCGGGCCACCACGGCCGCGATGAAGAGGAGCTTTTAAGAGGCTTCAAGAAATAGCCGCCGTCTTTTTCGGAGCTTTTATTTTCCTTCCGCGGGCCTGAGCAGCTTGAATTCTTGCAGACACAAAGCATAGCGGCTGCCCGGCGGGTCCGATTCATAGCGGGTTCGTATCCAGCCATTGGTAAAATTCGCAGAATAGCAAAGCCAGGCCGTCCTGCCGTCGGCTCCGATGAATTTCGAAGGGATGTTGACAAAATATCCCTGTTCGCCGAAATATTTCATAAAGACGACGATCCGCCAGGGACCGGTCAGGGTATTCGATTCCAGGATGTACGTGTTCATCGGTCCGACCGTAGGCCAGCCGTCGGTAATGCACATCAGATATTTTTTGAGAGGCGCATCGTAGGTCATGGTGACCACACCCACGCGGTCTCGCCATTCGACGAGGGGCTTTATCTTCGAAAAGTCGTTTGTCCAGAGAGGTCCGCCCTTGGCATCGTGCCCCGCAAAAAATTCATACTTGGAGAAATCATTGATCGTTTCCGGGGCGGGCTTGACCCGGACCAGATAGACCTGATCGCCCGATATCCAGCTCAGATTCGCTTCCGGACGGGCAGCGCCTTGCCCGACAAGGTAAGCCTTCCTGTCAGGAGAATGTTCCATATTTTTTCCGAAATCCACGAAATGGGGAGCGCCGATCTTGACCTTCGCGCCGCCCTTGCCGGACTCTTTGAAAAGGGCATTAGCCGGGGTGCAGGGCGTGTCCACCCAAGTCTTTCCCAAGTCCCGGGAAATCCGAAAGCCGACGAATGGCCCAAGGATATCCCAATTGAACTGCTTCTGATCGAGGCAGTATGTCCCGTAATACCAGATGCCGTTATAGACCAGGCTTCCGCAGGGATATCGTCCGCCGTAGGGCTCCGGCGAAGCCGCATGAACGCCCAACGGAATGACCTGGAGGTTCAAGGGGTCTTCGCCGAGGATCTTAGCCTGACCCGTAGTGGCCTTGGTACCTCCAGATCCCGAGGAAAAAGTCCCCACGCGTCCGTCGGTGAACGGAGAATACAGATTCCCATCCGACGCCCAGGACGGATACCACGTATCGGCATCCTCGTATTCCCGGTGCCTGCCGGTGAAGGCAATTCCGGCAAGGTCCTTGGATTTTTCAAAAGGGCAATCGGCAGGAATTATTGAAGGCCAGATTTTGACGGATGCCGCCGCCGGTTTCGGTGTTTGGTCTTTGGGAAGGACCTTCTGCCCTATCGCGATCGTGACCAGACACGCCAAAAAAATGACGAGGATATACTTTCTCATGCTTTTATTCTATTAATCGGACAATTTTTCGCAATCCTCAAAGGCTTTGCTTAACTATTTCTTATCAGAAGGGATTATCTTTTCACCGGACCTGGGCGGGAGCCGATCATTTCTTCTTACCCACAGGGAGGTTCATGCGGCGCAGTAGATCGTGGAAGCGAGGGTCGGAGCGCAAGGGATCGTAGAGAGGACTGCCGAGGTCTGCCAAATTGGGATCATGCACCTCGTAGGCCTTCTCGAGCCAATCGATAGCCCGGTCGTAGTCGCCTGCGTCGAGATACCGCAGGGCGATGTTGCAGGGCATGTAGACTCTCAAGATGCCATGGTCCGGGACTCCGCCGGACTTCTCGTACCGTGCCGACAGGAGATCGGCGAGGCGCCGTTGCGCGCCCTCGTAGCCAGCTTCCGCCAACCCCTGCTCGAACGCCGCCACGCGCTCGGGATCGCGGGCGATTCGCTCCCGCTGATCGGCCAGCAGCTCGTCGCGCATCCTCTTGGAGATGCGAGCGTATTGCAGCGTGCCGCGGCCAACCTCCTGGTCGGGCTGGATGGCTAGCGCGGTGCGGGCGGCGGCTATAGCGTCATCGTAGCGCCGACCGAAATACAGGGCCTTCGCGTACATGCCGTGGTACAGCGCATTGAACGGATCCAGCTCGAGCGCCCGCTCGCTGTGCGGAATGGCCTCACTGGTACGCCCCATGATCGCCAGGAAGTGGGCGTAGTACGCGTGCGTGTTCGCGGCGTTAGGGTTGATCTCGAGGGCGCGCCGCCACTCCGGTTCGGCGCCGGCCCAGTCCCAGTCGGTCCATGTCCTGACCATGGCCAGCGCCTCGTGCGCTTCCGCGGAATCGTCGTCCAGCGCGATGGCCTGCATCGCCGCCGCCTTCGCCTTCGGTCCGGCCTCATAGGGCGGCGTGACACCTGCTTTCTGGCGGTACGACCAGACAATCGCGAGACCCTCGTAGGCCGGGGCGTAGGAAGGATCCTTCGTAAGGGCCAGCTCGAAGTATCGCTCGGCGGTGTCGGCATCCTGCGGCGTCATTTTTTGCCAGTGGTAGAAACCCTTGAGGTAGGCTTCGTGGGCCTCGGGATTGACGGTCCGGGCAGAGGTCAGAATGGCCTGCTCGGACGGCAGCAGCTTGAGCGCCAAGGCCCCGGCTACTTTCTGAACCACCTCGCTCCGAAGCGTTAGGATGCCCGAGAACTCACGTTCGTAGGTGTCGGCCCAGAGCTGCGTCTGGTCCTTAACGTGGATCAGCTCGACGGTGATGCGGACGCGGTTCGCCTCGCGCTGAGCACTCCCCTCCAGGACGTAGTCCACCCCGAGCTCGCGGCCGATCTGGTCGACCGGCGTGTCGCCCTTCTTGTAACGCATGACCGAGGCGCGGGCGATGACGCCCAGGCTCTGGGGATGGAGGCGCCCCAAGAGAGCGATCATTTCCTGAGTCAGGCCGTCGCTCAGGTACTCCTGCTCCGGGTCGCCGCTCAGATTGACAAACGGCAGGACGGCCAGCTTGACGGCGCGTGCCGGTGCGCCGCTCCGTCCGAGAAGCCGATTCCGCAGGCCCCCGAAATTGAGACCGAGCATAAGCGCCAGCACAACGGCCAGGCCGGAATATACATAAGCCTTTCTTATCCCGAAGATTTTCTTGGCCCCTCTGGCTTTGAGCGGCTTGAGGCCTTCGGCGACGGCCTCGAGGTCTTCACATAGCTCCTCCATAGTCTGGTACCGGTCGTCCGCTTTCTTGGCCAGGGCCTGGCCGACGATATGCCCTAACTCGGGCGCCGTGTCGGGGCGGGCTTTGATCAAGGACTCCGGTTCCTGATGGAGGATGGAATAGATGACGGTCTGGTCGTGCTCTCCGCGGAAGGGCAGCCTGCCGGCAAGCATTTCGTAGAGCACGACGCCCAGCGACCAGATGTCGGTGCGTTGGTCCAACTCGCCGCCCCGCGCCTGCTCGGGAGACATGTATGCTACCGTGCCCAGGGTCGTCTGGCTTTTGGTCAGCGAACTCCCGCCCCGGAGCTTGGCCAGCCCGAAGTCCATAACCTTGGCCTGGCCTTTCTCCGTGACCATGATGTTGGCGCTCTTGATGTCTCGGTGAATGATGCCCTTGCGGTGAGCTTCGCCCAGGCCAGCGGCGACCTGCGTGACGATGTCCAGGGCCTCTTCAGCCTTTAGCGGCCCCTTTTTGATCTTGTCCCTGAGGGTTTGCCCTTCCACGTACTCCATGGCGATAAAAGACTGGTTTTCGGCTTCCCCGACTTCATGAATGATACAGATATTCGGGTGGGAGAGGGCCGCAGCCGCCTGGGCTTCGATTATGAACCGCTCCTTGAGCTCATGGGAGTCCATCAGGTGGGGCGGGAGGAACTTCAAGGCGACCGAGCGTTTGAGCTTGATGTCCTCGGCCTTGTAGACAACTCCCATGCCGCCCCGGCCGATTTCCTCTATGATCCGGTATTTCCCGGCAATGAGGCTGCCTTTGGATATAATTTGAAGAGGGGTTTCGAGCGTTTTCGTCACAGAGATGGAGGGCTATCCCTCCGGCGCGAGTAGTGCTGCACAGCTGCTGCAGAAACGTGAGCTATCAGAATTATCGGAATGACATTTGGGGCACTTCATAGCCTTGTCCCCTTTTTAATAAATCGGCAAATGGATAAAAATTAGCTTTTTGCACAACTTCATTTCTCGGCCCCACGAACTCTGAATTTGCGCAATCTGTCTGTCAAAATCATAACTGCGGTGGTTTCTCATGTCAATAATCAAAAAAAGGTGATGGAGGAGAG